>NZ_CATKQK010000011.1:0-979761 GCF_949767185.1 Pseudomonas sp. IT-P100
CATCGTCACCGCTGGCGTCGCCGCGGGCTTCCCGCAATCGGCCGAGACCAACACCGGTGCGCTGTTCACCGTCACCGGTTACAACCCGGCCACTGGCGTGGTGAGCTACAGCTACACCCTGAATTACGACAGCGATCACCCGAACGCTGGCGGTGCCAACAGCATTTCCGAGCATTTCGACGTGGTGGCCAAGGATGTCAACGGCAGCACCGCGACCGGGCAACTCGACGTCAACATCGTCGATGACACGCCGAACGCCAACCCTGACGCCACTTCAGTGACCGAAGGCGGCGTCGTCAGCGGCAACGTGCTGTGGAACGATGTCGCCGGCGCCGATGGCCCCTTGCTCGGCGGTGGCGTGGTCGGCGTGCGCGCCGGCTCGGACACTTCGACGCCGGTGAACGGCGGGCTCAACACCCAGATCAACGGCACTTACGGCTACCTGACCCTGGACGCCCAGGGCAACGCCGAGTACCACAGCTACCCGAACTCCGTGAACGGCCCGGGCGCGACCGACGTGTTCACTTACACCCTGCGTGATAACGACGGCGACGAAAGCACCACGACCCTCACCATCGACGTCAACAACAGTTGCATCAAAGCGTCCAGCGATAATGACGTAACCGTCATCACCAACGTGCTGTCGGGCAGCGTCGCGGTGCCGGGCGAAGCGTTGCTGGCCAACGAGACCGATTCGAAGGGCGATTCACTCACCGCATCACCGACGACGTTCAACACCGGCTGGATCGCCAAAGGTGCGGACTTCACCGGCAGCCACCAGAACTACAGCTTCACCGGCGGCAATGCGCAGTCCGTCAGCATCGCCCGCAGTGCCTTCGTCGCCAACACCGCCGCCATGACCGCGGTGCTGGTGGTCAGCGGCGCGTTGGGCGAAGTCAAACACAACACCCTCAACGACGAGGACCGCATCACCGTCACCCTCAAACAGGGTGAAACCCTTAACCTCGACCACAATCTGGCGGCCGGTCACGTCGCCATGGAGTACTCGGTCAACGGTGGTGCGTTCATTGCCATCGGCGATGGCCAGACCATCACCGCCGCAACGGACGGCACCTACCAGATCCACATCACCAACATCGACAACGACGGGCCGGGCCACAGCGGCAAGGGCGCGGAAAACTACCAGCTGACTCTGACTGTCGACTACTCCGGCGCCCACAACACCACCCCGGACTACCACGGCACCTACACCGTCAACGACCACCACGGCGGCAGCGACAGCGCCGGCGTGACCATCACCTACCAGGACGGTCACACGCTCGCCGGTACGGCGGGCGATGACGTGCTGGTGGCGGGCACCGGCGACAACGTGATCAACGCCGGCGACGGCAATGATGTGCTCACCGCCGGTGCTGGCAACAACGAACTGCACGGCGACGCCGGCAATGACTTGCTCTACAGCGGCGCGGGCAACGACCTGCTCGACGGCGGCACCGGCCTCGACACCGCGAGCTACCTCCACGCCACTGCCGGGGTCAAGGTCGACCTGAGCCTTCTCGGCGCGCAAAACACACTGGGCGCGGGCACCGACACCCTGACCGCGATTGAAAACCTCACCGGTTCCAACTTCGACGACACACTCACCGGCGACAACCACAACAACATCATCACCGGCGGCCTCGGCAACGATGTGCTCAACGGGGGCGGCGGCGACGACTTGCTCATCGGCGGGCTCGGCAACAACACCCTCACCGGTGGTGCCGGCGCGGACACCTTCCAGTGGCTCAAAGATAACAGCGGTCACGACGTGGTCACCGACTTCACCCCGGGCACCGACAAACTCGACCTGTCGCAACTGCTGCAAGGCGAGAACGGCACCGCAGCGTCACTGGATGACTACCTGCATTTCAAAGTCACCGGCAGCGGCGATTCACTGGTCACCAGCATCGACGTCAGCGGCATGGCCGGCGCCGCGCCGAACCAGACCATCGACCTGGCTGGTGTGGACCTGGCCAGCCATTACGGCGTGTCGCCGGGGGCGGGCGGGGTGATTGCCGGCGGGGCAGATACGGCGACCATCATCAACGGCATGTTGAATGACCACTCGTTGAAGGTGGATACCGTGTGACCTGAAACCTTAAACAACAAAACCCGCCATCCCTGCGTAAGGGATGGCGGGTTTTTTGTTGGGCGCAGTTTATGAAAGTGTCCGACCAGTGGTAGCAAAACCTGTGATTTCTGACAGTAGTCAGTCCTGCGTGGCTGCCTTTAAATCAAGACATCGAGATGAGTGAAGCACTCATCAGTGTAAGGCGAGTGATCAGTGTCGGTGCTCTTTGCCTGGCATTGCGATAACTGAACGTCAGGGCAATAAAGCTCAACATCACAGGAGTATTAAAATGTCCAAAAAAGAAAGTTTTCCTTTTAATGGCAGGGACAGGGCGCAATATCGGGCGTTTCGATCCAGTCTGAAACTTGTTGATTTGAATGCCCCTGTGCCAGGCGCCGCTAATCCGTTATTACCGCCCTTGATAGTCGATGGCCCACGGTATCTTCCTTATGCTTATTTCAATAAGTCGCTCGATTTTCTTGTTCCGGAATTCGCAGATCACGCTGATCCAGTGCCGACCCTCGTCACTATTCGAATGTCAGTAGATGGAACCGAGGATGCTCTTACGTACAAATACGAAGAGGTAACGCCTCTCGATCCACCGCCTCCTATTCCAATGACGCTTCATCTGATAGATAAAGATAAAGACGGACTACGCAAAATCAGCTATACCCTGGATTTTGGCGGCAACCCTGCGACTGTGAACTCATTGGACTATATGGTCGATAAAGCTCCGCCAACGCTTGATAAAACGGTAGAGTTGTCGCAGTCCGTGCAAGATTATGGTATAGGCCCGGAAAATTTTACAGGGGGCGCGACTGTCCCGTTGACGTACCAGAATTACACAGGAAAAAGGCTGGGTGATTTGCTTAAATGCTTTATTGGGCCCAGTAGGCAAGTCAGGCGAGAAGTCGGGTCTGTCAGGGTTGATGCAAGTAATAAAGATACTCCAATAGTGTTCAATTTGACTGCTGCGCACGTCGACAGTTATGACGGGGCGTACATTGTTTGGGTCGAAGGGGAAAGTTATCCGGGGGTACCGGCTGTACCGTCGGAACTGACGAACGTATGGGTGTTCAAAGATGCTCGACCAGTTGTTGCGGACTCGCTATACGTCCCTCAAATAGTAGATGCCGATAGCGATGCTCTTGAGGTACAACAATTTATTGACGGCGTTGGTGCGGGCCTTGAAAAATCGTATCCTAACATAAACACTTCGTTGGATAAACTGGTTGTATCCATCGATGGGGTAGAGCAGCCAGAACAATCTATGATTGGGTTCCCTTCTGTGCATGACCTCAATAGCCAGGCTCTTCTTGCGCAAGGTCATGGACGAAGACAAGTAGAGTTGGGGTACAAGATCAAACGCGGAAACGTATTCTTTCCCAAGGACTGGATTACCAGGAGAGTCTGGCTCGACGTCAGGAAGCCGGCTGCACCGTTTGATCCTCTTAAACCCAATCCACCGGATGAAACTTTGTTACAGCCATGGATTCAGGGCCCAAAAAGCAGTGTGAAAAATAGGCTGACGGCCGCCGATAAACAAGACGGTGGTCCTGTAAAAGGATTTTTGCCGTTTCATCCTCTTTTCAAAGTTGGCGATACGGCACAGTTTCTTTTTAATGGTCGTGAAGTACCCCCTCCGGGCGGGATCTGGAAACATCCCGATGATGGCAGCGAAGACCCGTTACAACCTATACCTTTCAATCTTACATGGGCATTTCTTGACAATGTTGGAGACGACGATACTGCGCAGCTTCAGGTCCTAGTGACACATGGTCTGAACTTTAATGAAGCGGTTTCACCTCAGCAAACTGCGTATGTTCGGACGACTCCGACCATTTTGATAGCGGCTGGATTCAGGCATATGAATGCAGATGACAGAGTCGGATTCATATGCAGTTCGTTGAGAAGATTGGTGTTGCCTAATAACGAAGTAGTGGGGGTCGTCCGTATTCCGGGAGATACGCGACTGGCAGATAGGGAAATTACACTGATCTATGGCGGTTATCCAAACGCTAATGCTGTTCCGTCGGACCTTATTGCTGGGTCTGAATTCGACGTGAAATTTACTCCCACTTTAGCGCAGGCCACTGACGGCTTTGATATGTACGTTCAGTATGCCCCTTTGCTGGCGACACGTAATGCTTATGGCCGAGTGGACTACACCGTCGATATAGAAGGCGAATTCGTTTCTACCAAAGGTGTTGTTGTCCGGGTCAACATGAGTCGAGGATCGGATACTTGCGATCTGCCTGCTGTGACTGATCCTGCATAGGTTGAGAGTCAACAGGCGAAAGCCTGTGTGCTGAGTCCAACTGTGTATCCGGTGTCCAAGCGCCGGATACACGTTTTGTTGTTAGGCCTGTAGTGGTTTCTTCTTACTCTTTCAGAGATAAATCCTACATTTTTTTGTAGGAAGTCTCTGTATCGTCCGCAGCCCTCAACGTTCTCCGCTTCTTTGCAGGAGACAAGAAGACGAAAGGACAGACCTATGAACTTTGACAGTCCAATTACACATAAGCCCGCCGTTATGAAATTCAAAGTGCTGGCCTTTTTACCGGCTTTTTTTTTGGTCAGCCCTTCGGCACTGGCAGCGATCACTATCGGCGCTGGCCAAAACGAGACGATAGGTCCGGCAGATCCGCTTAACGACTACATAGTGGAAAATGGCGGTGTACTCAATGCCGTGGGCGCCACGACCCAAAGCTTGACCATCCAGACCGGGTCGACCTTGAACATCGACGGCGCCATCGTCAACGGCAACAGTGGCTCCCACGGCATTTTGGTGAGTGAAAGCCAGGCCACCATCCGATCGGCCACCGTCACTGCTGACACCCGGGCGCTATGGGTCAGTCGACCCAATTCATCCACACAAGGCTCGACTGTCACCGCAACCGACAGCAGATTCCTGGGGGGGGAGACGGGAGCACTGGTCACCGGTCTGAGTACATTGACGCTGGTAAACAGCGAACTCAGAGGGACGAATGCCGGCAGCTTTGGCCTGGACAGTCGTGGCGGTGATGTTCGCGCATTGGCAGGCACACTGATCAGCGGCGACAGCGCAGGCGTACGGATGACCAATGACGCTGGCGGCCAGGGCACAAATACATTGTTGCTGGACAACTCCACTGTAGAAGGCCGTAGCGGGCCGGCGATCCTGGTGGAAGGCGGCGTTCAAGGCGCGACGATTCAAGTGCAGAACAACAGTGTTCTGCGGGCGGCTGATGGCACTCTGTTGAAAGTACAAGGCGCTTCCACTGCGGCAATGAATGTCGTCGGCAGTGCGTTGGAAGGCAACGTGCAAGTGTTGCAGAACAGCACAGTGGACCTCTCGTTCAACGGCGCCTCGATGGTGGGGGACATCCTGCGTGAAAACGGCTCCACCGCCAATGTCACCCTGAACAATGGCTCATCGTTCACCGGGCGCTTGAACAACAGCAACCTGACGCTCAACCAGTCGAGCCTGACCATGGTCGACAATGACAGCATCGACAACTTGTCGATGAACGACGGTATCGTCAATTTCGGTGCACCTGGCGCGCAGCGTGCGAATCGTCAACTTGAGGTCGGTACGCTTTCCGGAAACGGCATCATTGCCATGCAGGGCAATTTCCAGACCGGTGAAAGCGACTTGCTGAAAGCCGATACGGCGAATGGCAGCTACGAGTTGGCCGTCAACGCTTCGGGCAAGGACGCGACGTCTCCTCAGCAACTCACGCTGGTGCAAATTGCCAATAACAACGCAGCTTTCTCGCTGCTGGGAGGCCGGGTCGATGTTGGGACATTTGAGTATGATTTGGCCGAAAGAACCAACGCAGCCGGTGACGCAGAGTATTACCTGAACCCGACCACCCGTCTCACGTCCGGCGCGCAATCAGTGGCGGCCCTGTTTCAAACGGCCCTTACCGTGTCGTACGGCGAGTTGAAGTCGCTGGAATACCGCATGAGCGAGTTGCAGGCGGACGACAAGCGCCATGGCCTGTGGGTACGGTCATATGGCAACAAATGGAACGTTGACGATGGTTCGTCGGGTGTGGGTTATCGTCAACAGCAGCAGGGTTTCACCCTGGGTGCCGACACCCGGTTGGGTGACAGTCCCTGGAAGGTCGGTATGCTGGCGGGTTACAGCAAATCCGATGTGGACCTCAATGGTGGCACCTCGGCCGAGGTCAACAGCTACTACTTCGGTCCCTATTTCGGCTGGCTGGATCGCGACACTGGCTACTACGTTGATGGCGCCTTGAAGTTCAACCATTTCCGTAACGAGTCCAAAGTCAGGATGAGCGATGGCAAGCGTGCCGAAGGCGATTACAGCAACTCGGCGGTGAGTGCGATCGTAGAAGGCGGCCGTAATTTTGACCTTGGGGATGGCTGGTTCGCCAAACCTTCTGCCCAGGTATCCGCCGCAGTCATCCAAGGCAAGAACTATCGCCTGGACAATGACATGGAAGCCGAAGGCGACCGCACGCATTCGTTGCGCACCAAGCTGGGCGTCATGGCCGGTCGAAGCATCGACCTGGGTAATACTCAGGTACGTCCATACGGGCGGGTGGCGGCGGTCCATGAGTTTGCATCGAACGACAACAACGTGCGGGTCAACGGAAACCCGATCAACAACAACTTGTCGGGTTCTGGTTTCGAAGTCGGTGCCGGGGTGACAGTTTCGGTGTCCGAGAACCTGCGTTTTGATGTCGGTGTCGATTATGCCAAGGGTAAAAATATCGAACAGCCGGTGGCCGCCACCTTTGGTTTGAACTATCAGTTTTAAATGTCAGAGACGAAAAAAAACCGCTGTCAGCGGTTTTTTTTTCGTTCTGTCTGTTGCACGTTTTTCTAGTCTTCGGAAGGGGCTCTGGCCACGACACTCCATTTATTGGACTCAGCCTTTTCATCTAGTGTCAGGGCGCTAATCTCATAGATTGTCCCGACTGACAGACCGCTTAGGAAAAAGACCCACCTGCCCTCATCGTCGGTGGACTCTGAATCAGCTCGGATAGCACCGTTGACCTTGATCTTGACCGCACTGTTCGGCGTATGGAGGCCCCTGGCAATAAGCCAGCTCTTGTTTATGTCTCCCCCATTAGCAATTACGTTCCCTTCATCATCGTAGATACGGGTTTCTGTAGGCGCGGTGGTAGCCGCTTCCACTGTAATCGTGTATGGCCCAGCCGTGCCGCCACCTGAGTATTTTGCTGTGACGGTGAAGGCGTGGGTGGCTTCGGTCAACAAGCCTGTTGGATGTCTGTAGCGACCGTTTTGATCCACAGTCGCGTCACCCAGCGTGTCACCATTTTTGAATACTTCAACCTTCTCGCCCGGTTCGCCTTCGCCTTCCACAAACAGGGAAGTCTCAGGTGTTGTGGTGCCGTCGGGAACTTCAACTCCGCCAGCGGTAGTGACCTTGTCTAGGGTGATTGGCGTGATAACGTCCTCTTTCACGGTAAATTTGAAAGGGGGCGACACCTTGCCATTGGCACCCTTCACCGTGATGTTGTAGGAGCCTGGATCCAGATCCTCCAGCTTGAAAGTGCATATTCCGCAGGCATTGGTTAGCTCGGTTTTAAGTGAAGTATCGCCATCAAGCACTTCGGCATTCTGGTTCGGGGGCGCATTGCAGGTAATGGTGACTGAAGTCTCACTAATGGTGTCACCGTCAGCAATCGGCTTTCCGTCGGCAACTACCGAATTTATGATTGGCGTGTCGGTAGCGACGGTAAACTTTCTAGGAATCGATACAGGTTGGTTAGCCCATTTGCCTTCAGCGAACACACTGTAGCAATCGAACTTCGGCGCATCGAGCAGTGGCGTCACCCACTCACCGGCGCTGTTGCTTGTTGCTTCACCCAGCTTGTCGTTACCGTACATTATCCAGACTAAGCTGTTCCGTTCGGCGTTGATGCCGCCAACTTTGAAAGATGTTTGGTAGGTAGTTCGGTTAATGATGTTCGAGCCGCCGGGATCAACGATTGTACTGATCGTTAACTGATTTTCATCAGTATCTTGGGGCGTAAGCAATGAACTGTTCGAGGGGGTAACAGCCATGATCATGACTCCGGTTGGTCAAGGGGACGGAGTGATTTAAGGCCTCGAACAGTTGAGTTGGCTACTGTCAGAAATAACAGGTTTGAATGTATTTCCGATGAGTGGAGGGGAAACTGGCAGAAGTTGAAAGCAGGCTAATCCGCTATTAACAGCGTCGAGATGTTCAGGATCAACGCAGGGTTTTCTGCCGAAGAATGTAAACCGTCACCAGCACCGCACTGGTCAGCATAAAACCGCGTGCCCACGGCAGGGGCACCAGGTAACACGACAACAGAATGCTCACCCACATAAGGCCAATCGCGTAGACCTTGCCCTTGAGCGGAATGCCGTTGCCGTCGAGGTAGTCGCGAATCCACGGGCCCAGCCGCGGATGCTCCACCAGCCAGCTATAAAAGCGCGGTGAACTGCGAGCGAAGCACGCGGCCGCCAGTAGCAGGAAAGGCGTGGTGGGCAACACCGGCAGGAAAATCCCGATCACCCCCAGCGCTACGCTCAGCCAGCCGATGGCCAGCAGCCCGTAACGCAACATCAGGGAGCGGTGGCCTATGGGGTTGTCCATAGGCAGAACCTTAGTGGTGACGTGGCTTGAGGATCGCCGGTTTTTCGTCTGGCGCGTTGCACAGCAGGTACAGCGCGGTCAGGGCTTCCGGGATCTGCACGATCATGTCGTCCATCAGGTTGGCGTCTTTGGCGATGTCTTCGAACTCAGGCTGTTCGTCGAACAGGCCGGAACCGACCATGATCGGCAGCAGCATTTCGCTGACTTCGTCTTCGGCGGTTTCGAACCAGGCCGCTTCGCGCAGGAACACGCCTTCCATGAAGCCGATGCACCAGCCGCGCAGGTCGGAGTCATCCGGCTCGTCGCCAAGGTCGAGGTCGCATGGCAGCTCGAACTCTTCATCGGATGCCAGCTGGCGAGCGATGTGAGCCTTGAGGGCCAGCAGGGTGGATTCGATCGCTTCACGCTCGGTGTCGTCGGCGTAATGCGGCTCTTCGGCGAAGAGGGCATCGATCCATTCGCGGTCGGGAACGCTTTCGGAACAGATCGACAAGGCGGTGAGGTAGCCGTGGGCGGCCACGTAGTCCAGCGCCTCGTCATGCAGTTCATCAGCGTCGAGGAAGACTTGCAGGCGGGTTAGTTGCTCAGCGAAGGACATTAAAGGGCTACCTTGGGAATTAAACAGATGCGGGAATTCTAGGCCTTCTTGAGCACTCAGGCCAGCCGCGCGGGATATTTGCAACGCTGGGACCTCACAAACACCGCAATCCCTGTGGGAGCGAGCCTGCTCGCGATGAGGTCGGTACATCCAATACATTTATCGCCTGACATGCCGCCATCGCGAGCAGGCTCGCTCCCACAGGGATTGCGGTGTTTGTCCTTATGTGTCTTCTCAGCGGCGCCCTTTGCAAGCGAGGCCTCGGGTATACTCCCGCGTTTTGTGATGCCCTGCTGGCGTCGCGGCTGAAATGTGAAGCGTCATGCAATGTGCACTTACGATTTGTCAGTGCAGTCTTGCGGATCCTGACCCAGCCTTGCAGGGATGTTTCGGTGATTTTTGGAGTTTTTATGCTCGAACAGGCTCAACGCGTCCTCAAGGACATCTTCGGCTACGACAGTTTCCGTGGCCGTCAGGGTGCGATCATTGAGCGCGTGGCCAGTGGCGGCGACGCCCTGGTACTGATGCCTACCGGTGGCGGCAAATCCCTGTGCTTCCAGGTGCCGGCGCTGTTGCGCGAAGGCTTGGCGGTGGTGGTGTCGCCGCTGATCGCGCTGATGGACGACCAGGTGGCGACCCTCGAGGAACTGGGCGTCGCCGCCGCTGCGTTGAACTCCACGCTGAGCGCCGAGCAACAACGCGACCTCGCCGCGCGGATCAAACGCGGTGAAGTGAAAATGCTTTATCTGGCGCCTGAGCGTCTGGTCCAGCCGCGCATGCTGGCCTTCCTGCAAAGCCTTGAAATCGCCTTGTTCGCCATCGACGAAGCGCATTGCGTGTCGCAATGGGGTCACGACTTCCGCCGCGAATACCTGCAACTGGGTCAGTTGGCGGAGTTGTTCCCCAACGTCCCGCGCATCGCCCTCACCGCGACTGCCGACAAGCGCACCCGGGAAGAGATCGTCGATCGCCTGCATCTGCAGAATGCCGAACGCTTCCTCTCCAGTTTCGACCGTCCGAACATTTTCTATCGCATCGTGCCCAAGGAACAGCCGCGCAAGCAGTTGTTGGCGTTCCTCGCCGAACGACGCAGCGATGCCGGCATCGTCTATTGCCTGTCGCGCAAAAAAGTCGACGAAGTGGCGGTGTTCCTCAGCGAGCAAGGCTTCCCGGCCCTGCCGTATCACGCCGGTCTGGCCAACGAAACCCGTGCCTACCACCAGAAGCGCTTCCTCAACGAGGAAGGCTTGATCATGGTCGCCACCGTGGCATTCGGCATGGGCATCGACAAGCCCAACGTGCGTTTCGTCGCGCACCTCGATCTGCCGAAATCCCTTGAGGCGTACTACCAGGAAACCGGGCGCGGCGGCCGTGACGGTCTGCCGGCGGATGCGTGGATGGCCTACGGCCTGCAAGACGTGGTGATGCTCAAGCAGATGCTGCAGAACTCCGAAGGTGACGAGCGTCACAAGCGTCTGGAGCAGCACAAGCTCGACGCGATGCTCTCGCTCTGCGAAGAAACCCGCTGCCGTCGGCAAACCTTGCTGGCCTACTTCGACGAAGACATGCCCGAGCCGTGTGGCCACTGCGACAACTGCGTCGACGGCGTACAGACCTGGGACGCCACCGAGCCGGCCCGTCAGGCGCTCTCGGCGATTTACCGCACCGGTCAGCGTTATGGCGTCGGCCATCTGGTGGATGTGTTGTTGGGCAAGGACAACGAAAAAGTCCGCAGCTTTGGCCATCAGCATCTGTCGGTATACGGTGTCGGCAAGGCGATGGGCGAGAGTGAGTGGCGTTCCCTGTTCCGGCAGCTGGTGGCCCGTGGTCTGGCCGATATCGATCTCGAAGGCTACGGCGGCCTGCGCCTCAGTGACACCTGTCGGCCTCTGCTCAAAGGCGAAGTGACGCTGGAATTGCGCCGCGACCTCAAGCCGCAAACCACGGCGAAAAGCAGCAAGAGCCAGGCGAGCCAACTGGTCCGTGGCGAAGAGCGCGAACAGTGGGAAGCCTTGCGTGCCTTGCGTCGCAAGCTCGCCGAAGAGCACGGTGTGCCGCCTTATGTCATCTTCCCCGATTCGACGTTGCTGGAAATGCTCCGCAGCCAACCGACTTCGCTGTCGGAAATGGCCACGGTCAGCGGCGTCGGTGCACGCAAACTCGAACGGTATGGCGAGGCCTTCCTCGAAGTGCTCGGTGGCCAGGTCGAGGCACCGAAAGTGGTGGCCGACGTGCGCCACGAACTGATCACCCTCGCTCGGGCCGGCATGACGCCGCTGCAAATTGCCGGTCAATTGCAGTGCTCGGAAAAGAATGTCTACACCATGCTCGCCGAAGCCATTGGCAAGCAGCAGTTGTCGCTGGAACAGGCGCTGGACCTGCCCGAAGACTTGATGGGCGAAGTCCAGGATGCGTTTCTCGACGGCGAGGGCGAGTTGCCGCCGGTGGCGGAGATTGCCGCGCTGTTCGCCGGTCGCGTGCCGGAAGGTGTTTTGTACTGTGTTCGAGCCGCGCTGCAATCGGAATTCGAGATCTGAATTTCAAATCCCGGACAGGGTTGTATTGATGTAACGATTCAGTACATAGCAAGCCTTGCCTCTGGGCAAGGGTCATGCTTAGCTGACTAATAATTAGTTTTTCTCTTATTTCAGTCTAACCATGAGTGTTTTATGCCGTTAACCGATCAACACCGCTTTGGCATGCAACTGGCCCAGATGTCGCGCGGCTGGCGTGCCGAACTGGACCGCCGTCTGGCCGGTCTGGGTTTGTCCCAGGCGCGCTGGCTGGTGTTGCTGCATCTGGCGCGTTTCGAAGAGGCACCGACCCAGCGCGAACTGGCGCAAAGCGTCGGCGTCGAAGGGCCGACCCTGGCGCGATTGCTCGACAGTCTGGAGAGTCAGGGTCTTGTCCAGCGTCAGGCCGTGGTGGAAGACCGCCGGGCGAAAAAAATCCTCCTCTGTGCCCCGGCCCGTCCCCTGATCGAACAAATTGAAACCATTGCCACTCAACTGCGTCACGAGCTGTTTGAAGGCGTCGACGAGGCGGATTTGAAGGTCTGCATGCGCGTTCACGGGCACATCCTGGCCAACCTGGAAAAATCTTGAGGCAGAACCGGGTGTAAGGTTTTTGAGATACCCCGTTCGGCAGACTATAAAGAACTACTAGGCAATATCGTGTTCGTACCGGATGTACGAACACGCACCGGTTGGTTCTGGTTATCTAAGGGATGCTCATGCTCGAGAGTTGGCACGTTGTAATGCGCTGGTGCGCCAGGCTGGTTCTGGCGGGTGGGGCCGTGACTTACTCTGCATTCGCCCCTGCTTTGGGCCTGGGAGAAATCACCGTGCATTCGGCGCTGAATCAACCGCTGCGTGCCGACATCGATCTGGTGGATGCTGCCGGTCTGGAGGAGGGCGATCTGTCCGTCAGTCTGGCGACCGCGGACGAATTCAGTCGCGCCGGTGTCGAGCGGGTGTTCTTTCTCAATGACCTCAAGTTCACGCCCATCCTGCGGGGCAACCGCAGTCTGATCCGGGTGAGCTCCAATAAAGTCGTCAACGAACCTTTCCTGAATTTCCTCGTGCAGCTCAATCAGCCCAATGGGCGTGTGCTGCGCGAGTACACGGTGCTGATCGATCCGCCGGGCACGCCGGGGATCGTGCCGGTGACTGACGAACCGGTCGCCAACTCCCCGAACTCTCCATACCCGAGCGTCAAACCGGCCGTTGCACCGCCCGCCGCGGCCAAAAAAACGGCCCCTAAAGTTGAACAGCCCGCCGCGCCCGTCATTGATCCCGTCGCCGAGCAATTGGCCGCCAGCGTGCTGCAAAACCAGCAACTGCAAAAAAACGTCGATGAACTGAATGCAAGACTTCAGGTCCAGGACGAACAGATCACCGGTCAGAAAAAACAGATAACCGAGCTGCAAACGCAATTGGCGGAGGCCCAGGCGCCCCCGGTTACGCCTGAGGTTATCGCGCCAGCCCCGGTCGCGTTGCAAGCGCCCGAGACCTCCAACTGGCCAATGATCATCGGATTGTTGGCGTTGGTGTCATTGCTGTTGCTGGGCTGGTTCGTTCGTCGCCAACGACAGCAGGTTCCCGTCCAGGCCGAGGATCCTCCCGTTTTGCCGTCGCGACACGAGCCGGTACTCGATCAATCCGTGGAGCCGTCAGCGAAGCCCGCCCCACTGACATCTGCGCACGAACATCATGATGAAACGCCGTCAGGGGATGTACTGGAAGGCGTCGGCATCTACCTGGCCTATGGTCGTTTTTCCGAAGCGGCTGGCTTGTTGCGCGATGCTTTGGCGAAGGAACCACAGCGCACGGATCTGGCCGTGCAGTTGCTGGAAGTCCTCGGCAAGCAAGGTGACGGGCCCGCCTATGACGTCCAGGAAAACAGCCTGCGAGAGGCCGGGTTCGATGCTCAGCAACTTCAGGACATTCGTGCCCGCTACCCGAAACTGGCCAATGCGGTGCCAGTGGCTGCAGCGACAGCCATCACAACACCGGTGAAATCCGAAGAATCGCCAGGCGACGAGTTCCAGCTGAATCTGGATGACCTGTCGATGGATTCCAACTGGGACCTGGTCAGTCCGTTTGAAAACACTAAACCCGCGTACAAACGACCCGAGGTTGCCGAACCTGCGTTCACCTCGAACCTGCACGTGATGCCCGATGTGTTCGAGATGCCTGAAGAGCCGACATTGGACGAGCCTGAGTTGGAGTGGGTCGCGGAACCTGACTCACAGTCTCTGGACGACGATTTTCTCAACGAGTTCAAGGATGCCGACCCGTCATTCGAGCTTGAAGCGCTGAGCCTGGAACCCGCCGTGCCGGACAACGCAGGCAAACTGGAACAGGCTCAGAACTGTATCGATGACGGCGATCTGAACAGTGCCATCGAGCTGCTGAACGAATTGCTCAAGGACGGCGATGAGCCGCTTAAACAAACCGCTCGGACATTGTTGGCCGGTATTCGCTGAACCACTATCATGGCGACGCCCTCTGGTTCAGGAGTTCCCTCGTCATGACCGCGCACAAACCGGAAATCGTCATCACCTACTGCACGCAATGCCAATGGCTGTTGCGTGCCGCGTGGCTGGCGCAAGAGCTGCTCAGTACCTTTGGCGATGACTTGGGCAAGGTGTCGCTGGTGCCTGGCACCGGTGGTGTGTTTCACGTTTTCTGTAACGACGTGCAGATCTGGGAGCGCAAGGCGGACGGCGGTTTTCCGGAGGCCAAGGTGCTGAAGCAACGGGTCCGCGATCAGATCGATCCGGACCGCGACCTCGGGCACAACGACCGCACTCAGTGAGACGCGGCTTCGGCAGTGACCGTTTTCTTGCTTGAACCGCCGGAGAGCCTGCTGGTCACCACAATCGCAACGATGATCAAGGCGCCGCCGATCAGCATGCGCAGCGTCGGGTTTTCATTGAACAGCAGCCACGCCATGGTGATGCCGTACACCGGCTCCAGCGCAAACACCACGGCGGCGGTGCGCGCCTTGATCACCGCGAGGCTGGCGACGAACAGGCTGTGAGCGACGCCGGTGCAGAAAACCCCGAGCAGGCCGATCCACAGCCAGTCAATGGCACGGACTTCGCTCAACTGAGGCGCCGCCACTGGCAGCAAACACAACGCGACCACCACGTTCTGGCACAGCGCCGCCTGTACCGGCGGAATTCTTGCGGAGCTGGCCCGGTTGGTCAGGGACAGTAGCGCGAACAGTAAACCGGAGCCCATCGCCCACAACAGGCCGGTGGTGGCGCCGCTGGCAAGATCGAAATCAGGCGTGACCAGCACCAGCCCGACACTCACCAGCACCACCAGCAGGACTTCATTGGCGCGAATCCGCTCGCGGAAAACAAGCCCTTCCAGGATCACGGTAAATGCCGGAAAACTGGCGAAACCCAAGGTCGCGATCGCCACACCTGCGACTTTCACCGCGATAAAAAAACTCACCCAGTGCCCGGCCAGCAGCAAACCGCTGAGCAGCAGGCGGCGCCAGTCCACGGCTTGCAGTTTCTGCCAGCGCGTCTGGCTGGCGAACCGCGCGAAAACGGCCAGGGCGAGCACGGCAAAGGCCGCGCGACCGAAGACGATGACGGCGGGGGAGGCGGCGGCGAGTTTGCCGAACACACCGGTCAGGCCAAACATCAGAGCGCCGATATGCAAAGCGCCGAGGGCGGTACGAGGAGTCATTGCGATCCTTGACAGTGAACCAAACGGAGTACATTGAACCGCGTGAGAACAGTTATGTCTGTCGTCAGGCTCGCATCATTTGTCGCCAGCCTCGCGCCGCAATTTGCCGGGGGAAGCCCCAAACTCTCGCAACACTGCCGCTGAAAACGCACTTTGCGAGCTGTAGCCAACCCGGCTGGCAATCTCGCCGATGGGCAATGCCGAATCCCGCAACAGACTCACGGCCATGTGCAAACGACGACTGCGAATGTAGTCCATCGGCGTCTGCCCGCATTCAGCGACAAACCGCGCATGCAGCCTAGCGCTGGACAACCCGGCGATGCGCGCCAGATCGGCGACTTGCAGCGGGTAGGCCGCGTACTGATCGATGTGCGCGTTCAACGCGGCGTAGGGCAGGCGCCGCCCGCCCGTCACGTGTGGCCTGGCATGGTTGAGGCTGGCCAGCAACAGCACCGCGCCTTGTTGCGCGATCAGCGGGTCGCTGACCTGACTGCCCGCCAGCCAGTTCACCAATTGATTTTGCCCGGCATCCAGGGGCAGACGCCCGGCGTTGTCGAGCAAACGGCGGCTGGCATCGGCATGCTCGCCAAGCGACTGAGCCACCCATTGAGCACTGGGCACGTCCAGCACCAGGCAGCGGCTGCCATTGGCGCTGCCACAGGCATGATGGAAACCGGACGGAACCACCACGAAACTCTGCTGAACCACCTGGCTGCCATGCCCGTCGACCTCGAAATCCAGCGCGCCCGAGAGCCCGAACACCAGTTGCGCGTGGTCGTGACTGTGGACGATCAGGTCGTGAGTGTATTGGCGCAGCGTGAGGATCGGTCTCATCGCAGGTCTCCCGGGTAAGGCCGTCAGTCTACACCGAGGCCGTCCATGCGCGCTGTCACAGGACTGACTTGTCATTGTCATGGGCAATTAACCGGGCCGGCGCAAGCTTGCAAAAACAATCGCAGAGGGTTGCCCATGACCAGCGCCGAGCTCGCCAAACCCAGTCGTAAGCAACGTGTGCGGACCTTATGGATTTCCGATGTGCACCTGGGCACCCGGGATTGCCAGGCCGAGCACTTGTCGCAGTTTCTCAAGGGCTACCACGCGGACAAGATCTACCTGGTCGGCGACATTATCGATGGCTGGAAACTGCGCAGTGGCATGTACTGGCCGCAAGCGCACACCAACGTGATCCGTCGCCTGTTGACCATGAGCAAGCGCGGCACCGAGGTGATCTACGTCACCGGCAACCACGACGAATTCCTGCGCCGTTACTCGAAGCTGATTCTGGGCAACATTCAATTGGTGGATGAAGCGGTGCACGTGACTGCCGATGGCCGTCATTTGCTGGTGATCCATGGTGACCAGTTTGACGTGATCACCCGTTATCACCGCTGGCTGGCCTTTCTCGGCGACTCGGCCTACGAATTCACCCTGACCCTCAACCGTTGGCTCAACCACTGGCGTGCGCGTTATGGCTACGGATACTGGTCGCTGTCGGCGTACCTCAAGCACAAGGTGAAAACCGCCGTCAGCTTCATCAGCGACTTCGAAGAAGCCATCGCCCACGAATGCGTCAAACGCGAATTGCACGGGGTGGTGTGCGGGCACATTCACCATGCCGAAATCCGCAAGGTCGGCGAAGTGGACTACCTCAATTGCGGGGACTGGGTGGAATCGTGCACGGCGCTGATCGAGCATTGGGATGGTTCGATCGAGTTGTTCCGGTTGGCGGATGCCCAGGCGCGGGAGGCAGAATTGAAGACTATCAAGGCCGCGGAGCCCGCGTAAAAAATCAAAACATCGCAGCCTTCGGCAGCTCCAACATGGAAATGTGGCCCTCTGTAGGAGCTGCCGAAGGCTGCGATCTTTGATCTTAGGCCGGCATATGCTCTTCCATCGCCGCCTTGTAAATTGAATGTTTAGGCTGGGCAAACAACCGCTCCATCATCGGTTCGAAGAAACTCAGCGGCAGCGTGTCGTAATCCGGATCAAACGCCGCCGCATCGTACTTCGCGCAGAATTCGATGGTCGCCTGATACTGCGGATGTCCGCTGAACTGCTCGCGCAGATGTCGATCCATGCCCAAGTGATGGAAGAAGTAGTAGCCCTGGAAGATCCCGTGTTTCTCCACCATCCACAGATTCTCGGCGCTGACGAAGGGCTTGAGGATCGCCGCTGCGATGTCTGGATGGTTGTAGGAGCCCAAGGTGTCGCCGATGTCGTGAAGCAGGGCGCACACCACGTACTCTTCGTCGCGGCCATCGCGCCAGGCACGGCTGGCGGTTTGCAGCGAATGGGTCAGACGATCCACCGGGAAGCCGCCAAAATCACCCTCAAGCAGTTTCAGGTGCGCCACAATCCGTGTCGGCAATTGTCTCGCATAGGCACTGAAGTCGGCGGCGATGATCGCCCAGTCCTCCTGCGTACCGTCCTGCATGTGGGTGAAACGGGCATTGGCATTCATCGGCTATCCTCTTGTTCTTGTCGAAAGGGATTTTTCCAGTGTAGGACCTGTGACCATCAGCACACTGACTGCGCAGGACGCATTGCTGGCCAATCGGGCCTAGAACGGCACGCGGCCCAGAATCATGTCGCGGTACATGACGAAGTCGCCAAGCAGGCTGTAAAGCGGATGTTGAAAAGTCGCAGGACGGTTCTTTTCAAAGAAGAAATGCCCGACCCAGGCGAAGCTGTAGCCGGCCAGCGGAACGGCCAGCAACAACAGCCAGGCGCCTTTGCCGATGGTCAGGGCCAGAATGAAAATAACCAGTGTCGTGCCGATGAAGTGCAATCGTCGGCAGGTACTGTTGCTGTGTTCACTCAGGTAATACGGGTAAAACTCGGCGAAGCTATTGAAACGTTTGAAGTTTTCCACGACTGCGATCTCTGTGGTTATTGTTCTGATTGCAAGTTGTTCTGCGGGTAGCTTATTTGAGTCTAGAGTGATCATTGGCATCAGCCAGTGACAATGGGCGCCACTTTAGTATCCTTCGGAAATTGGCCGTAGCATGCGGCTCACCATGTAAGTAAACGCCATGAGCGAAAGAACGACTTCTGCAAGCTGGGCGATGGGGATTGTCAAAGCACTGGAAATGGACGGCCTGGATTGCCGGGTTCTGTTCAAACAGCTGGGGCTCGACTACGCGTCACTGGACGATCCGGATGCACGCTTCCCGCAAGATTCCATGACACGACTGTGGCAGCGCGCCGTCGAGCTGTCCGGCAACCCGGCGATCGGCCTGAACATGGGCAAGGTGGTACGACCGGCCTCCTTCCATGTGGCCGGTTATGCCTTGATGTCCAGTCAGACCCTGGCCGAAGGCTTTCAACGGCTGGTGCGTTATCAGCGGATCATCGCCGAAAGTGCCGACCTGAGTTTCCGTCTGCTGGACGAGGGTTATGCGCTGATTCTGACGGTCCACGGCGACCACCTGCCACCGACCCGACAAAGTGCCGAAGCCTCGCTGGCCTGCGCGCTCGCATTGTGCGGCTGGCTGACCGGGCGCACCCTGCAACCGCGCAAGGTGCTGGTGCAGGGCGAACAGCCCGCCGATCTTGAACCTTATAAACAAGCCTTCCATGCGCCGTTGGTGTTCAACGCGCCCTATGACGCGCTGATCTTCGAACGCGCCGACATGGAAGCACCGTTGCCGACCGCCAACGAGGCCATGGCGCTGCTGCATGACCGCTTTGCCGGCGAATACCTGGCGCGGTTTTCCGAAAGCCGCGTGACCCACAAGGCGCGGCAGGTGTTGTGCCGCTTGCTGCCCCAGGGCGAACCCAAGCGCGATACCGTGGCGCAAACGCTGCACCTGTCACAACGGACGTTACAGCGGCGCTTGCAGGAAGAGGGCACGAGCTTTCAGACGTTGCTCGATGACACCCGGCGCGAACTGGCCGAGCAATACCTCGCGCAGCCCACCATGACCCTGCTGGAAATTGCCTACCTGTTGGGGTTCGCCGATCCGAGCAACTTCTTCCGCGCTTTCCGACGCTGGTTCGACGCCACGCCCGGCGAGTACCGGGTGCGGCTGATGGAAGCGCCGAATCGGGTCAGTGACGCCAGAACGCCGGAATACACAGAACGAACACCGTGATGATCTCGAGTCGGCCGAGCAGCATGCCGAACGAGAGAATCCATTTGGCGGCATCCGGCAGCGTGGCGAAGTTGCCCGCCGGGCCGATGGTCTCGCCGAGACCCGGCCCGACGCCCGACACGGTACTGGCCGCGCCGGTCAGGGCGGTCATCCAGTCGACGCCGAGCAGCGACAGCAGCAAGGCGATCACGCAGATGGTGATGGCGAAGAAGAACGAGAACGTCAGGATCGAACGCACGATCTCTTCGTCGAGCCGGTGGCCGTTGTACTTCTGCTTGATCACCGCGCGGGGGTGAATCAGCTGGTTAAGGTTGGCCTTGAGCAGAATGTAGGCAACCTGGAAGCGGAAGATCTTGATCCCGCCCGCAGTCGATCCCGAGCAACCGCCGACAAACCCCAGATAGAAGAACAGCATCAGCGAGAAATTGCCCCAGAGGCTGTAGTCCCCTAATGCAAATCCTGTCGTCGTCACCACCGATGTCACGTTCAGCGCCACATGCCGCAGCGCGTCCAGCCAATGCAGCTGGGTGGTCCACCAGTACCAGGTGCCGAGCACCAGCCACGTCACCAGTAACATGCCGAGCAAGCCTTGAACCTGCTGATCCTTGATGAGGGCCCGGCGGTTACCGCGCAAGGTGGCCACGTACAGCGTGAACGGCAGACTGCCGAGAATCATGATGACGACCGCCACCCAGTGCACCGCCGGTTGCGTCCACTTGGCCAGGGACTGGTCGGAGGTGGAGAAACCGCCGGTGGAAATTGCCGACATCGCGTGGTTGATCGCGTCGAACGGGCTCATTCCCGCCCACCAGAACGCCAGGCTGCCGAAAATGGTGATGCCGACGTAAGCCGCTACGATCAACCGCGCCACCATGTGCGAACGGGGCATGACTTTTTCGGAGCGGTCCGACGACTCGGTCTGAAACAGGCGCATGCCACCAATGCGCAGCAATGGCAGAATCGCGACCGCCATGCCGATGAAGCCGATGCCACCGATCCAGTGCAGCAATGAGCGCCACATCAGGATGCCGGGGGACATGTCATCCAGATGATTGAGCACCGTTGACCCGGTGGCGGTAATGCCGGACATGCTTTCAAAGAACGAGTCGGTGTAGCTGATGTGCTGGGTCAACAGGAACGGCAGTGCGGCGAAGATGCACACCACCAGCCAGCTGCTGACGGTCAGCAGGTACATGTCTCGCGGACGCAGGTGCACGTGCTCGGGACGACCGGGAATGACCAGCGCGAGGCCGGCGACAAAGGTGATCATGCTGGCCCAGAGGAACGACGGCAGGTCGCCGGTGCGCTCGAAAATCACCAGGGTGGCCATGGGCACGACCATGGCGATCGCCAGCGTGATCAGGAAGAGGCCGATGATGAAACCAATGAGACGTAAGGTCGGCAACGCCATGAAGTCCGCTCGGGCTGAAAGTAGGAAGGGCGCCATTCTACCCGTGGGGCAGGGCATGTAAACCGGCATCCCCGAGGCACTTGCAGCTAGAATAGCCAGACATTTTTTTCAGGAGGTGGCCGATGCAGGCTCTCGACGCTTTGCTCAACCGTGTTTCCGTTCCACGACTGGTCGACCCGGCCCCCAGCGCCGAGCAGCGCGAAGTGCTGTTTGGTGCCGCGATGCGTGCACCTGACCACGGCCATTTGCAGCCTTGGCGCTTCCTGACAGTCGAAGGCGCAGCGCGTGAGCAGATGGGCGAGTTGCTGGCCGAAGCTGCGAAACTGCAGGACGGCGATGTGTCCGAAGCAGCGCTGGACAAGGCGCGCAACGGCCCGCTGCGCGCACCGCTGGTGGTCGTGGTGATCGCGCGGGTGCAGGATCACGTCAAATACCCGAAGTCCGAGCAACTGCTGGCGGCTGGCTGCGCAGCGCACGGGATTTTGCTGGCGGCGTATGCGCAAGGGATTGGCGCGGTGTGGCGCACCGGTGATCTGGCGTATTCGGCGCATGTGGCCCAAGGGTTGGGATTGGCGGAAGGGGAAGAGGTGATTGCGTTTCTTTACCTGGGCACGCCGCAGAAAGAACCGCGCGTTGCGGAAAAAGCAGACCTCACCGAGTTCGTCAGCGCCTGGCCCGGCAAGGCCTGACACCACCGATCAAATGTGGGAGTGGGCTTACTCCCACAGGGGATCAGGGTTGGACGATGATTCCCGGCACCAACGGCAATTCCAGGCTGGCGATGAATCCGCCATCCGGATGATTGGCCAGCACCAGACTTCCGCCATGCCGCTCCGCCGCTCGGCGCGCAATGGCCAACCCCAGACCGTGCCCTGCCGCCGTCTGCCCCGGAGCTCGATAAAACGGCTCACCCAACTGGCTCAAATGCTCGGCATCCACGCCGGGCCCGTGGTCGCGCACACTCACTACAATCCGCTCACCTTGCCGCACCGCCTGCATCTCGATCGGTCGCCCCACCGGGTTGAAGCGCTGAGCGTTGCGTAGCAGGTTGTCCACGGCGCGCTCGATCATCGTCGGCCAGCCTTTGAGGTTCAATTGCGGTTCGGCGGCGAGGCGAACGGTCTGTTCCGGCGAACCCAATTGCGCATCCTTTTGCAGCGTATTGAGCAGCGCATTCAGATCGACATCTTCAGCACTGGCGTTATCGGCATCGACCCGCGCCAGCACCAGAATCTCACTGATCAGCGCTTCGAGCCGGTCGCACTCGCGGGTCAGGCGCGGCGAGAGTTTTTCGCGCTCCTCGGGGCTGGCCCGTTCCGCCAGTGCCAGTGCAATGCGCAGCCGGGCGAGGGGCGAACGCAATTCGTGGGACACATCACGCAGCAGTTGCCGCTGACTGCTGATCAGGCTTTGCAGGCGTGCGCCCATGCGGTTGAAGTCGTTGGCCAGCACGCCGAACTCGTCGCGACGGTTGGCCAGTTTCACCAGGCTGTTTTGCTGGTACGTGGTTTGCCCCAGATCATGCACCGCGCCCCGCAGGCGGCTAAGCGGGCGGGTGATGGACAGGGTCACGAACAGGCTGAACAGGGTCAGCACCACCAGCGCGATACCCAGCGCACTCAGTGGCCAGAGCAGGCTTTCGCGGTGCCATGCGTCCAGCTCGGGGTGCGGAATGCGGTAGATCAGCAGGTAGGTATCGCCGGTTTTGGCGCTGGTGTATTCATCGGTCAGACGGCGCCACGGCAGGCGCCGGTCATCGTTGTTCTGTCGCGCTTCGAAGGCCGCCGCGCGACGAGGGAAGGTGCCGCGAACGACTGGATCACCGCTCTCGTTAAGCACCTGAACGTCGATGTGATACTGGCGTTTGCGCTGTTCCAGAATGTCTTGGGCGGCTTCTTCGCCTTGTGCTTCGTAGGTTTGCGTCCACTGCTCGGCCAGAGTGTTCAGGCCCGGGTGGCGGCTGAGAATCCACGCATCCTGGTTGAGCATGTGCCCGAGCAGAATGGAAAGCCCTGCCACCAGAGCGATAGCCAGCCAGAAGCTGGCCAGGATACGCCAGAACAATGAACGCACAGAAAGTCCTCGAACAAACACAATCCCATGTGGGAGAGAGCCACAGAGGCTCGCTTCTACATTGAATTGAGGGGGCAGACCCAACGGGGTTCAGCCGTTGGGTCCAGGGTTAGCGCATTATTGCGCTTTTTGCGGTTGTTGCGCTTTCCACGCCTTGAATTCGGCCCATTCGGCGCGGCGCTCGGCCTGTTTTTTCTGGATCTCGTCGAATTGCTTCTGTTGATCCGGTTTCAGCAGGGCGCGCACATCGGCCTCGGCTTTCTTGTGGTTGGCGGCCATCTCGTCCTTCATGGCTTTCTGGTCGGCTGGCGAGAGTTTTTCCAGGTACTTGTCGACCACTTGCTTACGCTCGTGCATCTGCTCGCCCATGATCTTGCGGATCTGCTCGCGCTGTTCGCGGCTCAGGTCCAGTTGGCTGTACGGGCCTTTGCCGTGCATGCCGTGCATCTGGCCGCCGTGGCGCGAGCCGTCCATCGGACCACCCATCGGGCCGGCACCTTCAGGCATGGCCATGGCAACGGTCGGCAGGGCGGCGGCGAACATCAGAGCGATAAGAGTCTTGCGCATGGTGAATCTCCTTGTCTCGTTCCCGGTACGTTCCGGATGAGTTCAGATTACGGAGATCAAGGTCAGCGGCGGTCAGCGGAGCGTAAAGCTTGGGTAAAGACGATTTCTCGCCGACCTGACAAATTTAGCTGGCAGTGGCCTGTGGCGAGGGAGCTTGCTCCCGCTGGACTGCGCAGCAGGCCTTCTTTTGAGGCCGCTTCGCAGCCCAGCGGGAGCAAGCTCCCTCGCCACAGGTTGCTGTTGTCCGGTTTACAGACTGTAGTAATAACCACGGCTGCGCAGGGCGACGATACGCGGGCGGCCGTCGGGGTGGGGGCCGATCTTTTTGCGCAGGTTGCTGACGTGCATGTCCAGGCTGCGGTCGTACAGGGTCAGTTTGCGGCCGAGGGCGATTTGCGCCAGTTCCTGTTTGTCCAGCGGCTCGCCGGGTTGCTTGAGCAAGGCTTCGAGCAGACGGCTTTCGGACACCGTGAGGGTGAATTCCTGTTCATCGATGCTGACCACGCCGCGCACCGGGCTGAAACACAGATCGCCCAGTTCGAGCTGGCTGGACACCGCCGTCGGATGACTGCGGCGCAATACTGCGCGCAGGCGGGCGGTCAGCTCTCGCGGGTCGCACGGCTTGGCCAGGTAATCGTCGGCGCCCAGTTCCAGGCCGAGGATGCGATCCAGCGGCTCGCCGCGGGCCGATAGCATCAGCACCGGCAAATCCGGGTGATCGCTGCGCAATTGCTTGAGCAATTCCAGACCGCTGCCGTCCGGCAGCATGACGTCCAGCACCACGGCGGCCGGGGAGGTTTCGGCCAGCGCGCGACGGGCGCTCTGGCCGTCGTGGCACGCACGGACCTGGAAGCCTTCCTGGCTCAGCCAACTGACCAGCAGCTCGCACAGCTCCTGATCATCATCAATTAATAACAGCTCGCTCATGACTCACTCAATTTAGCCATTGTCGACGTTTTCGACTTGCACCACTGGCGAAGATACCGCAGAGCAGGGCCAATAGCGCTACTCCCGCGCCGATCACGAACCATTGCTGCTGGTCTGTGAGAAAACGCGGCAGCGGACTGCTGGCCTGGGCCTCCTTGAGTTGCAGCTTCAGACGCTGGTTCTCCTGGCGCAACCGGCTCAGTTGAGCGCTTTCGCGTTCGGCATCGGCATTTTGCAGTTGTTTGCTCAGTTCTTCTCGTTGCTGTTCGCTCACCTTCAAGCGCTGCTGCAACTCGGTGATCTGGCTGCCGGCGCTCAAGGACAGCGGCGTTGCGCTTTCTTCACCGTGGGCAGGTGCCACGATCGACAACGTGACCAACATCAGACACAACGGACCTTTGCGCATCGGAGCTCCTGATTCCAATCGATTATTGGGCAGGTTGTCGGCAGGCAAACGAGAATAATGAGCGATTGAGAGCGCGATGAACCGACAAGGTTCATCGCGCGGGAGGAATTTACGGCAGGACTTGCTTGAACGGCTTGACCGAAACGTTGGCGTAGACGCCTGCGGCGATGTACGGATCGGCGTCGGCCCAGGCCTGGGCGGCGCTCAGGGAATCGAATTCGGCGACAATCAGGCTGCCGGTGAAACCCGCAGCGCCCGGATCATTGCTGTCGACCGCCGGATGCGGGCCGGCCAATACGATACGACCTTCGCCCTTGAGCACTTGCAGGCGCTCAAGGTGTGCAGGCCGTGCGGCCAGGCGGGCTTCCAGGGAGTTGGCGACGTCTGTGGCAATGATTGCGTAAAGCATGTCAGTCCTCGGTTTTTGGCGTGGTGGTATCGGCGTCGTGCAGGTGGCGGGACAGGTAAATACCCTGGGCGACCAGGAACAGCAACGTCATGCCCAGGCTGCCGAAGACCTTGAAGTCGACCCAGTAGTCCTGGAACGTGAACGCGACGAACAGGTTGGCGGCACCGCAAAACAGGAAGAACGCGATCCAGGCGATGTTCAGGCGCGTCCAGACCAGGTCCGGCAGGGTCAGCGCGTGGCCCATGATGCGTTTGATCAGCAACTGGTCACCGATGAAGTGGCTGCCGATGAACGCCAGCGCAAACAGCCAGTTGACCACCGGGGCCTTCCATTTCAGGAAGGTTTCGCTGTGGAACGCCAGGGTCAGGCTGCCGAAGACCAGGCAGGCGATGAGGGTCAGCCACTGGCTCTTTTCCAGCTTGCGCTGCTTGATGAAGAGTGTGCCGTAGACGACCAGGGAGCTGATGATCAGCATCGCGGTGGCGCTGTAGATGCCTCCGACAGTCAGTTGATGACCGCCAATGTCAACGACCCGTGGGTCGATCTTGAAAACAATGAAAAACAGCAGGAGCGGGATGAAATCGATGAATTGTTTCACAGTGGCAGCCAGAAGCAGGATGTGGCGGCATAATAACAAACATATGGGCGCGCGATAGCGTCAGCTGATTTGAGGTAACACATCCCCGTGAATGTCGATTTGCACTGCCATAGCACCGCCTCCGATGGCGCTCTCGCGCCTGCTGTCCTGGTGGCGCGTGCGTACGAAAAAGGCGTGCGAGTCCTGGCCTTGACCGATCACGACACCCTCGAAGGCCTCGACGAGGCCCGCAACGCGGCAACGGCGCTGGGGATGCAATTGGTCAACGGCGTCGAATTATCCTGCACCTGGGGTGGCGCGACCATTCATGTGTTGGGTTACGGATTTGATGTGAATGCACCGCCGTTGGTCGAAGCCATCGCCAAATTGCACGATGGCCGTTGGCTACGGTCCGAAGAAATAAGCCGCAAGCTGGCATTGAAGGGTATGCCGGGTGCGCTGGAAGGCGCCCGGGCGATCCAGCAGGAACTGGGCGACAGCGGTAACGCGCCGGCCCGTCCGCACTTCGCCGACTGGATGGTGCGCGAAGGTTTCGTCAAGGATCGCGCCGAAGCGTTCCGCAAATGGCTGGGCGCCGGCAAGCTGGGGGACGTCAAGCAACACTGGCCGACCCTGGAAGAGACGGTCGAAACCCTGCGTGCGGCCAAAGCCTGGGTGAGCCTGGCGCACCCGTGGCACTACGATTTCACTCGCAGCAAGCGCCGCCGCCTGATTGCCGACTATATTCAAGCAGGCGGCCATGCGATCGAAGTGGTCAATGGCCATCAGCCCGCGGAGCAGGTGGGCAGTCTGGCGATTCTTGCTCGTGAGTTCGGTCTGCTGGTCAGCGCCGGCAGTGATTTTCATGGCCCTGGAGGCTGGTCCGAGATCGGTGAATACCGCCCGCTCCCGGAGGATCTGCCACCACTGTGGTGTCGATTCAAACATGACCCAATTATTGCCGCCGTCTGAACAGGTAGAGAATGTGAGTCAATTTTTCCAGATTCATCCGGAAAACCCGCAAGCGCGCCTGATCAAACAGGCTGTCGAGATCATCCGCAACGGCGGGGTGGTGATTTATCCCACTGACTCGTCCTACGCCATTGGTTGCCAGATCGGCGACAAGAATGCCGTGGAGCGCGTTCGCCGGTTGCGTCAACTGGATGAGAAGCACAACTTCGCACTGATTTGCAGCGACCTGTCGCAACTGGGGCTGTTTGCCAAGATCGACACCGGCACCTTCCGCCTGCTCAAGGCACATTTGCCAGGGCCCTATACCTTCATTCTCAATGCCACCCGCGAAGTCCCGCGGCTGTTGTTGCACCCGAAAAAACGCACCATCGGCCTGCGCGTGCCCAGCCACCCGATTGCCCTGGCGCTGCTGGAAGAACTCGGCGAGCCGCTGATGAGCGTGACGCTGATCATGCCCGGCGACACCGACCCGCTGACCGATCCGTATGAAATGCGCCAGTTGCTCGAGCATCAGGTCGACCTGATCATCGACGGCGGTTTCGGCGGCATCAAGGCGTCCACCGTGATCAACCTCGCCGACGGCGAGCCGGAAGTGATCCGCGTGGGTTGCGGCGATCCGACGCCGTTCATGGCCGAGGCGTAGATGTCTGCAGTAGAACCCGTTGTCGACAGTCAGGCCGGTGCCCAGCAAGAGCTGCCCTTCGCCATGGTCTATGGCCAGGCGGTCATGGAAATGCCGCTGGACCTGTACATTCCACCGGATGCACTCGAGGTCTTTCTCGAAGCCTTCGAAGGCCCCCTCGACCTGCTGCTGTACCTGATCCGCAAACAGAACATCAACATCCTCGACATTCCGGTGGCGGAAATCACCCGCCAGTACATGGGTTATGTGGAGTTGATGCAGTCGGTGCGCCTGGAACTGGCCGCCGAGTACCTGGTCATGGCCGCGATGCTGGCCGAGATCAAGTCGCGGATGCTGTTGCCGCGAGCCGAAACCATCGAAGACGAAGAAGACGACCCGCGCGCCGAATTGATCCGTCGTTTGCAGGAGTACGAACGTTTCAAGGCCGCCGCCGAAGGTATCGATGGCTTGAGCCGCGTTGGTCGTGACGTGGTGGTGCCCAAGCTGGATGCCCCGGAAGCCCGGGCGCGCAAGCTGTTGCCGGACGTGAGCCTGGAAGAATTGCTGATGTCCATGGCCGAGGTCCTGCGCCGTGGCGACATGTTTGAAAGTCACCAGGTCAGCCGCGAGGCGCTGTCCACTCGCGAGCGCATGAGCGACGTGCTGGAACGGCTCAAGGGCGGCGGTTTCGTGCCGTTTGTCGAGCTGTTCACGGCCGAAGAAGGGCGCCTGGGTGTCGTGGTGACCTTTATGGCGATCCTCGAACTGGTCAAGGAATCTTTGGTCGAGCTGGTGCAGAATGAGCCGTTCGCGGCGATCCACGTGCGAGCCCGAGCCGAATAACGAGTTGAATCATGAACCTGACTGAACCCCGCGAGCTGGCGCCACTGCTTGAAGCCTTTCTGTTGGCCTCGGGAAAACCGCAATCGCTTGAACGCCTGTTCGAACTCTTCGAAGAGGGCGAGCGCCCCGAGCCGCCAGTCTTCAAGAAAGCCCTGACGATTCTCGCCAAGTCCTGCGACGGTCGTGCCTTCGAGCTGAAGGAAGTCGCCTCCGGTTATCGCCTGCAGATCCGCGAAAAGTTCTCGCCGTGGGTAGGACGTTTGTGGGAAGAGCGCCCGCAACGTTATTCCCGTGCCATGCTCGAAACCATGGCACTGATCGCCTATCGCCAGCCGATCACCCGGGGCGAGATCGAAGACGTGCGCGGTGTGGCGGTCAACAGTCACATCGTCAAGACGTTGCTGGAGCGGGAGTGGATTCGCATCGTCGGTTACCGGGATGTGCCGGGAAAACCTGCGATGTTCGCCACCACCAAGGCTTTTCTCGATCACTTCAACCTGAAGAATCTTGACGATTTGCCGCCACTCGCCGAACTGCGCGAGCTGGAGCCAGACCCGGTGCTCGATTTCGACGACGCGCCGGTGCCGGCCGGGTTGCAGGAACTGGCGGATGCCAGCGCTGAGCCGGAGGAGCCCAAGGAAGAAACCAGTTTCCATACGCTGTTGCTGGAACTGGACACCATGGAGGAGGGGTTGAAGACCGACTTCGATGACATTCTGCGTGATAGCGCGGTGACCGGGACCGAAGAGGTTCTGGAGTTGCCGGCACCGGAGATTGAAGCTGAACTTCCGGTTGAGCCAGAAGCCACAGTTGAAGAAGAGCTTGAGGATGATGTGCTTGGCGTCGCCGAGGCGCGCGAGAAACTCCTGGCGGCTGTCGCTGCCCTTGAACAGGCGAAACCCGAGCCCGAGTTGAGCGACGAAGAAGCCGAAGCCAAGGCTCTCGCCGAAGCCATCGAAGCCGAACGCCGCGAGTTCGAAGACTGATCCAAATCCCACAGGGATTGGTGTCGAATGGAGTGATTGATGAGCTCAACCAAAGACCCCTGCATCAGCGTCTGCAAATTCACCGACGATATCTGCCTCGGCTGTGGCCGCAGCAAGCGCGAGATCAAGGCCTGGAAGAAGCTCGACAAGACCGACAAGCGCACAGTCCTCGCTGAAGCTTCGTTGCGCTTGATCAAACTCGGCGCCACCGGTCGGCGGAAATCCAGGTAACTGGCCATTCATCAGCTAGTCTCTGATGCGCAAACGCTCCCATGAGCGTATGATTCGCGACCCTTCGGCGATCCCTTCGCCCGAGTACAAGCTTTCAACTCTTCAGGACCCTCACTTCAGAGCCGCCTGAACAGACCACACCGGGAGGTGCCCAGATGAGTATCAACGACCAGAAAGACGACCAGGAAATCGGCCCAGCAGGCGAAAAACTGCAAAAAGTCCTCGCCCGTATCGGCGTCGGCTCGCGCCGTGACGTAGAAGCCTGGATCAGCCACGGCCGCATCAAGGTCAACGGCAAAGACGCCACCCTTGGCCTGCGCGTCGACCTGCATGACGCCATCACCATCGATGGCAAGGTGATCAAGCGCGAAGAAGCCGCCGAGTCGGTACGCCGCGTGATCATGTACAACAAACCCGACGGTGAAATCTGCACCCGTGACGACCCTGAAGGCCGTCCGACCGTGTTCGACAAGATGCCGCGTCCGAAAGAAGGCCGCTGGATCAACATCGGTCGCCTGGACATCAACACTACCGGTCTGCTGATGTTCACCACCGACGGTGAGCTGGCTAACCGCCTGATGCACCCGTCCTACGAAATGGACCGTGAATATGCGGTACGTGTACGTGGCGAAGTCGATGACGAGATGATCGAGCGCCTGAAGGCAGGCGTGGTCCTCGAAGACGGCCCGGCCAAGTTCACCGACATCAAGCAGGCGCCCGGTGGCGAAGGTTTCAACCATTGGTATCACTGCGTGGTAATGGAAGGGCGTAACCGTGAGGTTCGTCGCCTGTGGGAATCCCAGGGCCTGGTGGTCAGCCGCCTGAAACGCGTGCGTTTCGGTCCGGTGTTCCTCAACTCGGACCTGCCGATGGGCCGCTGGCGCGAAATGAGCCAGTACGAAGTCGACATTCTGAGTGCTGAAGTGGGCCTGACCCCAGTGGCCATGCCGCAGATGAACGCCAAGAGCAAAGACAAGCTCGAACGTATGCAGCGTAAATCGTCCCGTCCGGTCGGCAAGACCGAGCGCGTGCGTACACTGCGTCCAGCGACCGGCGCTCCGGCAGCGGGTCCGCGTCCTGCACGTGAGCCGCAGATCGAAGGCGAGCGTCCGTCGCGCAAGCCGGTTGCTCCGCGTGCCGATGGCGAGCGCGGTCCACGCACGCCACGTCCGGCCAACGGTCGCACCGAGCGTGGCGAAGGCCGCGGTGCGCCAAGCGGTGGTCGCAGTGATCGCGGTGCTCCAGCCGGTCGCGGTACGCCAGTGGCCGATCGTCCGTCCGACACCAAGCGCCCGGCCAAACCGGCGCCGAAGAAACGCCCGGGCATCGTCCTGGTCGACAAGGATGCACCATCGGGCAAACGCCGCGGTGCGCCAGCCGGTTCCGGCCAGCGTCCAGGCTTTGGTCGTCGCAAGCCTGAGTAAGCGGTAAGCGATACATGAAAAAACGCCAACCTCAGGGTTGGCGTTTTTTTTGGTCTGGCAATAACCGGTCTTCAGAGTGCAGGTAACCTGTGGCGAGGGAGCTTGCTCCCGCTGAGTCGCGCAGCGGCTCCAGGCTCCCTCGCCACAGGGGGGGGTTAGAACACAAACCGTCCATCAAACAGCGGCTCATCATCCAGCGCCAACACGCCATTGGAGAAGATTAGATCCAGATGATGGCTACCCTTCGCTCCCCCCCCAACCCCAGATGCAGCCCGCAATGGCGTTCCTCAAATCCGGCATTGCGCGCATACAACGCCTTGATCCCTTCATTGGTGCCGATCCCCAGCTCCTCGATCCGCCGATTCGACGGATTGGCGTCCAGGTACTTGTTGAAATCGTGTTCCAGTCCCGGCACTTCAGTCGCAATTCTGCCGATGGTCGAGTTCTCGATCCATAACTCCAGCGGTGACGCCAATACTCCATATTTGCGCGCAAACGGAATAGTACTGAGAAATGTCCCCATGAACTTAACCCGGCCATTAATGGCTTCGCTGTGGGTGGCAATTTCACCGGGTGCCAGATCAAAGTTGCCGACACCATTGATGTCAGTCCACTTCTTGATACTGCTCAATGGTGTTTCAAACCAGGAGCCGTGGTCATCCTTGAAACTTAACGTTGTTGCGTGGGACATGCGCTGGATCAAATGGCTGTTCAGTCCGGCAATGCGCTGCGGGGTGACACTGAACGTGTCGTAGAAGTAATCACCGTAATCCTTGAACAGCAGCGACTTCCTCCAGTTCTCGGCCATCACGCCTTGCAGGGCGCGGACAAAATCCGGGCCGTCGGGGCGTGGATTCGGCAGGGTGGAGGAGTCGTAGAAAAAAATGTACAGATCGCTGTCGATAATGGCCTGAGCCAGAAAATCCGCGGGTTCGAGGTCCAGTCGCAGCGAGCTCAAGCGAAATGGCTGGCTGTCGGATGCCTGTTCGGCAATGGCGCCGGTCAGTGCTGCGTAATCAGCGGTGTGGCCCAGCAAGACCTTCGCCGGATTGAGGCCGGCAAGGGCCGGGTGATGTTCGAGGTAGTAAAGGAAATGCGAAATGGCGCGTGGCTTATCCATGTAGTCCTCCCTGACAAACCGAGCGAAAGTGGCAGGCACAACCGGCCGGACCGTGCCTGCCGGGATGACTTACAGAGGCCACATCGCCGTGCCGAACGGAACTACCGCGTCGGCTTGCATCATTTCAACGGCGGCTTCATGGGTCGGTGCTTCAAACCAATCGTCCAGTTGCAGTTCAGTTTCCAGGTCTTTTTCCATTGCTTGCATGGTGAATCTCCTAGATGACTTTTGAGTAAGAACAACTTGCCAGTCGAGGCGGCTCGGCAAGTCGCTGAAAACCTAGTTCACTGGTTTTTGAAACGCAAAAAAATAATTAAATAAGATTTAATTGAACTTTTTGTTCTGTTTTTTAAATAGAAATTTATTAATAGAAAACAAAAAACTAAGCAGGCTTTTTCCTTAGGAAGCTTCCTATCGTCAATTTGCAGTCGTCCTACAGTTATGTCTGATTTGGCAAAGTTTCGTTACGGCATGTAAAGGAATGCTGACGAAATTGCGCGCTGAATCCCATGGATTCGCGTCTTCGGGATAGGTGTAAGGAAAACCTGCCGCCAGCACGCCGATTGATCCCCGCAAAAGGCTCTGGCGCGCTTGTTTCAGCGGCGCTGGAAGGGTGAGATGCGCGCCATGCCTGTCGTGCAGGTGCATAACAAGAAGGAGGCGCAATGTACGCCGTGACTGATCTCCATCTCTTCCCGTGGGACGGTTTTTCCATCGTTCACGCCCATGACCCGCAAAGGTCTGACTCATTTTTTGCAGCCGCCCGAGACCCTCGAGGCGGACACAGGCAATCCCGGCAACCGACACGCTGATCCAGCGGGTCTGGCAGCAGGGGGTTGGCGGTGTACAATGCGCCGCGTTTTACCTGTGACCTCCTGCGCAGCTGCGCAAACCTCAAGGCTATCCGCCTTGTTCACTCCGCCACGTCACGAGCGTGTCGGGTTCGATTTCGTCACAGATAAAAACAAACAGGTGACGCATGACCGTTGTAAATACGCTGAACTCCTGGTGCCTGCGCTGGGGTTTGATCGGCGCTGCTTAAAGTTGCAACCGAGCAGCAACGTCTACTGAACATCATCAAACCTTGCGTGAGACCCTTTTCATGAGTGGACAAAACTCGCATTCAGGCGAGCTGAAACGCGGCCTGAAGAATCGTCATATTCAACTGATCGCCCTCGGTGGCGCGATTGGTACCGGCCTGTTCCTCGGCTCGGCCGGTGTACTCAAATCCGCTGGCCCGTCGATGATCCTCGGCTACGCCATCTGCGGCTTCATTGCCTTCATGATCATGCGCCAGCTCGGCGAAATGATCGTCGAAGAGCCGGTGGCCGGTTCCTTCAGCCATTTTGCGCACAAATACTGGGGTGGTTTCGCCGGTTTCCTGTCGGGCTGGAACTGCTGGATTCTGTACATTCTGGTGGGCATGTCAGAGCTGACTGCGGTCGGCAAGTACATTCACTACTGGGCACCGGAGATCCCGACCTGGGTTTCGGCTGCCGGATTCTTCGTCCTGATCAACCTGATCAACCTGGCCAACGTCAAAGTCTTTGGTGAGGCGGAGTTCTGGTTCGCGATCATCAAGGTGGTGGCGATCGTCGGCATGATTGCCCTGGGCAGCTACTTGCTGGTCAGCGGTCACGGCGGTCCGGAAGCCTCGGTGACCAACCTGTGGTCCCACGGCGGTTTCTTCCCGAACGGCGTCAGCGGTCTGGTGATGGCCATGACGATCATCATGTTCAGCTTCGGCGGCCTGGAAATGCTCGGTTTCACCGCAGCGGAAGCCGACAAGCCGAAAACCGTGATTCCGAAAGCGATTAACCAGGTGATCTACCGGATCCTGATTTTCTACATCGGTGCGCTGGTCATTCTGCTGTCGCTGACGCCTTGGGACAGTCTGCTGGCGACCCTGAACGCGTCCGGTGATTCCTATAGCGGCAGCCCGTTCGTGCAAGTGTTCTCGATGCTCGGCAGCAACACCGCGGCGCACATCCTCAACTTTGTGGTCCTGACTGCGGCGCTGTCGGTGTACAACAGCGGCACCTATTGCAACAGCCGCATGTTGCTGGGCATGGCCGAGCAAGGCGATGCGCCGAAAGCCCTGGCGAAAATCGACAAGCGCGGCGTGCCGGTGCGTTCGATCCTTGCCTCGGCTGCCGTGACGCTGATTGCAGTGCTGCTGAACTACCTGATCCCGCAAAATGCGCTGGAGCTGTTGATGTCGCTGGTGGTGGCCACGTTGGTCATCAACTGGGCGATGATCAGCTATTCGCACTTCAAGTTCCGCCAGCACATGAACAAGACCAGGCAAACGCCGCTGTTCAAGGCCCTGTGGTACCCGTACGGGAACTACATCTGCCTGGCGTTCGTGGTGTTCATCCTCGGCGTGATGCTGTTGATCCCGGGCATTCAGATCTCGGTGTATGCGATTCCGGTGTGGGTTGCGTTCATGTGGGTTTGCTACGGCATCAAGAACAAGCGAAGTGCCCAGCATGCGTTGCAGGCTGCAGTGAAATAGCGCAGCGCGCAGAAACGACAAACCCGGCCATGTGCCGGGTTTGTCTTTTTCGGCCTACACAAAGCCCTGTGGGAGCGCGTTCTTGCCATTCATTCGCGGTATCCTGAAAGACCTCAACCCGGACGCTTTTCCATGCTGGTGATTTCCAACAACGTGCATCTGCCGGATGCCGAGATCGAATTGACAGCCATTCGCGCCCAGGGCGCCGGCGGGCAGAACGTCAACAAGGTCTCCAGCGCTGTGCACTTGCGCTTCGACATCCCGGCCTCGTCCTTGCCCGAGTTCTACAAGGAGCGGCTGCTGGCGCTGCGGGACAGTCGCATCACCAGCGAAGGGGTGTTGATCATCAAGGCTCAGCAATACCGGACGCAGGAAGCCAATCGCGCCGATGCGCTGGAGCGGCTGATCGAGTTGATCCTCAGCGCCACCAAGGTCGAAAAGAAACGTCGTCCGACCAAACCGACCCTGGGCTCGAAAAAGCGTCGGCTCGAATCCAAGACCAAGCGCGGCAGTATCAAGGCCGGGCGCGGCAAGGTCGATTTCTAGCGCGCTGCTCTTTCTTCGCGGTGCTTTTCATTAAGGTGCTTGGGGGCTTGCCGGTACAAGTAAACACTCAGGGCCAAACCGCTCAGGGCGGCGAGTGCGGCGAAAAGGAAGATCGAGGCAAAGCCGAAACCTGCCGCAATCGCACCCGCCAACGGCCCGGTAATCCCCAGTGACAAATCGATGAACAGCGAATACGCCCCGACCGCCGCACCACGGCTCGACGCTGGCACCAGATTGACCGCTTCCACCCCGAGTGCGGGGAACACCAGCGAAAAACCAAAGCCACTCAGCGCCGCACCCGCCAGTGCCCAATGCGCATCCGGCGCCAGCCACAGGAGCAACAGCCCCAGGGTTTCCACCGACAGGCAGGCAATCGCCACGCGAAACCCGCCGAGACGGTTGATCAGGTTGCCGAACAGCAGTCGCGCGCCGATGAAACTGGCGCCGAACAGGCTCAGGCACAGCACCGCGTTGTCCCAGTGTTGCGTGGCGTAATACAGGGTGATGAACGTTGCGATGGTGCCGAAACCGATGGAACCCAGCGCCAGACCGCAACCATGCGGCAGCACGCGCCCCAGCACATGCATGAACGGCAGGCGCTCACCAACCACAATGGGGGCTGCGGTCTTCGGCCAGGCCAGCGCCAGGCCCAGGACGGCCAGCAACATGATGCTGACGCCCATGCCCCACAAACCCAACTGGCTCACCAACAACACCCCCAGCGGTGCGCCGACGGCCAATGCGCCATAACTGGCGATGCCGTTCCAGGAGATGACTTTAGCCGTGTTCGCTGCACCGACCCGGCCGATGCCCCAGCCAATCGAACCGGAACCCACCAGGCTTTCCGCGCTGCCAAGCACCAGACGACCGATCAGCAGGCTGATCAGACTCAACACCGGCAGGCTTTGGGTCCAGGCTGAAACCAGCATGAACACACCACTCAAACCGCAACCGGCCAGGCCATACATCACCGCCAGTTTGCTGCCCTTGTTATCGATGATTTTCCCGGCGTAAGGACGGCTGAGCAGAGTGGCCAGGTATTGCACGCTGATCACCAGCCCCGCGACCACCGCGCCGAAGCCGAGTTCGCTGTGGACGTAGCCCGGCAACACAGCCAGGGGAATGCCGATATTGAGGTAGCCGATAAAGGTAAAGAGGACGATGGAAACAACTTGCAGCGTGACCGCCAGGGGGCGCTGTTTTTCAGACATGGGTAAAGGTCCACGGGGAAAGCAGGATAGATAGGCTGCTTATGATAGCGGCGCGAGCGGCCGCGAGGCGTGGAAAAGTAAAACTATTTGCCGGATGGGGTGTTTCAGGGCTTGGCGGGAGCGACCAGTTGCGTGGTGACCAAGGCGGCCAGGGCATTTTCTTCGCTGCCGAATCGGGCGAGCAACGCCGCTTGTTTCTCGGGGGAAAGGCGATTCCAGATCTCGATCATCTTCTCGGCGGTGCCGATCAGGACGCTGGCCTGGGTCTCACTGAAGTCATCGGTCATGGTTGTGCAACTCAAGGGTTCAGGCGGTGTGGAAAGCGCATGTTAGCGCTTTCCACACGGTCTGGCATTGCGAGTGTTTCAGTCTTCGCTGTCGGCCTGGCGGCGTTCAGTGGCTTCTTTCGGCTCGGGCTGTTGGGCACCGGCTTGCTGCGGGGTTGTCTGCTCAGTTTCGTGCAGGCTTGGGAAGGGGAGATTAGGGATCTCGTGCATGTTTCGCGCTCCTCGCAAAGTCTGTTGATAGATCTGGTAGATCCGCGCTTTTAAAAAGCCTGGGCAGGATACAGCAGCAGAAATGACAAACAGACTTTTATATCCATTTGTTGCGACGGGTGGGATTGTCTAGACAGGTGTGGACCAGATTCGCGAAACCAATGTGGCGAGGGAGCTTGCCCCCGCTCGAACGCGCAGCGGTCGCAAGGAATGCAAACGCGGTTCATCGGTAAAAACTCATTGCCTGCATGGGGCCGCTTCGCAGCCCAGCGGGAGCAAGCTCCCTCGCCACAGGGGAGCCGGCCATTGTTTCACATTACTTGCAGACGTCGGCGATAGCCTCAGCCAGCAGATCCAGACGCGTCGCATCAATCCCCGCCACGTTCGCCCGGCCGGTACCGACCATGTAAACGCTGTGATGATCGCGCAGCTGTTTAACCTGATCCGGCGACAGGCCGGTGTAGGAAAACATCCCGCGTTGCACACCAATATGCGCAAAACGCTCACGCAAACCATGCGGCTCCAGCGCTTCAACCAGACCGCTGCGCAGTTGCGCGATACGCAAGCGCATGGCTTCCACTTCATCGGCCCACAGGCTTTTCAGCTCCGGATCGCCAAGAATCGTCGCCACTACGGCAGCGCCATGATCCGGCGGCGTCGACCACAGGTTGCGGGCGATGTTGGCCAGTTGGCTGCGAATATCCACCAGTTTTTCAGCGGTTTTCGCGCAAACTATCAGCGCCCCCGTGCGATCCCGGTACAGCCCGAAGTTCTTCGAGCAGGAACTGGTGATCAGTACTTCCGGCAACTCGGCAGAAAACAAACGGGTCGACCACGCATCCTGTTCCAATCCATCGCCGAAGCCCTGGTAGGCGAAGTCGATCAGCGGCACCAGATCACGATCGCGCACCACGTCCAGCACCCGGCGCCAGTCGTCATGGGACAGATCGAACCCGGTCGGGTTGTGGCAGCAGGCGTGCAACAAAACCACATCGCCTTTCGGCGCGTCATTGAGCACCGCCAGCATCGCTTCAACATCGAGGCGGTTATCGCTGCCGACATAAGGGTAATGATTAACCTTGACCCCGGCCGTGGCGAAAATGGTTTCGTGAATCGGCCAGGTTGGGTTGCTCAGCCACACGCCGCGCCCCGGCAGGCACTGGGCGATGAAATCCGCGCTCAAGCGCAAGGCGCCGGTGCCCCCCGGCGTCTGGGTAACGCCGGCCCGTTGTTCGGCGATCAGTGCAGAGTCAGCGCCGAGCACCAACTCATTGATGACCTTGCCGAATGCCGGTTCGCCGTGACCGCCGATGTAAGTCTTGGTGGTCTGGCGATCCACCAGGCGCTGCTCGGCGAGCTTCACGGCCTGGGGAATCGGCGTCAGGCCGAAGGCGTCCTTGTAGACGCCCACGCCAAGGTCGAATTTGCGCGGGTTCGGGTCCTGCGCATAGGCCTCCATCAGGCCGAGAATCGGGTCGCCGGGTACTCGACCTATGGCGTCGAAATGCATTATTTGCGGCCCTCGGCGTCCTTGGCCACTTCGTCAGTGCGCGCGGCCATGATGAAATCGTTGCGGTGCAGGCCCTTGATGGAGTGGCTCCACCAGGTCACGGTGACTTTGCCCCACTCGGTCAGCAGGCCCGGGTGGTGACCTTCGGCCTCGGAGATTTCCCCGACCGCGTTGGTGAACGCCAGGGCGTGCTTGAAGTTCTTGAACAGGAAAACCTTTTCCAGCTGCATGATGCTGTCGCGAACTTCGATGTTCCAGTCAGGGATCTGCTTGATCAATACCGGCAGTTCTTCGTCGCTGACCTGGGGGGCGTCGGCGCGGCAGGCTTCGCAATGGGCTTGGTTCAATGTGGACATGGTGTGTTCCTGAAATCGAATGATTGGAAATCGGCCGTCAGTGTCACCACGCTAAACCAAAGCGTGGGTTCCTGACAGGCTCACTTGATTCTAAAAGCTACGGATCACGCGGCTTTTGGTTTGGGCGGAAATTTCGGGGCGTGCAAGCCCAGCTGCATGCCTTGCTTGACCATGCCCATGATGTCTTCGTGGGCAAGATCGAACAGGCGCTTGAGGTTCGGCAGGACAAAGTACAGCGGTTGCAGGATGTCGATGCGATACGGCGTACGCATGCATTCCAGTGGATCGAACGGCTGATGCTCAGGTTCGTCCGACAGGCAGTAAACGGTTTCTTTCGGCGAGGAGAGAATGCCGCCGCCATAGATGCGTTGGCCTTGCGGGGTATCGACCAGGCCGAACTCGATGGTCATCCAGTACAGACGCGCCAGGTAAACGCGTTCTTCCTTGGACGCCTGCAGGCCGAGTTTGCCGTAGGTGTGGGTGAATTCGGCGAACCAGGGGTTGGTCAGCAGCGGACAATGACCAAAAATCTCGTGGAAAATGTCCGGCTCTTGCAGGTAATCCAGCTCCTCACGGGTACGAATAAACGTCGCCACCGGGAACTGCTTGTTCGCCAGCAATTCGAAAAAGGTCTGGAACGGAATCAGTGCGGGAACCCGGGCAACTTGCCAGCCGGTGGTTTCGCCAAGGACCTTGTTGATCTCACCGAGTTGCGGAATGCGGTCGTGGGGCAGACCGAGTTTTTCGATACCGTCCAGGTATTCCTGGCACGCACGCCCTTCGATCACTTTCAGTTGGCGAGTGATCAGCGTGTTCCACACCGCGTGTTCTTCGGCGGGGTAGTCGATAAAACCTTGCGCATCGGGCTCGCGAGCCACGTATTGCGTCTGCTTCATGCTGCTCTCCTGCTAGGGGATTTCGTTCTTGTTATGTCCTGCCATGGACCTAGAAATACCCCAGGAATTTCGATGTGGCAGCCCATGAACGCCATAGCGCGTAGGAAAATTCGTCGAATTTCGTAAAGTTTTCGTTACGGAAAGGCCGGTATGGCGCAGCGCTTGAGATTTTCGGGTTTGAAAAGGCTCACAGGTGTCACATAATCTTGACGACTAAGTTGGCCCCTGCGCAGAAAAATTCCCGCAATGGGCCTCGATCACTCACGTTTCGGGCCTTTATATGCGTATCAAAGTCCACTGCCAGAACCGCATCGGCATCCTGCGCGACATTCTCAACCTGCTGGTCGAGTACGGGATCAACGTCGCTCGCGGCGAGGTCGGTGGCGAACATGGCAACGCGATCTACTTGCATTGCCCGAACCTGATCAACATTCAGTTCCAGGCGCTTCGTCCGAAATTCGAGTCGATTGCCGGTGTCTTTGGCGTCAAGCGCGTAGGACTGATGCCCAGCGAGCGTCGGCATATGGAACTCAATGCGTTGCTCGGCGCCCTGGAGTTTCCGGTGCTATCGATCGACATGGGCGGTTCGATCGTCGCAGCCAACCGTGCAGCGGCGCAGTTGCTCGGGGTGAGGGTGGATGAGGTGCCGGGGATTCCGTTATCGCGGTACGCCGAGGATTTCGATTTGCCGGAGCTGGTGCGCGCCAACAAATCGCGGATCAATGGGCTGCGGGTCAAGGTCAAGGGCGATGTATTTCTGGCCGACATCGCGCCGCTGCAATCGGAACATGACGACAGCGAAGCCATGGCCGGCGCGGTGTTGACGCTGCATCGTGCCGACCGGGTAGGGGAGCGCATCTACAACGTGCGCAAACAGGAACTGCGCGGGTTCGACAGTATTTTCCAGAGTTCAAAAGTGATGGCCGCCGTGGTTCGCGAAGCACGACGCATGGCGCCACTGGACGCGCCGCTATTGATAGAAGGCGAAACCGGCACCGGTAAAGAATTGCTGGCGCGGGCCTGTCACCTGGCCAGTCCACGGGGGCAGTCGCCGTTGATGGCGCTCAACTGCGCCGGTCTGCCGGAGTCGATGGCCGAGACCGAGTTGTTCGGCTACGGTCCCGGTGCATTCGAAGGGGCGCGGGCCGAAGGCAAGCTGGGGTTGCTGGAGCTGACGGCGGGGGGAACGCTGTTTCTCGATGGCGTGGGGGAAATGAGCCCGCGCTTGCAGGTGAAATTGCTGCGCTTCCTGCAGGACGGTTGCTTCCGCCGCGTAGGCAGTGATGAAGAGGTTTATCTGGATGTGCGAGTGATCTGCGCGACTCAGGTCGATCTGTCGGAGTTGTGCGCGCGAGGCGAGTTTCGCCAGGATTTGTATCACCGCTTGAACGTACTGTCGCTGCACATCCCGCCGCTGCGCGAATGCCTGGATGGTTTGACGCCGCTGGTGGAGCATTTCCTTGATCAAGCCAGTCGGCAAATCGGTTGCCCGCTGCCGAAACTGGCGCCGGCGGCCATGGACCGGCTCAGTCATTATCATTGGCCGGGCAATGTCCGGCAGTTGGAAAACGTGTTGTTCCAGGCGGTTTCGTTGTGCGAAGGCGGGACGGTCAAGGCTGAACATATTCGACTGCCAGACTATGGCGTGCGTCAGCCGCTTGGCGATTTTTCACTCGAAGGCGGACTGGATGCAATTGTCGGGCGCTTTGAAAAAGCGGTGCTGGAGCGTTTGTATTCCGAGCATCCGAGCAGTCGGCAGCTGGGCAAGCGGTTGGGGGTTTCGCATACCACCATTGCCAACAAGTTGCGTGAGTATGAGGTGGGTAAAGAGCCTGGCGCCTGAGCAGAGACCGTCAGCTCTTTGTGGCGAGGGAGCTTGCTCCCGCCGGGCTGCGCAGCAGCCCCAAAAGAACGGCCGAGGTCTGACAGGCAGATAGTGCCGAGGGTTTTGCGGCCGCCGCGCGCCCGAGCCGGAGCAAGCTCCCTCGCCACAGGGGTGAGTGCATCAGAAAGGCCGACCCTTGCCACTTACCGGCATAACACCGCCGGTTTTTCGTCTTCGACACAATCCCCCATTCCCCTCTGAACCCCTCAAGTCCTTTGTTTGCCGGGCCCCGCGCCGCCAGAAAAAAGTTGGTCTGCAAATTGCTTATGGCTCAGAAGTACAGCGGTGGGCGGCAAACGTCCGGCATGCAGAGGAAAGAGTGTGGACAAGTACCTTTATGTGGCAATGACCGGCGCCAGCCAGAATGCACTGGCGCAGAAGGCTCATGCGAACAACCTGGCGAACATCTCCACCAACGGTTTCCAGAAAGACCTGGAGCAGGCGCGTTCGATGCCGGTGTTCGGTGACAGCTTTCCGGCGCGAGCATTTGCCATGTCCGAACGTCCGGCCACCGACTTCTCTGCGGGCGCCCTGGTGGAAACCGGTCGCGACCTCGACGTCGCGGTGCAGGGCAATGGCTGGATCGCCGTGCAGAACCCGGACGGCGGCGAAAGCTACGTGCGCACCGGCAGCCTGAACGTTGACGCCCTCGGCGTATTGCGCGCCGGCAACGGCATGCCGGTGTTGGGCAACGGCGGACCGATTTCCGTGCCGCCCGAGCAGCAGATCGAAGTCGGCGAGGACGGCACCGTCAGCATTCGCGCGATGGGTGAAGGCCCTCGCGTGATGGCCGAAGTCGACCGCATCAAGCTGGTCAATCCGGATTTCAAGAACATGACCAAGGGCCTGGACGGTTCGATCCACACCAAGGACGGCCAGCCGGCGCAAGCCGATGCCAACGTCAAACTGGTGTCCGGGTTCCTGGAGTCGAGCAACGTCAATGCCGTGGAAGAGATGACGTCTGTTCTGGCCCTGGCCAAGCAATTCGAATTGCACATCAAGATGATGAACACCGCCAAAGACGACGACCAGGCCATGGCTCGGGTCTTGCAGATCAGCTAATTATCAGAACGTCGCGCCGTAAAACAGGCGCACGAGGAGAATCGAATGCTTCCGGCTCTATGGGTTGCCAAAACAGGTCTGTCCGCCCAGGACACCAACCTGACCACCATTTCCAACAACCTGGCCAACGTGTCGACCACGGGCTTCAAACGTGACCGTGCCGAGTTCCAGGACTTGCTGTACCAGATCAAACGCCAGCCAGGCGCCCAGTCGACCCAGGACAGCGAACTGCCGTCGGGCCTGCAACTGGGTACCGGTGTGCGCATCGTCGGCACCCAGAAAAACTTCAACGCCGGTAGCCTGCAAACCACCGAGCAGCCGTTGGACATGGCCATCGACGGTCGCGGTTTCTTCCAGATCCTGCAGCCGGACGGCACCACTTCCTACACCCGTGACGGCACCTTCCACCTCGATTCCAACGGCCAGATCGTCAATGCCAGCGGTTTCGCCCTGGAGCCGGCCATTGTCATTCCGAACGACGCACAGACCTTCACGGTCGGTCGCGACGGCACCGTGTCCATCACCATTGCCGGTAACCCGGCGTCCCAGGTGATCGGCAACCTGCAGACCGCCGATTTCATCAACCCGGCCGGCCTGCAAGCGGTGGGTAACAACCTGTTCCTGGAAACCGCCGCCAGTGGAGCGCCGCAAGTCGGCACGCCAGGCCTGGCAGGTTTCGGCACCACGCTGCAGAACACCCTGGAAACGTCCAACGTCAGCACGGTTGAAGAGATGGTCAACATGATCACCACTCAGCGCGCCTACGAGATGAACTCCAAGGTGATCTCCACCGCCGACCAGATGCTCTCGTTCGTAACGCAGAATCTGTAATCAAGTCTATGAGGCGACCCTGAGGTCGCCTGCAACACCGTGAGGTAGGGTCATGAATCGCTTTGTATCTGTTCTGGCACTGAGTGGAGTCGCCGCGCTGGCGGGTTGCGTCGGTCCGACGCCCAAGCCCAATGACCCTTACTACGCCCCGGTGTTGCCGCGTACGCCGTTGCCGGCTGCCGCGAATAACGGCTCGATCTACCAGGCCGGTTTTGAACAGAACCTGTACAGCGACCGCAAGGCGTTCCGGGTCGGTGACATCATCACCATCACCCTGAACGAGAAGACCCAGGCCAGTAAGAACGCCAACTCGCAAATCGGCAAGAACAGCAAGGCCAGCATCGGTCTGTCCTCGCTGTTCGGCGCGATACCGAACACGAATAACCCGCTCAGCGACGGTGATCTGACGCTGGACGCCGGCTACAGCGGCGACCGCGCGACCAAGGGCGACAGCAAGGCCGGGCAGGGCAACAGCCTGACCGGTTCGATCACCGTGACCGTCGCCGACGTCTTGCCCAACGGCATCATTGCCGTGCGCGGCGAGAAGTGGATGACCCTCAATACGGGTGATGAGCTGGTACGGATTGCCGGCCTGGTCCGGGCCGACGACATTGCCACCGACAACACGGTTTCGTCGACCCGCATTGCCGATGCACGCATCACCTACTCGGGCACCGGTTCGTTTGCCGATGCGAGTCAGCCAGGCTGGTTCGACCGTTTCTTCCTCAGCCCGCTGTTCCCTTTCTAGGTGGCTACGTTGAATTTCAGAAGTCTCATCGTTGCGGCCCTGATGTTGTCGGCAGCCTTCAGCGCTCAAGCCGAGCGGCTGAAGGACATCGCCAGTATTTCCGGCGTACGTTCCAACCAATTGATCGGCTACGGCCTGGTGGTCGGGCTTAACGGCACCGGTGACCAGACGACGCAAACCCCGTTCACCCTGCAGACCTTCAACAACATGCTCTCGCAGTTCGGCATCAAGGTGCCGCCGGGTTCGGGCAACGTGCAGCTGAAAAACGTCGCGGCGGTATCGATCAGTGCCGACTTGCCGGCCTTCGCCAAACCCGGTCAGCAGGTAGACATCACTGTTGCTTCCATTGGTAACTCCAAGAGCCTGCGGGGCGGCACCTTGCTGTTGACGCCGCTCAAGGGTATCGATGGCAACGTGTACGCGATCGCCCAGGGCAACCTGGTGGTCGGCGGTTTTGATGCTGAAGGTCGCGACGGGTCGAAGATCACCGTCAACGTTCCGTCGGCCGGTCGCATCCCCGGTGGTGCATCGGTGGAGCGTTCAGTGCCGAGCGGTTTCAACCAGGGCAACAGCCTGACCCTGAACCTCAACCGTTCCGACTTCACCACCGCCAAGCGCATCGTCGACAAGATCAACGACATGCTCGGCCCTGGCGTCGCACAGGCCATCGATGGCGGTTCGATTCGCGTCACGGCGCCACTGGATCCGAGTCAGCGGGTCGACTACCTGTCGATCCTCGAAAACCTCGAAGTCGATCCAGGCCAGGCGGTGGCGAAAGTCATCATCAACTCGCGTACTGGCACCATCGTGATCGGTCAGAACGTCAAGGTGTCCCCGGCCGCCGTCACCCACGGCAGCCTCACCGTGACCATTACCGAAGACCCGATCGTCAGCCAGCCCGGTCCTTTGTCCAATGGGCAAACGGCGGTCGTGCCGCGCTCGCGGGTCAATGCACAACAGGAAGCCAAGCCAATGTTCAAGTTCGGCCCGGGCACCACCCTCGACGAGATCGTACGTGCGGTGAACCAGGTCGGCGCGGCACCGGGTGACTTGATGGCCATCCTCGAAGCTCTGAAACAGGCCGGCGCATTGCAAGCCGACCTGATCGTGATCTGAGGACGGCGACCATGGATATGCGCAAGGGCGGTCTGGGTGTCAGCAGCAACGATTCGGGTTCCTATTCGGACCTGAACCGGCTGAACCAGCTCAAGGTCGGTGACAAGAACAGTGACGGGAACATGCGCAAGGTGGCGCAGGAATTCGAGTCGCTGTTCCTCGGTGAAATGCTCAAGTCCATGCGCAAGGCTACCGACAGCCTGGGTGAGGACAATCCGCTCAACACCCCGGCCGCCAAGCAATACCAGGAAATGTATGACCAGCAGTTGGCCGTTTCCATGTCTCGCGAGGGTGGTGGTATCGGCCTGGCGGACGTGCTGATGCGCCAGATGTCGAAGAACAAACCGATGGCGCCGGGCGAAGCAGCTGCCGCATCGGCGGCCAAGCAGGCGGCCGCGAAAGCCGCCGCAGAAACGCCGATTGCCGCCGGCACGGTTGCCACCAACGGACCGTTGTCGCGCCTCAATGGCGAGCGTCCGTTGTGGGCGTCGCGCTCGGTCCATGCACCGCAGGCAGCAGGCGACGGCACGCACCGCAATGACATGGCGCTGATCAATCAGCGACGTCTGGCATTGCCACCGAAACTGGCCGACCGTCTGCTGGCAGGCCTGGTGCCTTCGGCCACGACTACGGCCACGACTGTCAACAAGACGCCATTGCCGGAGCGCACCACGCTTACCGGTTCAGGGCCGTTGTACAACGGTGATTGGCTGGCGAATGCCCAGGCCGCATCGAACGGCGGGCTGCAGATTCATGGTCGTGCCATGGCGCAAATCCCCCTGGCGCCAGCGAAGAAAGCCTTCAGCTCCGCCGACGAATTCGTCAACACCATGCTGCCGATGGCCAAGGAAGCCGCCGAGCGCATCGGGGTCGATCCGCGTTACCTCGTGGCCCAGGCAGCGCTGGAAACCGGTTGGGGCAAGTCGGTCATGCGCGCACAGGATGGCAGCAGCAGCCACAACCTGTTCGGCATCAAGGCCAGCAGCAACTGGCAGGGCAATTCGGCGCGCGCGATCACCAGCGAATTCAGAAATGGCGCGATGGTCAAGGAGACGGCCGAGTTCCGTTCCTACGACTCTTACAAGGACAGCTTCCATGACCTTGTGACTTTGCTGCAGACCAACAATCGCTATCAAGATGTCGTGAAGTCGGCCGATAACCCAGAACAGTTTGTACGCGAGTTGCAAAAGGCCGGTTATGCAACCGACCCGGACTACGCGAGCAAGATTTCGCAGATAGCCAAGCAGATGACGAGTTACCAGAACTACGCTGCGGCGGGCGTTTCCACCACGCCTTTATAGGCACAAGGATTAAGGTCGAACCATGAGTTTGCTCAATATCGGGATGTCGGGTCTGGCCGCTGGCCAATCCTCGTTGATGACCACCGGCAACAACATTGCCAACGTCGACACCGCCGGGTACTCGCGCCAGCAAACAGTGCAGGGCACCAAAGCCTCTCAGCATTTCGGTAACGTCTACATCGGCACCGGCACGACGCTGGCCGATGTGCGCCGCGTATACAACAGCTACCTCGATGCGCAGTTGCAGACCACCACTTCGCTCAACAGCGATTCGGCCGCCTACCTGAATCAGGTCACGCCGCTGGACAAGTTGCTCTCCGACACCAGCACCGGCCTGAACGGCGCACTGACCAAGTTTTTCGCCTCGGTGCAGAACGTCAACGCCAAGCCGGGTGACGATGCGTCCCGCCAGTTGCTGCTCAGCGATGCCCAGGCCTTGAGCAACCGTTTCAACTCGGTCTCCACACAGCTCAACGAACAGAATGCCAACATCAACGGCAACCTGACGAACATGGCGGATCAGGTCAACAAGCTGGCCGCCACCGTGGCCCAGTTGAACCAGAAGATCTCCGAGATTTCCAGCTCCGGCGGCATGCCGAACGACCTGCTGGATGCGCGTAACGAAACCGTGCGCCAACTGTCGACCTTCACCGGTGCGCAAGTGGTGGAGCGTGAAGGCAGCCTCGACATTTACCTGGGCAGCGGTCAGCCGCTGGTCATAGGCAACACGTCCAGCAAACTCGAGACGGTGCCAAGCAAGGAAGACCCGGGCCGTCTGGCGCTGCAGCTCAATCGCGGCTCGAGCACCATCGACATCACGTCGATCATGACCGGCGGTGAAATCGGCGGTCTGCTGCGTTATCGCAGCACGGTGCTGGACCCGGCCATGAACGAACTGGGGCGTGTAGCGCTGGTCGTCGCCGATCAGATGAACAGCCTTCAGGCTCAGGGCATCGACAAGAACGGTGCCTTCGGTTCGAACCTGTTTACCAACATCAATTCGGCCAAGCTGGTCTCTGAACGCAGCATCGCCGCCACCAGCAACGTGGGCGCCGGCAACTTCGATGTGAGCATCAAGGACACTGGCAAGCTGACCATTAACGATTACAAGGTCACGTTCACCACCGCGACCGACTACACCGTTCAACGCCTGCCGGACAACACGCCCATGGGCACCTTCAGCACGGCACCGCCGGCAACGGCACCGGTCATCGACGGGTTTGAGTTGAAGTTCAACGCGGCGTCTGCCACGGCAGGCGACACCTTCAAGATCACTCCGACCCGCGATGCGGCGGCGAACATCAAGACCGAGATGACCGACTCCAAGCGTCTGGCCATCGCGGCACCCCTGGGCGCGGCTATTGCAGCGAGCGGCAGTGGTAGCGGCACCCTGTCGATTCCGGCCAGCGGTCAACCGACCCTGACCACCAAGTTCGACATCTACGACGCGGCGACCACAACCGCGATGCAGAACGGCCTGAAAAACTCCACGCCGACCAAGGTCGTGTTTGGTGCGGTGTCCGCCGATGGCACCAGCCAGGCCTACCAGTTCCTGGATGCCAAGGGTGGGGTGATCAGTGCCGGCACCATCAAGCCCGGTGAGACCAACACCCTGAACCTGAGCATTCCGCTCACGGATGCCACGGGTACGCCGATCCCGCCTGCGCCGGCCACTCAGTACACCGCGACCTTCAGCATGAGCTTTGCCGGTGCCCCGAGCAACGGCGCGGCGATCAACGTTTCGCTCAGCCAGCCGGGCAGTCTGGACAACCGTAACGGCACTGCACTGGCCAACTTGCAGACCGCGCAGACCGTGGACACCGGCTCGGCCAGCAAAGGTATTTCCCTGAACGATGCCTACGGCAAACTGGTCGAGGGCGTGGGTTCCAAGGCAGCACAGGGCAAGCTCGACAGCGCGGCGACCGGCGCCATCCTGGCCAATGCCAAGGGCGCGCGCGACTCGCTCTCGGGTGTCGACCTCGATGAGGAGACCGGCAACCTGGTCAAGTATCAGCAGTACTACACCGCGTCCTCGCAGATCATCAAGGCTGCGCAGGAAATCTTCAGCACACTGATCAACAGTCTTTAAGGAGTCGTAGCCCATGCGCATTTCTACCGCCCAGTTTTACGAGTCCTCTGCTGCGAACTATCAGAAGAACTTCGCCAACGTGGTCAAGAGCAGCGAAGAGGCGAGCAGCCTGGTTCGCGTCAACACGGCCGCCGATGATCCGGTCGGCGCGTCGCGTCTGCTGCAATTGGGTCAGCAGGCTTCGATGCTTGATCAGTTCTCGAACAACATGACGACGATCAAGGCCACGCTTGGCCAGACTGAAGCAGTCATGACCAGCATCGGCAACGTGCTGCAACGCGCCAAGGAACTGGCCCTGGGTGCCGGCAACGCCGGCTATACCGATGCCGACCGCCAGGCAAACGCTTCGGAGCTCAGCCAGATCGAAGAGCAGCTGTTGAGCCTGATGAACACCAAGGATGAAAACGGCAAATACATTTTCGCCGGCTCCAAGGGCGACACCGTTCCGTTCACGCGCAACACCGACGGTACCTACAGCTATAACGGTGATCAGGTCACGCTGGATCTGCCGATTGGCGATACCCAATCGATGGCCACCAACAGCACCGGTTGGGCTGTGTTCCAGCAGGCGATTAACACCAGTCGCACGCAGACCACCATGAGTTCGCCTACGCCAGCCGTTGATGGTGGTCGTGTGGTGCTTTCCAATGGTCAGGTGAATTCGGACGTGACCTATAACGCCAAATTCCGTGGTGGCGAGCCCTACACCGTGAATATCCTCAGCCCTACGCAACTGGAAATCCGCGATTCGCTGGGTAACGACGTCACGTCCGAGGCTACCGGCAATGGAGTGTTCAGCTCCACCGGAGGTGCCGCCACACAGACGATCAATTTCCGTGGCGTTGACCTGAAGTTGAACATCAACATGAAGGCGGGTGACGTTCCGGCGACCGTGTTTCCGGCGCCTCCGTCCCCCAATGCCTACAGTTTCACCCTGGCGGCCAAACCGGACAGCTTCAATGCGTCCCGTGCTCCGGGCAACGTGTCTACCGAAGTCGTCACCAACACGAGCATTACCAACAGTGCGGCCTACCACGCTAGCTTTCCGGAAGGCGAGGCGATCCTCAAGTTCACCAGTCCCACGGCTTTCGAGTTGTATGCTGCGCCTCTGACCGCGAACAGCAAGCCGGTTTCCAATGGCGTTCTGGCGGGTAACGTCGCCACCGCATCGGGTGTCGCCTTTACGCTGAGTGGCGCGCCGGCGCCGACGATGCTTGCCGGTGACCAGTTCTCCGTCACGGTCAACACTCACCAGACGCAGAACATTCTGGACACCGTCAGCCAGCTGAAAACCGCGCTGTCGACGCCAACCAACAACGATCCGCTGGCCATTCAAAAACTCAACGCAGCCATCGGTTCGGGCGTCGGCAACCTTGCCAGTGGCATGGACCAGTTGACCTCCAGCATCAGTTCCGTGGGTGGTCGCGGTGCGTCGTTGACGACCCAGACCGAAATCAACCAGAGCCTGGTGTTGGCCAACACGCAGACCCAGGGGTCGATCCGTGATTCGGACCCGGCCACGGTGATGACCCGCCTGACCTTGCAGCAAACCATGCTGCAAGCCTCGCAATTGGCGTTCAGCAAAATCGCTCAGTTGGGGCTGTTCAACAAAGTCTGAGTCGAGACCTTCGCGCTATTGGCGCGGGGGTTGAGGCACCGAGTGCAAACCGTCTTTTTTCAGCGGTTCAGGGTTGCTCCACTCGTTCCAGAGTGAGCGCCCGCCGCTCGCGAGTTCCCCCGCCGTGAAACCAACGCCCCTTGTCAGCATCGCCATTCCCGCCTACAACCCGCTGTACTTTCAGGCCGCGCTGCAAAGTGCTCTGAATCAGACCTATGCGTCGCTTGAAGTGATCGTGTGTGACGACAGCGACAGCGACGAAATCCATGAGCTGGTCCAGGCCTGCACGGTGCCGCAAACCGTGACATTGCGTTATGTGCGCAATGAGCAACACCTGGGGTTCAAGGGGAATCTGATGGCCTGCGCCGAGCAGGCAACCGGGGAGTATCTCAAGCTTCTCTGTGATGACGATCAACTGCTGCCTGAGAGTATTGCTCGTCAGGTGCAAGGCTTCATTGGCCATGACGACGTGAATCTGGTGATCGCTCAGCGTCAGTATTGCGACGGCGATTACTTGCTGCTTCCCGAGCGTCTTGAGAACTCCAGCTTTGCCTCGGGGGATACGCTGTTCAAGGGTGAAGACTTGCTGGATGTGCTGGAAAGCACGGCCATCAACTTCCTCAGCAATCTGAGTGGCGCCCTGATGCGTACTCATCAGGTGCTGGAGTATCTGCCCGCATTGACCCAGATCGGCGAAGGGTTTGTCGCCCGTCTCGATTTCGCCTTGTTCGTCTGCCTGTTGCGTCGTGGCAATCTGGCGGTAATGGGGCAGGTGCTCAGTTTCGAACGCTTGCACCCGGCGCGTATGAGCAATCAATTGGAGGTCCAGCAGGCCGTGGCGGTCGAGCTCGGCTGGCTGACCCAGATGCTGGCGGTGCGCAGCGGCGAGCCGGCACCTGCGCCAGGGCATGTTCGTTATATCGATCTGGCCAGCGCCGCCCTCGGTGAGCCGTATGCCTGGGAGGAAATGCCCCTGAGTCGTTCTCTGGGCTTTTCCGCGACCTTGATCCGTTCGCGGGTGGGTGAAAACTGTGACAGCTTCGCTGATGTGTATCAGCAATGGCTGGCCTGTCGCACCCTCAACCCGGCCCAGCAACGCCTGTTGCCCGCGCGCCTTGCCTCGTGGGCATGGCAGCCGCGGATTGTGCCAGTGGTGATTGATGCCGAGGCCGATGAGGCGGCACTTGGCGTCACACTGGAGAGTATCGAACGGCAGGTCTATGCCGCCGAAACGGTATGGGTGCTCTCCGGTGAAAATCGTGCCGGCGCTCTTGCTGGTAACGTGACTCGTTTGACCTTGCAAGGCGATGGACTCGAGCAGCTCAATGGCCTGTTGATGCAGGCGGACAATGCGGACTGGTTCTATCTTCTGCGGGCCGGTGATCGCCTGAATGAACTGGCCTTGCTGCTTTTGGCCGAGCGGATGGTCGAGAGTGCCGACGCTCTGTGCATCTACAGCGATGAAGGTGGCTTGCGCAATGACCTGTCGGTCGAGCCGATCTTCAAGTCCGACTTCAATCTGGACCTGTTGCGCAGTTATCCCTATATCGGGCGGACGCTGGCCATTCAGCGCCAGCGCTTTGTGGATGCCGGTGGATTCAACCCGGATTTCACCGAGCTCGGTCCTCATGACCTGGTCTGGCGTCTGGTCGAAAACCACGGCGCGCATGTCGTGGAGCATGTCGCCCAAGTGCTGGTCGAGTCCTCGTTCGGCCTGTCGCAATGGCTCGCTATGCCGCAGGTGGTCGAACAAAACGCTCGCGTACTGACGGCTCACCTTGATCGCATCGGCGCTGCACACGAGGTCCGCGAAGGCAGCGTGCCGCTGATCAATCGAATTGACTACCGGCATGGCGTTCAGCCGCTGGTGTCCATTGTTGTAGTGATGCGGGACCGGCTCGGCCCGCTTCAGCGCTGTATCGAAAGCGTGCTTGAGCATACGGCGTATGCTCACTACGAATTGTTGATCGTGGACAACGCAAGCACCTCGATCGAAGCGCAGGACTGGCTTGCCGCCATGTCGCAAATGGGCGGCGAAAAATTGCGCGTGCTGCACTGTGATTACGCCGATAACCCGGCTGCGGCGCAGAACTTCGCGGTTGCTCAGGTTCGCGGCGAGTACGTGCTGTTGCTCAGCCCGGACAGCCTGATCGTCAACCGCGACTGGCTTGGCGAACTGTTGAACCACGGATTGCGTCCGGAGGTGGGGGTTGTTGGTGGCCGGATGGTCAGCCCTCAGGGACGTATTGAAGGTTCGGCCCTGGTGCTGGGTATGCGCGGCCCTGTCGGCGTGCCTTGGCGCGGGGAGGTGATGACCACCCCGGGCTATATGCAGCGCCAGCAGGCGGTGCAGAATTTGAGCGCTGTGAGCGCCGAGTGCCTGCTGGTCCGCAAGCAGGTGTTCGATGAGCTTCAGGGGTTGGACGAGCAAGCCTTTTCCCAAAGGCTCGGCGGCCCTGACTTCTGTCTGCGTGTCAGGCAGAAGGGGTATCTGGTGGTCTGGACGCCGTATGCCGAGTCGGTCCACGTGGCTGCCGAGGCGGAGAGCGGGCCGGTAGTGTCAACGCTGGTGGCTGAGCACAAGCTGTTTTATCAGCGCTGGCTGCCGATCATCGCCAGAGATCCGGCGTACAACGTCAACCTCAGCCTAAATACCAATAATTTCAGTCTTGAACCGGGTTTCAAGAACGATTGGAATCCGTTCGTCCGTCACATGCTGCCACGGGTTCTGGCAATCCCGATCAACGAGACCGCTGTAGGGCATTACCGCGTCACCCAGCCATTTCTCGAGCTGGAGGCTGCGGGTCAAGTACTCGGTAATCTTTCGTTCCATACGCCTTCGGACATCGAGCTGGAGCGTCAGTCGCCCGACGTCATCATTCTGCAAGGGCGCTACAGTGAAAGTGCGGTGAATGAAGTGGAGCGGGTCAGGAACAGCTCACGGGCATTCCGGATCTTCGAGCTTGATGACTATGTCATCGACGTGCCGAAGAAAAATGCTCACGTGCGCAAGTCCATCGTGGGCGTTGAACAGATTGTGCGGCGTGGGATCGGGTTGTGTGACCGGGTGGTGGTGTCGACCCAGCCGCTGGCCGATGCTCTCAAAGGCATGCATGACGATATTCGCGTGGTGCCGAACATGCTCGCTCCGCATCTGTGGACCGGCCTGAGCAGTCAGCGACGTACGTCGCGTAAACCGAGGGTCGGCTGGGGCGGTGGGACCAGTCATGATGGGGACCTGGCCATTATTGCCGATGTCGTTCGCCAGCTGGCGGATGAAGTCGAATGGGTGTTTTTTGGCATGTGTCCTCCGACACTCAAGCCTTACGTGCATGAATTTCATCCGGCTGTCGGCCTGCTGGCTTACCCCGCCAAACTGGCCAGCCTGAACCTTGATCTCGCTTTGGCGCCGTTGGAGTTTCACATCTTCAACGACTGCAAGAGCAACTTGCGCCTTCTGGAATATGGCGCGTGCGGGTACCCGGTGATCTGTACCGACACCGAGGCTTATCGGGGTTATCTGCCGTGTACCAAGGTGGTGAGCAACAGTACCGAGGAATGGCTTGAGGCTATTCGTATGCACCTGGCTGACCCTGATGCGAGTTACCGCATGGGTGATGCGTTACGCGAGGAAGTGTTGCGCGACTATATGTTGCGGGGCAACAACCTGAATTATTGGGCTGAGGGTTGGTTGCCGAACTGACTTTTTTGATCGGGGGTATATCCGGTTTTGCAGCAACGGATATACACCCAAAGCCAGCCTCTCCCCAACCCAGCCATTACGTTCCAGTCCCCCACCGACCGAAGAGAAAGAGCTGGCGCGTTTCCTGCAAGCCCCCTCGATATCGCCATAAAACGAGCACTTCCGGTCAATCCAGAAGCGCCCTGACCGGCATTGAAGGTTTTATCCAGAAGGCCCGCAAAAGCTTGATACAGCTTGGCTGAGCCCTGTGACGAACAAGAGGGGAGACGATGAAGGCAGTTATTTTGGCGGGCGGCCTGGGCACGCGCATCAGTGAGGAATCGCACCTCAAACCCAAGCCGATGATTGAAATCGGCGGCAAGCCAATTCTCTGGCACATCATGAAGCAGTACTCCGCTCACGGGATCCATGATTTCGTGATTTGCCTGGGCTATAAGGGCTACGCGATCAAGGACTTCTTCGCCAACTACTTCCTGCATACCTCCGACGTCACGTTCGACATGTGCAATAACCGCATGGACGTTCACCAGAATTACAGCGAGCCATGGCGCGTGACGCTGATCGACACGGGCGAAGACACCATGACCGGTGGCCGCCTGCGTCGTGCCGCACGTTATCTGGAAGGCGAACAGGCGTTCTGCTTTACCTACGGCGATGGCGTTTCCGACCTTAATATCGGCGCCCTGGTGGACTTTCACCTGACTCACGGCAAACTCGCGACCGTCACCGCTGTGCAGCCACCGGGTCGTTACGGCGCCCTGGAGCGCGATGGCGACAGCGTCAAAGGTTTCATTGAAAAACCGCGCGGTGACGGCGGCTGGATCAATGGCGGGTTTTTTGTACTGTCGCCAAAAGTGTTGCCGTACATTGCCGACGACCAGACCTCCTGGGAGGCCGAGCCGCTGGCCGCGCTGGCCGACGAACAACAGCTGCAAGCGTTTCAGCACGACGGTTTCTGGCATCCGATGGACACCCTGCGCGATAAAAACCACCTTGAGCAGTTGTGGCTGAGCGGGGAGGCCCCATGGAAGCAATGGGATTGAGTCCGGAATTCTGGCGCGGCAAGCGGGTTCTGCTGACGGGCCACACCGGTTTCAAAGGCAGTTGGTTGACCCTGTGGCTGCAAAGCCTGGGTGCTGAGGTCAGCGGATTTTCCCTGGACCCGTCGACCGAGCCGAGCCTGTTCGAGCTGGCGCGTGTTCACGAGGGCATCAATGATCAGCGCGGCGACCTGCGTGACCTGGGCGCGTTGCTGGAATTGATTGCTGAAACCCAACCGGAAATCGTCCTGCACCTGGCGGCTCAACCGTTGGTGCGCGAAGGCTATCGCGATCCGCTGGGGACATATTCCAGCAACGTCATGGGCACCCTCAATCTGCTTGAAGCCATCCGTCAGGTCGGTGGCGTGCGCGCCTGCGTGCTGGTTACCACCGATAAGGTTTACGCCAACCAGGAATGGTTATGGCCGTACCGCGAAAACGAAGCCCTCGGTGGCCACGATCCTTACAGCAGCAGCAAGGCTTGCTGCGAACTGTTGGCGCAGTCCTACGCCGCGTCGTTCTTCCCGTCCGAGCGTTATGCCGAGCACGGCCTGGCCCTGGCCACGGCGCGCGCGGGCAACGTGCTGGGCGGTGGTGACTTCGCGCCTGAACGCCTGATCCCCGACGTGCTCAAGGCCTGGTCGGCGGACGAGCCGGTGACCTTGCGCTACCCGCAGGCCGTACGCCCGTGGCAGCACGCGCTTGAACCTTTGGCGGGTTATCTGCAGCTCGCCGCCGGTCTCTATGAACAGGGCCCCGAGTTCGCCGGTGCGTGGAACTTCGGCCCGAGCGAAGCGGACATGTGCAGCGTTGGCGAAGTGGTTGAACTGCTCGCCAACCGCTGGCCTCAAGCGCGCGGATTGCGCATCGAACCCAGTGATTTGCATGAGGCAGGCCTGTTGCGCCTGGACAGCAGCCGCGCCCGTCAACTGTTGAGCTGGCAACCGCGCTGGTCGTTACAGGAGTGCCTGACCCAGACCCTCGATTGGCACTTGGCCTGGCAAAACGGCGACGACATGCGTGCCATCACGTTGGGTCAGTTGAACCTGTACCGAGGCGCGCTGTGAGCGAATTCCTGTTGAAAGCGTTGCCGCTGAACGGCTTGTTCAGCGTGCAGCACAAGCGCTTCGAAGATGATCGCGGGCACTTCGCCCGACTGTTCTGCGAAGGCAGCCTGAGTGCCTTTGGCCAGCCGTTTCATATTCGTCAGATCAACCATTCCTGCACCCGTGAGCGGGGTAGTGTGCGTGGCCTGCATTACCAAAACGCCAACGCACCGGAAGCCAAGCTGATCACCTGCCTGCGCGGGGAAGTCTGGGATGTGGCGGTGGACTTGCGCCCCGACTCCGAGACGTTCCTGCACTGGCACGCCGAACACCTTCGGGCTGGCGACGGTCGTAGTCTGCTGATTCCGGCCGGGTTCGCCCACGGCTTCCAGACCCTGACCGATGACGCCGAGTTGCTTTACCTGCACAGCGCCGACTACGCGCCGGAGCACGAAGGTGGTTTGTCGGTGAACGATCCACGGCTGGCGATTACCTGGCCATTGCCTGTCAATAATCTGTCAGCCAGGGACGGCAGCCATCCCTTGCTCGATGAACGTTTCGCTGGAGTGCGTCTATGAACTGCCGTGGTTGCGGAACTCCTTTGGCCTTGCCGCTGATCGATCTCGGCACCTCGCCGCCGTCGAACGCCTACGTCCGTGCCGATCAGTTGGAACAGGCCGAACAATGGGTGCCTCTGAAGGTCGCGGTGTGTCAGCAGTGCTGGTTGGTGCAAACCGAGGATTACACCAGCGCCGACAGCCTGTTCGACGCCGAGTATGCCTATTTCAGTTCCTTCTCCAGCACCTGGCTGGCGCATGCCGATCGCTACGTCGTCGAGATGGTCGAGCGCTTCGGCCTGACCGCCGACAGCCGTGTGGTGGAAGTCGCAGCCAATGACGGTTATCTGTTGCAGTACGTCGCCGGTCGCGGCATCCCTTGCCTGGGCGTTGAGCCGACCCGCAGCACGGCGCAAGCGGCGCGCGAAAAAGGCCTGGAAATCCGCGAGTTGTTCTTCGGACGAAACACCGCTGCACAATTGGTCGGCGAAGGCTGGTCCGCGGACCTGATGGCGGCCAACAACGTATTGGCCCACGTGCCGGACATCAATGATTTCCTCGGTGGTTTCGCAACCTTGCTCAAGCCGACCGGCGTGGCGACGTTCGAGTTTCCGCAACTGCTGACGCTGATGGCCGGGAAGCAGTTCGACACGCTGTATCACGAGCACTATTCCTACCTGTCCCTGACCGCTGTGCAGACATTGTGCGAACGCAACGGTCTGGAAGTCTTTGACGTCAGTCAGCTGTCGACCCATGGCGGTTCGTTGCGGGTCTTCGTCCAGCGGGGTGAGGGTGTTCGTCGTGACGTGCAGCCTGCGGTTGCTCGGCAATTGCAAGCCGAACTCGTCGCAGGGGTGAAAACCCCCGAGTACTACGCGACCCTCGCGCCGGCCGCCGAACGTATCAAACACGAACTGCTGCGCTTTCTGCTCAAGGCCAAGGCCGACGGCAAGCGTGTGGTCGGTTACGGTGCCGCCGCCAAGGGAAACACCTTGCTCAACTACGCCGGGGTCAAGCCGGACCTGCTGGCCTGGGTCGCCGACGCCAACCCGCACAAGCAGGGCAAGTACCTGCCGGGCAGTCGCATTCCGATTGTTTCGCCGACGCAGATCGAGTTGGAAAAACCGGATTACGTGCTGGTATTGCCGTGGAACCTGTTGCACGAAGTCAGCCAGCAACTGGCTCAGGTGCGTCAGTGGGATGGCCGCTTCGTGATCGCCGTGCCTGAGTTGACCGTCCTGTGAAAGTGCTGGTGACCGGTGCCACCGGATTCGTCGGCCGCCATTTGGTCGCGGCGTTGCTCGCCCGTGGCTGCGCAGTTCGCGCGGTGGCGCGCAACGCCGAAACCGCCGCGAGCTTGCCGTGGATCAATGCCGTGGAGTTCATCAAGGCCGATATTCACGGCGCAGACCTGGACATCGGCGCATTGACCGATGGCATCGACGCCTTGGCGCATCTGGCCTGGCCTGGCTTGCCCAACTATCAGGCGCTGTTTCACTTCGAGCACAACCTGATGGCCGATTACCGCTTCATCAAGAGCGCGATCGAGGCGGGCGTACCCCAAGTGCTGGTCACCGGCACCTGCTTCGAATACGGAATGCAAAGCGGGCCGCTCAACGAGCAGACCGCGCCGCAGCCGAGCAACCCATACGGGTTGGCTAAAAACACCCTGCGTCTGTTCCTCGAAAACCTGCAGCGGGTTCAACCGTTCACGCTGCAATGGGCGCGACTGTTTTACCTGCACGGCGCGGGTCAAAACCCCAACAGTCTGCTCGCAGCGCTGGACCGGGCGATCGATGCCGGCGACGAGCGTTTCAGCATGTCGGGCGGCGAACAATTGCGCGATTACCTGGCGATCGAGACGGCTGCCGGTTACCTCGCTGCGATCATGCAACAGCGTGACTTCGACGGTGTGATCAATTGCGCCAGCGGCCAGCCGGTTTCGGTGCGGGCGCTGGTCGAACAGCGTGTGCGCGAACGTGGCGCGTCGATCGAATTGAACCTGGGTCATTACCCATACCCGACCCACGAACCGATGGCGTTCTGGGGCGTGGCGGACCGTTTGCAACAGGTACTGGGAGCAGAGCATGAGGCATGAGTTGTATCGGGTCGCCGACCTGCCGGTGTTGCAGAACCGGACCTTTGCCGACCCGGCGTCAGCCAGGGCCTCGGCGAGCGCCGACATGGTGCTGGTGCAGGATCAAAAGAGCGGGCTGGTTTTCAACCAGGCCTTTGATGCCGACAAGCTCAGCTACGACGCCGACTACCAGAACGAGCAGGCGCATTCGGGCCAGTTCCAGAAGCACCTGAGCGATGTCGAAGGCATCATTGCTCGCCATTTCAAAGGGCAGGAACTGATCGAAGTCGGCTGCGGCAAAGGCTACTTTCTCGAACTGCTCAAAGGTCTGGGCTACGCCATCACCGGCATCGACCCGGCCTACGAAGGCAACAACGCCGACGTGATCAAGGCGCCATTCACCCTTGGCCTCGGCCTGGCGGCAGACGCCATCGTGCTGCGTCATGTGCTGGAACACATCCAGGACCCGGTGAGTTTTCTGGCCGAGATGGCCGACGCCAATCAGGGCGGGCAGATTTACATCGAGGTGCCGTGCTTCGACTGGATCCTCGAACACCGCGCCTGGTTCGACCTGTTCTATGAGCACGTCAATTATTTCCGCCTCGATGACCTGCGCCGGATGTTCGGGACCGTGCATGAGGCCGGGCACCTGTTCGGTGGCCAATACCTGTACATCGTCGCGGATCTTGCGACCTTGCGCCTGACCCCGGATCAACCGGTGCCACGCCTGGACCTGCCGCGAGCTTTCACCGGCAGCCTCGAGCGCGCGGTGCAAATCATTCAGGCAAACCCGGAACAGGGTTCGGCGATCTGGGGGGCGTCGTCCAAAGGCGTGATCTATTCGCTGTTCCTGCAACGGGCTGGTGTGGCGGTGGACCGCGTGGTGGATATCAACCCGGCCAAGCAGGGGCGCTATCTGCCCCTGAGCGGCGCGCGCGTGTCCTCGCCCCAAGAGGCGATAGACGCCTTGCCTGAAGGCGCCAACCTGTTTGTGATGAACTCCAACTACCTCGAAGAAATCAAGCGGATGACCGGTGGACGCTACGTCTATCACGCCGTAGACAGCGCTTCGTTCCAGTGACTATTGAGACTTTTAAAATGACCGACAACACCATCAATAAAGCGTTCGAAGCCGAGTGCCAGGCAGAAATCGCGCGTCAGGGCGATGACCAGAAACTGACGGGTCTGGCCCGGGATTTCTTCAACGAATCGGCCAGACACAAATACAGCTACCACTTCTCGTGGATGGGTCGCCCGATCATTCAACTGCCGCAAGACATGATGGCGATGCAAGAGATCATCTGGCAGGTCAAGCCGGACCTGGTGATTGAATGCGGCATCGCCCATGGCGGCTCGATCATCTACTACGCGTCCCTGCTGGAGCTGCAAGGTCACGGCGAAGTGCTGGGCATCGACCTCGATATCCGTGCGCACAACCGCGAAGCCATCGAAAGCCATCCGATGAGCAAGCGCATTTCGATGATCGAAGGTTCGAGTATCGACCCGGCTATCGCCGCACAAGTGCGTGCCGCGGCCGAAGGCAAGAAAGTCATCCTGGTGCTGGACTCCAACCACACCCACGATCACGTGCTCGAAGAACTGCGTTTGTATGCGCCGCTGGTGTCGGTGGACAGCTACTGCGTCGTCATGGACACCGTGGTCGAAGACATGCCGGAAGATGCGTTCCCGGATCGTCCTTGGGGCAAGGGTGACAACCCGAAAACCGCGGTCTGGGCCTACCTGGAAGAAAACCGCGATTTCGAAATTGACCGCGCGATGGACAACAAACTGCTGATTTCAGTAGCGCCGGATGGCTACCTGCGCCGCGTGCGTTAAGCGACACCTTTATTCAAGCGTTCATCGGGCAATCGGTCTGTGGTGGGGAAGGATATGCAAGGCATTTACGGTTCTGAAAACACGCTGCCCCTGAGTGAACTGTTCACTCTGGTGCTGATTTCACACAATCGCCCGGCGTTTTTGCGCAGGGCATTGCAGTTCTACAGCACATTGCCTTGCAAGATTCTGGTCCTCGACTCATCGACCGTTGCGCTGGAGGGCGCGGCTGCGGTCGCGGACACCATCGACTACCGGCATTTGCCGCAGTTTGGCTACTGGGGAATCCAGACCAAACTGGTGTACGGCGTCGAGCAGGTCACCACGCCGTACATGGTCTTCGCCTCTGACGATGATTTTCTGCTGCACGGTGCCCTCACCGAGTCCGTGAACTTCCTTGAAGCCAACCCGGACTACGGTCTGTGCCATGGCTATTGCCTGATGTACCTGACCCACTCCAACTACGTGCAGTACTACCGCCGTGACAAAAAAGTGCACGAGGACTACAACGCCGAGCGCGGTCAGGATCGTGTCCTCGATTACATGAGCCAGTACATTCCGCCGTTCTATGCGGTTCACCGCACCTCGTTGCTGCGTGACTGGTATCAGGCGTTGCCTGAAAAAACGATCTTCGAGTGGCAGGAAATCGGGCATGTCTACTACATGCTGGCACGGGCCAAGGCGCGGATTCTCCCGTCGCCTTACGTGGTGCGCGAGGTCAACTATGGCCGCTCGGATCACAACACCGAAATCATGACGACCCTGACCTTCAAGGATGCGCGTTCAGTCGCGGAGCGCGAGCGCTTTGCCGGATTTCTGGCGTCGCTGCCGACCGGCATCAGTGGCCTGGATGAACAACAGACTGCAGAGGTTGCCCTGCAGAGCTTCGCCGTCCTGGCAGAAAGCCTGACAACCCGTAAGGCGCTGACTATCGAACCGATTTTCGAGTCTTACTGGAAGGATCCGACGGTGGACCCGAAGCGGGTCTTCGGGCCGCAGCAATACGTCGAGATGCCGTTCTACAACAGCGCTTTCTTCGAACAACTCACGCAATGCGAGTTCCTCCTGCATGCGATGCCGGCCGGGCGCTTGCAACTCGAAGAAATGGAAGGCGCATTGCTCAAGCAAGAGGCTTTGCAGCGCACTTACTCCAATGACAGTTCGGCGACGATCCAGAACCGTCTGCTTGAAGCGGTGCAATTGGGAGCCTTCAACCGTCGGGTGGTGCAAAAACTGGCACAGCAGCTGCGGCAGATGGATGAGCCTGCCGATGCCCAGGTGCTGACTGAGTGGGTTCAGCGTCTGGACACTGTGCCGACCTTCGACAGTCGCCAGTTGCTCGACACGATGCCCTCGGGACGTCTGCACAACTGGCTGCAAGCCCGTCAACCGAACGACACCGCGGTGAGGAAAATCAATCAGCACCTGGCGGCTAACGAAGGAGGTCCTCAGTTCGGCATTCTGCTGCTGGATCTGGACGCTGACATGGACAAGCTCCAGGCCACCCTGGATAGCCTCATGGAGAGTGCGTTCCGCGCATTCAAAGTGGTGATCTTCACCACGGGTGACTTGCCGGCGGTCACCACCGCACAAAACACGCTGCATTTCGTCAAGGTCTCCACGGCCAATTACGTCGACAAACTGAACCAGATCGTTCGTCAGTCGACCTCGGATTGGCTGTTGCTGGCCGAAGCAGGTGACGAATTCACCGCAGCAGGCTTCTTGCGTGCCAGTATCGAATTGCAGAACGCCGAAGGATGCCGTGCGGTGGCGATGGACGAGATTCATCGCAATGCCAATGGCACGCTGGTCGATGTCTTCCGGCCCGCTTTCAACCTTGACCTGTTGCAGAGCATGCCGGCACTTGTCGCGCGGCACTGGCTGATCAGCCGCGAAGCGTTGGTGGAGGTCGGTGGTTTTTCCCGCGAGTTCTCGTCGGCGCTCGAGTTTGACTTGCTGCTGCGCCTTATCGAAGCCGGTGGGCTGGCCGGTCTTGCCCATCTGGCGGAGCCGTTGCTGATCACCGCAGCACCCGAGCTGGCGCCCAACGAACACGAGCGTCAGACGTTGGTTCGTCATCTGGCGACTCGCGGTTATCAAGCGCAGGTCAGCGCCGAGGCGTCGGGTGGTTACCGCATCGACTACCGTCATGTCGCTCGCCCGAAAGTGTCGATCGTCATCCACAGTCAGGACAATCTGGAGCACTTGCAGCGCGGCCTGGTCAGCGTATTGCAGCGCACGCGCTATCAAAACAACGAAATCGTCATTGTGGATAACCACAGCCAGTCCACCGAGCTGCTCACCTGGCTCGACAGCCTGGAGCAAAACGGGCGAGGCCGGATTCGTCTGGTCAAGGCAACGCAGCGACTGAGCACGTCGGCGCTGATGAACCTGGCGGTCGAGCAGGCTCAAGGTGAATACCTGGTGCTGCTGGCGGCGGACGCCGAAGTGGTCAACGCTAACTGGATCGAAGCGTTACTCAATCAGGCCCAGCGTCCCGAAGTCGGGGTGGTCGGTGCCAAGCTGGTGGATCGCGAGGGCAACGTAAGCGGTGCCGGCCTGATCCTGGGGCTAAACGGCGAGATCGCTTCACCCTTCATCGGCGAGAAAAAAGATGCACCGGGCTACATGCGCCGATTGGCTGTCGAGCAGAATTATTCGGCCGTTTCCGGTGCGTGCCTGATGATTCGCAAGGAAGTCTTCGTTGCCCTCGGTGGCCTGGATCGCGAGCACTTCGATGAGGCTTACGCCGATGTCGATCTGTGCCTGAAAGTCGCCGATGCCGGTTTGCTGACGGTATGGACGCCGCAGGTTCAGATTGCACACCCGGGCACCTTGCCGAACGATCCGCAGGCAGTGGCGGCCTTGCGCGATAAGTGGCTGGCACGTTTTGCCCACGACGAGGCTTACAACCAGAACCTGGCCCTGACCGGCAAGGGCTTTACCCTTGCTGAACCGACCCCGGTGAACTGGGCGCAATTGCTCGCATAAGCCTGGCTGACAGGTAAAAGGACTCAAGGCATGTTCAACGGTAAATCGATTTTCATCTCAGGCGGCACCGGCTCGTTCGGGCGCAATTTCATCCGCCGACTGCTGGAGCAATATCAGCCGAAGCGGGTGGTGGTGTTCTCCCGCGATGAGCTCAAACAGTACGAGATGCAGCAGACGTTCAACGCGCCATGCATGCGTTACTTCCTTGGTGATGTTCGCGATGCTGACCGTTTGCGCCAGGCCATGCGTGGCATCGATTACGTGGTGCACGCCGCGGCACTGAAGCAAGTGCCGGCGGCGGAGTACAACCCGACTGAATGCATTCGCACCAACGTCAACGGTGCGGAAAACATCATCGCAGCGGCCATCGACAACGGCGTGGAAAAAGTTGTCGCGCTGTCCACCGACAAGGCTGCCAGTCCGATCAACCTGTACGGTGCAACCAAGCTGCTGTCGGACAAGTTGTTCGTCGCCGCGAACAATATTGCCGGCGACCAGAACACCCGTTTTTCAGTGGTTCGTTACGGTAACGTCGCCGGGTCGCGGGGGTCGGTGGTGCCGTTTTTCAGCCAACTGATTGCCAAGGGCGCCACAGAGCTGCCAATCACCGATGAGCGCATGACGCGTTTCTGGATCACCCTCGATCATGGCGTGCAGTTTGTGCTCGACAGCTTCGCGCGCATGCACGGTGGTGAAGTGTTCGTGCCAAAGATCCCGTCGATTCGCATCGTCGATCTGGCTCTGGGCATGGCTGAACATTTACCGCACAGGCACGTCGGTATTCGCCCGGGAGAAAAGCTCCATGAGTTGATGGTGCCGTTGGATGACGCGCGGATGACCCTGGAGTTCGCCGATCACTACACCATTCAGCCATCGATTCGTTTCACCAGTGTCGACGTGGATTTTGCCGTCGACAAACTGGGGGAGCAGGGCAGGCCGGTCAGTGAAGATTTCGAGTACCGTTCCGACACCAATCCGCACTACCTGTCGGTCGGCCAGATTGCTGATCTACACGCGAAGCTGTCGGCATGATTCCCTACGGTCGGCAAAGTCTCGATCAGGCAGACATCGACGCGGTGGTGGACGTGTTGCAGTCAGACTGGCTCACTCAAGGGCCGACCATCGAACGCTTCGAACAGGCATTGGCGCAACGTTGTCAGGCTGATTTTGCGGTGGCGGTATGCAATGCCACGGCGGCGCTCCACATTGCCTGCCTTGCCGCCGGACTCGGACCGGGCGATCGACTATGGACCACGCCGAACACATTTCTGGCCTCGGCCAACTGTGGTCGTTACTGCGGCGCCGAGGTCGATTTTGTCGACATCGATCCACTGACATGGAATCTCGACGCCTATGCACTGGCGTCGAAGCTTGAAGCCGCTGAACGCGATGGCACACTGCCAAAGGTGCTGGTGGCCGTGGCGTTTTCCGGTCAGAGCTGCGACATGCGGATGATTGCTGGATTGGCCGAACGTTACGGCGTTACGGTGATAGAGGATGCGTCCCACGCGGTCGGCGCCTCCTATGCCGGGCGTCCCGTAGGTTGCGGCGAATTCGCGGCGATGACGGTATTCAGTTTTCACCCGGTGAAAATCATCACCAGTGCCGAGGGTGGCATGGTGTTGACCAATCGCCCTGAACTGGCCGAGCGCTTGCAGCGCCTGCGCAGTCACGGCATGACCCGCGATCCGCAACAGATGACCGAATCCAGTCACGGCCCTTGGTACTATCAGCAAGTGGAACTGGGCTTCAATTACCGGATCACCGACCTGCAAGCGGCTCTAGGCCTGTCGCAGCTGAACAAACTCGATGGGTTCGTCGCGCGCCGCCGTGAACTGGCGGCGCGATATCAGCGCTTGCTGGCGTACTTGCCGCTGACCTTGCCTGGCGCGCAGCCTGAGGCAGAATCGGCGTGGCATCTGTACGTGGTGCGGTTGCACACAGACCGGATTAACCTTAACCATCGACAGGTGTTCGAAGGCATGAGAGCGGCCGGGGTGGGCGTGAACCTGCACTACATTCCGGTGCATTTGCAGCCTTACTATCGCAACCTGGGGTTTGCCGAAGGTGACTTCCCGCAGGCAGAGCGGTATTACGCCGAGGCTATCAGCCTGCCGATGTTTCCTTTGCTGAGCGATGAACAGCAGGATTATGTGGTGGAACAACTGCGGCGTCTGTTGCTTGAGGCTTAGAAACACTTGAGTGGCATTGCAAACATGCCGGCCCGCGGTATCCGGCAGCGAATCGATTATTTTTTGAAAACCAATACAACTGGAGTGGCTTTGTGAAAGGGCAGCACGCAGCACGGGGAACAGGAGCGCACAGCGCTCGGCCACCGGTTCTGAGCATCGCCGGGCGTCGCATCGGTCCGGCGGAGCCGCCTTACATCGTTGCCGAGATGTCCGGGAACCATAACGGTGACATCAACCGTGCCTTTCGCATTATTGAAGCCGCCAAACTGGCTGGCGCTGATGCGGTCAAGATTCAGACGTACCGCGCCGATACCATCACCATCGATCACAGCGGGCCGGAATTCATGGTGAGCGGTGGTCTCTGGGATGGACGCCGCCTCTATGAGCTTTATGAAGAAGCACACACGCCGTGGGAGTGGCACGAAGCGATCTTTGAGCATGGCCGCAAGGTGGGGATTACGGTGTTTTCATCGCCCTTTGATGCCACGGCCGTGGATTTCCTCGAGTCTCTTGGCGCACCGGCCTACAAGATTGCATCGCCTGAATTGATCGACCTGCCACTCATTCGCAAGGTGGCGCGCACGGGCAAGCCCATCGTGATGTCCACGGGCATGGCGACCCTTGAGGAAATCGCAGAAGCAGTAGAGGCTGCGCGTGGGGCGGGCGCCACAGAGATTGTTGTCCTTCACTGCACAGCCGCGTATCCGGCGCCGCCAGAGGAAGCGAACCTGGCGACGATCGCAGAGATCGCCCGGCGTTTCGACGTAGTGGCCGGGCTTTCCGACCATACGCTTGGCACGGTGGTGTCTGCCATTGCAGTAGGGCTGGGGGCGTCGTTCATTGAAAAGCATTTCACCCTGGCCCGTGAGGAGGGTGGGGTCGATAGCGCATTTTCGCTGGAACCCGCAGAACTCGCCGAGCTCGTGACGACGGCGCGCATCGCCCATGTGGCGGTCGGTGCTCCCGCATTCGAGCCCACACGGTCGGAAGAAATTGTCCTGAAGAATCGCCGTTCACTCTATGTCGTGGCGCCTGTCGCCAAGGGCGAGATGTTGACGGAGGAAAACGTGCGCTCTATCCGTCCCGGTAACGGGCTCAAACCCAAGTTTCTTGATGCAGTGCTTGGGCGCAGGGCGGTGCGCGCGCTTGCCTTTGGCGAGCCACTCGATGCCTCGATGATCGAAGGAGGTCTCGATACATGACCGGCACACAGACCGCCATCGCGATCATTCCTGCCAGGGGGGGCAGCAAGCGAATCCCGCGTAAAAACATCCGCCTGTTTCGCGGTCGCCCCATGCTGGCCTGGTCAATCGAAGCGGCAATCGAATCCGGTACCTTCGACACCGTAATGGTCAGCACCGATGATCCGGAGATTGCAGAAATTGCGCGCGCCTTGGGTGCCGACGTGCCATTTCTGCGGTCGGCCTCCGCGGCGGATGATCACGCCACCACGTCGCAAGTGCTGCTTGAGGTGCTGGATCAATACGCCGAAGCGGGCGTGCAGTTCGATCTTGCCTGCTGCCTTTACCCGACGGCGCCTTTCGTGCGGGCACAGGACCTGGCTGACGGACGAGAGAAACTGTTAGGAGGCCGGTTCGACGTCATCATGCCCGTCGCTGCTTTTTCCTATCCGATCTGGCGATCGCTGCAACGTGAGGATGATGGGTGCATCGCCCTCAACTTCCCTGAAAACCTCAACGCCAGATCACAGGACCTTCCGGTTGCCTATCACGATGCAGGTCAGTGGTACTGGTTCCGCACCGAGGCGTTTTTGCGCGACCACGTGTTGATGGGGGCGAACACCGGCTCGATCGTTTTGCCCGCGATCCAGGTGCAGGACATCGATACCGAAGAAGACTGGGCGCTTGCCGAGCTGAAACATGAAAGGATGTTTGGATGAATGACCCGCGTCTACGCCGGCACGAGTTCGGTTTTCTGGAGGTGGTGGATCGCCCCACGTCAGAGGCCTTGAGCGAATATTATGCGCAGGCTTATTTTCAGAACGCGGCCAGTAGCAGTTTTCGAAGGTCTTATTCTGAAGAAGAACTCGAGGTCATTGAGCTGCGAATCGCGCAAAAGGCACTTCAGGCTCGTACGCTCTTGAGTGATGACCAGTCCGGTAGCCTCCTTGATGTCGGCTGCGGGGAAGGCTTCGTGCTCAAGTTCTTCGATCGGCTCGGGTGGCAGGTTCAAGGTATCGACTACAGTCGCGCAGGCGTGCAACAGGTCAATCCGGACTACGTCGGTCATGTCGAGCAGGGTGATGTCTTCGACCTGCTCGAAGCCCGTATCGCGTCTGAAAGACAATACGATCTGGTCTGGCTGGGCAACGTACTCGAGCATGTTCTGGACCCTGTAAGCCTGCTGCAATCACTGCGCCGTTTAGTGGCACCCAACGGGCTTCTTGTTGTGACTGTTCCGAACGATGGCACGGCTTATCACGAAGAACTCTATGCGAAGGGAGCGATACCTGACCGGTTCTGGATCGCCATGCCCGATCACCTGTCGTACTTCACCGCTGACAGTCTGCGCCGAACGGCTGAGGCAACAGACTGGGATTGCCTTGCGATTCAGGGCGATTTTCCGATCGACCTCTTTCTCGCACATGAAGGATCAAACTACGTCGCCGATCGTTCCCAGGGACCGGCGGCCCACCGGGCCCGGTTGACGCTTGAGCGATTGATCGGGCAAGCGGGGATCGAAGCTTCCAACCGCTTCTACGCTGCACTCGCTGATGTGGGGTTCGGTCGCAACCTGACCGCGTTCTTTAGACCGAAACCCTGAGGAGTCACTACATGACAGACAACACCATACGAACACTTGTCGGCTCGACGCAGTCCGAGACTGACCGCAAGCAGATGCTGGTCGATCGACTTCGCGCCTCACAGATTCCCGATCGTGAACTGTTGGACAACATCGGCCTCTATCTCACGCGACAGACGTTGTCGCGGATCAACTTCATGCAGATGCTCTATCAGATGATCGTGCCCGTTCACGGAACCATCATGGAGTTTGGCGTGCGTTGGGGGCAGAACATGGCGTTGTTCTCCACGTTGAGAGGAATACACGAGCCCTTCAATTACAACCGCAAGATCATCGGCTTCGATACCTTTGAAGGTTTTCCTTCGGTGGCACCTCAGGATGGCGGCAACGTACAGTCAGGTGACTACGGCGTTGTAGAGAACTGGAAAGAGGAGCTCGAGGATATCCTCGACTTCCACACGCAGAATGCGCCCATTCCACACAAGAAAAAGCATGAACTGGTTCAAGGCGATGCCACGCTGACGCTTCCCGGCTACCTCAAGGATCATCCCGAAACCATTGTGGCGCTGGCCTATTTTGACTTCGATATCTACAAGCCGACCCGCGATTGTCTCGAGGCGATCCTGCCGTATCTGACCAAGGGCAGCATTCTGGCGTTTGACGAACTCAATACAGAGCAATTTCCCGGTGAAACCATCGCTGTGCGCGAAGTGCTGGGGTTGTCTCGTTACGCCATACGGCGAGATCCCTCCAACCCGCTCACCTCTTACATGGTGATCGAATGAGTGCGGACGCCGTTCAGTACCTGGTAATGCCGAACCCGTACCTGTCGGACGGTGTGCTCGATGTTCGAGCTGTGCAGCCGGCCGATATCGAAGCGATACGGCAATGGCGCAATGCCCAGATGGATGTATTGCGTCAAACGGCTCCGATATCACCGGAACAGCAAGAGCGTTATTTTGCCGAGCATGTCTGGCCGCAGACCACGAGCCTGGAGCCCTCGCAGGTTTTGGTCGCTTTGGAACGTGCAGGTGTTTTGATCGGGTATGGTGGCCTGGTTCACATTTCCTGGCCAAACCGCAGGGCCGAGGTGTCATTCTTGCTCACCCCGGAGCTCGAAAAGAATACAGACGAACTCATCGCCCTGTTTTCACGTTTTCTCGACTTGATGAAACAACTGGCTTTTGAAGATCTCGGATTGCGGCGCCTTTGCACCGAAACATTCGAGCACCGTACTCGCCACGTTGCGACACTTGAAGCTTCAGGTTTTCGCTGTGAAGGGCGCTTGCGTGAGCACGTTCTGATTGACGGCAAGCCCACGGATTCGTTTGCCCATGGTTTGCTTGCCGTTGAATGGAAAAACGGTCAGTGAACGGCAGTCAGGTTCGCATGAAAAGGGGGGCTTGCAATGTGCTCGTCACTTCCGCTTCGCGCAAGGCACCGTTGGTGCGCGCCATGCAGGAAGCGGTCAGGCGCATAAATCCCGATGCTCGCGTTTTTGCCGGTGATCTCGATCCCGAAGCGCCAGCTCGTTATGTGGCTGACGGGTTCTGGCAGATGCCGCGCATCACCGACGCTGAACTGCCTGCGCTGATCCAAGGCTGTCACGAACGCGGGATTGCGGTGGTTTTTCCAACCCGCGATGGCGAGTTGCTCTTTTGGGCGCGCCACCGCGCAGCGCTATCTGAAGCGGGAATCTCAGTCATCGTCTCTCACCCCGAGGCCGTCGAACGCTGCCTGGACAAGCTCGCTTTCGCTGACTTCGGCAGAGAGGGCGGGCTTGCGGTCATCAATGCGGCGACGACACCCGAGGCCGTCGGTGCCGGGCCTTATGTGGTGAAAGAGCGTTATGGGGCCGGTTCCCGAGCGATCGGGCTTGATTTGTCACTCGATGCCGCTCGCCTTCACGGGAAAAACCTGGATGCCCCGATCTATCAGCCATTTGTGCCGGGGCCGGAGATCAGTATCGACGGCTGGATTGATCGCGGCGGCTCGGTGGTGGGCGTGGTGCTGCGCAGACGCGACCGTGTGAGCGCTGGCGAATCGCAGATAACGACCACGTTTCGCAGTGAAGCGCTTGAGCGTGAAGCTGTTCGCGCACTGGAGACGCTGGACTTGCGTGGTCCGGTGGTGATGCAAGCGATCGTCGTCAACGACACGATGCGCATCATTGAATGCAATCCTCGCTTCGGCGGAGCCTCCACAACCGCCATCGCTGTCGGGCTGGATGTTCTTTACTGGAGCCTTGAAGAGGCATTCGGCCAAGGGTTGCCACCTGTTTTCAAACGTATTGCGGGTGAAGTAAGACAAGTTCGTCTGCCCACTGACCTGGTGCTGCATGATCCTGATTTTTGATCTTGACGATACGCTTTATGACGAAAGCAGTTTCGTCACAAGCGGGCTCGGCGCAGTGGCCCGGCACGGCGAAGATGCCTATGGATGGAACGCCGGACGTTCTCTGGATTTTATGCTGGAGGTACTTGAGCGTGAGGGGCGAGGGCGGGTTTTTGATCGATGGCTTGCGTCGCATGAGCAATTGTCGAAGGCGCGCGTTGCCGAGTGCGTGAACATTTATCGCCATCATCGCCCGAGCCTCGAATTGTTCCCCTCCGCCAGAGTTGTGCTCGACCGATACCGTGGGCAAGTTCCGCTCTATCTCGTCACCGACGGGCACAAGATCGTGCAAAAGAACAAAGTCGATGCACTGGGATTGTCTCCAGAGTTTCAGCGAGTCTTTATCACGCATCGTTTTGGTATCCGTCATGCGAAGCCTTCCATTCACTGCTTCGAGCTTATTCGCCAGGCAGAAGGCTGTTGCTGGGCCGACATGGTTTACGTGGGTGACAACCCCTCCAAGGATTTCGTGAACCTCAAGCCGCTTGGCGCATTGACCGTCCGGGTGCAGACCGGTGGGCATAGCAACGTCGTGGCTCTGCCGGGTTACGACGCGCAGGTTTCGATCCCTGACCTTGACGCATTACCCGAGGTACTGGCCGCTCACTTTGAGCTGGCGCACAGCAGCTTATCGGCCTGATTCGGCAAAATAGCGTGACCTGCGAGTCATAACGCGCATCTTCACTGTATTGTATTAATAGGGAAGGTGGCGCCTGGCCTGTTTTGGGTCCTGTGATAGCCTTTTATTCTTCCCATTGTCGCCTCGGTGAGGCGATGTTTTTATCCGTTTGTCGGCGCCCCTCGAATCATTACGAGCGGTGGTATTGGGCTGTTTATTATTGGGAAGCCGTAATGATTGGCATAAAAAGCATTGCGAGCTACGTTCCTGTAGCCGGCGTGGACAATTACGCACAAGGTGCAAAATTCGAAAAGGATGAAGAGTTCATCCTGGGCAAGATCGGTTCGGCCTTCCTGCCGCGCAAAGACGCCGGTCAGGAAACCTCGGACCTGTGTGTCGAAGCAGCCAATGCGCTGTTCGCCAACAATCCCGACTTGAAGCGTGAAGACATCGACGTGCTGATCGTCGTCACCCAGAACGGCGATGAAGAAGGCCTGCCGCATACCGCCGCCATAGTCCAGGACAAACTGGGTCTGCCGACCACCGTGGCCGCGTTCGATATTTCCCTGGGCTGCTCCGGTTACGTCTACGGCATTTACGCGATCAAGGGCTTCATGGAAGCTGCGGGCTTGAAGAATGGCCTGCTGATCACTGCTGATCCGTACTCGAAAATCGTCGATCCGGAAGACCGCAACACCACCATGCTGTTTGGTGATGCCGCCACTGCCACGTGGATGGGAGAACACGCACCATGGCAATTGGGCAAGGCCAAGTTCGGCACCGACGGTTCCGGGGCGCCTCATCTGAAGGTAACCGACGGGGTGTTCTTCATGAACGGCCGACAGGTGTTCAATTTTGCACTGCTTAAAGTCCCGGCGCATTTGCACGAACTGCTGACGGATTCGCAATTGACCACTGATGATATCGATGCTTTTTGCATCCATCAGGGCAGCGCAGCGATTGTCGATGCCGTGGCGCGTCGTTTCGAAGGCGATCCGGAGAAATTCATCAAGGACATGGTCGAGACCGGCAACACGGTGTCGTCGAGCATCCCGCTGCTTCTGGAAAAACACGTGCTCGATTCCACATGGAAACGCGTGGCGTTGAGCGGTTTCGGCGTTGGCTTGTCATGGGGTTCGGCGATTATCTATCGCCCTTGATCGTTCAAAAGCCAGGCACAAAAAAAGCGTTCAAGGTGTAACCTTGAGCGCTATTTTTTTGCTCGAATAAAAAGCGAGGCTCCATGAGCGAGTTCTTTGAGCGCAACGGCGAGTTGATCCAGCGACGCTGGCCCAAGGTCTGGCATCGACTGTCGGTGGAGAACAGCGCCGCCTTGCGCGCGGATCTGGTGGAAGGCCTGGGCTCGACGTTGAGCATCAATGGCATTCAGTTGACCAGTCGCCATGATCGAACCCGCGAAGCGTTGCTTCAGGCGGGCAGTCTGCCGGTCGATAGTCCGGTGGTGCATGTCTATGGCACCGGGCTGGGTGATTTACAGCTGCAATTACTGGAGCGTACCGGGCTCGAACGGTTGTACGTGCATATTCTGAATGGCGCGGTATTTGCCCTGGTACTGCAACTGCTCGATCAACAACCGTGGCTCGGCGATTCACGGGTGGTGCTGCTGTACGCCGGCGATCTGGCGGAAATCCAGTTGCCGTACTTCGCGTTGCCTTCGGAGCTGGTGCTGGCGGACGACTTCAACGCCAAGATCCGCGACCGTTTGATCAGCGAAACCCACTTGACCTTCAATAATCGCGATTTCGCTGCCGACAATCGGGAAATTGCCGAGCGATTGCAGGCGTGTGCCGAGCGTGTTCGCGCCGATGCCGATGCAGCCGAGCTGTTTGCCTCCTGTTCCGGCAGAGAGGTGTTTGTCATTGGCACCGGGCCGAGCCTGGAACAGCACTTCGACACGCTGCGTACGCTACGGGAACAGGCGCAGCGGCCGCTGTTCATTTGCGTCGATACCGCCTACCGGCCACTTGTGGCGCATGGGATCAGACCGGATGTGGTGGTCACGATCGATCAGCGCATCTCGACGCGACATTTGCCGTGCGATGACACGAGCGATATCACGCTGGTCTACATGCCTATGGTCGATCCAGAGGTTTTGGGGGGCTGGCAGGGCAAGCGTTATGTGGCCTATTCCGCCAGTCCTGTCTACAAGGACATGCGCCAGCTATTACCCAAGGCACAACTCTTTGTCGGTGGCAGTGTGATTCATCCGGCGGTGGACCTGGCGGTACACATGGGGGCCAGCCAGATCACGCTGTTCGGTGCCGACTTTGCTTTCCCGAACAACAAGACCCACGCCGGCTGGAATGACGGTGATCTTGGGCCGCAAGTGGGCGCTGCCCGGCACTGGGTCCTTGATGGCCACGGTCGGCGGGTCAAGACGCAGCTCAATTTCCGCAGTTACTTGTGCGAGCTGGAACGGTACATCGCCGGGCATCCCGGGGTGACTTTCTATAACAGCAGTCGGGCAGGGGCGATGATCGTCGGCACGACGTTTCATCCGGAGCTTACGCGATGACTGAAGCCTCCCTGGTTGCCGAGGCGCGGCAGTGTTCTGTTTTGTTCCGTCTTGGACGGGATGTCGAAGCTGCACTGCTCATGGTCCAGATGTGCAGTGATGTGCAGTCCATGATGGGGTGTGAGAATGTCGAAGCCCAATCTCGCTGGACAGTGTTGCTCACTGACATGCTTGCCTGTCAGGAAGCGCAGGATTGGTTGGCGCTGGCTGATTATCTCGACCATGAGTTGCCCCAATTGCTGGAAGCGGCCACCGCCGGTTAAGGCTTTTTGACAATTTGCCGGTACAGGCGAGTCCTCGCTGTCCCGTTACCGGCAATTCCCTGACGTCACTTTTTTGGATTGGATTGCCGCCAAGCCCTTGTTTCATTGAGGGTGGCAGTGTGATGGCAAATTTTTTTCAAAATGCCCTAAAGCAACCTGCATTCGCGACGATAACTATTACGAAGGTTCTCTAGGCCATACCCGGCGGTTGCCAGGGCCGGAAGCCGCAGTACCCAACCAACGAGGAATTCGTCATGGCTTTGACAGTAAACACCAACACTACTTCGCTGAACGTTCAGAAAAACCTGAACCGCGCTTCCGACGCTCTTTCGACTTCGATGACTCGCCTGTCTTCCGGCCTGAAAATCAACAGCGCTAAAGACGACGCCGCCGGCCTGCAAATCGCTACCCGTATGACCTCGCAGATCCGTGGTCAGACCATGGCTATCAAAAACGCCAACGACGGTGTTTCGATCGCTCAGACCGCTGAAGGCGCTCTGCAAGAATCGTCCAACATTCTGCAACGTATGCGTGAAATCGCACTGCAATCGCGAAACGACTCCAACGGCACTGCTGACCGTACCGCTCTGGACAAAGAATACAAACAGTCCATCGACGAACTGACCCGTATTGCCAAGTCCACTAACCTGAACGGCAAGGCTCTGATCGACGGTACTGCTGGTGCGATGGAATTCCAGGTGGGTGCGGGTACTACTTCCGACAACCAGATCACCCTGACTCTGTCGACCAGCTTCGACGCCAGCGCCCTGGGCATGACCGGTACTACCATTTCCGGTACTTCCAACGCAGCCAACCACTCGGCAGTACTGTCGGCTGTATCGGCTATCGACGCTGCACTGGCGAACATCAACGCCACTCGTGCTGACCTCGGTGCTGCTCAAAACCGTTTCTCCACCACCATCTCCAACCTGCAAAACATCAACGAAAACGCCGAAGCTGCACGTAGCCGCGTACAAGATACCGACTTCGCTGCTGAAACTGCACAGCTGACCAAGCAGCAAACTCTGCAACAAGCTTCCACCGCAGTTCTGGCCCAGGCCAACCAACTGCCATCCGCTGTACTGAAACTGCTTCAGTAATAGCTGGGTGAGTTTTGGCGGGGGAGTGCGCACGCGCGCTCTCTCGCTTTTTTAGTTTAAGAGGTGATGGACATGGATATGAGCGTGAAGCTGAACTTGTCTTATCCAGCTGCGAAGCCGGCGACGAGTGTTGCTGACAAGCCGGTGGAGAAGCCTCGAGCCGATGCTGCTACAGTGGCAACGGTCAAGGACGAGCCAAAAGATGCGGTAACCGAGCAGGACAAACTGAAGATGGCCGTTCAGGAAATTGAAAAGTTCGTTCAATCGGTCAAGCGCAACCTGGAGTTCTCGATCGATGAGCCTTCAGGCAAAGTAATTGTCAAAGTGATTGCCAGCGACTCGGGTGAAGTGGTTCGCCAGATCCCCAACGAAGAAGTCCTCAAGCTGGCCAATAGTTTGAATGATGCAAGCAGTCTGCTGTTCAGCGCTAAAGTCTGACAGCTGGCATGAATTTTGTTGCTATGTTCTTTTGGGCGTTCTAATGGTCAAAAGGCCGGCGACACACTGAAGGGAGTCCCACATGGCAAGTCCAATTCTACCGGGTCTGGGGTTAGGCTCCGGGCTTGACACCGGTGCTATCGTCAAAGCCTTGGTTGATGCTGACAAAGCGGCCAAGCAGAGTCAGATCACCCGACAGACGACCACTAATACTTCGCAGATTTCCGGTATCGGGACCCTCAAGAGTGTCCTCGCGAATTTCCAGGCCGCGATCAAAAACCTCGGTAGTACCACGACCCCGCAGTTCCTGGGTTACACCGCCACGAGTTCCGATCCCAAAGTGCTGACCTCTGTCGCCAATAACTCGGCGGTCAACGGCACTTATGTCATTAAGGTCGACACTCTTGCGACCTCGTCGAAAGTGGCGACTGCTGCGTTTGCCGGTGGCCCTAGCAGTGCCATTCCGAGTGGTACGCTCAATATCACTCAAAATGGCATTACCCGACCTGTCGTCATTCCCGCGGGCGCTACGTTGCAGTCTGTACGGGATGCGATCAATACCCAGCAAGGCGCCAATGGTTTCAGTGCCAACATTATTACTGACTCCTTCGGTTCGCGTCTGGTCATGGGGTCTACCGTTACCGGTTCAGGTTCCGACATCACGCTCAGTGATATTCCCGGCCTGGAAATCACGGCGGGTCAAAAAATGGGCACCACGCCCACGGCGACGTCGGCCGGCGCCATCGGCGAGTTCGCTGTGGACGCCAAGTTCTCGGTTGACGGATTGGCGATCACCAGCAAATCCAATGCCGTGGACGGCGCTGTTTCCGGCCTGACACTGAACCTGGTGGCAGGTGGTGGTGTGACGTCCACTGTGACAGTCGGGCCTAACAGTGACGGTTTGAAGAAATCGGTCCAGGCCTTTGTCGACGCTTACAATCAGGTAGTCACCACCGTCAATACCCTGACCAAGTCTTCGCTGGACAAAGATGGCAAGCCAACCATTCCTGCGGCATTGACCGGTGACCCGCTGGCTCGGGGCCTCTTGGCGTCGATCCGTGAGCCGTTGGCCAGTACCGGTGCAGGCGACAAACTGACCGTGCTTTCGCAGTTGGGTATTACCACCAACCAGAAAACCGGCGCGCTCGATTTCGACAGTGCCAGATTCACTACGGCGATGACCACGCAGAAGCTGGGTGGTGAGATTCAGACGCTGTTTCTGGGTGACCCGACGGCAACCGGTGATGCGGCCAAGGGTTTGCTGGAACGAATGAATACGATGCTGACGCCTTATACCGTCACGGGCAGCGAAGGCATCCTTGATGCGCGTTCGGCCAGTCTGGCGAAGGTTAAAACCAACCTGGCCAGCCAGCAGGAGGCACTGGATCGCCGGATAGAAACGCTGACAGCCGTGCTGACCAAAAAGTACAACGACATGGACACGCTGGTCGGCAAGCTTAAGGCAACGGCGAGCAACATTACCTCGATGTTCGAGGCGATGAACGCACAGAAAAACGCCTGATAGCGCGCATGCGCCAAAAGCCCGGCAGCGAATTCCGCTTGTCGGGCTTTTTTTGTTTCAATCTAAAGTTTTTTGACGCCGTGTCGATACACTGGCTATACGAATCACAAAGTTTTAATGAGGTACAACATGAACCCGATGTTAGCCCTTCGGCAGTACCAGAAGATTGGCGCGCAGGCCCAGACTTCCGAAGCCAGCCCCCATCGCTTGGTGCAAATGCTCATGGAAGGTGGCCTGGATCGCATCGCTCAGGCCAAGGGTGCCATGGAGCGCAGGGATATCCCCAACAAAGGGATTTTCATTGGCAAGGCCATTGGCATCATCGGTGGCTTGCGTGAAGGTCTGGACCTGGAAAATTCCGTCGAGTCCGTAGGTGAGCTGGACAAGCTGTACACCTACATGATGAAGCGCCTGACTGAAGCCAACGTCAAAACCGATCCAAAGATTCTCGACGAAGTCGCCGATCTGCTTCGCACCGTCAAGGACGGCTGGGACGCTATCGCCGCGCCGGGTCCGCAGTTTTAAGGAGATCACCATGAGTCTTGTTTTGCAGCGAATCGAAGAAACCCGTGAAGGCCTGGTCGGTGCCCTGGCCGAGCGAAACTGGGAAGCCATTGGTGAATTGGACCTGGCTTGCCGTTCCTGCATGGAAGACGTCTTGAGTGAAGCTTCGGTGGACGAGGCCGCGTTGCGCGACAACCTTGAAGAGTTGCTGGGGGTCTATAAACAGCTTCTTGAGGCGGCGACGGGAGAGAGGCAGGCAATAGTCGATGAGATGTCGCAGATCCATCAAGCACAGAACGCAGCAAAGGTTTACCATCTGTTTGGTTAATTAATCCTAAGTTAATCCATGCCGTGTGCGCCATAAATTTGACTGTGCACGGTTTTTTGACTTAACTAGTGGCTGGTTGCAGATTTCAGGCGTCTACAGGCATAACGTGTCTGCAAGCGTCTAGCTTGCCCCCTCATTTCGGGCATTGAGTTGACTAGGGAAGTTGCTATTGCATGTGGCGTGAAACCAAAATTCTGCTGATTGATGACGATAGCGTCCGCCGCCGCGATTTGGCGGTGATTTTAAATTTTCTTGGCGAAGAAAATTTACCCTGCGGTAGCCATGACTGGCAGCAGGCTGTCGGCTCTTTGTCATCAAGTCGTGAAGTGATCTGTGTCCTCATCGGGACGGTCAATGCTCCTGGCGCACTTCCGGGCTTGTTAAAGACACTCTCTACCTGGGATGAGTTCCTTCCGGTTTTGTTAATGGGCGATAATTCTTCCGTTGACCTGCCCGAAGACCAGCGTCGGCGAGTGCTTTCGACCCTCGAAATGCCGCCCAGCTACAGCAAACTGCTCGACTCGCTGCACCGCGCCCAGGTCTATCGCGAGATGTATGACCAGGCTCGTGAGCGCGGGCGCCACCGTGAACCCAATCTTTTCCGCAGTCTTGTCGGCACCAGTCGGGCGATTCAACACGTCCGCCAGATGATGCAGCAAGTCGCCGACACCGACGCCAGCGTGTTGATCCTCGGCGAGTCCGGGACTGGCAAGGAAGTGGTCGCGCGCAACCTGCACTACCACTCCAAGCGTCGTGATGCGCCGTTTGTGCCGGTCAATTGCGGGGCGATCCCGGCCGAGTTGCTGGAAAGCGAACTGTTCGGTCACGAGAAGGGTGCCTTCACCGGGGCAATCACCAGCCGCGCCGGTCGTTTTGAGCTGGCCAACGGTGGCACGCTGTTCCTCGATGAAATCGGCGACATGCCGCTGCCGATGCAGGTCAAGTTGCTGCGCGTATTGCAGGAGCGCACTTTCGAGCGCGTGGGTAGCAACAAGACCCAGAGCGTCGATGTGCGCATCATTGCGGCGACCCACAAGAATCTCGAAAGCATGATCGAGATCGGCACCTTCCGCGAAGATCTCTACTATCGCCTGAACGTGTTCCCGATCGAGATGGCGCCGCTGCGTGAGCGCGTCGAAGACATTCCGTTGCTGATGAACGAACTGATCTCGCGCATGGAGCACGAGAAGCGTGGCTCGATCCGTTTCAACTCCGCCGCGATTATGTCGTTGTGCCGGCACGGCTGGCCGGGCAACGTCCGCGAGCTGGCGAACCTGGTGGAGCGCATGGCGATCATGCACCCGTACGGGGTCATCGGCGTCGTCGAGTTGCCGAAAAAATTCCGCTACGTCGATGATGAAGACGAGCAACTTGTCGACAGCCTGCGCAGCGATCTGGAAGAGCGGGTGGCCATCAACGGTCATACGCCGGACTTTACCGCCAATGCCATGCTGCCGCCGGAAGGCCTGGACCTGAAAGACTACCTCGGTGGTCTGGAGCAAGGCCTGATCCAGCAGGCGCTGGATGATGCCAATGGCATCGTGGCGCGCGCCGCCGAGCGACTGCGGATTCGCCGCACCACGCTGGTGGAGAAGATGCGCAAGTACGGCATGAGTCGTCGCGACGGTGATGAACAGGCGGATGATTGACGCCTGTTTTTCAAGTCGTTCATTTGTAGGCAGTTTTTTTTAGGCACGGGTATTGCTACATCCCTCGCAACGTTCCGTTTAACTGACGGTCAGCCACGCGAGAGAGCACGATGCCCCACGCCGCCCAGATGTCTCCTGTCCCTGACGCTTCGGGGCACCCGTCGTCCGTAGAGCAGGCAAGCCGGCTTGGCCTTGAGCAGGCGTTCGCGCTGTTCAATCAGATGTCGAGCCAGTTGACCGACTCCTACAGCATGCTCGAGGCACGGGTCACCGAGCTCAAGGGCGAGTTGGCGGTGGTCAGCGCTCAGCGCATGCAGGAGCTGGCAGAAAAAGAACGCCTGGCCAACCGCCTGCAAAACCTCCTCGATCTATTGCCTGGCGGCGTCATCGTCATTGACGCCCAAGGCATCGTGCGCGAAGCCAACCCTGCTGCCTGTGAATTGCTGGGGCTGCCCCTCGAAGGCGAGCTGTGGCGTCATGTCATTGCCCGTTGCTTTGCGCCGCGTGAAGACGATGGTCATGAAATCTCGCTCAAGGACGGTCGGCGCCTGTCGATCGCCACTCGCTCGCTGGATGCCGAGCCCGGCCAATTGGTGCTGCTCAACGACCTGACCGAAACCCGTCACCTGCAAGATCAACTGGCCCGCCACGAACGCCTGTCGTCACTCGGCCGCATGGTCGCGTCGCTGGCTCATCAAATCCGCACGCCCTTGTCCGCCGCGTTGCTCTACGCCAGTCATTTGACCGAGCAAGAGCTGCCGGTGGCCACGCAGCAACGTTTCGCCGGCCGCCTGAAAGAGCGCCTGCATGAGCTGGAGCATCAAGTGCGCGACATGTTGGTGTTCGCGCGCGGCGAACTGCCGCTGACTGACCGTGTCACGCCGAAGATGCTCATGCAGTCCTTGCAATCGGCCGCATTGACCCACGTGCAGGACCTGCCGATTCGCTGGCAGTGCGATAGCCATGCGGGAGAATTGCTGTGCAATCGCGACACCCTGGTCGGAGCGATCCTGAACCTGATCGAGAACGCCATCCAGGCCAGTGCCGGCGACGTCCGTTTGAAAGTTCATCTCTACAGTCGTGACAACACCCTGCGAGTCTCGGTCAGCGACAGCGGCAGCGGTATCGATGCGAAAGTGCTGGCGCGTCTCGGCGAGCCGTTCTTTACCACCAAAACCACCGGAACGGGCCTCGGTCTGACCGTGGTCAAGGCCGTGGCGCGTGCTCACCAGGGAGAATTGCAGCTGCGCTCGCGGCTGGGACGCGGCACTTGCGCGCAGGTGATTCTGCCGCTTTTTTTTGATGAAAAGCGTAGCGCTCAGGGAGCGGAGTGAAGGACATGGCAATCAAGGTTTTACTGGTCGAGGATGACCGCGCGTTACGCGAGGCGCTGGCGGATACGCTGTTGCTCGCGGGGCACGACTACAAGGCTGTCGGTTCGGCGGAGGAGGCGCTCGAGGCAGTCGGCGCCGAGACGTTCAATCTGGTGCTCAGCGACGTCAACATGCCGGGCATGGATGGTCATCAGTTGCTCGGTTTGCTGCGGGCTCGTCAGCCGCAATTGCCCGTCTTGCTGATGACGGCTCATGGCGCCGTGGAGCGCGCGGTCGATGCAATGCGTCAGGGCGCGGTGGATTATCTGGTCAAGCCGTTCGAGCCCAAGGCGCTGCTGGATCTGGTGGCGCGTCATGCGCTGGGCAGCCTCGGCGCTCCCGACAGCGAAGGGCCCGTTGCGTATGAGCCGGCCAGTGCGCAATTACTCGAATTGGCGGCGCGAGTGGCGCGCAGCGATTCCACCGTATTGATCTCCGGCGAGTCCGGGACCGGTAAGGAAGTGCTGGCGCGCTACATCCATCAGCACTCGCATCGCGCCAGTCAGCCATTCATTGCGATCAACTGCGCGGCGATTCCCGACAACATGCTTGAAGCGACGCTGTTCGGTCACGAGAAGGGCTCGTTCACCGGCGCCATCGCGGCGCAGGCCGGCAAGTTCGAGCAGGCCGACGGCGGCACCATCCTGTTGGATGAAATTTCCGAAATGCCTCTCGGCCTTCAGGCCAAGTTGCTGCGTGTGCTGCAGGAGCGCGAAGTCGAGCGAGTGGGGGCACGCAAGCCCATTGCACTGGACATTCGTGTTGTCGCGACCACCAACCGTGACCTGGCGGGTGAAGTGGCGGCAGGGCGTTTTCGTGAAGACCTCTACTATCGCCTGTCGGTATTTCCCCTGGCCTGGCGTCCATTGCGCGAGCGCACCGCCGATATCCTGCCGCTGGCCGAGCGCCTGCTGGCCAAGCACGTCAATAAAATGAAGCATGCCGCGGCGAGACTCTCGCCCGAGGCGCAGGCGTGCCTGATCGGTTACCCGTGGCCGGGCAATGTGCGAGAGCTGGACAACGCGATTCAGCGTGCCTTGATTCTGCAGCAGGGCGGTTTGATTCAGCCTCAGGATTTTTGCCTCGCCGGACCGGTTGCCTGTGCGCCCTTGCCGACATTGGCGTCGGTGCCGGTGCGGTCGATGGAGGTCGAGGCCGAATCGGCTGGGGCGCTGGGGGACGATCTGCGTCGTCGCGAATTCCAGATGATCATCGACACCCTGCGCTCTGAGCGTGGGCGCCGCAAAGAAGCGGCCGAGCGTCTGGGAATCAGTCCGCGGACGCTGCGCTACAAGCTGGCGCAAATGCGCGATGCCGGAATGGATGTGGAAGCTTATTTGTTCGCCACCTGATTCGCTGGCAAGGCAAAGCCTGGAAGGCTTTTGTTCAGGGCGGCCCCGGAGCTGGCACCCTTGTTGCTAACACCTCACTACCCGCCGAGTGAGTGTCAAAAAATTGCGGGTCGCCAATGAGAGTAGACCATGAGCCAAGGTATTGAATTTAATCGATTGATGCTGGATATGCGTTCCATGCAAATGGATGCCATGTCTGCGCCTAAATCGACTGCCGCCGTCCCTGAACTGAGTGGCAGCAGCTTTTCCGACATGCTCGGTCAGGCCGTCAATAAAGTGAACGATACACAGCAGGCGTCCAGCCAGTTGGCCAATGCCTTCGAAATCGGCAAAAGCGGCGTGGACCTTACCGATGTGATGATTTCCTCGCAGAAGGCCAGCGTGTCTTTCCAGGCGTTGACCCAAGTGCGTAACAAGCTGGTTCAGGCTTACCAAGACATCATGCAGATGCCGGTTTAAGGACGAGATTGAGTCATGGCAGAAGCAGTCGCCGATAATGTTCCGGCCAAGGCCACTCCGATAGACGGCAAACCGCCGCTGTTCGGCTTGTCCTTCCTGGAAAACCTCTCCGAGATGACCATGTTGCGTCAGGTGGGCCTGTTGGTCGGCCTGGCTGCGAGCGTGGCGATTGGCTTCGCCGTGGTGTTGTGGTCCCAGCAGCCGGACTACCGGCCTCTGTACGGCAGCCTTGCCGGTATGGACGCCAAGCAAGTCATGGATACCCTGGCGTCCGCTGACATTCCCTACACCGTAGAACCGAATTCCGGTGCCTTGCTGGTCAAGGCCGATGACTTGTCCCGTGCGCGACTCAAGCTCGCGGGCGCTGGTGTCACTCCCAGCGACGGCAACATCGGTTTCGAGATCCTCGACAAGGACCAGGGCCTCGGTACCAGCCAGTTCATGGAAGCGACCCGTTATCGTCGCGGCCTCGAGGGCGAACTGGCCCGGACCATTTCCAGCCTGAACAACGTCAAGGGTGCCCGCGTGCACCTGGCGATTCCGAAGAGTTCGGTGTTCGTTCGCGACGAGCGCAAACCAAGTGCTTCGGTTCTGGTTGAGCTGTATTCCGGCCGCTCACTGGAGCCGGGTCAGGTGCTGGCGATCATCAACCTGGTCGCGACCAGCGTGCCTGAACTCAGCAAGTCGCAGATCACCGTCGTCGATCAGAAGGGCAACCTGCTTTCGGATCAGGCGGAGAATTCCGAACTGACCATGGCCGGCAAGCAATTCGATTACAGCCGTCGCATGGAAAGCATGCTCACCCAGCGCGTGCACAACATCCTGCAACCGGTGCTGGGCAACGACCGCTATAAAGCCGAAGTCTCCGCCGACGTAGACTTCAGCGCCGTCGAGTCGACCTCCGAGCAGTTCAATCCGGACCAGCCGGCGCTGCGCAGCGAGCAGTCGGTCAACGAGCAACGTACCGCCAGCAATGGCCCGCAAGGTGTACCGGGGGCGCTGAGCAACCAGCCGCCATCACCTGCTTCGGCGCCGCAAACCACCGGTGGCGCCACCGCGCAGGCCGGCATGGTGCAGCCAGGCCAGCCACTGCTGGACGCCAATGGTCAGCAGATCATGGACCCGGCCACCGGCCAGCCGATGCTGGCGCCGTACCCGGCGGACAAGCGTCAACAATCCACCAAGAACTTTGAACTCGACCGTTCCATCAGCCACACCAAGCAACAACAAGGGCGTTTGAACCGCCTGTCGGTGTCGGTGGTGGTGGACGATCAGGTCAAGATCAACGCAGCCAACGGTGAAACCACCCGCGCACCGTGGAGCGCCGATGAGCTCGCACGCTTCACCCGTCTGGTGCAGGACGCCGTCGGCTTCGACGCCAGTCGTGGCGACAGCGTCAGTGTGATCAATATGCCGTTCTCCGCCGAGCGCGGTGAAGTGATTGCCGATATTCCGTTCTACTCCCAGCCATGGTTCTGGGACATCGTCAAACAAGTGCTGGGTGTATTGTTCATCCTGATACTGGTGTTCGGTGTGCTGCGTCCGGTGCTCAACAACATCACCAATGGCGGCAAAGGCAAGCAACTGGGCCTGGGCAGCGACGTAGAGCTCGGTGGCATGGGCGGCCTGGACGGCGAACTGGCCAACGACCGCGTCAGCCTCGGTGGCCCGACCAGCATCCTGCTGCCGAGCCCGAGCGAAGGCTATGATGCACAGTTGAACGCAATCAAGAGTCTGGTGGCAGAAGACCCGGGTCGTGTGGCCCAGGTCGTGAAAGAGTGGATTAACGCAGATGAGTGATAACCGAGCCGCTGTCGCCAAACTGTCCCGGGTTGATAAAGCCGCGATTCTGCTGCTGTCCCTGGGGTCTACCGATGCCGCGCAAGTGCTGCGCCATATGGGGCCCAAAGAGGTCCAGCGTGTGGGTGTGGCCATGGCGCAGATGGGGAACGTGCACCGCGAGCAAGTCGAACAGGTGATGAGCGAGTTCGTCGACATCGTCGGCGACCAGACCAGCCTGGGCGTCGGCTCCGACGACTACGTGCGCAAAATGCTGACCCAGGCCCTGGGCGAAGACAAGGCCAACGGCCTGATCGACCGGATCCTGCTGGGCGGCAACACCAGTGGGCTCGACAGCCTGAAGTGGATGGAGCCGCGCGCCGTCGCCGACGTGATCCGTTACGAGCACCCACAGATCCAGGCGATCGTCGTGGCGTATCTCGACCCGGACCAGGCCGGCGAAGTGCTGGGCAACTTCGACCACAAGGTACGACTGGACATCATTCTGCGGGTTTCCTCGCTGAACACCGTGCAGCCAGCGGCCCTGAAAGAACTCAACCAGATTCTCGAGAAGCAGTTCTCCGGCAACTCGAATGCCTCGCGCACCACCCTGGGTGGCATCAAGCGTGCGGCCGACATCATGAACTTCCTCGACAGCTCGATCGAAGGCCAGTTGATGGACTCGATCCGCGAAGTCGACGAAGACCTGTCCGGTCAGATCGAAGACCTCATGTTCGTGTTCAACAACCTGTCCGATGTCGACGACCGCGGAATTCAGGCGTTGCTGCGCGAAGTGTCCTCCGATGTGCTGGTTCTTGCCCTCAAGGGCTCGGACGAAGGCGTCAAGGAAAAGATCTTCAAGAACATGTCCAAACGGGCGGCCGAACTGTTGCGCGACGACCTCGAGGCCAAAGGCCCGGTGCGCGTCAGCGACGTGGAAACTGCGCAGAAAGAAATCCTCACCATTGCTCGCCGTATGGCCGAAGCCGGAGAAATCGTTCTCGGCGGGAAGGGCGGCGAAGAGATGATCTAAGGTCACTATGTCGTCCAAACATGATGAGTCCCAGACCGACCTGATCCGTGCCAAGGACGTCGGTGGTTTCGATGTCTGGTCGCTGCCCAGTTTCGACCCGCATGTCCCGGAGCCCGAGCCTGAACCTGAGCCCGAGCCGCCGGAAATGGAAGAAGTGCCGCTGGAAGAAGTCCAGCCACTGACCCTCGAAGAACTCGAAAGCATCCGTCAGGAGGCCTACAACGAAGGCTTCGCGACGGGCGAGAAAGAAGGATTTCACAGCACCACGCTCAAGGTTCGTCAGGAAGCCGAGGCCGTGCTGGCGCCGAAAGTCGCAGCACTTGAACAACTGATGGCCAACCTGTTCGAGCCTATCGCCGAGCAGGACACGCAAATCGAAAAATCCTTGGTCGACCTCGTGCAGCACATCACCAAACAGGTGATTCAGCGCGAACTGGCCATCGATTCGACGCAGATCGAACACGTCATGCGCGACGCCCTCAAGCTGTTGCCGCTGGGCGTGGGCAATGTGCGGCTGTACATCAATCCGCAGGATTTCGAACAGGTCAAAGCCCTGCGCGAGCGCCATGAAGAAACCTGGCGCATCGTCGAGGACGAAGCGTTGTTGCCTGGCGGTTGCCGGGTCGAGACTGAGCACAGTCGCATCGACGCCACGGTCGAAACCCGGATCACCAGGGTCATGGACAAGCTGTTCGATCAGTTGCACGAACAGGCCTTGCACCCGGCCGCGCCGGATCTGAGCCTGGAGCTGCCAATCGACGACAAGCCTGCCGTCGAAGTCGAACCGGAAGAACCCGATGCGCCTTGACCGCACCAGCTTCGCCAAGCGCCTGGGCGGTTACACCGAGGCCACGGAGCTGGCCGGCGCGCCGATCCTTGAAGGCCGTTTGCTGCGGATGGTCGGCTTGACCCTCGAAGCCGAAGGTTTGCGCGCGGCCATGGGCAGTCGCTGCATGGTGATCAACGACGACAGTTACCATCCGGTGCAGGTCGAAGCTGAAGTCATGGGGTTCTCCGGCAGCAAAGTCTTCCTGATGCCGGTCGGCAGCGTTGCCGGCATCGCGCCCGGCGCCCGTGTGGTGCCTATGGCTGACACCGGTCGCTTGCCAATGGGCATGAGCATGCTCGGGCGGGTGCTGGATGGCGCCGGTCGTGCGCTGGACGGCAAGGGCGGGATGAAGGCTGAAGACTGGGTGCCGATGGACGGCCCGACCATCAACCCGCTCAAGCGTCACCCGATCAGCGAGCCGCTGGACGTAGGCATTCGCTCAATCAATGGTTTGTTGACGGTCGGGCGTGGGCAGCGGCTCGGGCTGTTCGCCGGTACCGGCGTCGGCAAAAGTGTGCTGCTGGGCATGATGACCCGCTTCACCGAGGCCGACATTATCGTCGTCGGGCTGATCGGTGAGCGGGGTCGCGAAGTTAAAGAATTCATCGAGCACATCCTCGGTGAAGAAGGCCTCAAGCGTTCGGTGGTCGTGGCGTCTCCGGCGGATGATGCGCCCCTGATGCGCCTGCGCGCCGCGATGTATTGCACGCGGATTGCCGAATATTTCCGTGACAAGGGCAAGAACGTCCTGTTGCTCATGGACTCCCTGACCCGTTTCGCCCAGGCCCAGCGGGAAATCGCCCTGGCCATCGGCGAACCGCCCGCAACCAAGGGTTACCCGCCATCGGTGTTCGCCAAATTGCCGAAACTGGTGGAGCGGGCCGGTAACGCGGAGAAGGGTGGCGGTTCGATCACGGCGTTCTACACCGTGCTGTCTGAAGGTGATGACCAGCAGGATCCGATCGCCGACGCGGCGCGGGGTGTACTCGACGGGCACATCGTCCTGTCCCGGCGTCTGGCCGAGGAGGGGCATTACCCGGCCATCGATATCGAAGCGTCCATCAGCCGGGTCATGCCGTCGGTGGTGTCGCCGGAACACATGGCCCGCGCCCAGTATTTCAAACAATTATGGTCGCGCTATCAACAGAGTCGCGACCTGATCAGCGTGGGCGCCTACGTCGCCGGCGGAGACCGGGAAACCGACCTGGCGATTTCCCTGCAGCCGCAGCTGGTCAAATACCTGCGTCAAGGACTTAACGACAACATCAGCCTGGGCGAAAGCGAATCCTACCTCGGTTCGATCTTCGCGCCCGCGGCTGGCGGCTAATCGATCATGGCCCAGAGTCGGGCAGGGCGGCTGGCGCCGGTGGTCGAAATGGCCGAGAAGGCCGAGAAAACCGCCGTACAGCGTTTGGGCCATTTTCAGGGGCAGGTTCGCCTGGCTGAAAGCAAGCTCGCCGACCTTGAGGCCTTTCGTCTCGACTACCAGGAACAGTGGATCATTCGCGGCAGCAGCGGCGTTTCGGGCCAATGGTTGCTGGGCTATCAGGGCTTTCTTGCGCAACTGGGCGTCGCCATCGATCAGCAGCGGCAAAGCCTGGCGTGGCATCAGAATAATTTGAACAAGGCGCGGGACACCTGGCAGCAGGCGTTTGCCCGGGTCGAAGGCTTGCGCAAGCTGGTTCAGCGCTACGCGGATGAGGCGCGGCAGCTGGAAGACAAGCGCGAGCAGAAACTGCTGGATGAGTTGTCCCAGCGGTTACCGCGGCAGGATCCGTATTGAATCAGTGAGACCGCGTTAGCGTTCTTCGCGCGGCTTGCCCGCGAAGGGGGCCTTCAATATTCCACAACTTTCCAGCCTTGCCCCTATCCCCGCCAAGTGCTAAACCTTGTACACGTACGTTCGCCAATGACAAGGAAGCCGTTCAATGTCAGTCGTTACAGAAGTATCTCCGGATGGACAAAAGCTGACGATATCGGTCAAGGGACGATTCGATTTCGCCAAGCATCAGGAATTTCGTGAATCTTACGAAAACCTTCAGCCAAAACCCGAGTCCTTTGAAGTGAACCTGAAGGACGCCACCTACCTCGACAGTTCAGCGCTTGGCATGTTGTTGCTGCTGCGTGATCACGCCGGTGGCGAGCACGCCGAGATCAGGCTGACCCACGCCAACGCCGATGTGCGCAAGATTCTCGCCATCTCCAACTTCGAACAGATCTTCGACGTGGCGTGAAGGCCATGCAGCCGTTGTTCGAACCGCTGACGATCCTGATCGCTGAAGACAGCGCGGCTGACCGCATGCTGCTGTCGAGCATTGTCCGCCGCCAGGGCCATGAAGTGCTGACGGCCGCCAATGGCGCCGAAGCGGTCGAAGCGTTTCGCCAACAACGCCCGCAACTGGTGTTGATGGACGCCATGATGCCGGTGATGGACGGTTTTGAGGCGGCGCGGCAGATCAAGGCGCTTGCCGGGGAAACCCTGGTGCCGATCATCTTCCTGACCTCGCTGACCGAAAGCGAGGCGCTGGCCCGCTGTCTTGAGGCCGGCGGCGACGACTTTCTGGCAAAGCCCTACAACCAAGTGATCCTCGCCGCCAAAATCAAGGCGATGGACCGTTTGCGGCGGTTGCAGGCCACTGTGCTGAAGCAGCGTGATCAGATTGCCAGGCATCACGACTATCTGCTCAACGAGCAGCGTGTGGCCAAGGCCGTCTTTGATAAGGTCGCCCATTCCGGCTGCCTGAATGCCCCCAATATCCGTTACCTGCAATCGCCCTATGCGCTGTTCAACGGCGACCTGTTGCTGGCGGCATTCACCCCGGCCGGCGACATGCATGTGCTGCTCGGCGATTTCACCGGCCATGGCTTGCCAGCCGCCGTCGGGGCCATGCCGCTGGCTGAAGTCTTCTACGGCATGACCGCCAAGGGCTACGGCCTGTCGGAAACGTTGCGCGAGATGAACGCCAAGCTCAAGCGCATCCTGCCGGTGGACATGTTCTGTTGCGCAACATTGCTGTGCCTGAGTTTCCAGCGGCGTTCGGTGGAAGTCTGGAACGGTGGGATGCCGGACGGTTATCTGCACAGCATCGCCAGCGGTGAGCGCACGCCGCTGAAGGCCCGGCATTTGCCGCTTGGCGTGCTGAGTCCGCAGACCTTCGATGACCGCACCGAAGTGTTTCCGATGGCTGTCGGCGATCGGGTCTTCCTGTTGTCCGATGGCGTCATCGACACCTGCGACGCCAATGAGCAGCTGTTTGGCGTCGAGCGATTGCAACAGGTGTTTGCGGCCAACTGTCAGCCCGACCGGCTTTTCGAAGAGATCGAGCAGGCGCTGCGGGATTTTCGCGGTGAGGCCCGCGACGATGTCAGCATGGTCGAAGTCAGCCTGCTCGAAGCCGCGCAGCTGATTCCACCCGCCCTGGTCTATTCCGACAGTGGTCAGTCCTGCCCGCTGGACTGGTCGGTGAGTTTCGAGTTCCGTGCCGCGACCCTGAAGCGCTTCAATCCGCTGCCGTATCTTTTGCAATTGCTGTTGGAGGTCCATGGTTTGCGCGCGCAGAGCGGGGCGCTCTACAGTGTGCTGGCGGAGCTGTATTCCAATGCGCTGGAGCACGGCGTGCTGGGTCTGGATTCGAGCCTCAAGCGCGATGCTTCGGGTTTTACCCTCTATTATCAGCAGCGCAATGCACGTCTGGATGAGCTGCAGGACGGCTATGTGCGGGTGCATTTGCAGGTCGCACCAAAGGATGACGGCGGTTGCCTGACGATTCGGGTCGAAGACAGTGGCAAGGGTTTTGATGTCGAGCGAGTGATGGCGCGCCCCGTTGATGGCATCCGTCTGTCGGGACGTGGTATCAGTCTTATCCGCCAGTTGGGCCGCAACGCCAGATGGTCCGACGAAGGTCGAAGTGCCCGCGTGGAATTTTTCTGGGAGGCTCTGGCATAATCCGCGCATTCTTGATCAAGGAGTGAGCAAGTGGCTGACACACATCTGGACCGCGACGTACTGAGTGCGTTGCAAGCTGTCATGGAGGAGGAGTATCCGACGTTGCTGGATACTTTTCTCGCCGATTCCGAAGATCGGTTGAGTCTGTTGCGCAAGGCTGGGGGGGATGCCAAGTCGCTGGAAGAGGCCGCACACAGTTTCAAGGGCAGTTGCAGCAACATGGGCGCCCTGCGCCTCGCCGAGCTCTGCAATGAGCTCGAGCAGCGTAGCAAGAAGAGGTCTTTGGAAGGCATCGAGAAACTGGTCGGAGAAATCGACGGCGAGTTCGCTATTATCCGTCCCCTCTACGAAGCAGAGCGCCAGCGCTCTCTCACTGACAATGCGACCGTCCGGCGCTTTTAGCGCCGCTTGAGCAAAACTGGCTCAACCCTTGCACGTATCACCGCAACTGTACCTACGATCCCAGTGCAGCGGAGACCGTTCATGCCCGTTACCCCCAATATTCTTCTCCAGGCCGCCGCGCAGGCCAAGACTCAAGCCGCCTCCGCCAATACACCGGCGCTGTCCGCTGAGCCCGGGGACAAGGCGTCCAGCTTCGCTCAGGTTTACGCCACTCAGGCCCAGAACAAACCCTCTGCGGCCTCTGATGGATCGGCGAAGCCGGTGCGCGATAAAACCCCGGACAGCCCCGTAAAAACGGACGTCGGCAACGACAAGTCTGCCGCTCCGGAACCGACGGTTGCCGATAGCGGCAAATCCTTGCCCGCCGATAAACCGGCGCCGAGCGACGACAAGGCCGCCAACGAGGATGTCGCCGATACGCCAGTGGTCGACGCTGCACCGGCCGATCCAGCGCTTGATCCTTCATTGCTGCCAGAGTTGCAACCCGTTGTGGCAGCGCCAGTTGCGGAGTCGGCACCTGTTGTCGCCACTGAGCAACCCAAAGTGGAAATACCTGTCACGCCAACGGTGACGACGGCGCAGACACCTGTGGCAGCGGCGGATAGCGATTTCGATCCCGAGGCCGACCCTCTCGATGCTCTCCCGGCTGTGCGCATGGCCATGGAGCAGGGCGGTCATATTTCGGCTGCCAGCCAGGCACAGCCCAAGGCAGCGCCGACGCCGGCCCAGACCCAGGCCGATGGCGAGCCTACCTCGGCGCAGAACTTTGCCGCCGGTATGGCTGGCATGCTCGATGTGCAGGCTGACAAGGACAGTACCAGCCAGGGGGGCGAAAAAGCTTTCAGTGGGTTGATCGATGATGGCCTCAAGGATTTGAAGTCTGCCACCAGCGATACCCGCGTCGATGATTTCGCCAATCGTCTGGCTGCACTGACCCAGGCTGCCACGCCGAAAACCGCCAATGCCATACCGGTGAATCAGCCGATTGCCATGCATCAGAGCGGCTGGACCGAAGAAGTGGTGAACCGGGTCATGTACCTGTCCAGTGCCAACCTCAAGGCGGCCGATATCCAGTTGCAGCCTGCCGAACTGGGTCGCCTCGATATTCGGGTGAACATGGTGCCGGACCAGCAGACCCAGGTGACCTTCATGAGTGCGCACCCAAGCGTTCGCGAAGCGCTGGATGGCCAGATGCATCGCTTACGAGACATGTTCGCGCAACAGGGCATGGGTCAGGTAGACGTCAACGTCTCCGACCAGTCCCGTGGCTCTCAGCAAGGTCAGGACCAGGCGCAACAAAGCCAGAGCGGACGCACCAACGCCAGCGGCGGTCGTCTCGACGGCATGGATGAAGAGCTCGCGCCGACCGTTGCCGAAGTGGCGGCCAGTGCGACCAGCGTCATCGGCTCCAGCGCGGTCGACTACTACGCCTGATAAAGCGCGGTGCCTCTCAAAAGATCGCAGCCTTCGGCAGCTCCTGCAGGGTATATACCTTCAAAATGCAGGAGCTGCCGAAGGCTGCGATCTTTTGATTTTGGCTGCTGGCTGCCGCAGTCCACATACCCTCCGACACTTCTGGCATAACACTTGCTCTTGCCTTGCCGTGCGACTGTGAAAACCCGAATAGTGACGGATTATTGGCATGGCGAAGAGCGAAGCAGCAGTAAAAGACCCCGCAACCAAAGGCAAATTCAAGCTGATCATTGTGATCGTGGTGGCCCTGCTGCTGGCGATCGGCTTGTCCGTGGGGGCGACCTGGTTCTTCATGCACAGCGCCCAGAGCAAGCCTGCCGCCGCGGCTGAAGTCGCCCCGGTCGGCAAGCAGCCAGCGGTTTTCGAGCCCATGGCGCCGGCCTTCGTTGCCAACTACAACCAGAACGGCCGTCAGCGTTACATGCAGGTGAGCATCACCATGCAGGGTCGCAACCAGGCCGATCTGGAAGCGCTGAAAGTCCACATGCCGGTGATCCGCAATAACTTGGTCATGCTGTTCTCCGGACAGGATTTCGCGACGCTGGCGTCGCCGGTCGGTCAGGAAATGTTGCGTCAGAAGGCGACGGCCAGCGTCCAGGAAGTGGCGCAGAAAGAGCTCGGCAAAGTGGTCATCGAACAGTTGCTTTTCACTAATTTCGTACTGCAGTAGGAACACGACATGGCCGTGCAGGACCTGCTGTCCCAGGATGAAATCGATGCGCTGTTGCATGGCGTCGATGATGGTCTGGTACAGACCGATACCGCTGCCGAGCCCGGCAGCGTCAAAAGCTACGACCTGACCAGTCAGGACCGCATCGTCCGTGGACGCATGCCGACCCTGGAAATGATCAACGAGCGTTTCGCCCGCTACACCCGCATCAGCATGTTCAACATGCTGCGCCGCTCGGCGGACGTTGCCGTCGGTGGTGTGCAGGTGATGAAGTTCGGCGAATACGTGCACTCGCTGTACGTGCCGACCAGCCTCAACCTGGTCAAGATCAAACCGCTGCGCGGCACCGCTCTGTTCATCCTCGACGCCAAGCTGGTGTTCAAGCTGGTGGACAACTTCTTCGGCGGTGACGGACGTCACGCGAAGATCGAGGGGCGTGAGTTCACCCCCACCGAACTGCGGGTGGTGCGCATGGTGCTGGAGCAGGCCTTCGTCGATCTGAAGGAAGCCTGGCAGGCGATCATGGAAGTGAACTTCGAGTACATCAACTCGGAAGTGAACCCGGCCATGGCCAACATCGTCGGCCCAAGCGAAGCCATTGTGGTGTCGACCTTCCACATCGAACTCGATGGTGGTGGCGGTGACCTGCACGTGACCATGCCGTACTCGATGATCGAGCCGGTGCGCGAAATGCTCGACGCCGGCTTCCAGTCGGACCTCGACGATCAGGACGAGCGCTGGGTCAATGCCCTGCGCCAGGACGTGCTGGACGTTGACGTGCCGATCGGGGCCACGGTTGCCCGTCGCCAGTTGCGCCTGCGCGACATTCTGCACATGCAGCCGGGGGACATCATCCCGGTCGAGATGCCGGAAGAAATGATCATGCGCGCCAATGGCGTGCCTGCGTTCAAGGTCAAGATGGGCTCGCACAAAGGCAACCTCGCGTTGCAAGTGATCGAGCCGATCGAGCGCCGTTAAGCGGCGCTGCTCCCATTCGCTATTAACTGACGGCAGCCCGTTCAAGGGGTGCCCGCCGAGGACACATGATGGCTAACGACATGAATACCCAGGACGACCAGGCGCTGGCCGATGAATGGGCTGCGGCCCTGGAAGAAACCGGCGACGCCGGGCAGGACGATATCGATGCCTTGCTGGCCGCCGACGCCGCCAGTTCGCCGTCCAACCGTCTGCCGATGGAAGAGTTCGGCAGCGTGCCGAAAAACAACGATCCGGTCACGCTGGATGGTCCGAACCTGGATGTGATCCTCGACATCCCGGTGTCGATTTCCATGGAAGTGGGCAGCACCGACATCAACATCCGCAACCTGCTGCAGCTCAACCAGGGTTCGGTGATCGAGCTTGATCGCCTGGCCGGCGAGCCGCTGGATGTGCTGGTCAACGGCACGCTCATCGCTCACGGTGAAGTGGTGGTGGTCAACGAGAAGTTCGGCATCCGCCTGACCGACGTGATCAGCCCAAGCGAACGAATCAAGAAGCTGCGCTGAGTGAAAAAGGTTCTGGGGGTAGTGCTGGCCTTGCCGTTCAGTGTCCTGGCGGCCGAGCCCGTGGCGACTGTTGCCGCGGCACCTGCTGTCAGCAGTGGTGTGGCGGGACAATTGACGCAGCTGGTGCTTGGTTTGCTGCTGGTGCTGGGGTTGATCTTCTTCCTCGCCTGGCTGTTGCGCCGGGTCCAGCAGGCCGGGCCGGCCGGCAAGGGGCAAGTGATCGAACTGATCGGCTCCCGCGCCCTGGGCCCGCGTGACCGTTTGATGCTGGTGCAGGTTGGCAACGAGCAGATTCTGCTCGGCTTGAGCCCCGGCACCATCACTGCCTTGCATGTGCTCAAGGAGCCGGTGCAGGTGCCGGTTACCGAGAAAGCGACCCCGGAGTTTGCCCAGCGCCTGATGGAGCTGTTGGGCAAGGATCAGAAGGATAAGAAGTAATGGGTGCGCTACGCATCATCTTGACGCTGGCCCTGATGCTGGCCGCGCCGCTGGCCTTCGCCGCCGATCCGTTGTCGATCCCGGCGATCACCCTGGGCACCAATGCCCAGGGCGCCCAGGAATACTCGGTCAGCCTGCAGATCCTGCTGATCATGACCGCGCTGAGTTTCATTCCGGCGTTCGTCATGCTGATGACCAGTTTCACCCGGATCATCATCGTCTTCTCGATCCTGCGTCAGGCTCTGGGTCTGCAGCAGACGCCGTCGAACCAGATTCTCACCGGCATGGCGTTGTTCCTGACGCTGTTCATCATGGCGCCGGTGTTCGACCGGGTTAACCAGGATGCCTTGCAGCCCTATCTGGCGGAAAAACTCACCGCGCAAGATGCCGTGGCCAAGGCCCAGGTGCCGATCAAGGACTTCATGCTGGCCCAGACGCGCAGTAGCGATCTTGAGCTGTTCATGCGTCTGTCCAAGCGCACCGACATCGCTACGCCGGATCAGGCGCCACTGACCATCCTGGTGCCGGCCTTCGTCACTTCCGAATTGAAAACCGCGTTCCAGATCGGGTTCATGATCTTCATTCCGTTCCTGATCATCGACCTGGTCGTCGCCAGTGTGTTGATGGCCATGGGTATGATGATGCTTTCGCCACTGATCATTTCCCTGCCGTTCAAGATCATGCTGTTCGTGCTGGTGGATGGATGGGCGTTGATCATTGGGACGTTGGCCAGCAGCTTCGGTGGTGTCTCGCCATGACGCCGGAAGTTGCGGTAGACATCTTTCGTGAAGCGCTCTGGCTGACCACCATGATGGTTGCCGTGCTGGTGATTCCGAGTTTGCTGGTGGGTCTGTTGGTGGCCATGTTCCAGGCTGCCACTCAGATCAACGAACAGACCCTGAGCTTCCTGCCGCGCCTGCTGGTGATGCTGGTCACGCTGATCGTCGCCGGCCCGTGGCTGGTGCAGACCTTCATGGAATACATTCTGCAGTTGTACGGCAATATTCCTCGGGTCATCGGCTAAGCCATGTCACTGCTGCAGCTGACCGACACCCAGATCAGTACCTGGGTCGCTTCGTTCATATTGCCGTTGTTTCGCATCGGCGCCGTCCTGATGACCATGCCGATTTTTGGCACGACCCTGGTGCCGACCCGTGTGCGATTGTATTTCGCGCTGGCAATCACAGTGGTTGTCGTGCCGGGCCTGCCACCGATGCCGCAGGTTCATGCGCTGGATCTGAGCGCACTGCTGCTGATCGCCGAACAGATCATAATCGGCGCATTGATGGGGCTCTCGCTCCAGCTGTTTTTTCAGGCGTTTGTCGTCGCCGGGCAGATCATTTCGATTCAGATGGGTATGGGGTTCGCCTCGATGGTCGACCCCACCAACGGTGTGTCGGCGGCAGTCATCGGGCAGTTCCTGACGATGCTCGTGACCCTGCTGTTTCTCGGCATGAATGGGCATCTGGTGGTGTTCGAAGTGCTGACGGAGAGTTTCACCACGATGCCCGTCGGCAGCGCCATGCTGATCAATCACTTCTGGGAGCTGGCCAACAAGCTGGGTTGGGTGCTGGGGGCAGCGATGCTGCTGGTCATGCCGGCGATCACGGCGTTGTTGGTGGTTAACATTGCCTTCGGCGTGATGACTCGGGCGGCGCCGCAGTTGAACATTTTCTCCATCGGTTTTCCCCTGACCCTGGTGCTGGGTCTGGTGATTTTCTGGGTCGGTCTCGGCGACATTCTCAATCAGTATCAGCCCTTGGCCACCGAGGCCCTGCAGCTGTTACGTGACATGGCGCAGGCGCGCTAGCCATGGCCGAGAGCGAGAGCGGTCAGGACAAAACAGAAGACCCCACGGAGAAGCGCAAAAAGGACTCCCGGGACAAGGGCGAGATCGCCCGCTCCAAAGAGCTCAATACCCTGGCAACCATGATGGCTGGTGCCGGGGGGCTGTTGATCTATGGCGGCGGTTTGGCTCTGGATCTGCTGGAAATCATGCGCCTGAACTTTTCCCTGCCGCGGGAGGTGTTGCTGGATCCCGGGCAGATGGGGGAGTACCTGCTGCATTCAGGAAAGATTGCCCTTCTGGCGGTCCAGCCGATATTGCTGTTGCTGCTGCTGGCGGCTTTTCTGGGGCCGATTTCCCTGGGTGGCTGGCTGTTTGCCGGCAAGAGCCTTGCACCCAAATTCAGCCGGATGAACCCGGCGGCGGGGCTCAAGCGGATGTTCTCCAGTACGGCCGTGATCGAGCTGCTCAAGGCGCTGGCTAAATTTCTGCTGATCCTGTTTGTGGCTTTGTCCGTCCTGCGCTCGGACATCGATGACTTGCTGCGTATTGCCCATGAGCCGCTGGAACAGGCAATCATTCATAGCGTTCAGCTGGTGGGTTGGAGCACGTTGTGGATGGCGTGTGGGCTGATTCTGATCGCGGCGGTGGATGTTCCGGTGCAGCTTTACCAGAGCCACAAGAAACTGCTGATGACCAAGCAGGAAGTGCGCGATGAGCACAAGGATCAGGAGGGGAAGCCGGAGGTCAAGCAGCGGATTCGCCAGTTGCAGCGCGAGATGTCCCAGCGGCGGATGATGGCCGCGATTCCCGAGGCCGACGTGGTCATTACCAACCCGACGCACTACGCCGTGGCCCTCAAGTACGATGCGGAAAAAGGTGCTGCACCGGTACTGCTGGCCAAGGGTAGTGACTTCCTGGCGTTGAAAATCCGCGAGATCGCCGTGGCCAATGAGGTGTTGCTGCTGGAATCGCCGGCCCTGGCGCGTTCGATCTACTACTCCACGGAGCTGGAGCAGGAAATTCCAGGTGGGTTGTATCTGGCGGTCGCCCAGGTATTGGCCTACGTCTATCAGATCCGCCAGCACCGCGCTGGCAAGGGCAAGCGTCCTGAACCGCTCAAGGATGATTTGCCGATTCCGCCGGATCTGCGGCGCGATTCCTGATTACCTGCACTGACAGTGATGGCCCCATCGCGGGCAAGCCACGCTCCCACAGGTTCTGTGTTCAACCCCGGTCTCTGTGGGAGCCGGGCTTGCCCGCGATGAGGCCGGTCCAGGCATCACCCATTCCGGTCAATAAACCCCTCTGTTCCAACCCTCGGCAAAAGTTGGAAGGCTTCTTGCAGTAGCCGCTCTGCGCCTGCTTCGGGCGTCAAAAGTTTGCTTTAAAGGAACGGGGAAAACCGGTGGATCGCTCTCAGTTTATCAACAATGCCCGCACAAACGTTGCCGACCTGAGTCGGGGCAATCTGGGCGTGCCGTTGTTGCTGCTGGTCATGCTGGCCATGATGATGCTGCCCGTGCCGCCGTTCCTGCTGGACGTGTTCTTCACGTTCAACATTGCGCTGTCGATTGTCGTGTTGCTGGTCTGCGTCTACGCCCTGCGGCCGCTGGATTTCGCGGTGTTCCCGACCATTCTGCTGGTGGCAACGCTGTTGCGGCTGGCGCTGAACGTGGCCTCCACGCGGGTGGTGATGCTCCACGGTCAGGACGGTCATGCCGCCGCGGGCAAGGTGATCCAGGCGTTCGGTGAGGTGGTGATCGGCGGTAACTACGTGGTTGGTATCGTGGTCTTCGCGATTTTGATGATCATCAACTTCGTCGTGGTGACCAAGGGTGCCGGGCGGATTTCCGAGGTGAGCGCGCGTTTCACCCTCGATGCGATGCCCGGCAAACAAATGGCGATCGACGCCGATTTGAACGCCGGTCTGATCGATCAAAACCAGGCCAAACTGCGTCGGATGGAAGTGGCCCAGGAAGCCGAGTTCTACGGTTCCATGGACGGTGCCAGCAAGTTCGTGCGCGGTGATGCCATTGCCGGTTTGCTGATTCTGTTCATCAACCTGATCGGCGGTATGGCCGTCGGTATTTTCCAGCACGGCATGACCTTCGGTGATGCTGGCAAGGTTTACGCGCTGTTGACCATCGGTGACGGTTTGGTGGCGCAATTGCCATCACTGTTGTTATCGACAGCCGCCGCGATCATGGTGACCCGTGCTTCCGGTTCGGAAGACATGGGCAAGCAGATCAATCGCCAGATGTTCGCCTCACCCAAGGCGCTGGCCGTGGCGGCGGGTTTGATGGCGGTCATGGGTCTGGTGCCCGGCATGCCGCACTTCTCTTTTCTGAGCATGGCGGCCCTGGCGGCCGGTGGTGCGTACCTGTTCTGGAAGAAGCAGAACACCGTCAAGGTTCAGGCCTTGCAAGAGGTCAAGCGTCAGCAGGAGCTGCTGCCATCGCCGGCCCGCGCTCAGGAAACCAAAGAGCTTGGCTGGGACGATGTGACGCCGATCGACATGATTGGCCTGGAAGTCGGCTATCGCCTGATCCCGCTGGTGGACCGCAATCAGGGGGGGCAGTTGCTGGCGCGTATCAAGGGCGTGCGCAAGAAGCTGTCACAGGACCTGGGTTTCCTGATGCCGACTGTGCATATCCGTGACAACCTCGACCTCGCGCCAAGTGCCTATCGACTGACCCTGATGGGGGTGATCCTGGCCGAAGCGGAGATCTATCCGGATCGGGAACTGGCGATCAACCCGGGCCAGGTCTACGGTTCGCTCAACGGCATCACCGCCAAAGATCCGGCTTTCGGGCTGGAGGCGGTCTGGATCGAAGTCAGTCAGCGTGCGCAGGCACAATCCCTCGGTTACACCGTGGTAGATGCCAGTACGGTAGTGGCAACCCACTTGAACCAGATTTTGTACAAGCACTCCAGTGAGCTGATCGGCCACGAAGAAGTGCAACAACTCATGCAATTGCTGGCCAAAAGCTCGCCTAAACTGGCCGAGGAGCTGGTGCCGGGCGTGGTGTCGTTGTCGCAGCTGCTCAAGGTGCTCCAGGCGTTGCTGGCCGAACAGGTGCCCGTACGGGACATTCGCAGCATCGCCGAGGCGATCGCGAACAATGCGGCCAAGAGTCAAGATACTGCCGCGCTGGTGGCTGCCGTACGCGTCGGCGTATCCCGTGCAATCGTCCAAAGCATTGTGGGGACTGAGTCGGAGCTGCCAGTTATCACTCTTGAGCCAAGGTTGGAACAAATATTGCTCAATAGTCTTCAGAAGGCAGGACAAGGCTCGGAAGAGGGCGTTCTGCTGGAGCCAAGCATGGCTGAAAAACTGCAACGCTCGTTGATCGAAGCGGCGCAGCGTCAGGAAATGCAAGGTCAGCCGGTGATTCTGCTGGTGGCCGGTCCGGTTCGCGCGATGCTGTCGCGATTTGGCCGGTTGGCAGTCCCGGGTTTGCATGTGTTGGCTTACCAGGAAATCCCTGACAACAAGCAAGTGACCATCGTTGCGACAGTAGGGCCCAACGGCTGAGGTAGTGGTTTATGCAAGTTAAGCGTTTTTTCGCCGCCGATATGCGTCAGGCCATGAAACTGGTTCGTGATGAGCTGGGCGCTGATGCCGCCATCATTGGCAACCGCCGGATCGCCGGTGGTGTCGAGCTGACGGCTGCCCTTGATTACAAACTGTCGGCGCTGGCTCCGCGTGTTCCGAACATGGAACTCGAGGACGAGCTGCGCAAGACCCAGTCGCGGATCGTGACCGCCCAGGCCGAACTGAGCCTGCGTAGCGAGGGCGAGAGCGACAAGTCCACCAATCGCCAGTTGTTCGCCGGCCTGCCACTCACCGCCGCCGAACCGCTGATCGAACCGACCTACACTGAACCCCGCCGTGCAGCCCCGGCCCCTGCGCCAGCCTCCAGCGGTGTCGATCCGCGGGCTTTCGATTCGATGCGTTTCGAACTCAACAGCCTGCGCGAACTGATGGAAGTACAACTCGGCTCCCTGGCCTGGAATCAGCTGCAAGGCAGCCGTCCGGCCCAGGCCAACCTGTGGCGTCGCCTGCAGCGCATCGGTTTGTCCGGTCCGTTGTCCCGCGATCTGCTGGAACTGATCACCGGCATTGACGAACCTCGTCAGGCCTGGCGCATGTTGCTGGCGCACCTGGCACGGATGATTGCCACGCCGGAAGTCGAGCCACTGGAAGAGGGCGGCGTGATTGCCATGGTTGGCCCTGCCGGCATGGGCAAGACCACCACGCTGGCCAAGCTCGCGGCCCGTTACGTGCTCAAGTACGGCGCGCAGAACATCGCGCTGGTGAGCATGGACAGCTACCGTATCGGCGCTCAGGAACAACTGAAGACTTTGGGTCGGATCCTCAACGTGTCGGTCACCCACATCGACCCGGGCCAGTCCCTGGTGCAGGCGCTGGACCCGTTGCTGCGCAAACGTGTAGTGCTGATCGATACCGCGGGTCTTCAGGCCAGCGATCCGGCACTGCGCATGCAGCTCGAAAGCCTGGCCGGTCGTGGCATCAAATCAAAAAATTATCTGGTTCTGGCAACCACCAGCCAGAAACAGGTTCTAACCGCCGCTTATCACAGTTACAAGCGCTGCGGGCTGGCTGGCTGCATCCTGACTAAACTGGATGAAACAGCAAGCCTGGGTGAGGTGTTGAGCCTGGCAATCAGTCATGAGTTGCCGGTGGCTTACCTGACCGATGGACCGCGGATTCCGGATGATTTGCATCTGCCGCGTCGTCATCAGCTGGTGAGCCGCGCCGTCAGCGTGCAAATGCAGGAAGAACCCAGCGAAGAAGCCATGGCTGACATGTTCGCTGATATTTACCACAGTCCGACCAAGCAGGTTGGCTGAGGTATTAATGAACAGTTTTTGTACCTACATCGATGGTCTGCCATGCATTGTTCCGTTTGTGAACGCGCAGCCAGTAATGTGGCCTCCGTCTATGCAAGACAAGGTAAAGAAATAACATGGGCAGCATGCATCCCGTACAGGTGATCGCGGTGACCGGCGGCAAAGGTGGCGTCGGGAAGACTAACGTGTCAGTGAACTTGTCCCTGGCTCTAGCTGAGCTCGGCCGGCGCGTCATGCTGCTGGACGCCGATCTGGGGCTGGCGAACGTTGACGTCCTGCTGGGGCTGACACCCAAACGTACCCTGGCCGACGTAATCGAAGGCCGCTGTGAGCTGCGCGACGTGTTGTTGCAGGGGCCCGGCGGTATCCGCATCGTCCCGGCGGCGTCCGGCACGCAGAGCATGGTGCATCTGAGCCCGGCGCAACATGCCGGCCTGATCCAGGCGTTCAGCGATATCGGCGACAACCTCGACGTCCTGGTGATCGACACCGCTGCAGGTATTGGTGACTCGGTAGTCAGTTTCGTTCGCGCCGCGCAGGAAGTCTTGCTGGTGGTCTGCGACGAGCCGACCTCGATCACCGACGCCTACGCGCTGATCAAGCTGCTGAACCGCGACTACGGCATGAACCGCTTCCGCGTCCTGGCCAACATGGCCCAGAGCCCGCAGGAAGGTCGCAACCTGTTCGCCAAGTTGACCAAGGTCACGGATCGCTTCCTTGACGTCGCCTTACAATACGTCGGTGCGGTGCCGTACGACGAAAGCGTGCGCAAGGCCGTTCAGAAGCAGCGCGCGGTTTATGAAGCTTTCCCGCGTTCCAAGTGCTCCCTGGCCTTCAAGGCCATCGCACAAAAGGTCGATACCTGGCCGCTGCCTGCCAACCCGCGCGGACACCTGGAGTTTTTCGTCGAGCGCCTCGTGCAACAAACGGCAGGACCCGTGCTATGACAGCCAGCGGTTACAACCTTTACAAGAAATCGGCACGTGACGCGCAGTACGAGCTGATCGAGCGTTACGCGCCACTGGTCAAACGCATTGCCTATCACTTGCTGGCGCGATTGCCGGCCAGTGTCCAGGTCGAAGACCTGATCCAGGCCGGCATGATCGGCCTGCTTGAAGTGTCGACCAAATACGACGCCAGCAAAGGCGCGAGTTTCGAGACGTACGCGGGCATTCGAATCCGCGGCGCGATGCTCGATGAAGTCCGCAAGGGGGACTGGGCGCCACGCTCGGTCCACCGCAATACCCGCATGGTCAGCGACGCAATTCGCTCGATTGAAGCTAAAACCGGCCGTGACGCTAAAGATCACGAAGTTGCGGCCGAACTCCAATTGAGTCTCGACGATTACTACGGGATTTTGAACGACACCCTGGGCAGCCGGTTATTCAGTTTCGACGATCTGTTGCAGGACGGCGAACACGAAGGGCTGCACGAGGATGGCGCGAGTGCTCATCTCGAGCCGTCACGCGATCTGGAAGATGAACGCTTCCAGGCGGCGCTGGCGGACGCGATTGCCAATTTGCCGGAGCGTGAGCGACTGGTGTTGGCGCTGTACTACGACGAAGAGTTGAATCTCAAGGAAATCGGTGAGGTCCTGGGGGTCAGCGAATCTCGGGTCAGCCAGTTACACAGCCAGTGCGCGGCCCGTTTGCGGGGGCGTTTGGGGGAGTGGCGAGCGCGCTGAAGGCAGTGTGGGGACACTGCGAACGTGGCTGGTGTGGTGTTGAACTGCGCCGGTCTCGATCTGTTGTGCTCCAGACAGTCATTGAGTGCTTTGCCGGATTGATTGAAATGGCGCGTCCAGGTGCTGGGCGCGTTTAAGACTGCTTGGAGGTCGAATTGGACAAGAACATGAAAATCCTCATCGTTGATGACTTCTCAACGATGCGGCGGATCATAAAAAACCTGTTGCGTGACCTTGGGTTCACCAACACGGTGGAGGCCGACGATGGCACTACTGCCATTCCGGTTCTCAACAGCGGGAGCATCGACTTTCTGGTAACGGACTGGAACATGCCTGGCATGACCGGCATCGATCTGCTGCGCCACGTACGCGCCGATGAAAAGCTCAAGCACCTGCCGGTGCTGATGGTGACCGCTGAAGCCAAGCGCGAGCAGATCATCGAAGCGGCCCAGGCCGGTGTTAACGGCTATGTGGTCAAACCCTTCACGGCCCAGGCGTTAAAAGAAAAAATCGAGAAGATTTTCGAACGCATCGGTTGAGAAACTGCGCCACGGGGGAGCTATGGACCACAACGAATCTTCACAGGGCGATTTTGAATCGACCCTGAAAAAACACGCGGTCGAATTGGTCGAAAGCCTTGAAAAAGGCAGGTTCGGCGACGCTGTGCAACTGATCCATGAGCTCAATCAGACCCGTGACCGCGGCCTGTATCAGGAAGTGGGCAAGCTCACCCGCGAGCTGCACAGCGCGATCGTCAATTTCCAGATTGACCCGCACATGCCGCAAGCCGAGGAAGTGTCGCAGATCACGGATGCCACTGAGCGCTTGGGCTACGTGGTGAAACTGACCGAGGCTGCAGCCAACCGCACCATGGATCTGGTCGAAAACTCCACACCGCTGGTCAACAGCCTGAGCGATGAAGCTCAGGCGCTGAGCACGGATTGGGGGCGGTTCATGCGTCGCGAAGTCGGGGCCGAGGAGTTCCGCGAACTGGCTCGGCGTGTCGACGGTTTTCTCACACGCAGCAGCGCGGACAATCGCGCAGTGTCGAGCAACCTCAACGACATTCTGCTCGCTCAGGATTACCAGGACCTCACAGGTCAAGTGATCAAGCGTGTGACCCAATTGGTCACCGAAGTTGAAAGCAACCTGCTCAAGCTCGTGCTTATGGCCAGTCAGGTGGACCGCTTTGCGGGCATCGAACATGACCGTGAAGCGATGCTTGCTGAAAAAGATCCGCAAAAACATCTCTCTCAGGGTGAAGGTCCGCAGATTCATGCCGATAAAAGAGAAGACGTTGTGTCCGGTCAGGACGATGTGGACGATTTGCTATCCAGCCTGGGATTTTAGAAATTTAGAATTTTAGGTTTTTTAGGTTTTTAGACCTGTTAGGAGCACCCCCTTAATGAGCTTCGGCGCCGATGAAGAGATCCTTCAGGATTTCCTGGTTGAGGCCGGCGAGATTCTAGAGCAACTGTCCGAACAGCTGGTCGAGCTTGAAAGCCGACCGGATGATGCGGACTTGCTCAATGCAATTTTTCGCGGTTTTCACACTGTAAAAGGGGGCGCCGGCTTCCTCCAGCTCAACGAGCTGGTGGAGTGCTGTCACATCGCCGAGAACGTGTTCGACATCCTGCGCAAGGGTGAACGTCGCGTCGACTCGGAATTGATGGACGTGGTTCTCGAAGCGCTGGACGCGGTGAACAGCATGTTCAGCGAAGTCCGCGAACGCAGCCCGATCACGGCTGCCACGCCTGAATTGCTCGCGGCCCTGGCCCGTCTGGCCGAGCCGCAAACCGCCGATGAAGCCGCACCTGTGGCTCAAGTGGTGGAAGAACCGGCTGCCGAAGCCGAATCAGGCGACATCACCGATAACGAATTCGAACAACTGCTGGACTCGCTGAACGCCGTCAAGGCTCAGGCCGAGGCGCCGGTGGCGGCTGCGCAGCCTGCCGCGGATGCAGCAGCCAGCGACGAAATCACCGATGCAGAATTCGAGTCGTTGCTCGATCAATTGCACGGCAAAGGCCAGTTCGCCGTCGACGCGGTGGCGGCACCTGCAGCCCCCGCCGCACCGGCTGCCCCGAAAGCGGCAGGCGACAGTTCCGACATCACCGACGACGAGTTCGAAGCACTGCTCGATCAACTGCACGGCAAGGGCAGCTTTGCCGTCGACGCGCTGGAGTCGGCCATTGCTTCGGCCCCGGCCGCCGCGGTGCCTACCGCTAAAGCGGCTGGCAGCGATCTGATCTCGGACCACGAGTTCGAATCGCTGCTCGACGAATTGCACGGTAAAGGCAAGTTCACCGAAGTCGGTACCGGTTCTGCCGCTTCTTCGGTAGCCGCGCCTGTCGCCAAAGCCCCGGCACCTGTCGCCAAGGCGCCCGAGCCAAAAGCCGAAGCGTCGAAGCCTGCTGCCGCTGCTGCACCGGCCCCAGCCCGTGCGCCGTCCGCGCCGCCGGCGGAAAAACCGGCCAGCGAAGCCGAGACCACCGTACGGGTCGACACCGCGCGCCTCGACGAAATCATGAACATGGTGGGCGAGTTGGTACTGGTGCGTAACCGCCTGGTTCGCCTGGGTGCCAACAGCGCCGATGAAGCCATGTCCAAAGCCGTGTCGAACCTCGACGTGGTCACGGCGGACTTGCAAACCGCGGTCATGAAGACCCGGATGCAACCGATCAAGAAAGTCTTCGGGCGCTTCCCGCGTCTGGTTCGCGACCTGGCTCGCCAGCTCAAGAAAGAGATCAACCTGGAGCTGGTCGGCGAAGAAACCGACCTCGACAAGAACCTTGTCGAGGCACTGGCCGACCCGCTGGTCCACTTGGTGCGCAACTCGGTCGACCACGGTATCGAAGAGCCGGCTGACCGCGAAGCGATGGGCAAGCCGCGTAGCGGCAAAGTGATCCTGTCCGCTGAACAGGAAGGCGACCACATCCTGCTGTCCATCTCCGATGACGGCAAGGGCATGGACGCCGACGTGTTGCGCGGCATCGCGGTGAAGAAAGGCTTGATGGACAAGGATGCGGCAGACCGCCTCAGCGAGTCCGATTGCTTCAACCTGATCTTCGCACCGGGTTTCTCGACCAAAACCGAGATCTCCGACGTGTCGGGCCGTGGCGTGGGCATGGACGTGGTGAAAACCAAGATCGCCCAGCTCAACGGCACCATCAACATCTACTCGACCAAGGGCAAAGGCTCGAAGATCGTCATCAAGGTGCCGTTGACCCTGGCGATCATGCCAACGCTGATGGTCATGCTCGGCAACCAGGCGTTTGCGTTCCCGCTGGTGAACGTCAACGAGATCTTCCACCTCGACCTGTCGCGCACCAACGTGGTGGACGGCCAGGAAGTGGTGATCGTGCGGGACAAGGCGTTGCCACTGTTCTACCTCAAGCGCTGGCTGGTCAGCTCCGCCGCTCACGAAGAGCAGCGCGAAGGCCATGTGGTGATCCTTTCGGTGGGCACCCAGCGGATCGGCTTCGTCGTCGATCAACTGGTCGGCCAGGAAGAAGTGGTCATCAAGCCATTGGGCAAAATGCTCCAGGGAACTCCGGGCATGTCCGGCGCCACCATCACCGGTGACGGCCGCATTGCGCTGATTCTCGATGTTCCGAGCATGCTCAAGCGTTACGCCGCACGGCGTATTTGATTCTGGGGGAGCGGGGCGACTGAGCCTCGCCCCCGCCTAACGGAGTGTTTATGGTAGTCAAGGTCCTGGTGGTGGACGATTCGGGGTTTTTCCGCCGCCGCGTCTCGGAAATTCTTTCAGCGGATTCGAATATCCAGGTTGTCGGCACGGCAACCAACGGAAAAGAGGCGATCGATCAGGCGCTGGCCCTCAAGCCGGACGTGATCACCATGGACTACGAGATGCCGATGATGGATGGCATCACGGCAGTGCGGCACATCATGCAGCGCTGCCCGACACCGGTATTGATGTTCTCCTCGCTGACGCATGAAGGCGCCCGGGTGACCCTGGATGCGCTGGACGCCGGCGCGGTGGATTTCCTGCCGAAGAATTTCGAAGACATCTCGCGCAATCCCGAGAAGGTCAAGCAACTGCTGTGCGAGAAGATTCTCAGCATTTCGCGCAGTAACCGTCGTGTCAGCGCTTACAGCGCGCCGGCACCAGCCCCGGTCGCCGCGCCAGCCCCGACCCCAGCGCCCTCCAGCGTCGGCAGTTATGGCAGCAACGCGCCGGCACGCCCGGCACCGATCCCGGCCCGTGCACCTGCGCACGCACCGTCGTCGCCCGCGCCGAAACGCAAAGCCTACAAGCTGGTTGCCATCGGCACGTCCACCGGCGGCCCGGTTGCCCTGCAGCGTGTATTGACGCAATTGCCGGCCAACTTCCCGGCCCCGATCGTGTTGATCCAGCACATGCCGGCGGCGTTCACCAAGGCCTTCGCCGAACGCCTGGACAAGCTCTGCCGCATCAGTGTCAAGGAAGCCGAGGATGGCGACATCCTGCGTCCGGGCCTGGCGCTGCTGGCACCGGGTGGCAAGCAAATGATGATCGATGGCCGTGGCGCGGTGAAAATCCTGCCGGGCGACGAACGTCTGAACTACAAGCCGTGCGTGGACATCACCTTTGGGTCTGCCGCCAAGTCCTACGGTGACAAAGTTCTGGCGGTCGTACTGACCGGCATGGGCGCCGACGGTCGTGAAGGTGCGCGTCTGCTCAAGCAGGGCGGCAGCTCGATCTGGGCTCAGGATGAAGCCAGCTGCGTGATCTACGGCATGCCGATGGCCATCGTCAAAGCCGAACTCGCCGATGCGGTGTACGGCCTCGATGACATAGGCAAGCACCTGGTCGAGGCGTGTATCTGATGGATGTACTCAGCCTTATCGGGATCATCATGGCGTTCGTCGCCATCATCGGTGGCAACTACCTTGAAGGCGGTCACCTCGGCGCGCTGGCCAACGGCCCGGCGGCGTTGATCGTGCTCGGCGGGACCGTCGGCGCGGCGCTGCTGCAATCGCCGATGAGCGCCTTCAAGCGCGCCATGCAGATTCTCGGCTGGATCCTGTTCCCACCGCGCGTGGACCTCGCCGGCGGCGTCGATCGCGTGGTGAACTGGAGCCTGACCGCCCGCAAGGAAGGTCTGCTCGGTCTGGAAGGGGTGGCCGACGCCGAACCCGACGCTTACTCGCGCAAAGGCCTGCAACTGCTGGTGGACGGCGCCGAGCCGGAAGCGATTCGCAGCATTCTGGAAGTGGATTTCTACACCCAGGAAAGCCGTGACATCGAAGCCGCCAAAGTCTTCGAAAGCATGGGCGGCTACGCGCCGACCATCGGCATCATCGGTGCGGTGATGGGCCTGATTCACGTGATGGGCAACCTGGCCGATCCGTCGCAGCTGGGCAGCGGCATTGCCGTGGCGTTCGTCGCCACGATCTACGGCGTGGCCAGTGCCAACCTGGTGCTGCTGCCGATTGCCGCCAAACTCAAATCCGTTGCATTGCGCCAATCGCGTTATCGCGAAATGTTGCTGGAAGGCATTCTGTCGATCGCCGAAGGTGAAAACCCTCGCTCTATCGAGTTGAAGCTTCAAGGCTTCATGGATTGATGGGGGTAATGGACTATGGCTCGTCGCCGGCAACCTGAAGAACATGTAAACCATGAGCGCTGGCTGGTTTCCTACGCCGACTTCATTACGTTGCTGTTCGCCTTTTTCGTGGTGATGTACTCGATCTCTTCGATCAACGAAGGCAAGTACAAGATCATTTCGGAAGCGTTGATCGGCGTGTTCACCGATTCGGATCGCGCGCTCAAGCCGATCCCCATCGGTGAAGAGAGACCGAAAACCGTGACCCCGGCCAAGCCGTTGGTCAAGGACAGCGAGCAAGTCGACGCCGGCATTGCCGGGGCCAGTGATCCGCTGAAAAGCATTGCCGATGACATCAGCGCCGCGTTCGGCGACTTGATCAGCTCCAATCAGATGACCGTGCGCGGTAACGAGCTGTGGGTCGAGATCGAACTCAATTCCAGCCTGTTGTTCGGCAGCGGCGACGCCATGCCCAGCGACATGGCGTTCAACATCATCGATAAAGTCGCCGCGATCCTGAAACCGTTCGACAACCCGATTCACGTCGAAGGGTTCACCGACGATCAACCGATCCGCACCGCGCAGTACCCGACCAACTGGGAACTTTCCTCGGCGCGTTCGGCGAGCATCGTGCGCATGCTGGCGATGCAGGGTGTGAATCCGGGTCGGCTGGCGTCGGTGGGTTATGGCGAATTCCAGCCGGTGGCCAACAACGCCACGGCGGAAGGCAGGGCGCGCAACCGTCGCGTGGTGCTGGTCGTGTCACGAAATCTCGATGTACGCCGCAGCCTCACCGGCACCGGAACCGCCCATGCGCAACCGGATGCCGCGTTGAAGCGCGCTGGCACACAAACTGCACCTGCACCGGTCAAGTCGCCGGGACGAGAGAACGCCGTCAATTCTCCGTCACCCGCATTAATACGTTGAGCTATTTCCCGGTCGAGTCGACCGGGAGGAACAATCCGAATGAGAGTCTGGGCCGTTGCCAATCAAAAGGGTGGTGTTGGTAAAACCACTTCCTCTATCGCTTTAGCCGGGTTGCTGGCCGAGGCGGGCAAGCGCGTGGTCGTGGTCGATCTCGACCCCCACGGCTCGATGACCAGCTACTTCGGTTACGACCCCGACAGCCTGGAGCACAGCAGCTACGACCTGTTCCTGCACAAGGGCAGCGTGCCGCAAGGCTTGCCCGGTCAGTTGCTGTTGCCCACCAGTCACGCGAGTATTTCCCTGTTGCCGTCGAGCACTGCGCTGGCGACGCTTGAGCGTCAGTCGCCGGGCCAGAGTGGTTTGGGCCTGGTGATTGCCAAGAGCCTGGCGCAACTGTGGCAGGACTTCGATTACGCCGTGATCGACAGTCCGCCGTTGCTCGGCGTGCTGATGGTCAATGCCTTGGCGGCCAGTCAGCAATTGGTGATTCCGGTGCAGACCGAGCACCTGGCCGTCAAAGGCCTGGAGCGCATGGTCAACACCCTGGCGATGATCAACCGCTCACGTAAACAGCCGCTGGCATTCAGCATCGTTCCGACCCTGTTTGATCGGCGCACGCAAGCCTCGCTCGGGACCTTGCGGGTATTGCGCGACAAATATCCCGAAGAAATCTGGCAAGGCTACATTCCGGTGGACACGCGTTTGCGTGACGCCAGCCGCGCCGGTGTGACGCCTTCGCAATTCGACGGCAAGAGCCGCGGCGTTTTGGCCTATCGCGCACTGCTCAAGCACATGCTGACGCAGCAATCCGTTGCGCAGGTGGCGTGAGATGAATCGCCCGGTAAAAATCACGTCCCGTCCGCAACTTGCGCTCCAGTCCTATCTGGACAGCTTGCTGATGGACGCGACCGAGGAGTTGTCGCCGGAAATCGAAGCGATTCCCGAGGTGGTCGAGGTTGAAGCGGCGCTGGACGAGTTCCAGGCTGCGGTGCTTGAAGAGCAGGCTCGTGATGCGCAAAAACCGGCTGAGAAACCGACAGCCGTTGCCGCTCCGGTCGCAGCACCTGTGGTGAAAGCCCCGGTGGCACTGATCGAGGCGCCGGCGCCGGTTCTGGCCCCCGTCTCGACCATCGCGCCGCTGCTGCAAGCCCTGGTGCCACCGATCGTCGAAGTCCATCTGCCACCGAGCAACACGCCGCCACCGGTGGAAACCGACGGTCGTCCTGCCTGGGCCGCCGAGCCGTTCGAATGTCTGTTGTTCGATGTCGCCGGGTTGACCCTGGCGGTGCCGCTGGTGTGCCTGGGCTCGATTTACTCCCTGGCTGGTCAGGAGCTGACGCCGCTGTTCGGCCAGCCTGAATGGTTCCTCGGGATCCTGCCGAGCCAGGCGGGCAACCTGAAAGTGCTCGATACCGCCCGTTGGGTCATGCCCGACCGCTATCGCGATGACTTCCGTCAGGGCCTGCAATACGTTATTTCGGTTCAGGGCTACGAGTGGGGGCTGGCGGTGCATCAGGTCAGCCGCTCGTTGCGCCTGGACCCGAACGAAATCAAGTGGCGCAGTCACCGTGGTCAACGGCCATGGCTGGCGGGCACGGTGATTGAACACATGTGTGCGTTGCTTGACGTATCCGAACTGGCCGAGCTGATCGCCAGCGGTGGGGCAAAGCACATGAGCGGCAGCAAGCCGAACCACAAACCGACATAACAACACGCGGGGCAAGTGACTTGCCATCGCACCGAACACACACCGCTAGCGCGGTTTTTCGAGGGGTCAGGGTATGAATGATAAGGCGTCGTCTGCAAAAGGTTCCGAAGATCCGATCCTGCAATGGGTAACCTTCAAGCTGGACAATGAAACCTACGGCATCAACGTGATGCGCGTTCAGGAAGTCCTGCGTTACACCGAAATCGCCCCGGTCCCGGGTGCCCCGAGCTATGTGCTGGGCATCATCAACCTGCGCGGTAACGTGGTCACCGTGATCGACACCCGTCAGCGCTTCGGCCTGATGAATGCCGAGATCAGCGACAACACCCGGATCGTCATCATCGAAGCCGACAAGCAAGTGGTCGGCATCATGGTCGACAGCGTGGCCGAAGTGGTTTACCTGCGTCAGTCGGAAATCGAAACCGCGCCGAACGTGGGTAACGAAGAGTCCGCCAAGTTCATTCAAGGCGTGTGCAACAAGAACAACGAATTGCTGATCCTGGTCGAGCTGGACAAGATGATGAGCGAAGAAGAATGGTCGGAACTGGAGAGTATCTGATTGATTCTCGAGGTAGCGGTCATTGTCCTGTTCCTTTTCTGGGCAGGCACGCTGGCGATGTTTCTGGCGTATATTCGGGGCCAGCGGCAGATCGCTGCGCAACAGGCCCAGGGCGATGCGCTGCGTGATCAGCGCATCAAGGACCTGGCCAAGCGCGTTGACGACTATCAGAGCGGCAATGTGCGCATGGGTGAAGACCTGCACGAGCTGCGCGCCGTCGTCGGGCCGTTGCCGGACAAGCTGGCCCAGCTTGAGCAGCGCGACCCGTCGAGCCTGTCGTTCGCCCAGGCAGCACGCCTGGTCGGAATGGGCGCGAGCGTCGATGAACTGACTCAGTCCTGCGGGTTGACCCAGGCTGAGGCGGAGTTGATGAGCAAGTTGCACAAGAACTGACAGATCAAAAGATCGCAGCCTCGTCGAGTGCAACGAGGCCGCGATCTTTTGCATTCAACACACATCAATAATCATCCCCGCGCTCGGTGATGTCTTTCTCGACCATCAACGCACTCGGATCATGCCCCTGCGGGAACTTGCCCTTCAGATTCCATGCAAACGCAATGATCTCGGCAATCGTCCGATACAACTCCTCCGGAATACTGTCCCCCAGCTCCATCCTGGCCAGCAATTTCACCAGCTCGGCGTTCTCGTAAATCGGCACTTCATAATCGCGTGCAATCCTCAGGATTTCTTCCGCCAGCTCTTCGTCGCCCTTGGCCGTGAGGGTCGGTGCGTGGGTGCCGTCGTATTTGAGGGCGATGGCCTGGCGTGGCGTATCGGAATTTCTCATGCGGTTTCGTCGACCCAGCGTTGTTCGAGACGGGTTTGCGGCCCTTGGGGTGGTGTGCCGTGGTGGCAATCGAGATCGCCGACGTTCAGGCCGGCCGCCAGCAAGCGTTCGCGCAGGCTGGCCAGATTGCTCTCGATCAGGCTGGCGGTGTAGGGCCGCTCGGCCCACAGCTGGCTGGACAGGCTGCCGCCAATCAGCTGTGCCTGAATCTGCAGAGGGCCCAGCGGCTCCATGTCGAAGGCCAGGTCCACGCGCCACAACTGCTGCTTGGGCTCGCGTTCGTCACGGCGCTCATTGGGTTGATCTTTTTCGGGGGCTTCCTCGCGCTGGAACTTGAGCTGCAGCGGGACGATGTCCTGCATATTGCGCATCGGAATTTCCAGCTGCCAGGTGCTCATCAGCCGACCGTCGTTCGTCACGCCGGTCTGCTCCAGGCTAGACAGTTGATGGCTTTGCAGGCGTGAGACTGCCGCGGCGGCCAACCGCAGCAAGTGCTCCAGATCATCTTCGCCTTCCAGGCTTTGCAGGAAACGCTCGGGCAAGGGGAAACCGGTCGGCTGCGGTTTGGCGCTGACCTGACCGAGCATGCCGAGGGCGCTGCGCACGAAGCTCGGCATCGTCTGGGCCAGGGTATTGGCAGCAATGATCGCGTTGAGGTTGGTATTGGCCGGCAGCCCCTGGCTCAGTTGCGCGATCAGCTTGAGCAGGTCGCCTTTCATGTCTGGCGCCAGTGTCGGATTTTGCCCGGTGAGCAGTTTCGCCTCGAGAAACAGGCCGCTACTGGCCAGTGCCAGGGCCAGGCCTTTGGGCGTGCTCAGTTGCTGAACGTCCGGCAGACCGGCGAGCAGCTTGTCCACGGCGGCTCGCAGATCGCTGGAGGTCTGATTCGTGGCGGGCAGGTTTTGCAAGAGTTTGAGTAATCCGTCCAGCGAGCCCTGGCGGCTTTGCTGGCTGACCAGTTGCTGGGTGACTGCCAATTGTTCCTGCCGATTGCTCAGCGGGACGAATTTCAGGGTCTGGGTGTCTTGCACCAGCGCGCTCAACAACGTGCCGATGCGCAACGGCGTCGGGCTGTCGATGCTCAGGGTATTGCCGCTCAGTGACGTGTTGAGCAGGCTCACCAGCGAACGAAACACCGTCGGCTGCCCCGGCACTTGCGGCATTACCTGGGAAGTCAGCACTTTGCCTTGCAGCAAGGTGCCCACCGGCAGTTGTGCCGTGTCGAGGCGGGTGAGGGTGGCAACGCTGGAGGCGATGGCCTGTTGCACGGTGATGGCAAGGTTGCTCGCCGATGGCTGGGTGATCGCCAGGTTCGTGCCCTGAGGCAGCGGCTGACTGCTGGTGGCCTGAACCGTGGTCTGACGGCCGCTTTCGAGGGTGACCTTGAGCAACAGTTGAAAGGTCTGATCCGCCTGCTTGAGCGACAGCACTTCGGCCTTGGCGGATTGCCCGGCGGTGATCAGGCCCTCCATCGGCGTCAGCAGCTTCAGCAAATCGCCACTCACCACCTGCGGACGTGACGTCGCGGGCGTGGTCGGTGGTAGCGGGAGGATGTTCATTTCGCCTGTCATACGCGGTCACAACCTGAGGAAATTGCCCTCTTTAGAGTAGGGCATGGCATGTATAATGCCGCCCGTCTTTCGGAGAGTGGCGAAAACATTGCAATTGTTTGACGCAGCTCTCTAGAACAGGCCGCCAATGCATCTATGCTGCATCTCTTTAGCGGCCGCTCCGCCGCCGACTTGAACCGCAAAAGGCCCGTGATCTCTTGACCAGTCCTGTCCTGCAAACCGTTGCCCTCGCCTGTGAGCGAGACCTTCGGCTGCTCTTCGAAAATCTCGAATTGAGACTGGCCAGTGGCGAAATGTTGCAAATCAGCGGCCCCAACGGCAGTGGCAAAACCAGCCTTTTACGTCTGCTGTCTGGCCTGATGCAACCGACCACCGGTCAAGTACTGCTCAACGGCCAACCGTTGAACGAACAACGCAGTGAACTGGCGCGCAACCTGCTGTGGATCGGTCACGCCGCCGGCATCAAGGATTTGCTGACCCCGGAAGAAAACCTCAGCTGGCTCTGCGCCCTGCATCGACCGGCCTCCCATGAAGCCATCTGGGCCGCGCTTGCCGCAGTCGGACTGCGCGGTTTCGAAGATGTTCCCTGTCACACCCTGTCCGCCGGCCAGCAACGCCGTGTGGCGTTGGCGCGTCTGTACCTGGACAGTCCGCTGCTGTGGATCCTCGACGAGCCGTTCACCGCGCTCGACAAGCAAGGCGTTGCGCAACTCGAAGAGCACCTGGCCGCGCACTGTGAGCGTGGCGGTATGGTCGTGCTGACCACTCACCACACGCTGACCCGGATGCCGGTCGGCTATCGCGACATTGATCTGGGGAACTGGGCCGTATGAGTGTTTTCGGCCTGTTGGTCGCCCGTGAGGCTCGCTTGTTGTTCCGCCGTCCGGCGGAGTTGGCCAATCCGCTCGTATTCTTCGCCATCGTGGTTGCTCTGTTCCCGTTGGCGGTCGGTCCCGAGTCTCAATTGTTGCAAACCTTGTCTCCGGGACTGGTCTGGGTCGCGGCCCTTTTATCGGTTTTGCTCTCGCTGGACGGGCTTTTCCGCAGTGATTTCGAAGACGGTTCCCTTGAACAGTGGGTCCTTTCGCCGCACCCCCTGCCTCTTCTGGTTTTGGCCAAGGTACTGGCACACTGGGCATTCTCTGGTCTGGCACTGGTTTTGCTCGCTCCACTGCTGGCGTTGATGCTCGGTTTGCCAACCGCCTGTCTGCCGGTGTTGCTGCTTTCCCTGTTGCTCGGTACACCGGTGCTCAGCCTGCTCGGTGCGGTGGGCGCCGCCCTGACGGTGGGGTTGAAGCGTGGCGGCCTGTTGCTGGCGCTGCTGATTCTGCCGTTGTACATCCCGGTGTTGATTCTTGGCAGTGGCGCCTTGCAGGCGGCCTTGCAGGGAATGCCGGCGACCGGTTATCTCCTGTGGCTTGGTAGCCTGACCGCCTTGGCGATAACCCTTACACCTTTTGCAATAGCTGCTGGCCTGAAGATCAGCGTCGGCGAATAATAATGAGGTCTGATCATTTTTTGATCGCTTTCTTGTAAGAAAGGCAGACCCTTCGCTACTCGTGATGGCGAGTAGCACCCGTGATGGAAACAGTAATGAACTGGACCTGGTTTCATAAGCTCGGCTCACCCAAATGGTTTTACGGCATCAGCGGCAAACTGTTGCCATGGCTGAGCGTCGCGGCGTTGCTGCTGATCGGCGTCGGCGTCGTTTGGGGGCTGGCCTTCGCGCCGCCTGACTACCAGCAAGGCAACAGCTTTCGCATCATCTATATCCACGTTCCGGCCGCCATGCTGGCGCAGTCCATCTACGTGATGCTGGCGGTCTGCGGGATCGTCGGGCTGGTGTGGAAGATGAAACTGGCCGACGTCGCCCTGCAATGCGCGGCCCCCATCGGCGCGTGGATGACCGCCGTGGCGTTGGTCACCGGCGCGATCTGGGGCAAGCCGACCTGGGGCTCGTGGTGGGTCTGGGATGCGCGACTTACGTCCATGCTTATTCTGCTGTTCCTGTACTTCGGTCTCATTGCGCTGGGCAACGCCATCAGCAATCGTGACAGCGCAGCCAAGGCCTGCGCGGTGCTGGCGATTGTCGGCGTGATCAACATCCCGATCATCAAGTACTCGGTGGAGTGGTGGAACACCCTGCACCAGGGCGCGACCTTCACCCTCACCGAAAAACCGGCTATGCCGGCCGAGATGTGGCTGCCACTGCTGCTGACGGCGCTGGGTTTCTACTGTTTCTTCGGCGCGGTACTGCTGCTGCGCATGCGCCTTGAAGTGCTCAAGCGCGAAGCCCGCGCCAGTTGGGTCAAGGCAGAAGTACAGAACAGTCTGGAGGCCGCTCGATGAGTTTTGCTTCATTCGGCGACTTTCTCGCCATGGGCCATCATGGCCTGTATGTCTGGTCAGCCTATGGCATCTGCCTGGTGGTGCTGGCCCTCAACGTGGCGGCGCCGGTTCTGGCCCGCAAGCGGTATCTGCAACAAGAGGCGCGTCGACTGCGCCGGGAGAACGGCAAGTGAATCCGCTGCGCAAAAAGCGTCTTATCATCATTCTCGCGATCCTGGTCGGTGTCGGCGCTGCTGTCGGCCTGGCCCTGAGCGCCCTGCAGCAGAACATCAACCTGTTTTACACACCGACGCAAATCGCCAATGGCGAAGCGCCGCAAGACACGCGCATTCGTGCCGGCGGGATGGTCGAAAAAGGTTCGCTGCAACGTTCCGGCGATTCGCTGGACGTGAAGTTCATCGTGACTGACTTCAACAAGTCCGTAACCATCAGCTACCGCGGCATCCTCCCGGACCTGTTCCGCGAAGGGCAGGGCATCGTCGCCCTGGGCAAGCTCAACGCCGACGGCGTGGTGGTGGCTGACGAAGTGCTGGCCAAGCACGACGAGAAATACATGCCGCCGGAAGTGACCAAGGCCCTGAAAGACAGCGGCCAGTCGGCACCCATTCCAGCAAAAGAGGGCTAATTGATGACATCCGGAATCTTTATCCCTGAATTGGGCCACCTGGCGATGATTCTGGCGCTGTGTTTCGCGCTGGTTCAAGCCGTGGTGCCGTTGCTGGGAGCCTGGCGCGGCGACCGCTTGTGGATGAGCCTGGCTCAGCCGGCCGCCTGGGGCCAGTTTGCCTTTCTGTTGTTCGCCTTCGGTTGCCTGACCTACGCATTCATGGCTGACGACTTCTCCGTTGCCTACGTCGCCAGCAACTCCAACAGCGCATTGCCGTGGTACTACAAGTTCAGCGCCGTGTGGGGCGCGCACGAAGGTTCGTTGCTGCTGTGGGCGTTGATTCTCGGTGGCTGGACCTTCGCGGTGTCGGTATTCTCCCGGCAGTTGCCGCAAGTGATGCTGGCCCGCGTGCTGGCGGTGATGGGCATGATCAGCACCGGTTTCCTGCTGTTCCTGATCCTCACCTCCAACCCGTTCGCCCGCATCCTCCCGCAAATTCCAGCGGACGGTCGCGACCTCAATCCGTTGCTGCAAGACATCGGCCTGATCGTCCACCCGCCGATGCTCTACATGGGTTATGTCGGGTTCTCCGTAGCGTTTGCGTTCGCCATCGCCGCGCTGCTGGGCGGCCGTCTTGATGCGGCGTGGGCGCGCTGGTCGCGTCCATGGACCATCGTCGCCTGGGCCTTCCTCGGCATCGGCATCACCCTCGGTTCGTGGTGGGCTTATTACGAACTCGGCTGGGGCGGCTGGTGGTTCTGGGACCCGGTGGAAAACGCCTCGTTCATGCCATGGCTGGTGGGTACCGCGTTGATTCACTCGTTGGCGGTCACGGAAAAGCGTGGCGTGTTCAAGAGCTGGACCGTGCTGTTGGCCATCGCCGCCTTCTCGCTGAGCTTGCTGGGAACCTTCCTCGTGCGTTCCGGCGTGTTGACCTCGGTTCACGCCTTTGCCTCCGACCCGGAGCGCGGCGTGTTCATCCTGATCTTCCTGCTGTTTGTGGTCGGCGGTTCGCTGACGCTGTTTGCCCTGCGCGCGCCGGTGGTGAAAAGCCATGTCGGCTTCAACCTCTGGTCCCGGGAAACCCTGTTGCTGGGCAACAACCTGGTGCTGGTGGTGGCGGCTTCGATGATCCTGCTCGGCACCTTGTATCCGCTGATCCTCGATGCCATGACCGGCGCCAAGCTGTCGGTCGGCCCGCCGTACTTCAACGCACTGTTCATTCCGTTGATGGCGTTGCTGATGGTGGTGATGGCGGTCGGCATGTTGGTGCGCTGGAAAGACACCCCGGTCAAATGGCTGATGAGCATGCTGACCCCGGTGCTGCTCGGCAGTGCCGCACTGGCGGTGGTGGCTGGCGTCGCTTACGGCGATTTCAACTGGGCGGTGATCGCGACCTTCATGCTCGCGGCCTGGGTGTTGCTGGCCGGCGTGCGCGACATCTTCGACAAGACGCGGCACAAAGGCTTGATCAAAGGCCTGCCGACCCTGACCCGCAGCTACTGGGGCATGCAAATTGCGCATTTGGGCATCGCCGTGTGCGCACTCGGTGTCGTGCTGTCGAGCCAGAACAGTGCTGAACGCGACCTGCGCCTGGCGCCGGGCGAATCCATGGACCTGGGCGGTTACCAGTTCGTGTTCGAAGGTGCCAAACACTTCGAAGGCCCGAACTTCACCTCCGACAAAGGCACCGTGCGGGTGATCCGCGACGGCAAGGAAATCAGCGTGCTGCACCCGGAAAAACGCCTGTACACCGTGCAGAACTCGGTGATGACCGAAGCCGGGATCGACGCCGGTTTCACCCGTGACCTCTACGTCGCACTCGGCGAACCGCTGGGCGATGGCGCCTGGGCCGTGCGCGTGCACGTCAAACCGTTCGTGCGCTGGATCTGGTTCGGCGGTTTGCTCACCGGGCTCGGCGGGTTGTTGGCGGCGATGGACCGGCGTTATCGGGTCAAGGTAAAAAGCCGCGTGCGCGAAGCACTGGGCATGTCGGGAGCGACTGCATGAGACGTTGGTTGATGCTGTTGCCACTGGTGATTTTTCTGGTGGTGGCTGTGTTCCTTTATCGCGGTCTGTACCTGGACCCCGCCGAGCTGCCTTCGGCAATGATCGGCAAGCCGTTCCCTGAGTTTTCCCTGCCAGCGGTGCAGGGCGACAAGACCCTGACCAAGGCTGACATCGTGGGCAAACCGGCGCTGGTCAATGTCTGGGGCACCTGGTGCATTTCCTGCCGGGTCGAGCACCCGGTGTTGAACAAACTGGCCGAGAAGGGCGTGGTGATCTACGGCATCAACTACAAGGACGTCAACGCGGACGCCTTGAAGTGGCTGAAGGAATTCCACAACCCGTATCAACTGGACATCCGCGACGACGAGGGCACGCTGGGCCTGAACCTTGGCGTGTATGGCGCTCCGGAAACCTTCTTCATCGATGCCAAGGGCATCATCCGCGACAAGTTTGTCGGTGTGATCGACGAACAGGTCTGGCGGGAAAAACTGGCGGCCAAGTATCAGGCGCTGGTCGACGAGGCCAAACCATGAAGCGCTGGATAGCTGCTGTTGTGCTGGGGCTGAGCATGGCTGGCGTGGCACACGCGGCCATCGACACCTATGAGTTTGCCAAAGAAGGCGACCGCGAGCGTTTTCGCGAGCTGACCAAAGAGCTGCGTTGCCCCAAGTGCCAGAATCAGGACATTGCCGATTCCAACGCACCGATCGCCGCTGACCTGCGCAAAGAGATTTTCCGCATGTTGGGCGAAGGCAAGGACAATCAGCAGATCATCGACTTCATGGTCGATCGCTACGGTGATTTCGTCCGCTACAAACCTGCTCTGAACGCCAAGACTGCCTTGCTCTGGTTCGGCCCGGCCGGCCTGTTGCTGGGTGGTTTTGTGATCATCGCCGTGATCGTCCGCCGTCGTCGCGTGCAACGCGCCGACAGCCCGGAGGCGCTTTCTGCCGAGGAGCGCGAGCGCCTCGACCACTTGTTGGATAAAACCAAGAATGATTGATTTCTGGCTCGCTGCAGGTCTGCTGCTTCTGGTTGCCCTGAGTTTTCTGTTGATCCCCGTTCTGCGCGGCCGTCGCGCTCAGCTGGAAGAAGATCGTACGGCCCTGAACGTCGCGCTGTATCAGGAGCGCGTGGCCGAGTTGCAAACCGAGCAGGAAGAGGGTGTGCTCAACGCGTCGCAACTGGAAACCGGTCGCGCCGAAGCTGCCCGAGAGTTGCTCGCCGACACTGAAGGCGTCGAGGCACCGCGCGTGGCGCGCCTGGGCAAACCGTTGCCCTTGCTGGCGGCGATTCTGGTGCCGGTACTGGGGCTTGGGCTCTACCTGCATTTCGGGGCGAGCGACAAGGTCGAGCTGACCCGTGAATTCTCTCAGGCACCGCAGTCGATGGAAGAGATGACCCGTCGCCTGGAGCGCGCCGTCGCGGCTCAACCGGATTCGGCAGAAGGCCTGTACTTCCTCGGTCGGACCTACATGGCACAGGATCGTCCTGGCGATGCGGCGAAGATCTTCGAACGCACGGTGAACCTGGCCGGTCGTCAGCCGGAATTGCTCGGGCAATGGGCGCAGGCTCAGTACTTCGCCGACGGCAAGAAGTGGTCGGACAAGGTTCAGGCCCTCACCGACGAAGCCTTGAAAGCCGATCCTAAGGAAGTCACCAGCCTGGGTCTGCTTGGCATTGCCGCGTTTGAAAGCGCGCGTTATCAGGATGCCATCGACTACTGGAATCGTCTGCTGGCGCAACTGCCGCCGGACGACAACTCCCGGGCGGCGCTGCAAGGCGGTATTGCCCGCGCCACTGAAAAACTCGAAGCCAGCGGTGGCAAGGTTGCCCAGGCGCCTGCGGTCAAGTCGGCACTGATCAAAGTCAGCGTCGATCTGGCGCCAGCGCTCAAGGCCAAGGTTCAACCGGGTGACAGCGTGTTCATCTTCGCTCGCGCCACCAATGGCCCGCCGGCGCCACTGGCCGCCAAGCGCCTGACCGTGGCTGACTTGCCGGCGACTGTCGAATTGGGCGATGCCGACGCAATGATGCCGCAGTTGAAACTGTCGAACTTCCCTGAAGTCCAACTGGTTGCGCGCATCTCTCGTGCCGGCCAACCGACTGCCGGCGAATGGATCGGTCGCAGCCAGCCGCTGGCCAGCAGCACCACCGCGCCACAAAAACTGACCATCGACAGTCCGGACAAATAACAGGAAAACGCAACCATGACCGCTATCGCTCGTATCACCCTGCTCAGTCTGGTCCTGGGGTTAAGCGCGTGCGCGGTCCAGCGGCCGGAGCCGACGTCGCTGCCGCCGATTCCGCCCTCGCAGCCCAAGCCCACGCCGTCTACCTCGCCGACCCCGAGCAAGCCGAGCGTTCCGGCCAAACCTGCCAAGCCACTGCCACGCACCTCCGCCAGCTTCGCGCCGCCGCCGGGTGGCAACAGCCATTGGGATCCCAAGCTTGGTGTTTATGTGCTGGATGACCAGACCAATACCTTCTACCGCCAGCGCACGTATTATCGCTTCGACAATGGCTGGAGCCGGTCGATCAGCCCGAACGGGCCTTGGGAAGAGACGGATATCCATGGCGTGCCGGGTGGGTTGGGACGGCAATTCGGGCAGTAACGCAAAGGCGACCCTTCGGGGGGCGCCTTTTTTGTGGGCGTTGTGGTCCAGCAGGCGACAAGCGAAGAGGATGTTTTGATGTCCGGCAGGTTGATCTATCTCATCGGGCCTTCAGGTTCGGGCAAGGACAGCCTGCTGGATGCCGCTCGAACGCGCTTGGCCGAACGCGGCTGTCGTATCGTGCGGCGGGTCATTACCCGCTCCGCGGAAGCGGTCGGGGAGGCGGCGCTGGGCGTCAGCCTGCAGCAGTTCGCCGAGATGCGGGACCAGGGTGCATTTGCCCTCAGCTGGCAGGCTCATGGCCTGGCTTATGGCATCCCACGGGAAATCGACGAGTGGCTGGCGGCGGGGGACGACGTGATGGTCAACGGTTCGCGTGCGCATTTGCCGCAAACCCGTGAACGTTATCCAGACGTGTGGGTACTGTTGCTGACCGTGAACCAGGCGGTGTTGCGTCAGCGCCTGTTGGCGCGCGGACGTGAGTCGGAGGCCGAGATCGAACAGCGGCTGGCGCGTAATGCCCATTTCAGTGAGCGCCTGTTGGCGGAGGAACCGAGCGTGCACGTGCTCGACAACTCCGGATCGCTGGAGCATACCGTCGAGAGCCTGCTGACCTGCATCGGCAAGCCCGACCTATGCATTTGATCTTGTAGGGCATTGATCAGAGCATGGCCTTTCTGATTGAAAGTGATGATGACGATCGCGTTACAGCGAATGCCTGCCGCCAGCACATGGCGATCGTCTATATCGGGCAACGTTAATCCTTCGATCAAATCTTCGTGACCCGTCACGCACGCCTTAATGCTTGTGCCTGCTCGGCGAGAAGCTTCATTGCTTGCTCGCTGGCAATGTTGCGCCGGGTTTTATAGTCCATCAAATCGGCAAAGTGCACACGTCGGTGCTTGCCGGTTTTGGGGTAGGCATCCTCCACAAACGCTCTATCTTGGCGGCAATCACACTTCGTAAAACAACCGAACGTCGTGATCAGGATTTTTGTGCTTGAGTAAAGATAACTCTAGAGTTACTTTTGTCTGGGCCGGAGCAAGGAGGCTGGTGGTGCAAAGCAGGTTATTGATCAAGGAGCTGGAGGAGGCGGGCTGGACGCTGGATCGGATTACCGGCAGCCATCATCTCTTCACCCATCGATACAACCCGTACACGATTCCCGTCCCTCACCCGAAAAAGGATTTACCGACCGGGACGGTTAAAAGCATCAGGAGGCGAGCCGGGCTTTACTGCCCGCCAGCCAGTTACGCAGGAGATCCATAATGCAATATCCAATCTGTATCGAGTGGGGCGACGAGACCACCGCCATCGGTATTCAGATCCCCGATATTCCGGGCGCCGCAACGGCCGGGGATACGTTTGAAGATGCCTATAACGCGGCGATCGAGATTGCCCATATCCTGCTTCAGGAAATAGCCGCTGACGGGGAATCGATTCCGATGCCGACTTCGGCAGCCGTCCATCGTGGCAACCCGGACTTTGCCGACATGGGATGGGGAATGCTGGAGCTGGACATCGCGCCGTATATGGGCAAGACCGAGAAGGTCAATGTCACGTTGCCCGGCTATGTGATCCAGCGGATTGACCGGTATGTGCGCGAGCACAATGTCAAAAGCCGTTCTTCCTTTCTGGCAGATGCGGCGATGGAGAAGCTGGTTCGGCACTGAATCGTGCCGGCGCCATCGATATCGCGAGCAGGTTCGCTCCCACAGGTTCGTGCAAACCCTTTGAGCGAACCTGCTCGCGAAAAGCCTTACGCCGTTGCCAGGGAAGGTTCTTTGGAAACACTCAAGAACCGCAACAATGCCAACAACGGAAACGCGCTGCCCACGATCACGATCCACAACCAGCCGCCGTGCTCATACACTGCACTGGCGACCGAGGAGCCGAAGGCGCCGCCGATGAAAATGCTGGTCATGTACAGCGCATTCAGGCGGCTGCGGCTTTTGGCGTCGAGGGCGTAGACCGCGCGTTGGCCCAGGACCATGTTCATTTGCACACAGAAGTCGAGCACCACGCCGGTGACGGCAAGGCCGATGACGCTGTAGGCCGGATGGATGAGCGCCGGCAGGAAGCTCAGGCTGGCGAACAGCAGGGCCAGCAACGAAGCGATGCGGGTGTGGCCTGCGTCAGCCAGTCGACCGGCGATCGGCGCGGCGATCGCACCGATGGCTCCCACCAAAGCGAAGATCGCGATCTGGGTTTGCGACAGGCCATGATTACGTGCCAGTTCCAGTGGCACCGCTGTCCAGAACAGGCTGAACGTGGCGAACATGCAACCCTGGTAGAACGCACGCTGACGCAGTACCGGTTGCTGGCGCAACAGCGTCCACAGCGAGCCCAGCAATTGGCCATAAGAGGCGCTGTGATCGGGCTGGCGCTTGGGAATCGTCACCGCCAGCACGATGCTGATCGCCGCCATCAACACGGCGGCGATCACGAACATCGCGCGCCAGCCGAAGTGATCAGCCACAACGCTGGATACCGGCCGCGCCAACAGAATCCCCAGCAGCAAACCGCCCATGATTCCGCCGACCACCCGGCCACGGGTCTCCTCGGGCGCCAGGTGCGCGGCCAGTGGAATCAGGATCTGCACCGACACCGAGCTGAAACCCACCAGCAACGAGATCAACAGAAACACGTTGGGTTGATCGGTAAACGCAGCGCCCAACAGACTGGCAATCGCCACCACCGTGGTGATGATCATCAACCGACGGTTTTCCAGCAGATCGCCCAGCGGCACCAGGAAGAACAGGCCCAGCGCGTAACCAATCTGGGTCAGCGAAACGATCAGGCTCGCCATGGTGCTGGTCAGGCCAATGTCCGGCGCGATCAGGCCGATGATCGGCTGGGCGTAGTAAATGTTGGCAACAATGGCGCCACAGCAAAAGGCGAACAGCAGCACCATGCCTTTGGTCATTGTCGTGGCGCCGTGAGGTGCCTGGTTCGCTGGGTTCATAACGTGTCTCGCTGAGCAAAATGGAATGCGCGCAGGCTAAGCGGCTGGCCGGAACGGCGGAAGTGGGATTGGAGTGATAGCAATCATTCCATTGCGGAATGAGAGGCGCCGGTGTGTACCGTTGCCGATGAACCCTGCGCCAGAATTTTGAAGTCTGATGATACATTCACTTACATCTTGTTCGATAGCGTGCTTATGTTCTCTTCACGATTCATAACCGGAAGGCACTTTCATGAACGCGATGTTCCGTCACCTGATTTGCGGCGCTTTGATCGGGTTGTTTATGGCAAGTCTCGCGCAGGCGGCCGACGCGCCGGGCATGCGCATCGGCTTGCGCGGCGAGATCACCGGAGTGACTCCAGAGGTGCTGAAAGTCCACGTCAACAGTGGTGAAAACGTAGTCATCAATTTGACCAGGGACACCAAGGTCCGCGCTGTAACCCTGGCCAATATCGAAGACATCAAACCGGGCAGCTACATAGGGTCGGCGGCCATTGCGCAGGAAGACGGTTCGCTCAAAGCCCTGGAAGTCCATGTCTTCCCACCGGAGCTGGCCGGCAGCGGCGACGGCCATCGGCCTTTCGATCTGGTCAAGGGCAGCAGCATGACCAATGGCAGCGTCGGCGATCTGGTGGTGAGCAATGGTCGTGTGCTGACCGTCAACTACAAAGGTGGTCAGCAGAAGATTCTGGTGCCGGAGGATGTGCCGATTGTGAACCTGTTGCCAGGGGACCGCAGCTTGCTGAAAGTGGGTGTGAAGATCGTGACGTTCGTGACGCAGAGTGCCGACGGGACGCTGACGGCGCAGTCGATTTCGGCCGGCAAGGATGGCGTCACACCGCCGATGTAGCTGCTTGGGGCAGAACCTGTGAGAGCGAGCCTGTGTGGCGAGGGAGCTTGCTCCCGCAGGGTCGCGATGCGGCCCCAAAAACTTTGCGACTGCTTCGCAGCCGAGCTGGAGCAAGCTCCCTCGCCACACAAGGCTCGCTTGCACACTGATTCGTGGCGAAAAACGCCCACAAAAAAGGCGACCTTCTCGGGTCGCCTTTTTCATTGGCTCAGGAATTACTGGCCGTTGTAAATCTGATCAAAAATTCCGCCATCATTGAAGTGAGTCTTCTGCACGGTGCGCCAGTCGCCAAAGGTCTTCTCCACCGACAGGAAATCCACCTTCGGGAAGCGATCGTTGTACTTGGCCAGTACCGCCGGATCACGTGGACGCAGGTAGTTGGCGGCGGCAATTTCCTGACCTTCCGGCGACCACAGGTACTTCAGGTATTCCTCGGCTGCAGCGCGGGTGCCTTTCTTCTCGATCACTTTGTCGACCACAGACACCGGCGGTTCGGCCTCTGCGGAGACGGTTGGGTAGATGACTTCGAACTGGTCGCGGCCAAACTCGCGGGCAATCATTTCCGCTTCGTTTTCGAAGGTCACGAGCACGTCGCCGATCTGGTTGGTCATGAAGGTGGTGGTGGCGGCACGGCCACCGGTATCGAGCACGGGCGCTTGTTTGAACAGTTTGCCGACGAAGGCTTTGGCCTTGTTCTCGTCACCGCCGTTTTTGAGCACATAACCCCAGGCCGACAGATAGGTGTAGCGGCCGTTGCCCGAGGTTTTCGGGTTCGGCACGATCACTTGCACACCGTCCTTGAGCAGGTCAGGCCAGTCTTTCAACGCTTTCGGGTTGCCTTTGCGAACGATGAACACCGTTGCCGAAGTGAACGGCGCGCTGTTGTTCGGCAGGCGTGTGACCCAGTTGTCCGGGACCAGTTTGCCGTTGTCCGCGAGTGCGTTGATGTCGGTGGCCATGTTCATGGTGATGACGTCAGCCGGCAGGCCGTCGATCACGGAGCGCGCCTGTTTGCTGGAACCGCCGAAGGACATCTGCAGGGTGATGTTTTCGTTGTGCTCGGCTTGCCAGTGTTTCTGGAAGGCAGCGTTGTAGTCCTTGTAGAAATCGCGCATCACGTCATAGGAAACGTTGAGCAGAGTCGGTGCAGCCTGAGCCACGCTGGCCAATGCCAGGCCAGCGGCCAGAAGTGAGGCGCCAAAGAGTTTTTTCACTGCGCTTTCCTTGTTCTAATTTAAAAATGAGGCGATTTGCCAGCGACTATAACTGCGCTTGCATAGTCCTTTAAAGATTAAAAAGTACTTTGCTTATTCCTGTTTCTTAAACAGAGCATTGCCGCACCGCGAGCAAAATGCAGCGCCATGCTCATGGCTGTTTTTCTTGCACACCGGGCACTCGTGTTGCAACTGTTCGCCGCGCATGGCGTTTGCCAGCTCCGCGGTGAAAATCCCCGTCGGCACCGCGATGATCGAGTAACCGGTGATCATCACCAGCGAGGAAATCACCTGGCCCAGCGGCGTCTTGGGCACGATGTCGCCAAAGCCGACGGTGGTCAGCGTCACGATTGCCCAGTAGATACCTTTCGGAATGCTGGTAAAGCCGTGCTCCGGACCTTCGATCACGTACATCAGCGTGCCGAACACTGTTACCAGTGTGCAGACGCTGACCAGAAACACCACGATCTTCTGCTTGCTGCCGCGCAGCGCCGACATCAGGTAATTGGCTTGTTTCAGATAAGGGCTGAGCTTGAGCACGCGGAAAATCCGCAGCATCCGAATGATCCGGATAATCAGCAAATACTGCGCATCGGCGTAATACAGCGCGAGGATGCCCGGCACGATCGCCAGCAAATCCACCAGTCCGTAAAAGCTGAACGCGTAACGCAATGGCTTCGGCGAACAGTAGAGCCGCAGGCCATATTCGATGGCGAAGATGACGGTGAAGCCCCACTCGATGTACGCCAGCACGTTGGCGTAGTTCTGGTGGATCGTGTCGATGCTGTCGAGCATCACGATGATGATGCTGGCAAGGATGATCAACAGCAGGATGCCGTCGAAGCGCCGTCCGGCCTTGGTGTCGCTCTGGAAAACCATGACGTAAAGGTCTTCACGCCAGTTTTTGCTGCTGTCCATGGAAAACGCCTGAATCGAGAATCAGCGCAGCCTAGGGTGATTCTCCCCGGTAGCGCAAGGCGCACTGTCGACGGCGGCCTGGCGCAGCACGCGAATGCCTGCGCGGATCAGCCAGCACGCGAGGATGAATGGCGCGGTGAGCGTGGCCAGACCGAGCGCGGCGAAGCCCGGTGTGAGCAATACGGCAAGGGTAATGCCCAGCAGTGGCAACCAGGGCCGGCGGCGTTGTCCGCTGAAGGCGAGGGCGGCGAGCACGGCGTTGTAACCCCCGAGCCCCAGCAGCGCGGTTGACGTTTCGTGATGAAGCAAGGCGAACCCGAGTCCGACAACGGAGCCCAGCAAAGCCCACATAAACGCGCGACGGTCGGCGAGCAGCAAGCCCGCGGCGATCAGTGCCCCCGCCAGCGGATGACCGAGAAACATCACCTGACCAAGCCCCTTCAGCGCAGCGGCGAACAAGTTGAACGTGTTCATTTCGATCAGTGGCGCGGGGTGTTGTGGCGCGGCAAACGACAGCAGCAACCAGCTCATGCCGACGAAGGGCGCGGTGTAGGCCGGCAGGCAATGATGGTCGCGGGCGCGTTTCAACCATTGCTGGGTGAGCATGGCACTCAGTCCGCCAGCGGCAATGATCAGCGGCGGCAACAGGGCGGACCAGGGGAAATACAGGCTCAGCAGCAAGCCGAGGAGGACACCGTTGTAGCTGAACAGTCCGGCCTGACGATCGGCCTTGGCGTAATTGCGACGTTGCGCGGTGAGCAAACCGGCGAGGCCGCCCAGCAGGGCACCACCCAGCAGGGCCGGTGCGGTAAAAAGAATCGCCAACAGACACAGCAGGCCGCACAGCGGATGGCGCTGGAGGAAAATCTGACTGAAGCCGTTGAGCAGGGCAGTCGCCCAATCGGGGCAGTGGGTGTTGAAGTGGTGGGCAGGCATGATGAAGTCTGGGGCAGTGGGAAAAACCAAGGTCTTGCATAAACGTTGTGGCGAGGGAGCTTGCTCCCGCTGGGCCGCGAAGCGACCCCGATTCGGCGAATGCGGTTTTTCTGTTGGAACCGTCATGCCAAAGCGACGACTGCTTCGCCGTCGAGCGGGAGCAAGCTCCCTCGCCACAGAGCTCGTTCTTTAAATCAACGTTTCTATACGCAACGAGTTAGTCGACCCCGGCTGCCCAAACGGCACCCCCGCCGTGATCAATAACGTATCCCCGCGCTGCGCCATACCCTGCGCCTGCGCAATCTCCAGCGCCGTCGAACACACTTCATCCACCTGCCGCAGCCGATCATTCACCACGGAGTGCACGCCCCACGCGACCGTCAAGCGGCGAGCTGTCTGCAGGTTCGGCGTCAGGTTCAGAATCGGCACGGTCGGCCGTTCCCGCGCAGCACGCAGGCTCGACGCCCCCGACTCGCTGTAATTGACCAGCACCGCCACCGGCAGCACGTTGCTGATACGGCGGATCGCGCAGCTGATCGCATCGGAAACGGTCGCCTCAGCCTTCGGCCGGCTGACGTCCAGTTGCGTTTGATAGTCCGGGCCGTTTTCCACCTGGCGGATGATCTTGCTCATCATCTGCACGGCTTCCATCGGGTACTCCCCGGACGCGGTTTCCGCCGATAGCATCACCGCATCCGCACCTTCGGCCACGGCGTTGGCCACGTCGGTGACTTCAGCGCGGGTGGGCGCCGGGGAGAAGCGCATCGACTCGAGCATCTGTGTCGCCACCACCACCGGTTTACCGCGTTCGCGGCAAATGCCGATGATGTTTTTCTGAATCTGCGGCACGCTTTCGGCCGGCACTTCGACGCCGAGGTCGCCACGGGCAACCATGATCGCGTCGCTCAGTTCAGCGATTTCCCGCAGCTGAGTGACTGCCGACGGTTTCTCGATCTTGGCCATCAAAAACGCTTTGTCACCGATCAGCTCACGCGCTTCGCGAATGTCTTCCGGGCGCTGTACGAACGACAGCGCGACCCAGTCCACACCCAGCTCCAGGCCGAAACTCAAGTCTCGACGATCCTTGGCCGTCAGCGGGCTCAGTTCCAGAACTGCCTGCGGCACGTTCACGCCTTTGCGGTCCGACAACTCACCGCCATTGAGCACCGTGGTGTCGATGGCATCGGCGTACTTGGTGACCACGCGCAGACGCAGTTTGCCGTCGTCCAGCAGCAGGTCCATGCCCGGCTCCAGTGCGGCGATGATCTCCGGGTGCGGCAGGTTGACCCGGCGTTGGTCGCCCGGCGTCGGGTCCAGATCCAGGCGCAGCGCCTGGCCACGATGCAGTTGCACCTTGCCTTCGGCGAACTTGCCGACCCGCAGTTTCGGGCCTTGCAGGTCCATCAGAATGCCCAACGGGTAATTCAGCTGACGCTCGACTTCACGTATCCATTGATAGCGCTGGGCGTGGTCGGCGTGATCGCCGTGGCTGAAGTTCAGGCGGAAGATGTTGACTCCGGCCTGCACCAGCTCGCGGATGTCTTCGAGGCCATCGGTGGCCGGGCCGAGGGTGGCGAGGATTTTGACCTTTTTATCAGGCGTCATGTTTAGGGCTCTCGAGAATCAGAATGGCGCGGAAATCGTTGACGTTGGTGCGGGTCGGCTCGGTAACGATCAGTGCGTCCAGCGCCGCGAAATAGCCGTAGCCATTGTTGTTGTCGAGTTCATCGCTGGCGCTCAAACCGAGGGCGGCGGCGCGGGCGTAGCTGTCCGGGGTCATGATCGCGCCGGCATTGTCTTCGGAGCCGTCGATGCCATCGGTGTCACCGGCCAGCGCGTAGACGCCGGGCAGGCCTTTGAGGCTGTCGGTCAGGCTGAGCAGGAATTCGGCGTTACGTCCGCCTCGGCCATTGCCGCGCACGGTGACCGTGGTTTCGCCGCCCGAGAGGATCACGCACGGCGCCGGCAATGGCTGGCCATGCAAGACCACTTGCCGCGCAATGCCAGCGTGCATCTTGGCGACTTCGCGGGACTCGCCTTCGAGGTCGCCGAGGATCAGCGGGCTGAAACCGGCCTGACGCGCTTTCACGGCGGCCGCTTCAAGCGATTGCTGTGGACGGGCGATCAATTGGAAATGACTGCGCGCGAGGCTCGGATCGCCGGGTTTGACCGTCTCCGAGTCGGGGCTTTGCAGCCAGTTGCGGACCGAGGCCGGGACCTCGATGCCGTAGCGCTTGAGAATCGCCAGTGCTTCGGCGGAGGTGCTTGGGTCGGCCACGGTAGGGCCGGAGGCGATGACCGTGGCGAGGTCGCCGGGCACATCGGAAATGGCATAGGTATAAACAGTGGCCGGCCAGCAGGCCTTGCCGAGGCGACCGCCCTTGATCGCCGAGAGGTGTTTGCGTACGCAGTTCATCTCGCCGATGGTCGCGCCGGATTTGAGCAGGGCTTTGTTGATCGATTGCTTGTCGGCGAGGCTGATGCCGGCGGCGGGAAGTGCGAGCAGTGCAGAGCCACCGCCCGAAAGCAGGAAGATCACGCGGTCGTCTTCCGTCAGGTTGCTGACCAGTTCAAAGACGCGCCTGGCGACCGCTTGACCGGCGGCATCCGGCACCGGGTGCGCGGCTTCGACCACTTCGATTTTTTCGCATGGGGCGCCGTGGCCGTAACGCGTCACCACCAGACCGGACACTTCACCCTGCCAGCAGCGCTCGACCACCTGGGCCATGGCGGCGGCGGCTTTGCCGGCGCCGATCACGATCACTCGACCCGTGCGATCGGCGGGCAAATGGGCTTCGAGTACTTGCTGCGGATGGGCCGCGTCGATGGCTGTGGCAAACAGCTCGCGCAGGAATTGTTGCGGATCGACCGACATGGCGGGCTCCCGGAATTCTTGTTATTGGAAGAGCAACTCGGGTTCCTGTGGGAGCTAGCCTGCTAGCGATTCAGGCGCTGAGGTCTTTTAGACACACCGCGTCGATTTCATCGCTGGCAGGCCAGCTCCCACAGGTTTCAGGGCAGGGCTTACTGCTTATCGCGAATCGAGAAATTCGCCATGTGCTCCAGGCCCTTGATCAGTGCCGAGTGATCCCAGTTGCTGCCACCGATGGCCGCGCAGGTGCTGAACACTTGCTGGGCGTTCGCGGTGTTCGGCAGGTTGATGTTCAGCTCCCTGGCGCCTTGCAGGGCCAGGTTCAGGTCCTTCTGGTGCAGGCTGATGCGGAAGCCCGGGTCGAAGGTGCCTTTGATCATGCGTTCGCCGTGCACTTCGAGGATCTTCGATGAAGCGAAACCGCCCATCAGCGCTTCACGTACCTTGGCGGGATCGGCACCGTTTTTCGAGGCGAACAACAGGGCTTCGGCGACGGCCTGGATGTTCAGCGCGACGATGATCTGGTTCGCCACTTTCGCGGTTTGGCCATCGCCATTGCCACCGACCAGGGTGATGTTCTTGCCCATGGCCTGGAACAGCGGCAGTGCGCGTTCGAAGGCGTCGGCATCGCCGCCGACCATGATGCTCAGGGTCGCAGCCTTGGCGCCGACTTCACCGCCGGAAACCGGTGCGTCGAGGTACTGCGCGCCTTTTTCGTTGATTTTGGTCGCGAAGGCTTTGGTGGCGGTGGGCGAGATCGAGCTCATGTCGATCACGATTTTGCCTTTGCCGACACCGGCCGCTACGCCGTCGGCGCGGAACAGTACGTCATCGACCTGCGGAGTATCCGGCACCATGACGATGATGAATTCGGCTTCTTGCGCGACTTCTTTCGGGTTGGCCAAAGCGACGGCGCCACCGGCAACCAGGTCGGCAGGCGCGGCGTCGTGGTGCGCCGACAGGAACAGGCTGTGACCGGCTTTTTGCAGGTTCAACGCCATTGGGTGGCCCATGATGCCGGTGCCGATAAATCCGATTTTAGCCATGAGAAATTCCTCTTGTTTTTGTCTTGCCAAATAATGTGTGCAGCACACCCTGTGGCGAGGGAGCTTGCTCGCGCCGGGCCGCGCAGCGGCCCCAAAATCAACCGCTGTGGTGTATCAGGCAGAAGCGGCATTCAGGTTTTGCGCCTGCTTCGCAGCCGAGCGGGAGCAAGCTCCCTCGCCACAGTGGTTCTGCGTCAGCTTCAAATCGCGTTATGGGTTTTCAGCCAGCCCAGACCCGCTTCGGTGGTGGTCAGCGGCTTGTATTCACAGCCAACCCAACCCTGATAACCAATGCGGTCCAGGTGTTCGAACAGGAAGCGGTAGTTGATTTCACCGGTGCCCGGTTCGTTGCGTCCAGGGTTGTCGGCCAGCTGGATGTGGTTGATCTCGCCCAGGTGCGCGGCCATGGTGCGGGCCAGGTCACCCTCCATGATTTGCATGTGATAGATGTCGTATTGCAGGAACAGGTTGGCACTGCCGACCTGTTCGCGAATCGACAGGGCTTGCGCCGTGTTGTTCAGATAAAAACCCGGGATGTCGCGGGTGTTGATCGCTTCCATCACCAGTTTGATACCCGCCGCCTGCAGCTTGTCGGCCGCGTACTTGAGGTTGGCGACAAAGGTTTTTTCCACGGTGGCATCGTCGATGCCCTGTGGACGAATACCGGCCAGGCAGTTCACCTGGGTGTTGCCCAGCACTTGTGCGTAAGCGATGGCCAGATCGACACCGGCGCGGAACTCTTCGACCCGGTCCGGCAGGCAGGCAATGCCGCGCTCGCCCTTGGCCCAGTCACCGGCCGGCAGGTTGAACAGCACCTGGGTCAGGCCATTGGCGTCGAGCTTGGCCTTGATGTCGGCGGAGCTGAAGTCGTAGGGGAACAGGTATTCGACACCACTGAAGCCGGCCTTGGCGGCCGCTTCAAAACGGGCGAGGAAATCCTGTTCGGTGAACAGCATGGACAGGTTGGCTGCGAAACGCGGCATGGTGGTCTCCCGTATGTGTGGGGTGGTCGTTCCCGGATCCTTGTGGGAGCGACCCTACAAGTTAATCGAGCAACGAAATCGCCGTCGGCGCATCGTTGCCGACCAGCGCCAGGTCTTCGAATTCGTTGACGGCGTTGATCTCGGTGCCCATGGAAATGTTGGTCACGCGCTCCAGAATAATCTCGACGATCACCGGCACCTTGAACTCTTCGATCAGTTCCTGAGCCTTGCGCAGGGCAGGCTGGATCTGACCCGGTTCGAACACACGCAGCGCCTTGCAACCGAGGCCTTCGGCGACCGCGACGTGATCGACGCCGTAACCGTTGAGTTCCGGAGCGTTCAGGTTATCGAAGGACAGCTGCACGCAGTAGTCCATGTCAAAACCGCGCTGGGCCTGACGAATCAGCCCCAGGTACGAGTTGTTTACCACAACGTGGATGTACGGCAGTTTGAACTGCGCGCCCACGGCCAGCTCTTCGATCATGAACTGGAAATCATAGTCGCCCGACAGTGCCACGACCTTGCGGGTCGGATCGGCCTTGACCACGCCCAGCGCTGCCGGAATGGTCCAGCCCAGCGGGCCAGCCTGACCGCAGTTGATCCAGTGACGCGGCTTGTAGACGTGCAGGAACTGCGCGCCGGCAATCTGCGACAGACCGATGGTGCTGACGTAGCAGGTGTCTTTGCCGAACACCTGGTTCATCTCTTCGTACACGCGCTGCGGCTTGACCGGCACGTTGTCGAAGTGGGTCTTGCGCTGCAGGCTGGCTTTGCGCTGCTGGCAGTCTTGCAGCCAGGCGCTGCGGTTTTTCAGTTTGCCGGCGGCCTGCCATTCCCGAGCGACTTCGATGAATACGGTCAGCGCGGCAGCGGCGTCGGACACGATGCCCAGGTCCGGGGTGAACACGCGGCCGATCTGAGTGCCTTCGATGTCGACGTGAATGAACTTGCGGCCTTCGGTGTACACGTCGACCGAACCGGTGTGACGGTTGGCCCAACGGTTACCGATGCCGAGTACGACGTCGGATTTCAGCATCGTGGCGTTGCCGTAACGGTGCGAGGTCTGCAAGCCAACCATGCCGACCATCAGCGGGTGATCGTCCGGAATGGTGCCCCAGCCCATCAGGGTCGGAATCACCGGAATACCGGTCAGCTCAGCGAATTCCACCAGCAATTCGCTGGCGTCGGCATTGATGATGCCGCCACCGGCCACCAGCAACGGACGTTCGGCCTGATCAAGGAGGGCCAAGGCTTTTTCCACCTGAACGCGGGTCGCGCTCGGCTTGGCCAATGGCAGCGGCTGGTAGGCATCGATGTCGAATTCGATTTCGGCCATCTGCACGTCGAACGGCAGATCGATCAGCACCGGACCCGGGCGGCCGGAGCGCATTTCGAAGAACGCCTTCTGGAACGCGTAAGGCACCTGGCCCGGCTCCAGAACGGTGGTTGCCCACTTGGTCACTGGCTTGACGATGCTGGTGATGTCGACGGCCTGGAAGTCTTCCTTGTGCATCCGGGCGCGGGGTGCTTGCCCTGTGATGCACAGGATCGGGATCGAGTCGGCCGAGGCGCTGTAGAGCCCGGTGACCATGTCCGTACCGGCCGGGCCGGAGGTGCCGATGCACACGCCGATGTTGCCGGCCTTGGTGCGAGTGTAGCCCTCGGCCATGTGCGAGGCGCCTTCAACGTGGCGAGCGAGGACGTGATCGATGCCACCGACCTTCTGCAAGGCGTTGTACAGCGGGTTGATCGCGGCGCCCGGGATGCCAAAAGCGGTATCAACCCCTTCGCGGCGCATCACCAGAACGGCTGCTTCGATTGCTCTCATTTTGCTCATGGTTTTGTGCCTCTTACGTTTTGTAATTGTATACAAGTGGCTTTGCGCAGAGTGTATTCACGGCGGACGGCGCAGGTCAATCCATTTTCTCAAGCGACTGTTTCATTCGTCGGAAGCCTGTTCTGCTGTGGCTTTTCGTCGCATGGGGCGCTTTTCGAGAATTATTGTATACAAAAAAATAACTCATTGTGTTCTATTTGTTGCAGCGGTCTGCAGCACAAACGCGCAGTCCATTCGCTTTCCCTATAACAAAATGAGGACGGCACCATGAGCGCTTTAACCTTGAAAATGGCAGTCAACCTGACCAGTCAGGCCATCTCCGCCGCGCGTGCGATTTCGGCGGCCCCGTTGACCATTGCCGTGCTGGATGCCGGCGGGCATTTGCTTTCGCTGCAACGCGAAGACGGCGCCAGCCTGCTGCGACCGCACATCGCCATCGGCAAAGCCTGGGGCGCCATCGCACTGGGCAAAGGCTCTCGCCTGCTGGCACTGGACGCCCAGCAACGCCCGGCGTTTATTGCGGCTTTGAACAGTCTGGGGCAGGGCAGTGTGGTGCCGGCACCGGGAGGGGTGTTGATTCGGGATCAGGACGGGAATGTGCTGGGAGCGGTGGGGATCAGCGGGGATCTGTCGGATGTCGACGAACAGTGTGCGATCAATGCGATCGAGGCGTTGGAGTTGCGGGCGGATGCGGGGGTGAGTGCTTAATCTTTATTGATTGATCTATCGCCATCGCCAGCAGGCTGGCTCTCACAGGGGATTATCTGAGCATCAGAGATCACTGTGGGAGCTAGCGTGCTAGCGATAAAGTCACCGCACTTTTAATGATCCGGCTCACATCCTTTAAGCACCAACCGAATAATCGTCCGCGCCGCGGCTTCATAATCCTCTTCATCCAGCTTGGCCTTGCCGGTAATCGCGGTGATCTGCCAGTCAAAGTCGGCGTAGGTCTGGGTCGCGGCCCAGATGCTGAACATCAGGTGGTTGGGGTCGATGGGGGCGATCTGGCCGCGGTCGATCCAGGTCTGGATGCAATCGATGTTGTGCTTGGCCTGGCTGTTCAGTTGTTCGACCAGGTCGGCGCTCAGGTGCGGGGCGCCGTGCATGATTTCGCTGGCGAACACCTTGGAGGCGAAGGGCAGGTCGCGGGAGATGCGGATTTTCGAGCGAATGTAGCCGCTCAGCACTTCACTGGGCACGCCGTCGGCGTTGAACGGTGTCGAGGCCTGCAGGATGGGCTCGATGATGCTTTCCAGGACCTCGCGGTAGAGGTTTTCCTTGGATTTGAAGTAGTAGTAGACGTTGGGCTTGGGCAATCCCGCCTTGGCTGCGATGTCACTGGTTTTGGTCGCAGCGAAGCCCTTGTCGGCAAATTCTTCACTGGCGGCACGCAGGATCAGTTCTTTGTTGCGCTCGCGGATAGTGCTCATAAACCAGGTGGTTCCTTGCCTGTTCTGGCGGTTGCGCATGGTAGCACCGGCCTCGCGCGGCGCTCAAGAATGCCCCGTGTGGTGCTCGGCCACGCTATGCTGCGCAGTATTCATTCAAGAAGGACACCTGATTCATGGCAGGAAGCAGTTTACTGTTGCTGATCGACGACATTGCCGCCGTACTCGACGACGTGGCGTTGATGACCAAAATGGCCGCCAAGAAAACCGCCGGCGTGCTCGGTGACGACCTGGCGCTCAACGCCCAGCAGGTCAGTGGTGTACGCGCCGAGCGGGAAATCCCGGTGGTCTGGGCGGTTGCCAAGGGCTCCTTTCTCAACAAACTGATCCTGGTGCCCTCGGCGTTGGCGATCAGTGCGTTCATTCCCTGGCTGGTCACGCCGTTGCTGATGGTCGGCGGCGCCTACCTGTGTTTCGAAGGTTTCGAGAAGCTCGCGCACAAGTTCCTGCACAGCAAGGCTGAAGATCAGGCAGAGCATGCGGAACTGGTCGAAGCCGTGGCCGATCCGGCGGTCGATCTGGTGGCGTTCGAAAAGGACAAGATCAAGGGCGCCATCCGCACCGACTTCATTCTTTCAGCGGAAATCATCGCCATCACCCTCGGCACCGTGGCGGATGCGTCGCTGACCCAGCAAGTCATCGTGCTCTCAGGCATCGCCATCGTCATGACCATCGGCGTCTATGGTCTGGTGGCCGGCATCGTCAAGCTCGATGACCTCGGCCTGTGGCTGACCCAGAAGCCCGGCCAGATGGCTAAAAGCATCGGCGGCGGGATTTTGCGTGCGGCGCCCTACATGATGAAAAGCCTGTCGGTGATCGGCACAGCGGCGATGTTTCTGGTGGGCGGCGGGATTCTCACCCACGGCGTACCGGTGGTTCATCACTGGATCGAAAGCGTCAGCGCGGGGGCGGGCGGTGCCGGGTTTATCGTGCCGACATTGTTGAACGCGGCGGCGGGGATTGTGGCGGGTGCGGTGGTATTGGCGGGTGTGATGGTTGTCAGCAAGATCTGGAAAACAGTGAAAGGCTAACGCCTGACACAGTTGATTTGTGGTGTTTGAAGTACCGCGCATGAAAAAGGCCATTCGACTCGCATCGAATGGCCTTTTTTGTTGCTGCCGGATTACTCGGCGATCTGCAGCTTGCGCGACTCGGTGTACACGTAGCGCACCTTCTCATACTCGAACGGCGAGTTCAGCTGGCCATAGCGGAAGCTGGTCTGGTGGCGCTTGTCGATGCTGCGCAGGATCCACACTTCAGGGTGGTTGGAGCTGACTTCGGCGACGTTCAGGAAGTTGATCGCGTTTTCGGCAGTGAAGTCCACGGCCAGGCCGCCGGTGTCGCGGATGTTGGAAGGGCCGAGGATCGGCAGCACGAAGTAGGCGCCGCCCGGTACGCCGTAGAAGCCGAGCGTCTGGCCGAAATCTTCGCTCTGGCGCGGCAGGCCCATGGCGGTGGCCGGGTCCCACAGGCCGGCAATACCGATGGTGGTATTGAGCAGCAGGCGCGCGGTGGTTTCCATCGAACGCTTGCCCTTGAACTGCAGCAGGCTGTTCATCAGGTTCGGCACGTCGCCGAGGTTGTTGAAGAAGTTGCTGACGCCGGTGCGCAGGAAACCAGGCGTTATGTAGCGATAACCGTCGACCACCGGCAGGAACACCCATTGGTCGAAGCGGTAGTTGAAGTGATACACCCGGCGGTTCCACTCTTCCAGCGGGTCGTACACGTTCAGTGCGTTGAGGGTGGAGCGCTCGAACTCGCGCTGGTCCAGGCCCGGGTTGAATTTCAGTTTGCTCAACGGCTCCTTGAAACCGTCATTGTCGATGACAACTGGCGCGTTGGCTTTGCTGTTGTCGGCATTGGCGACGCCTGCACAGAGTAACGCTGCGATAAGCAGGAGGTATTTAGCCACGGAAGAACTCCAGCATGGCGTCGCTGTTGACGCGGTAGTTAAGGTTGCCGCAATGGCCGCCCAGTGGATAAACGGTCAAGCGATCGCCGAAGGTCTTGCGCAGGAAACCGAGGTCGCCAGGGCCGAGAATCACATCGTCGGCGTTATGCATGACCGCGATTTTCGGGCTGTCGTGCAGGTAATCCTTCAAGGCATACAGGCTGACCTGGTCGATCAGTTGCAGCAGGCTGCCGCCGTCGGTGCGCGCGCGCCACATCGGGATCACTTGTTCGGTGATGTAGCAGTCGAAGTCGCACTGCAGCGCACGCTTGAGGTACGGAGTGAGCGTCGTGCCTTCTGTGATAGGCGTTTTCGGCGGCGTGATCAGGCCGCGACGGTTGATCAGGTCCGAGGTAAAGGCGATGTCGGCGGCCGAGAAGCGGAACGACGTGCCGATGAGCATGGCCATCTGTTCGTTGGTCAGGTGTTGCTTGGACTGCTGGAAGTCATAGAGCAGGGCATCGTTGAGGTCGATGTAGCCTTTTTGCTGGAAGTAGCGGGTCAGTTTGTTCAGTACCAGTTCATAGAACGTCGTGCTGTTGTTGATGCCCTTGACCTCTGTCTGGACGAGCCTGTCCAGGTTGGTGATCGAGGTGTAGAGGTTGACTGGCGGGTTGAGCAGCAAGACTTTCTTGAAATTGAAGCTGCGGCGGGTTTCGTCCAGATGCGCGACGAATGCGGCGTCCAGGGCACCCAGGCTGTAACCGGTCAGGTAGTAATCGGTGACGGCCACTTTCGGGTTTTGTGCCCGCACGGCCTGCATCACCCGGTACATGTCTTCGGCGTCATCCTTGGTGATACCGGGCGTGGCAAAGCGTGACGCAGCGCTCATGAAGTCGAAGCTGGTGGGCGACGACAGCTGTACTACGTGGTAACCGGCTTTGTAGTAGAGCTTTTTCAGGTATTCGTTGAGGCTGCTGTCATAGCGCGCGCCAGTGCCGGCGATCAGGAAGATCAGTGGGGCCGCTTTATCCTGGGTGGCGATGCGATAGGTCAGTTTCTTCACCGGCCAGAAGTTGTCCGGCAGTTCGAACTCACGCTCCGGGCGCAACGTGACGCTGCGGGTTTCCTGGTCGATGTCATCGTCAAGCGGCAACTCCGGACGCAGGTCCGGCGGCGTCGTGGCGATAGTCGCCTCGAACGGGTTGGTCAAAGGGTAGCCATAACTGGCGGCGTCGATATCGACCGCCAGTGCGGACGCACTCAAAATAAGGCCGCCAAACAGGGCGGCGAAGCGCAAGGAACGGAGCATGACTAGATCCCTTAGAGAGAATGGTGCCGGATGAAGTTCGCAGGCTATGACCACAGGGGTTGCGTCAAAGTGCCATGCATCGGCACCAATCAGGCCTAATTTCGGAGTAATGGTAGGTGGACGATACACTTTGCAGCGATTGACTGCCCAGTTAACTGTTGTTAACGCTTGCGTCAGGCTGTCGTCGGATTAAGCTGGCCGCCGTTTTCGCTTATTGGAGTGCCTCATGTCCCGCCGTTTGCCCGTGATTCTGCTGCTTGTCTTGCTGCCTTTATGGCTGGCCGCCAGTTATGGCGCGCGTTATGGCTTCATGGAGGATGCGCAGTGGGTCGGTCTCTGCGTCGACGACGCGAGCCGCTGGGAATGCGTGGTCCGTTCGAACCTGGGCTTGATGATTCATTTCCAGGTATTGGGCTGGACCGCCCTGGCGGCAGCGGTAATCGGCTTTGTGTTGCCGGGCCGGGCAGGGTGGTGGTTGGCGATACTGGCGCTGGTGTTCGGGTTTCCGGCGCTGGCGTTGTACAACACGACGATGGCTGTGTTTGCTGTGGTGATTGCTGCTTTGCGACTGGTCCGTGCGCCTCGCGCCTGATCGTCAGCCCTCGCGGGCAAGTCGCGCTCCCACAGGATCTTTGTCGTACACAAAATCTGTATTCGCTGAAGAACCTGTGGGCGCGTGGCTTGCCCGCGTCAGGGCCGGTAGCAGCACTGAAAGATCAGCCCTTGCGCACCCGCAAACTGCGCCACAACGCCGCCACCATCAACACGCTCACCAATGCCCAGCCCCAGGCCTGCTGGTTTTGCAAACCTTCGCGATACAACTGCGGCGCAATGCCGGCACCGACGATGAAGGTCAGCAGGGCAATCTCTCGACGTGGCACGCTCACCGGACGGCACAGGTAAACCAGCGCCGGCAGGATGAACGCGACACTCGGGAAGCTGCGATAACGCGGATCCAGCACCAGCTCCAGCATCATCACCGCCGCCGCAAAACCTGCCACTGCCAGCAACCAGCCCGCCCTACGTTCCAGCGCAGCGAAGGCTTGCCCACGCCAACCCGTGCGAGCGCTCAATGTCAGCGCTGCATGCGCCAGCACCAGCAGGTTCAAACCGGTCAGCAAGGCGACCCACAACCATTCACTGGTAAATCGCGTGGTAACCCGCGCCAAATCGCCCCATGCACCAATCGAACAGGCTGCCAGCGCGCCCAGAAGCGGCAGAACCAAGGCCGCGCGAGTGCTGCGTACGCGTCCGCCCAGGATCAGTGTGCCGAGGAAGATCACGCCACCCACCACCAGCCACTGCGACCAGTACGGCACGTTCGACACTGGCCCCGCCAGCACGCCCTTGTCCTGACGATCGGCATCGAACAGCCCCCAGTAACCACCGACCGCCCCTTCACTGGCGCGTTTCCAGGGTTGGTCGAAGGCTTCGATCAGGTTGTAGTGCCAGCCTTCTTGCTCGGCCATGATCACAAAGTTGCGAATGAACTTGGCCTCATTGACTCGGCTTGGGAGGGCGGTTTCGCGCTGACGGCCTTCGCTTGGCCAGCCGGTTTCGCCGATCATCACGTCTTTGGGTGCGAATTTGTTGCCGAACACCTGACGCACTTCGCGAACATGCTGCAGCGCGGCGTCGATGTTCGAAGGCTCATCCTCCCAGTAGGGCAGCAGGTGGATGGTCAGGAAGTCCACTGCGGGGGCGATTTCCGGGTGTTTGAGCCAGAATTCCCAGACGTCGGCATAAGTGACAGGCTGCTTGACCTGACTTTTGACCTTGCCGATCAGCCTGGCCAGCTGAGCGCCGGTGATTTCCTTGCGCAATAGAGTCTCGTTGCCGACGATCACCGACGTCACCACGTCCTGGTTGGCGTTGGCGGAGGCAATCAGCAGGTCGACTTCTTTCTCGGTGTCCACCGGATTGCTGTTGACCCAGGCGCCGATCATCAGCTTCAGGCCATGCTTTCGGGCCAGATCGGGCAGTGCCTCGAGGCCGGTCATGGAATAGGTGCGGATGCATTCGAATCGGGTGGCCAGCAAGGCGAGGTCGGCGTCCATGCGCTCGGGGCGCAACTTGAACGGCTGATCGAACGGCGATTGGTCTTTGTCGAATGGGGTGTAGGAGGCGCATTGCAGCTTGTGCGTTGCGCTGGCCACGTCCGGCAGACTCACCGGTTTGCCGAGTCCGTACCAAAAACCGCCAAGGGCAAAAAGCCCCAGCAGGCAGGCGAATAAATATGCAAAAAAAGGAAAGCGTGATGTCGCGGGCATGGTCAGGCCGTCTGGGAGCAAAGCCGCGCATGTTACCTGCAATTGCCCCGCGCTTGGTGGCCTGCATGATTTTGACATGCAAAGTTCGGGCGGATCGGCGGGAGCGCTGAAGGTGGTCGTGATTAATGGCGTTCTGATGTCGTTTCTCGATGCCTTGAGGTCGCTGACAGCACAGGTTCCGGTTGGCGTCAGGTTGATTATCGAGGCGTCAGTTCCCTTGTTGATAAATCGCGCTGATGATCGAACGAGTTTGCGGTGGGCGTGATGGGGGCGCTGTGCACCATAACAATACGTTGACGCGACTCGGCATCCGTCGAGCGCAGCACTTTCGGGGAAGTAACGATGAAGATGCGACGACTTTTAGGCGCAGGTGCCGCTCTGGTACTTGCGATTGGCTCCACATTCGCCAATGCCGAGAGCAAGACCCTGAGCATCGGTTACGTTGATGGCTGGTCCGACAGCGTAGCGACCACCCATGTGGCCGCCGAAGTGATCAAGCAGAAGCTGGGTTATGACGTGAAGCTGCAAGCCGTCGCGACCGGGATCATGTGGCAGGGCGTGGCGACAGGCAAACTCGACGCTATGCTGTCGGCCTGGTTGCCGGTGACTCACGGTGATTACTGGGCCAAGAACAAAGACCAGGTCGTCGATTACGGCCCGAACTTCAAGGACGCGAAAATCGGTCTGATCGTGCCGGAGTACGTCAAGGCCAAGTCGCTTGAAGATCTGAAAACAGACGATAGCTTCAAGAAACGCATCGTCGGCATCGACGCCGGTTCGGGCGTGATGCTCAAGACCGAGCAGGCCATCAAGGACTACGACCTGACTGGCTATCAACTCAAGGCCAGTTCCGGCGCCGGCATGATTGCCGAGCTGACCCGCGCCGAGAAGAAAAACGAATCCATTGCCGTGACCGGTTGGGTACCGCACTGGATGTTCGCCAAGTGGAAATTGCGCTTCCTCGAAGACCCGAAAGGCGTGTATGGCGCGGCTGAAACCGTGAACAGCATCGGCAGCAAAGAGCTGGCAACCAAAGCACCGGAAGTGGCCAAGTTCCTGAAAAACTTCCAATGGTCTTCGAAAGACGAAATCGGCGAAGTCATGCTGGCCATTCAAGAAGGCGCCAAGCCTGAAGCGGCCGCGAAGGATTGGGTCGCCAAGCACCCGGAGCGCGTTGCAGACTGGATCAAATAATCTGAGCTGACGCGTTGGGTCAGCACCTCTGAAGGCCCCTTGGCACAAATGCCTGGGGGCCTTTTATTTTCTGCATGCTGGAAAATGGCGATTCTGTCATGTCGTTCTAATACTAAGGTCGTCTGGAACCTGCCCCGCAGCCGCATAGAGTGGATACCGTTCCACCAATAATCTGTGCTGCGAGGATAAAAACAATGAACGACAGCATTTACCTCTCGATTCAAAACAGCCCGCGCTTCAAGGAGCTGGTTAGTAAGCGAGAAAGGTTCGCCTGGATTCTTTCGGCGATCATGCTTGGGCTTTACTCCGGATTCATCCTTTTGATCGCTTACGGGCCGCATATTCTGGGCGCGAAGATCAGCCCTGAGTCATCGATAACCTGGGGCATACCGATCGGTGTCGGGCTGATTCTTTCGGCCTTCATCCTCACCGCGATCTACGTTCGACGCGCCAATGGCGAATTCGACGACCTGAACAATGCGATTCTCAAGGAGGCTCAGCAATGATCCGGCGTCTAATGGCTCTTTTGAGCATCGCAGCGTTCGCACCTGGCGCCTGGGCGGCTGAAGCCCTGACCGGTGCAGTGACCAAACAACCGCTGAACGTCGCCGCGATCCTGATGTTCGTGGCGTTTGTCGGCGCGACTTTGTATATCACCTACTGGGCTTCGAAGAAAAACAACTCGGCGGCCGACTACTATGCGGCCGGCGGCAAAATCACCGGTTTCCAGAACGGCCTGGCGATCGCCGGCGACTACATGTCCGCGGCGTCCTTCCTGGGTATTTCCGCCCTGGTGTTCACCTCCGGATACGACGGCCTGATCTACTCGATCGGCTTCCTGGTGGGCTGGCCGATCATTCTGTTCCTGATCGCCGAGCGCCTGCGTAACCTGGGTAAATACACTTTTGCCGACGTGGCGTCCTACCGCCTTGGGCAAACCCAGATTCGCTCGCTGTCCGCTTGCGGTTCGCTGGTGGTGGTGGCGTTCTACCTGATCGCGCAAATGGTCGGTGCCGGCAAGCTGATCCAGCTGCTGTTCGGTCTCGACTACCACGTTGCAGTGATCCTGGTCGGTATCCTGATGTGCATGTACGTGCTGTTCGGCGGCATGCTGGCGACCACTTGGGTGCAGATCATCAAGGCTGTGCTGTTGCTGTCCGGTGCCTCGTTCATGGCGCTGATGGTAATGAAGCACGTCAACTTCGACTTCAGTGCCCTGTTCTCCGAGGCGATCAAGGTTCACCCTAAAGGTGAGGCGATCATGAGCCCGGGCGGTCTGGTGAAAGATCCGGTCTCCGCGTTCTCCCTGGGCCTGGCGCTGATGTTCGGTACCGCTGGCCTGCCACACATCCTGATGCGCTTCTTCACCGTGAGTGATGCGAAAGAAGCTCGCAAGAGCGTGCTGTACGCAACCGGCTTCATTGGTTACTTCTACATCCTGACCTTCATCATCGGCTTCGGCGCGATCCTGCTGGTCAGCACCAACCCGGCTTTCAAAGATGCGGCTGGCGCGCTGTTGGGCGGCAACAACATGGCAGCGGTGCACCTGGCCAATGCGGTCGGTGGCAGTATTTTCCTGGGCTTCATCTCGGCGGTAGCGTTCGCGACCATTCTGGCAGTGGTTGCCGGTCTGACCCTGGCCGGTGCTTCGGCGGTGTCCCATGACCTCTATGCCAGCGTGATCAAGAAAGGCAAGGCGAACGAGAAGGACGAGATTCGTGTCTCGAAAATCACCACCATCGCACTGGCGGTGCTGGCGATCGGTCTGGGTATTCTGTTCGAAAGCCAGAACATCGCGTTCATGGTGGGCCTGGCGTTCTCCATCGCGGCGAGCTGCAACTTCCCGGTGCTGCTGCTTTCCATGTACTGGAAGAAGCTGACCACCCGCGGTGCGATGATCGGTGGCTGGCTGGGTCTGGTCAGTGCGGTAGGCTTGATGGTCCTCGGGCCAACCATCTGGGTGCAGATCCTGCATCACGAGAAGGCGATCTTCCCGTATGAATACCCGGCGTTGTTCTCGATGATCATTGCGTTTGTGGGGATCTGGTTCTTCTCGATCACTGACAAGTCGACGGCGGCTGACAATGAGCGGGCGTTGTTCTTCCCGCAGTTTGTTCGTTCGCAGACGGGTCTGGGGGCGAGTGGGGCGGTTTCGCACTAAGGTTTCGAGAGTGTTTGTGTAAGTTGGGTTGAACAGAAATGCCCCGGTCGAGAGATCGGGGCATTTTTCTGTGGGCGGTTATCGGACCCTTTGGGGCGATGGTCCCGACCGGTTTTTTGAGTATGTGCATATCCGTGTTTGGTGTAACGGCGCCTGCTAGTTTCGAGCTGACCTGACGGTTAGTTCGGTCAGGTGATCGCAGGTGAACACCAATGCCATGCCCAACGAAATTCCCACTGTGTGCGAGCCTGCTCGCGATGCCGGACTTCCATTCAACATTGATGTTGACCGGGACGACGCTATCGCGAGCAGGCTCGCTCCCACAGGGATTCATTGCAAATCGAGAGTGTGTGCACAGTCGCTTGCCACCCCGGTCGGCCCGAAGGCCGTCGAGGTTTTGATTTTGATCTAAGGCGCCCCGTTAAACCACGCTGGCCGAACGCAGGTATTGCGCAGCGGGTAAACCGGCAAGGATGCCGGCTTAGCCGCGCCGGGCCAGGGATGGCCCATCGCGGCGACCCGCGGAGCAATGCCTGTGTTCGGGCACACCGAGCTCAAGCGAGGTGCCGAGTGGTGGGGCAAGAGCGCTTGGTTACTTGGCGCTTTTCCAAGTAACCCGCTGTAAAAGCGGAACCAATAGGCGCCGTTACCGCAGGAATGGATATGCACATCCACATCCACACATTCAAAGCGCGCAAACAAAAACGGCCTCTATATAAGAGGCCGTTCTCGGTACAACTTTAAGACGTTATCGCAAGACAAGTCTTATTTGCGGTCTTCCAGCTTGGTGATATCACGCGACTCGTAGCCGGTGTACAGCTGGCGCGGACGGCCAATCTTGTACGGGCTGGAGAGCATTTCTTTCCAGTGGGAGATCCAGCCGACAGTCCGCGCCAGAGCGAAGATCACCGTGAACATGCTGGTTGGAATGCCGATCGCCTTGAGGATGATCCCCGAGTAGAAGTCGACGTTCGGGTACAGCGAGCGCTCGATGAAATACGGATCGGTCAGGGCGATCTCTTCCAGGCGCATGGCCAGTTCGAGTTGCGGATCGTTGTTGATGCCCAGTTCCTTCAGCACTTCGTCGCAGGTCTGCTTCATCACGGTGGCGCGTGGGTCGCGGTTCTTGTAAACCCGGTGACCGAAGCCCATCAGCTTGAACGGATCGTTCTTGTCCTTGGCCTTGGCGATGTACTTGTCGATGTTCGAGACATCGCCAATTTCATCGAGCATGGTCAGAACAGCTTCGTTCGCGCCGCCGTGGGCAGGGCCCCACAGTGCAGCGATGCCGGCAGCGATACAGGCGAACGGGTTGGCACCCGAAGAACCGGCCAGGCGTACGGTGGAAGTCGATGCGTTTTGCTCGTGGTCGGCATGGAGGATGAAGATCCGGTCCATGGCCTTGGCGAGTACCGGGCTGATCGGTTTGATCTCGCACGGGGTGTTGAACATCATGTGCAGGAAGTTTTCCGCGTACGTCAGGTCGTTGCGCGGGTACATCATGGGTTGGCCCATGGAGTACTTGTAAACCATCGCTGCCAGGGTCGGCATCTTGGCAACCAGGCGGATCGCGGAGATTTCGCGATGCTGCGGGTTATTGATGTCCAGGGAGTCGTGGTAGAAGGCCGAGAGGGCGCCGACTACACCGCACATGACAGCCATCGGGTGGGCGTCGCGACGGAAGCCGTTGAAGAATGTCTTCAACTGCTCGTGAACCATGGTGTGGTTCTTCACGGTGCTGACGAACTGGGCCTTCTGTTCTGCGGTCGGCAATTCACCGTTGAGCAGCAGATAGCAGGTTTCCAGGTAGTCCGACTTTTCAGCCAGCTGTTCGATCGGGTAGCCGCGGTGCAGCAGAATGCCGTTGTCGCCGTCGATATAGGTGATCTTCGACTCGCAGGAAGCGGTCGACATGAAACCAGGGTCAAAGGTGAAACGGCCCGTGGCCGTCAGGCCCCGAACATCGATAACATCGGGACCAACGGTGCCGGTTAAAATGGGCAGCTCGACGGGGGCTGCGCCCTCGATGATCAACTGCGCTTTTTTGTCAGCCATGTGGCCTCCTATTTATGCTTGAAATCATCAGACAGACCCCCCACGCAGGGCCCGCACCACTATAGTGAGATAAATTCGAATGTCAATTTGCCTAAAGTCTTGCTCCAGAAGGCTTTAACCGGACTTTTTCCTCGAAATTGACTGCCATTTACGCCTTTTATGCAACTTGTGCAATGCGCTATTAGGGGAAGGTGAACGCGTTGTCATTAGTAGCCTAACTGTCTATACTCGGCCTCCGACCGCCAGGGGCTTTTGGGCCTGCTTTATTGGGGGTCGCACTCCCTGGGTGGTGGGTACCTGACCAGTGCACTCCCCAACAACTTTGCCCTGATTGTTAGGGGCTCTTCAGTGTGAAAAAAAGCCGTGAATAGCCAACGACCTGTAAACCTAGACCTAAGGACCATCAAACTCCCAGTCACTGCTTACACGTCCATTCTTCACCGAATCTCCGGTGTCATCCTCTTTGTCAGCCTGGCCATCATGCTTTATGCATTGGACAAGTCGCTCGACTCGGAAGAAGGCTTCGGTCAGGTGAAAGCGTGTCTGACCAGTCCGCTAGCCAAGCTAGTGATTTGGGGCATCCTGTCCGCCTTGCTGTATCACCTGGTTGCCGGTGTGCGCCATTTGATCATGGACATGGGCATCGGTGAGACGCTTGAAGGCGGCAAACTGGGCTCGAAAATCGTTATCGCCGTTTCCGTGGTGGTAATCGTTCTGGCAGGAGTTTGGATATGGTAACTAACGTCACGAACCTGTCGCGTTCGGGCCTCTATGACTGGATGGCACAACGTGTGTCTGCGGTCGTTCTCGCGGCTTACTTCATTTTCCTGATCGGATACGTGGTTGCCCATCCCGGCATCGGCTACGCCCAATGGCATGAACTGTTCGCAAACAACTGGATGCGTATTTTCAGTCTCCTGGCCCTCGTTGCCCTCGGCGCTCACGCCTGGGTCGGCATGTGGACCATCGCGACCGACTACTTGACGCCAATGGCGTTCGGCAAGTCCGCGACTGCGATACGTTTCCTCTTCCAGGCAGTATGCGGCGTTGCGATGTTCGCCTACTTCGTCTGGGGTGTGCAGATTCTTTGGGGTATCTGATTCATGTCTACTACAGTTAATACGCTTTCGTTCGACGCCATCATCATTGGCGGCGGCGGTGCCGGCATGCGCGCTGCGCTGCAGCTGGCACAGGGCGGTCACAAGACTGCCGTTGTCACCAAGGTTTTCCCGACTCGTTCGCACACGGTTTCAGCCCAGGGTGGCATCACCTGCGCCATCGCGTCCGCCGATCCAAACGATGATTGGCGCTGGCACATGTACGATACCGTCAAGGGTTCCGACTACATCGGTGACCAGGACGCTATCGAATACATGTGTTCCGTAGGCCCGGAAGCAGTCTTCGAACTCGAGCACATGGGCTTGCCGTTCTCCCGTACCGAACAGGGTCGCATCTACCAGCGTCCGTTCGGCGGTCAGTCGAAAGACTTCGGTAAAGGTGGCCAGGCTGCCCGTACCTGCGCCGCTGCCGACCGTACCGGTCACGCATTGCTGCACACCCTGTATCAGGCCAACCTGAAGGCCGGCACCGTATTCCTCAACGAATATTACGGCGTCGATCTGGTGAAGAATGAAGATGGTGCCTTTGTCGGCATGATCGTCATCTGCATCGAAACCGGTGAAACCTCCTACGTTCGCGCAAACGCCACTGTACTGGCGACTGGTGGTGCGGGCCGTATCTACTCGTCCACCACCAATGCCCTGATCAACACCGGTGACGGCGTCGGCATGGCTCTGCGTGCTGGCGTGCCGGTACAAGACATTGAAATGTGGCAGTTCCACCCGACCGGTATCGCCGGCGCCGGTGTACTGGTAACAGAAGGCTGCCGCGGTGAAGGCGGCTACCTGATCAACAAGCACGGCGAGCGTTTCATGGAGCGTTATGCTCCGAACGCCAAAGACCTCGCCGGTCGTGACGTTGTTGCTCGCTCGATGGTTAAAGAAATCATCGCTGGCAACGGTTGCGGTCCCGATGGCGACCACGTAATGCTGAAACTCGATCACCTCGGTGAAGAAGTTCTGCACAGCCGTCTGCCAGGCATCATGGAACTGTCCAAGACCTTCGCTCACGTCGATCCTGCCGTTGCGCCGATCCCGGTCGTTCCAACCTGCCACTATATGATGGGCGGCGTTGCCACCAACATTCATGGTCAGGCAATCACTCAGGACGCTGACGGCGTTGATCAGATCATTCCTGGTCTGTTCGCGGTAGGTGAAGTGGCGTGCGTATCGGTTCACGGTGCCAACCGTCTGGGCGGCAACTCGCTGCTCGACCTCGTGGTGTTCGGCCGTGCCGCTGGCCTGTTCCTGGAGCAGACCCTGAAAGAAGGCGTTGATTACGCCCGTCCACGCCAGTCCGACATCGACGCTGCCCTGGCGCGTCTCGATGGCCTGAACTCGCGTACCGAAGGCGAAGACGTCGCCACTCTGCGTAAAGAGCTGCAAAGCTGCATGCAGAACTACTTCGGTGTATTCCGTACCGGTGAATACATGCAGAAGGGCATCGCTCAACTGGCTGATCTGCGTGGCCGTATCGCCAACGTCAAGATCAACGACAAGAGCCAGGCGTTCAACACTGCGCGTATCGAAGCGCTGGAACTGCAGAACCTGCTGGAAGTTGCTGAAGCCACCGCCATCGCTGCAGAGATCCGCAAAGAGTCCCGCGGTGCTCACGCCCGTGAAGACTACGAAGATCGCGATGACGAAAACTGGCTGTGCCACACCCTGTACTTCCCGGGTGACAAGCGCGTGACCAAGCGTGCTGTGAACTTCTCGCCGAAGACTGTTCCGACTTTTGAACCTAAGATTCGGACTTATTAAGGGTGGCCGCCATGTTGCAAGTCAGTGTTTATCGCTACAACCCTGATCAGGACGCTGCGCCGTTCATGCAGGAATTCCAGGTCGATACCGGTGGTAAAGACCTGATGGTGCTGGACGTGCTGGCCTTGATCAAGGAGCAGGACGAAGGTTTCTCCTATCGTCGCTCTTGCCGTGAAGGCGTTTGCGGTTCCGACGGCATGAACATCAACGGCAAAAACGGTCTGGCGTGCGTCACGCCGCTGTCTTCTGTCGTAAAAGGTAACAAGCTGATCGTTCGTCCGCTGCCAGGTTTGCCGGTTATCCGTGACCTGGTCGTCGATATGAGCATCTTCTACAAGCAATACGAGAAGGTTAAGCCATACCTGCAGAACGACACGCCGGCTCCGGCCATCGAACGTCTGCAGACTCCGGAAGAGCGTGAAAAGCTCGACGGTCTGTACGAGTGCATCCTGTGCGCTTGCTGCTCGACCTCTTGCCCGTCCTTCTGGTGGAACCCGGACAAGTTCCTGGGTCCAGCTGCTCTGCTGCAAGCGTATCGCTTCCTGGCAGACAGCCGCGACACCAAGACTGCCGAGCGTCTGGCTTCGCTGGATGACCCGTTCAGCGTATTCCGCTGCCGCGGGATCATGAACTGCGTCAACGTCTGTCCGAAAGGCCTGAACCCGACTAAGGCCATCGGTCACGTGCGTAACATGCTGCTGCAAAGCGGCGTGTGATTCAGCTGTAACTGCAGGACCGCTGTACCCGTAGATGCTACGGCGCAGGCTTCAACCGGCGCCGTAGTTTTAACCTGGGCAGCAGCTTACAAGGCTGCGGCTCTTATTTTGAAGAAATGAGACAAGCAGGGGCATCCGGGCTGGTACCCGGACTATCAGCGTGATCCTAAGTGGCTTGTTTTGGTCGCTGCATTCGGACTTCTGCAAGTTTGCTCGGTGTCGACGCCGGTGGTGTTCCCCTAACCGAGGGTGACCAAGCATGCAAGAAAGCGTGATGCAGCGCATGTGGAACAGTGCCCACCTTTCAGGTGGAAACGCTGCCTATGTGGAAGAGCTTTATGAGCTCTACCTGCACGACCCTAACGCTGTGCCAGAAGAGTGGCGCACCTACTTTCAGAAGTTGCCTACTGACGGCAACTCTGCCACCGATGTTTCGCACTCCACAATTCGCGATCATTTCGTCTTGCTGGCAAAGAACCAGCGCCGCGCACAACCGGTTTCCGCCGGCAGCGTGAGCAGTGAGCACGAGAAGAAGCAAGTTGAAGTGCTGCGATTGATCCAGGCCTACCGTATGCGTGGCCACCAGGCAGCCCAGCTTGACCCGCTGGGGCTGTGGCAGCGTCCTGCACCTGCAGACCTGTCGATCAATCATTACGGCTTGACCAATGCCGATCTTGATACGACCTTCCGTGCCGGCGACCTGTTCATCGGCAAAGAGGAGGCGAGCCTACGCGAAATTCACGAAGCGTTGCAGCAGACATATTGCCGCACCATCGGCGCTGAATTCACGCACATCACCGATTCCGAGCAGCGCCAGTGGTTCCAGCAGCGTCTGGAAAGCGTGCGTGGTCGTCCGACGTACTCCGCCGATATCAAGAGCCACCTGCTCGAGCGCGTGACTGCCGGTGAAGGCCTGGAAAAATACCTGGGCACCAAATACCCGGGCACCAAGCGTTTCGGTCTGGAAGGCGGCGAGAGCCTGATTCCAATGCTCGACGAGCTGATCCAGCGTTCCGGTTCCTACGGCACCAAGGAAATCGTTATCGGCATGGCCCACCGTGGCCGTCTGAACGTGCTGGTCAACACCTTCGGCAAGAACCCGCGCGAGCTGTTCGACGAGTTCGAAGGCAAGAAGAAGGTTGAACTGGGTTCCGGTGACGTTAAATACCACCAGGGCTTCTCGTCCAACGTCATGACCACCGGTGGTGAAGTTCACCTGGCCATGGCGTTCAACCCGTCCCACCTGGAAATCGTATCTCCAGTGGTCGAGGGGTCCGTTCGCGCCCGTCAGGATCGTCGTAACGACCCTACCGGCGAGAAGGTTCTGCCGATTTCCATCCACGGTGACGCGGCGTTCGCCGGTCAGGGCGTGGTCATGGAAACCTTCCAGATGTCGCAGACCCGCGGTTTCAAGACCGGCGGCACCGTGCACATCGTGATCAACAACCAGGTCGGTTTCACCATCAGCAACCCGCTGGACTCGCGTTCCACCGAGTACGCGACCGACGTTGCGAAGATGATCCAGGCGCCGATCCTCCATGTGAATGGTGATGATCCGGAAGCCGTATTGTTCGTGACCCAGTTGGCCATCGACTACCGCATGCAGTTCAAGCGTGACGTGGTGATCGACCTGGTCTGCTACCGTCGTCGCGGCCACAACGAGGCCGACGAGCCAAGCGGCACCCAACCTCTGATGTATCAGCAGATCACCAAACAGCGCACCACCCGTGAGCTGTATGCCGATCGCCTGACTCAGAGCGGTGTGCTGGACGTTGAGCGTGTTCAGGCGAAAGTCGATGAATACCGCAACGCGCTGGACAACGGTCTGCATGTAGTAAAAAGCCTGGTCAAAGAGCCGAACAAAGAGTTGTTCGTGGACTGGCGTCCGTATCTGGGCCACGCCTGGACTGCACGTCACGACACGCGTTTCGATCTGAAAACCTTGCAGGAACTGTCTGCCAAGCTGCTGGAAATTCCGGAAGGCTTCGTGGTTCAGCGCCAGGTCTCGAAGATCTACGAAGACCGTCAGAAAATGCAAGCCGGCGGCCTGCCGATCAACTGGGGTTACGCCGAAACCATGGCGTACGCGACCCTGGCGTTCGAAGGTCACCCGATTCGCATGACGGGTCAGGACATCGGTCGCGGTACGTTCTCGCACCGTCACGCTGTCTTGCACAACCAGAAAGACGCGGGCACCTACATCCCGCTGCAAAACCTGTACAACGGCCAGCCACGTTTTGACCTGTACGATTCGTTCCTGTCCGAAGAAGCCGTGTTGGCGTTCGAATACGGTTACTCGACCACCACGCCTGAGGCGCTGGTGATCTGGGAAGCCCAGTTCGGCGACTTCGCCAACGGTGCCCAGGTGGTTATCGACCAGTTCATCACCAGTGGCGAGCACAAGTGGGGCCGTCTCTGCGGTCTGACCATGCTGCTGCCGCACGGTTATGAAGGTCAGGGTCCGGAGCACTCTTCGGCTCGTCTGGAGCGTTACCTGCAGCTGTGCGCCGAGCACAACATTCAGGTTGCCGTACCGACTACGCCGGCTCAGATCTACCACTTGCTGCGCCGTCAGGTGATTCGCCCGCTGCGCAAGCCGTTGATCGTCCTGACTCCGAAGTCGCTGCTGCGCCACAAACTGGCCATCTCGACGCTGGAAGATCTGGCGGAAGGTTCGTTCCAGACCGTTATCCCGGAAATCGATGCCCTGGACCCGAAAAAGGTCGAGCGCGTTGTTCTGTGTAGCGGCAAGGTCTACTACGACCTGCTGGAAAAACGCCGTGCCGAAGGTCGTGATGACATCGCCATCGTGCGTATCGAGCAACTGTACCCATTCCCTGAGGACGACTTGAAAGAAGTCCTGGCTCCTTACACCAACGTCAAAAATGCCGTCTGGTGCCAGGAAGAGCCGATGAACCAGGGTGCGTGGTACTGCAGCCAACACCACATGCGTCGCAGCATCAGCAATCTCAACAAGTCTCTCGTACTTGAGTACGCGGGCCGTGAGGCTTCTGCTGCACCTGCATGCGGTTACGCATCGATGCACGCTGAGCAGCAGGAAAAACTGCTGCAAGACGCCTTTACTGTTTAACGCCTCGCGCACCTGAAACCGAATTTAAGGACTCACAGATAATGGCTATCGAAATCAAAGCCCCCACTTTCCCGGAATCGGTTGCCGACGGCACCGTTGCCACCTGGCACAAACAACCGGGCGACGCTGTAAAGCGTGACGACCTGATCGTCGACATCGAAACCGACAAGGTTGTGCTGGAAGTGTTGGCCACCGCTGATGGCGTGCTGGGCGCGATCGTCAAGAACGAAGGCGACACCGTTCTGTCCGACGAAGTCCTGGGCTCCATCGAAGCGGGCGGCGCTGCTGCCGCTGCTCCGGCTGCCGCTGCTGCTCCGGCCGCTGCACAGGCTGCTGCTCCTGCCGCCGAAGGCGAAGACGATCCTGTTGCTGCACCGGCTGCTCGCAAGCTGGCTGAAGAAAACGGCATCAACATCGCTTCCGTTGCCGGCACTGGCAAAGGCGGTCGTGTGACCAAGGAAGACGTGGTGGCCGCTGTTGCTGCCAAGAAAGCCGCTCCGGCTGCCGCACCTGCCAAGGCTGCCGCTCCGGCTGCCGCTGCTCCTGTGTTCGCCGCTGGCGACCGCATCGAGAAGCGCGTACCGATGACCCGCGTTCGCGCTACCGTGGCCAAGCGTCTGGTAGAAGCTCAGTCGAACATGGCGATGCTGACCACCTTCAACGAAGTCGACATGACCGAAGTCATGGCCCTGCGTTCGAAGTACAAGGACCTGTTCGAGAAGTCCCACAACGGCGTACGCCTGGGCTTCATGTCGTTCTTCGTGAAAGCGGCCACCGAAGCGCTGAAACGCTTCCCGGCTGTCAACGCGTCGATCGACGGTGCCGACATCGTTTACCACGGCTACGCCGACGTCGGTGTGGCTGTTTCCAGCGACCGCGGTCTGGTTGTACCGGTTCTGCGTAACGCCGAACTGATGAGCCTGGCTGAAATCGAAGGCGGCATCGCTACCTTCGGCAAGAAGGCTCGCGACGGCAAACTGTCGATGGATGAAATGACCGGCGGTACGTTCACCATCACCAACGGTGGTACCTTCGGTTCGATGATGTCGACTCCGATCGTCAACCCGCCACAAGCGGCCATCCTGGGCATGCACAACATTCTGCAGCGCCCTATGGCGATCAACGGTCAGGTCGTTATCCGTCCGATGATGTACCTGGCTCTGTCCTACGATCACCGTCTGATCGATGGCAAAGAAGCTGTGACCTTCCTGGTTACCATCAAGAACCTGCTGGAAGACCCGGCTCGTTTGCTGCTGGATATCTGATTTCGTTGCATGGGGCCGCTGCAGGATGGCGGCCCACCTGTAATGACCAGCTTCGTCCCACGACGGTCCCCAAAAGGGGCCGTCCGGTTTGATTCGAGAAGGAATGACACATGACTCAGAAATTCGACGTGGTAGTGATTGGCGCGGGCCCTGGCGGCTACGTGGCTGCCATCAAAGCAGCGCAACTGGGCCTCACCACTGCCTGCATCGAGAAATACACCGACAAGGAAGGCAAACTGGCCCTCGGCGGTACTTGCCTGAACGTCGGCTGCATTCCATCCAAGGCGCTGCTGGACAGCTCCTGGAAGTTCCACGAAGCCCAAGACGGTTTCGCGATCCACGGCATCAACCACGCTGGCGTGACCATGGACGTGCCAGCAATGGTCGGCCGTAAAGCCAACATCGTCAAAGGCCTGACTTCCGGCGTTGCCACCCTGTTCAAGGCCAACGGCGTTACTTCGATCCAGGGCCACGGCAAACTGCTGGCTGGCAAGAAAGTCGAAGTCACCAAGCCTGACGGTTCGGTAGAAATCATTGAAGCCGAGAACGTGATCCTGGCTCCAGGCTCGCGTCCGATCGACATTCCACCGGCTCCGGTCGACCAGAATGTGATCGTCGACTCCACCGGCGCTCTGGAATTTCAATCGGTTCCAAAACGTCTGGGCGTGATTGGCGCTGGCGTGATCGGTCTGGAACTGGGTTCGGTCTGGTCCCGTCTGGGCGCGGAAGTGACTGTTCTTGAAGCGCTGGACACCTTCCTGATGGCCGCTGACGCAGCCGTTTCCAAGGAAGCGCTGAAAACCCTGACCAAACAGGGCCTGGACATCAAGCTGGGCGCTCGCGTCACCGGTTCGAAAGTGAACGGCGACGAAGTCGTTGTGAACTACACCGATGCCAATGGCGAACAGAACATCACTTTCGACAAGCTGATCGTAGCCGTTGGTCGCCGTCCGGTCACCACGGATCTGCTGGCCGCCGATTGCGGCGTGACCCTCGACGAGCGCGGTTTCGTGCACGTTGACGATCACTGCGCCACCACCGTACCGGGCGTTTACGCCATCGGTGACGTGGTGCGCGGCATGATGCTGGCTCACAAAGCTTCGGAAGAGGGCATCATGGTCGTCGAGCGCATCAAGGGCCACAAAGCCCAGATGAACTATGACTTGATCCCTTCGGTTATTTATACTCACCCGGAAATCGCATGGGTCGGCAAAACCGAGCAGGCCTTGAAGGCTGAAGGCGTTGAAGTTAACGTTGGCACCTTCCCGTTCGCAGCCAGTGGCCGTGCCATGGCAGCCAACGATACCGGCGGTTTCGTGAAAGTCATTGCCGATGCCAAGACTGACCGCGTATTGGGCGTCCACGTGATTGGCCCGAGCGCTGCAGAACTGGTTCAGCAGGGCGCGATCGGTATGGAATTCGGCACCAGCGCTGAAGACCTGGGCATGATGGTTTTCTCCCATCCGACCCTGTCTGAAGCCTTGCACGAAGCAGCTCTGGCAGTGAATGGCGGCGCCATTCACATCGCCAACCGCAAGAAGCGTTAAGACAATAAGAAACCACGGCGGTATGGCCCGTCGTGAGCCTTGCATGCAAGTCTCACCGCGGAATATCCGCTGGACGCAGTCTTGCGTAGCTGCACCGGTTGTCCGGAAAGGCTACGCAAGCAGCAGTCACAGGTGGTGCGGCACTTGAACAAGTGCAGCACCGAATGCGCAGTACCTAACGAAGACGGTAATAAGCATGAATCTTCACGAGTATCAGGGTAAGCAGCTGTTCGCTGAGTACGGCCTGCCAGTTTCCACCGGTTATGCGGTAGATACCCCGGAAGCAGCAGCAGAAGCTTGCGACAAAATCGGCGGCACCGAGTGGGTTGTCAAAGCCCAGGTCCACGCTGGTGGTCGCGGTAAAGCGGGCGGCGTAAAGCTGGTTCGCAGCAAAGAAGACGCCAAGGCATTCGCACAGCAGTGGCTGGGCAAGCGTCTGGTGACTTACCAGACTGATGCCAATGGTCAGCCAGTCACCAAGATCCTGGTTGAATCGTGCACTGATATCGCTAAAGAGCTGTACCTGGGCGCTGTCGTTGACCGTTCGAGCCGTCGCATCGTGTTCATGGCTTCCACCGAAGGTGGCGTGGACATCGAGAAAATCGCTCACGACACTCCAGAAAAAATTCTGAAGGCCACTATCGATCCACTGGTTGGCGCTCAGCCATTCCAGGGTCGCGAGCTGGCATTCCAGCTGGGTCTGGAAGGCAAGCAGGTTGCTCAGTTCGCCAAGATCTTCGTAGGTCTGGCAAAGCTGTTCAAGGATCACGACCTGGCTCTGCTGGAAGTGAACCCGCTGGTGATCAAGGCTGACGGCGATCTGCATTGCCTCGACGCCAAGATCAACATCGACGCCAACGCCATGTACCGTCAGCCTAAGCTGAAGACTTTCCACGATCCGTCGCAAGACGATCCGCGCGAAGCGCACGCTGCCAAGTTCGAACTGAACTACGTAGCACTGGAAGGCAACATCGGTTGCATGGTCAACGGTGCTGGCCTGGCCATGGGTACCATGGACATCGTCAACCTGCATGGCGGCAAACCAGCCAACTTCCTCGACGTGGGCGGCGGTGCTACCAAAGAACGCGTTACCGAAGCGTTCAAGATCATCCTGTCCGACACTAACGTCGCTGCAGTACTGGTCAACATCTTCGGCGGCATCGTTCGTTGCGACATGATTGCCGAAGGCATCATCGGCGCTGTGAAAGAAGTCGGCGTGAAAATCCCGGTTGTTGTTCGCCTTGAAGGCAACAACGCTGAGCTGGGCGCTAAAGTACTGGCAGAAAGCGGTTTGAACATCATCGCTGCTACCAGCCTGACCGACGCTGCTCAACAAGTCGTTAAAGCTGCGGAGGGCAAATAATGAGCGTCCTGATCAATAAAGACACCAAAGTTATCTGCCAGGGTATTACCGGTTCGCAAGGTAGTTTCCACACCCAGCAAGCCATCGAATACGGCACCAAGATGGTTGGCGGTGTAACTCCTGGTAAAGGCGGCACCGAGCACCTGGGTCTGCCAGTGTTCAACACCGTGAAAGACGCTGTAGCTGCCACTGGCGCCACCGCCAGCGTGATCTACGTTCCAGCTCCTTTCTGCAAGGACTCCATCCTGGAAGCGGCATTCGGCGGCATCAAGCTGATCGTTTGCATCACCGAAGGCATTCCTACCCTGGACATGCTGGATGCCAAGGTCAAGTGCGACGAGCTGGGCGTAGTCCTGATCGGTCCTAACTGCCCAGGCGTGATCACTCCAGGCGAATGCAAGATCGGCATCATGCCAGGTCACATTCACTTGCCAGGCAAGGTCGGTATCGTTTCCCGTTCCGGCACCCTGACCTACGAAGCTGTGAAGCAGACCACTGACGCCGGTTTCGGTCAGTCGACTTGCGTCGGCATCGGCGGTGACCCGATCCCGGGTTCGAACTTCATCGACATCCTGAAGCTGTTCCAGGAAGACCCGAAGACCGAAGCGATCGTGATGATCGGCGAGATCGGCGGTTCGGCTGAAGAAGAAGCGGCTGCCTACATCAAGGCAAACGTGACCAAGCCGGTTGTTTCCTACATCGCTGGTGTGACTGCCCCTGCGGGCAAGCGCATGGGCCATGCTGGCGCAATCATCTCTGGCGGCAAAGGCACTGCAGACGAGAAGTTTGCTGCCCTGGAAGACGCAGGCGTTAAAACCGTGCGTTCGCTGGCAGACATCGGCAAGGCTTTGTCCGAGCTGACCGGTTGGGCGATCAAGTAAGCCTCGCGCTTAGCTGACGCTTCACCAAACAAAGGCCACCTTCAGGTGGCCTTTGTCGTTTCCGTGATTCCATATCTCCACAGGCCACAGTGCTTTTTGTGGCGAGGGAGCTTGCTCCCGCTGGGCTGCGAAGCGGCCCCCAAATCACGCGACCGAGGCATGTCGGGTGCGCCGCATTTCATGGTTTTACGGCTGCTTCGCAGCCGAGCGGGAGCAAGCGCCCTCGCCACAGGGTTCTGTGCAGGTAAATTAGATATGTAAACGCGACACGGAAATGTCGCAGATCGGAATGTTCGCCCTCTAACAGTGCGTTTTTAGCTCAAGTTCGTTAGGCTAGCCGCCATTTTGCGTCCGCGACCCACAAGGTTGCTTCGCGCTAAAGGGTCAGTCCTATGCGGACCGACAGCATTTCCCTCACCCATAAAGGGAAATCCCTCTCTAAATTCCGATTCAGTAGTGTGGTATTTCCTTAATGAAAGTGTTGAAAGGCCAGGACATCCTGGCACTTGGTTTTATGACGTTTGCCCTGTTCGTCGGGGCTGGCAACATCATCTTCCCGCCTATCGTCGGTTTGCAGTCCGGGCCTCATGTCTGGATGGCGGCGCTGGGCTTTCTGATCACCGCGGTCGGTCTGCCGGTGATTACCGTCGTGGCCCTGGCCAAGGTCGGCGGCGCCATGGATGCCTTGAGCAGTCCCATCGGCAAAGTCGCTGGCGGCTTGCTGGCCGCTGCATGCTACCTCGCGGTTGGTCCGCTGTTCGCGACGCCGCGCACTGCGACCGTATCGTTCGAAGTGGGCCTGGCGCCGCTGACCGGCGAAAGCCCGCTGGCGCTGTTTCTCTATAGCTCGGTGTACTTCCTGCTGGTGTTCTTCATCTCGCTCTACCCGGGCCGCTTGCTGGATACCGTTGGACGGTTTCTCGCACCGCTGAAGATCATCGCCCTGGCGGTTCTCGGCATTGCCGCGTTTGCTTTGCCTGCCGGTGATATCGGCGTGGCGACGCCTGAGTATGTCGCAGCACCGTTCTCCCAGGGCTTCATCAATGGTTACCTGACCATGGATACCCTCGGTGCGCTGGTGTTCGGCATTGTCATCGTCAACGCCATCCGCTCCCGCGGCGTCGAGTCGCCGGTGTTGATCACCCGCTACGCGATCATTGCCGGGCTGATCGCCGGCGTCGGTCTGGCGCTGGTGTATGTCAGCCTGTTCCGTCTCGGTTCGGGCAGCCATGAAGTGGCTGCCGGCGCGACCAACGGTGCGGCGGTATTGCACGCTTACGTTCAACACACTTTTGGTTCGTTGGGCAGCGGTTTCCTTGCGGTGCTGATCTCGCTGGCCTGCCTGGTCACGGCGGTCGGTCTGACCTGCGCCTGCGCCGAATACTTCAGCCGTGTGCTGCCGCTGTCCTACAAAACATTGGTCATTATCCTGGCCGTGTTTTCCCTGTTTGTGTCCAATCTGGGCCTCACCAAGCTGATCGCGTTCTCGATCCCGGTACTCACCGCGATCTACCCGCCGTGCATCGCGCTGGTCGCCCTGAGTTTCTGCAAGGACTTCTGGCATGAACAGGGGCGCATCGTCGGTCCGGTGATGCTGGTGTCGTTCATCTTCGGTCTGATCGACGCGCTCAAGGGCGCGGGTCTGGCGGACTGGATGCCGACGCAACTGGCTCACTTGCCGCTGAGCGAGCAAGGCCTGGCGTGGCTGGTGCCATCGGTCATGACGCTGGTGGTTGCAGTGGTATGCGACCGCCTGCTGGGTAAACGCGAAGAAGCCTTGGCTTAAGTCGCTTCATGCCCGCCACAAGCGGGTCTTGAGCTACAACAGAAATGCCCCGTATCAATCGATACGGGGCATTTTTTATGCGCGTGATGCAGTGTCTTTTTTTGTGAGCTAACGTCGAAACACTGCAAATCCCCTGCGGGAGCCTCCGCAAACACATCACAAGGACCTGCATGTCGTTCATCCACGCCAACCTGATCCACATTCTCGCCGCCGCCTGGTTTGTCATCTGTTGGGGCGGCTATACCCGCTATGCGACATGGAAAGGCCGCGACACCGCGTGCCTGGCCAGTGTGCTGCACCTGTACCGCGAAGACTGGATGCGCCGCATGCTGCTGCGCGACAACCGTATCGCCGACGCCAGCGTGGTCGGCAACCTGGAACGCAACGCTTCGTTCTTCGCCTCGAGCACGCTGATTATCCTGGCTGGCATTCTCACCGTGCTGGGCGCGTCGGAACGGGCCGTGTCGTTGCTGGCGGATATCCCGATGGTGCAGCAGGCCTCCCAGGGGATGTCCGAGATCAAGTTGCTGTGCCTGGCGCTGGTGTTTGTGTATGCGTTCTTTACGTTCAGCTGGTGCATGCGCCAATACAACTTCGCGGCCATTCTGATCGGTTCGGCACCCATGGTCGGCGAGCGCCATGTCTCGGAGCAGGAGCGTAAAGCGTTTGCGGCCCGGGCGGCGCGTGTCATCTCGATGGCCGCCAACCAGTTCAACTTCGGCCTGCGCTCCTATTACTTCGGCATGACCATGCTGGCCTGGTTCGTCAGCCCCTGGTTGTTCATGTTGATGAGTGCCGGCGTAGTGCTGGTGCTCTATCGCCGGGAGTTTCATTCCGACGTTCTCGACGTGATGGTCTATACCCCTACAGAGGCGCCCTTGCCTGAAGCGAACAAAGAGGCTGCTTGATGAGTATTCCGTTCTGGTGTGTGTTGATCAGCGCCTTGCTGATTTACGTGGCCCGCATGCCGGTGGCCAAGGCCATGAAAGAGCAGGGTGGTTACAACAATCACCTGCCTCGCCAGCAGCAGGCCCAACTCACCGGCTTCGGTGCCCGCGCGGTAGCGGCCCATCAGAACTGCTTCGAAGCCTTCATATTGTTCGCGGTGGGGGTGTTGATGGCGCACACCACGCAGACGGCGGGATGGCTGATTGACTCGCTGGCAATCATCTTTGTGATCACGCGAGTCATTTACTTACTGTGCTATTGGGGCGATCTCGCCTGGCAACGAAGTCTGGTGTGGGTTGTCGGGCTAGTGTGTTCGTTGCTACTGATGATTAGTCCGACTTTTAGAACTATTTTGCTCTAGCAGGGCAAATGACAGGCAAAAGAAAACCCGCACTTGGCGGGTCTTCTTTATCACGCTAAAAACTGATTTAGTTTTTAGGTGCTTCTTTCACAGCGGCTTCGTTCGATTCAGCCTGAGCTTTGGCGGCTTCGGCGTTTTCTTTCGCTGCGTCGTTCACTTTATCCTGAGCTTTGTTCATGTCTTGCTGAGCCTGCTCAGCATGTTCGTTGGCTTCTTGAGCTTTGTCCTCGGATTTTTTATCGCAGGCTGCGAGACCGAGGGAAGCGGTCAACATCAAGGCAATAGCTAAAGTCTTACGCATGGGGTGTTTCTCCTTATGGAAAATATCTACTTGGCCTTTCGAGCACAGCCAACAGGGTTAAGTTCCTCAATTCGTTCAGATATATAAGATAATTCCCACGGGAACTTTTACCGAATCCGCCTAGTGCGGTGTCGGAATACTAAGAAGAGTTTTTATCAAATGGCCGAAAACCCCGTTTTTGAGCGTGCGACGCGATTTTTATCGGCATTGCGACACTGTCAGGTACTCGGGCTGCGAGTTCACAGCGTCAGCAGTGGCGGGCTTACCGTGATTCTGCCGTACAGCCCGCAAATCATCGGTAACCCGCAAACCGGCGTGATCCACGGCGGTGCGCTGACGACCTTGATGGACACCGCGTGTGGCATGTCCACCCTTTGCGTGTTGCCCGAGTTCGAAGTCTGCCCGACCCTCGATCTGCGCATCGACTACATGCACGCGGCCGAGCCGCACAAGGATGTGTATGGCTTTGCCCAGTGCTATCGGGTCACTACGGACGTGATCTTCGCCCGTGGTTTTGCCTATCAGGATGATCCCGAACAGCCTATCGCCCATGTGGTGGGCACGTTCATGCGCATGGGCAAGGGCGTCAAAGGCACCAAAGGCTTCGGTGGCGCCATCGCCGGAGGGGCGAAATGATCGACAACTTCAAGGAACAACTGCAACAGGCCCATGAGCAGGGCGACTACGCCGCGCTGCTGCACCTGATTCCCTACGCCAAACTGATCGGTGTCGAATGCTCGCGGGTCGGGGATGACCTGCTGTTTCGCCTCCCGGCGAACAAGGACAACATTGGTAACCCTTTGCTGCCGGCAATTCATGGTGGTGTGATTGCCGGGTTCATGGAGCTGTCCGCCGCGCTGCACCTGCTGATTCTCACCGGTTCGCCGGGCGTGCCGAAGATCATCGACTTTTCCCTCGACTACCTGCGCACGGGGCAGTTTCGCGACACCTGGGCCAGATGCCAGGTGTGTCGTCAGGGGCGACGTGTCGCAAACGTGGCGGTAACCGCCTGGCAAAGCACCGAAGCCGAGCCAATTGCCACCGCCCGTGCCCACTTCAAAATCGATGAGCCCTTGAAATCCTGATCCGAGCCCCCAACTTTGATGACAACCCGCCGCCGACCCTGAAGGTCGCGGCCACTGCCATCTGATTGGAGTTTGATGACCATGAGTGTGGAAACTCAAAAGGAAACCCTGGGCTTCCAGACCGAGGTGAAGCAACTGCTGCACCTCATGATCCATTCGCTGTATTCCAACAAGGAAATCTTCCTTCGCGAATTGATCTCGAACGCCTCTGACGCTGTCGACAAATTACGTTTCGAAGCCCTGTCCAAGCCTGAGTTGCTGGAAGGTGGCGCCGAACTGAAAATCCGTGTGAGCTTCGACAAGGACGCTAAAACCGTCACCCTCGAAGACAACGGTATCGGCATGAGCCGTGAAGATGCGATCACCCACCTGGGCACGATTGCCAAATCCGGCACCGCCGATTTCATGAAACACCTGTCTGGCGATCAGAAAAAAGATTCGCACCTGATCGGTCAATTTGGCGTGGGTTTCTACTCCGCATTCATCGTCGCCGACAAAGTTGACGTGTTCAGCCGTCGTGCCGGTGCTGCCGCCAGCGAAGGCGTGCACTGGTCGTCGAAGGGCGAAGGCGATTTTGAAGTGGCCACCGTCGAGAAAGCCGAGCGCGGCACTCGCATCGTGCTGCACCTGAAGTCCGGTGAAGACGAGTTCGCCGATGGCTGGCGCCTGCGCAACATCATCAAGAAGTACTCCGACCACATCGCTTTGCCGATCGAGTTGCCGAAAGAAGTGGCCGCCGCCGAGGGTGAAGAGAAGCCAGCCGTTGAGTGGGAAACCGTCAACCGCGCCAGCGCCCTGTGGACCCGTCCTCGCACCGAGATCAAGGACGAGGAATATCAGGAGTTCTACAAGCACATCGCTCATGACTTCGAAAACCCGCTGAGCTGGAGCCACAACAAGGTCGAAGGCAAGCTCGAGTACAGCTCGCTGCTTTATGTTCCGACCCGTGCTCCGTTCGACCTGTACCAGCGTGAAGCGCCGAAAGGCCTGAAGCTGTATGTGCAGCGTGTGTTCGTGATGGATCAAGCCGAGTCGTTCCTGCCGCTGTACCTGCGCTTCATCAAAGGCGTGGTCGATTCCAATGACCTGTCGCTGAACGTGTCGCGGGAAATCCTGCAGAAAGACCCGATCATCGATTCCATGAAGTCGGCGCTGACCAAGCGTGTTCTGGACATGCTGGAAAAACTGGCGAAAAACGAGCCTGAGCAATACAAGGGCTTCTGGAAAAATTTCGGTCAGGTCATGAAAGAAGGCCCGGCAGAAGACTTCGCCAACAAAGAGAAAATCGCCGGCTTGCTGCGTTTCGCGTCCACTCAGGGTGAAGAAGGGGAGCAGGTCGTGGGTCTGGCCGAGTACCTGGCTCGCGCCAAGGAAGGTCAGGACAAGATTTACTACCTGACTGGCGAAACTTACGCGCAAGTCAAAAACAGCCCGCACCTGGAAGTCTTCCGCAAGAAAGGCATCGAAGTGCTGCTGTTGACCGATCGTATTGACGAGTGGCTGATGAGCTACCTCAGCGATTTCGACGGCAAGAGCTTCGTTGACGTGGCGCGCGGTGACCTGGACCTGGGCAACCTGGACTCGGAAGAGGACAAGAAGGCCGCGGAAGAAGTCGCCAAGTCCAAAGAGGGTCTGGTCGAGCGTCTGAAAACTGCACTGGGTGATTCGGTTGCTGAAGTGCGGGTTTCCCACCGTCTGACCGACTCTCCGGCGATTCTGGCTATCGGCGAACAGGACCTGGGCCTGCAGATGCGCCAGATCCTCGAAGCCAGTGGTCAGAAGGTTCCGGATTCGAAGCCGATCTTCGAGTTCAACCCGGCCCACCCGCTGATCGAGAAACTCGACAACGAGCAGAGCGACGAGCGCTTCGGCGACCTGTCGCACATTCTCTTCGATCAGGCGGCCCTGGCGGCCGGCGACAGCTTGAAAGACCCGGCCGCGTATGTGCGCCGCCTCAACAAGCTGCTGGTTGAACTGTCGGTTTAACGGCGTTGTACAAAAAAACCCGCTTCGGCGGGTTTTTTTATCCCTGGGCTTTAGCGGGCGGGGGGCAGTTCGATCCGCTCAACTTCCCCGGGCACCGTCGGCCAATCCCCGGCTGCCCAGCGCCGGCGGGCTTCATCGATAGCCGCCGGATCGCTTGCCACAAAATTCCAGTTGATCCTTCGTGGCCCATCCAGCGGCGCGCCACCCAACAGCACCGCATGACAGTCGCTCTCGGCGAACAACGTCATCTCTTCTCCCGCAGGCAGCACCACCAGCGCATGGGGTTCTATCAGCTCGCCATCGAGCTGTAATTCGCCGCTCAACACGTACAGCGCCCGTTCTTCATGCTCGGTGGGAATCAGCAGCGTGGTCGCTGTCTGCAGGTTCAGTTCCGCGTACAGCGTAGGAGAAAGCACCGGCACCGGCGATTCCAGGCAGAAGCCTGACCCGGCGATCATCCGGATCTTCACCCCGAGGTTGTCGCTGACCGGCAGTGTGGCGGCCGGATGGTGGCTGTAGTGTCCCGGTCCCTGTTCATGTTCCTTTGGCGATGCCAGCCAGATCTGCAAGCCGTGCATCGTGAATCCGCTGTCCTTCAATGCCTGGGGCGTGCGCTCGACGTGGGCAATCGCGCTGCCGGCGGTCATCCAGCTGACGTCTCCGGCCTCTACCACCTGATCGGAACCGAGGCTGTCCTTGTGCTGGATTTTTCCTTCGAACAAGTAGGTGAGGGTCGATAGACCAATGTGCGGATGCTGACGGATGTTCATGCCTTTGCCCGCCGGATAACGGGTTTCGAGCATATGGTCGAAAAACACAAAAGGCCCGACGCTGCGGCATTTGGCTGACGGTAGCGGACGAAGAATCGGCTGGCCTTCAACATCTTCGGCGCGGGGGCGGATCACGAGGGGAGTGTTCATGGTGCATTCCAGGCTGAGCGGGTGACGCGTGGAGCATAACCCGCTTGCCCGGCCCTTGCCGCTATTGGCTGAACGCGCCTTCGGACAGATGGGTTTCGATGCTGACTTCAGTAGTGGTCATCAGCTTGTGCACAGGGCAACGGTCAGCCACGCGGTGCAGTTCGTCACGTTGCGCGTCGGTGAGCACACCTTTGAGGGTCAGTTTGACGTGCAAGACATATTTGCCTTTCTGTTCTTCGCTGTTGTCGCGTTTGACCTCGACACCAACACCCGTCAGCGGAATGTCTTTTTTCTTCGCATACAGCTTCAGGGTCAGGGCCTTGCACGCGCCGAGCGCTGCGTCGAAGTAATCATGTGGCTCGGGTGCCGAGCCTTCACCGCCGGCGGAAGTCGGCACATCGGCAAAGAGTTCGTGGTCATCGATTTGTACGCTGTGACGATAACCTTCGGCGGAAACGGTATTGACGGTGACTGTCATGGGAAACCTCGGCAGTAGGAAAAGTCATTCGATCAAAAAAGACCTTGAAGGTATAGAGCATTCCTCCTGATACGCGTTCCACTTTCTTGTTTGAAGCAATTGCAATTCCCTGTGGCGAGGGAGCTCGCTCCCGCAGGACTGTGTAGCAGTCCCTTTTTTTGGGGTCGTTTCGCAACCCAGCGGGAGCAAGCTCCCTCGCCACAGGTTACTTTGCGTCAGGCGAAAAAAAGCCCCGCATTAGCGAGGCTTCTTGTGTCGATCCGGATCAGCTGCCTTTGACAGCCTTGCCGTTGACCTTGCCGTCGAGGAGCATGATGTTGTACTCCTTGCCGTCGGTTTCGACCTGTTGCAGGCGGACCAGCAGGTAATCCCAGTCCTTGGCGAACCACAGCACGGTGATGCGCTTGCTTTGTGTCGGATCGCGCACGCGCTCGACCTTGATCGCGTCGATCTGGCCAGCCTTGGTGTCGACTTTTTCCGAGCCCAGCACGCGGAAGTCATAGGTATCGACTTCACCATCATCGACCACCTGATAGCTCATGCTTTTCTTGCCGGCGGCCACGTCGTGTTGCAGGGCCAGCTGATAGGTGGATTTGTCGACCATGCCGCGGTTGAGCGGAATGTTGACGGCGTCACCACGATCGGTGCCGGTGACCTTTTTGGTGGTCCAGTCGAAATCCAGGTCGGCCTTTTTGGCTTTGCCCAGGCCCCCGCGTTCAAAGTGGTAGGACTGTGGCAGCAGGGTGTCCTTGTCCAGGGTCAGGGTGCTTTCTTCGGTCAGGCTGGCGATCATCATCGAGGCCTTGAAGCTGAGCTTCCAGACGCCGTTGGCTTCCTTGGTCAGGCTGCGCTCGGCAGTGCCGCTCATTGGAAGCTGCTTCCAGTCGGCGGTGTAGCTGGCGGAGAAGGGTTGAAGTTCTGTGGCCTGCGCGAAAGGCAGGGCAAGCAGAGCGCAAGCGAAGAGCAGGGCGCGACGCATAAAATCTCCTAGGTTCGAATCAAGTGGCCGCTGGCCGCGAGTAACTTGCCATCCAGTAAAGCACCTTGTTCACCGAGAGATAAACGACCTTCGGCAAACCAGCGTACGGCCATCGGGTAGATCAGGTGTTCCTGGGTGTGAACTCGCTGCGCCAGACTCTGCGGCGAATCATGCAACTCTACCGGTATTACTGCCTGTACGACCAGTGGTCCGCCATCGAGTTCCTCGGTGACAAAGTGCACGGAACAGCCGTGTTCAGTGTCGCCGGCCTCCAGCGCGCGCTGATGAGTGTGTAACCCTTTGTATTTGGGTAGCAGCGAGGGATGGATGTTGAGCAGGCGTCCCGCGTAGTGGCGCACGAAGTCAGCGCTGAGGATGCGCATGAAACCGGCCAGGACCACGAGTTTGGGATTGAAGCCGTCGATCAGTTCGATCAGCGCGGCATCGAAGGCTTCGCGGCCTTCGAACGCCTTGTGATCCAGGGAGCGGGTGTCGATGCCCGCATCCCTGGCACGTTGCAGGCCGTAGGCGTCGGCGCGGTTGGAAATCACCGCGGCGATGCGGACCGGGCTGTCGCCGGTCCGCGTGCTGTCGATCAGGGCCTGCAAGTTACTGCCGGTGCCGGACAACAGCACCACCACATCACAGGTCTGAGACATCAATGAGCCTTGAGGTTCTTCAGTTCAACCTGGGCCGCGCCTTCGGCAGCGGTGGCGATCTGGCCGATGACCCAAGGCTGCTCGCCCGCTTCACGCAGTACGTTCAGCGCGGTGTCAACGTGCTCTTGAGCCACGCAGATCACCATGCCAACGCCGCAGTTCAGCACGCGGTGCATTTCGTTTTCGTCGACGTTGCCTTTCTCTTGCAGCCAGTCGAACACGGCAGGGCGAGTCCAGCTTGCAACGTCAACCACCGCTTGAGCGCCTTTTGGCAGCACGCGCGGGATGTTGTCCAGCAGGCCGCCGCCCGTGATGTGGGCCATGGCTTTGACGGCGCCGGTTTCCTTGATCAGCTTCAACAGCGGCTTCACGTAGATGCGGGTCGGGGCCATCAGCAGGTCGGTCAGCGGCTTGCCGTCGAGCTGGATGTTTTCGATGTCGGCACCGGACACTTCGATGATCTTGCGGATCAGCGAGTAGCCGTTGGAGTGCGGGCCGGAAGACGGCAGGGCGAGCAGGGCATCGCCGGCAGCGACTTTCGAACCGTCGATGATTTCGGATTTTTCCACGACGCCGACGCAGAAGCCGGCCAGGTCGTAGTCTTCGCCTTCGTACATGCCCGGCATTTCAGCGGTTTCGCCGCCCACCAGGGAGCAACCGGACAGTTCGCAGCCTGCGCCGATACCGGTCACGACCTGGGTCGCGGTTTCAACGTTGAGTTTGCCGGTGGCGTAGTAGTCGAGGAAGAACAGCGGCTCGGCGCCGCAGACCACCAGGTCATTCACGCACATGGCCACCAGGTCGATGCCGATGCTGTCGTGCTTGTTCAGGTTCAGCGCCAGACGCAGCTTGGTGCCGACGCCGTCAGTGCCGGAAACCAGCACAGGCTGCTTGTAGCCGGCCGGGATTTCGCAGAGGGCGCCGAAACCGCCCAGGCCGCCCATGACTTCCGGGCGCGCAGTGCGCTTGGCGACGCTCTTGATGCGTTCGACCAATGCTTCACCGGCGTCGATGTCTACACCGGCGTCCTTGTAGCTCAGGGAGGGTTGCTTGCTCATGATCCAGGCCTTTAGGGGGGATTCAGGGGTAACGACCGAGTCCAGTGGGACCGCCGAAACAAACGAAGGGCATGTGCCTTGCGCGAATTTCAGGGTGCCCGGCTGTTGCCGGTCTGCGAAGGCGCGCGATTTTATCAGGCTTGAGGGGCAGCGGCCATCCTCAGGCCGACAGCAGGGGCATATCGATACAAAAAAACCACGATTGCCCGTGTTGGTCGCCTCCCGCTTGGCTGTATAAGGTATCGCGATTAACCGTCTATCGTTATGGCAGTGCGAAAAACTTAACCGGGACGCGTGAATGTTTTACGTCGGGCGATGGTCACAGCCTTGCTCGATTGTCTTCATGCGGTCAGTTCCAGCCGCCCTTGTCGTCAGGAATCTTCCATGCGTTTTTTCAGATCATTGTTTGTGGGCTGTTTGTCTCTGGCCAGCCTGGCGAGTCATGCCGAAACCGTCAAAAGCCTTTATCAGGTGCGCGAGCCTGTCACCAGTCAGGCGCCAGAAGAGCGTGATCAAGCCACCCAGCGCGCGCTCGACACGCTGGTGTTGCGCCTGACCGGCGATCCCAAGGCCGGGCAAAGTCCGGGGTTGGCGGCCATTCGCAAGGACCCGCAGCAGATCATCAGCCAGTACGGTTTCGAAGCCGGTCCGCCGGAAGTGCTGAAGGTGGATTTCGACCCGGCCAGCACCGAGCAGGCGTTGCGCCGTGCCGGGCTGTCGCTGTGGGGCGCGAACCGGCCATCGATCCTGACGTGGTGGCTGAACGACTCAACCGAAGGTTCGAGCCTGGTGGGTGATGGCCAGGCCATTGCGGCGCCACTGCGTCGCGCGGCACAACACCGTGGAATGCCGCTGCGCCTGCCACTGGCGGACCTGAGCGAGCAACTGGTCGCCACCGCGCCGAATCTTGAAGGCACCGATGCGACGCCGTTGCGCGGCGCATCGGATCGCTACAATGCTGACGCCTTGCTGGCCGTGCATGCCCGTGAAGAGGGTGGTCAGTGGCAGGCCAAATGGCATTTGTGGCTGGGCGATCAGAAGGAAGCGGGCAGCGTGCAGGGCGCGGATCAGGCCGCGGTCGCCGATGCGGTACTGCTCGCGGTCAGTCAGCGCCTGGCACCCCGCTTTGTGGTCAAGCCCGGCAGTTCGGGCGAGCAGTTGCTGGAAGTGCAGGGCATGAACCTGGAGCGTTACGCGACACTTGGGCGTTTGCTGGAGCCGTTTGGCGCGCGCCTGCAGAGTGTTGACGCTGACCGGGCTCTCTACCGGGTCAATGGCAGCGCCGAACAGTTGCGGTCGCAGTTGTCGCTGGCGAAGTTGCAAGAGGTTCCGGCGGGTGAGGCCCCGGCACCGAGCGTGCCTGTTCAGCCGGTGGCCCAGGGTTCGGCGCCTGCTGTCGCGCCACCGCCCGCACCGGTGCCGCAGTTGCGTTTCCGTTGGTAAGGTTTTCTTTCTTTATATAGATGCATATGGAGTGGTACATGGCCGATACGCGGCGTTGGTTCTGGTTGGGTGGGGTGGTTCTGCTCTGCGCGTTTATCTGGCTGTTGCATCCGATTCTCACGCCGTTTCTGGTGGCGCTGCTGTTGGCCTATTTGTTCGACCCGCTGGTGGATCGGCTGGAAAAGGCCGGTCTGTCCCGGACCTGGGGCGTAGTGGCGGTGTTCGCGCTGTTCACCTTGATCTTCACCACCTTGTTGCTGGTGCTGGTGCCGATGCTCGCCAAGCAGTTGTTTCGCTTGTATGAACTGGCGCCGCAGATGCTCGACTGGTTGCAGCACACCGCATTGCCATGGGCGCAATCGAAGTTCGGGTTGTCGGATGGTTTCTGGAAGTTCGACAAGCTCAAGGCGGCGATCAGCGAACACATGGGCCAGACCACCGACATCGTCGGCGTGGTGCTGAGTCAGGCGACTGCATCGGGCCTTGCATTGATCGGATGGCTGGCCAATCTGGTGCTGATCCCGGTGGTGAGCTTTTATCTGTTGCGGGACTGGGACCTGATGATGGCCAAGATCCGCAGCCTGTTGCCTCGTGACCGGGAAGAGCGCGTGGTGATCCTGGCGGGCGAATGCCATGAAGTGCTCGGCGCGTTCGTGCGCGGGCAATTGCTGGTGATGGTGGCGCTGGGCGTGATCTATTCGGCGGGCCTGATGCTGGTAGGGCTCGAGCTGGGGCTGCTGATCGGGATGATCGCCGGCCTGGCGGCGATTGTGCCGTACATGGGGTTTGTCATAGGGATAGGTGCGGCGCTGATTGCCGGCCTGTTCCAGTTCGGTGGCGACTTGTACCCCATGGTTGGCATCGTCGCGGTGTTCATGGTTGGCCAGGCGCTGGAGGGCATGGTGCTCACACCGTTGCTGGTGGGCGACCGGATCGGTCTGCACCCGGTGGCGGTTATCTTTGCGATCCTGGCCGGTGGTGAGCTGTTCGGTTTTACCGGCGTGCTGCTGGCGCTCCCGGTGGCGGCGGTGATCATGGTTCTTGTGCGCCATGTGCATGATTTGTATAAAGATTCGGATATCTACGGTGGCGTCGACGAACCTGAGCTCTAGAGGTCTTCGATGACGCGTCGCGGGCAGCCTGGTCCAGTGCCAGGCTGGCCTCTGTCCCATGGGCGGCTGTCACATGCGCCGCCAAAGAAACGCTCATGAAACCAGTGCGATAACGCAAACCTTTGATTTTGCTTATGGTCTGTCGCATTGTGCGGTCAGCTTCACGGGTATAAACTTCGCAAACTTTACACAGAGGCCACTAACGGTTCCTTTGGAACTGTTCAGTCAGCATGAAACCGATTCAGCTGCCCCTAGGTGTGCGTCTGCGTGATGACGCTACCTTTATCAATTACTACCCAGGCGCCAATGCCGCTGCACTCGGCTATGTCGAGCGGCTGTGCGAAGCCGACGCCGGCTGGACCGAAAGCCTGATTTATCTCTGGGGCAAGCACGGGGTAGGGCGCACGCATCTGTTGCAGGCGGCCTGCTTGCGCTTCGAACAGATGGGTGAGACGGCGGTGTATCTGCCACTGGCCGAGTTGATGGATCGCGGCATCGAAATTCTCGACAACCTCGAACAGTACGAACTGGTCTGCCTGGATGATCTGCAGGCGGTGGCCGGCAAGGCGGACTGGGAAGAGGCGTTGTTCCATCTGTTCAATCGCCTGCGTGACAGCGGTCGGCGCCTGCTGATTGCCGCATCGACGTCACCGCGTGAACTGCCGGTGAAGCTGGCGGACCTGAAATCCCGACTCACGCTGGCGCTGATCTTCCAGATGCGACCGCTGTCCGACGAAGACAAATTGCGCGCCCTGCAACTGCGTGCGTCCCGTCGCGGATTGCACCTGACCGACGAAGTCGGACATTTTATCTTGACCCGTGGCACTCGCAGCATGAGTGCGCTGTTCGAGCTGCTTGAGCGTCTCGATCAGGCCTCCCTTCAAGCTCAGCGCAAGCTGACCATTCCGTTTCTCAAAGAGACGCTGGGCTGGTAAAGCCCAAGTCCCACAAGGCTTTTGGCATATTTCAGGCGCCAAAAAGTTCGCGTTCCTACAGGGTGTAGGCCGCGCAAGCGTCTAAATGGGGCTTAAGCGCTTAGATGGAAACGCGAAACCGGAAAGTCACATAAAGTTCGATTGAATTTGCAAATGAGGATGATAGCGGGCATAGTCTCGGCTTCTTTACAACTATCAGCCACGGTCGTGCCCATGCTAAATCGCTTTGCACCCCTCGTGCCTCTCGCACTCGTCACCCTGTTGTTCGGTTGCGCTGCCCACTCTCCAGTGTCGGAGCAAGCGCCTCAACAGCAGGTAAAAAATTCAGTTACTGCGCAATCCTCTTCCGTTCTTTTCCAGGAAGAGCTGGCCACCGATAAAGAGCTGGCTGACTTCGCCGACGGCAAGTCGTACCAGCTTCCGGTGCTCGCCGACAGCATCCTTGAGCGTGGCATGTCCCTGATCGGTACCCGTTACCGTTTCGGCGGCACCTCCGAGGCGGGTTTTGATTGCAGCGGTTTCATCGGTTACCTGTTCCGGGAAGAGGCCGGCATGAACCTGCCGCGCTCAACTCGCGAAATGATCAACGTGGACGCGCCGCTGGTTGCTCGCAGTGCGCTCAAGCCGGGCGATCTGCTGTTCTTCGCCACCAATGGCCGCCGCGGTCGTGTCAGTCACGCCGGGATCTACCTCGGTGACAACCAGTTCATCCACTCCAGCAGCCGCAAAAGCGGTGGGGTCCGGGTCGATAGCCTGGGCGACAGCTACTGGAGCAAGACCTTCATCGAAGCCAAGCGCGCACTCGCGATGGCCCCGACCGTGGTCACGGCACGCAAGTAATGCTTGATCCTGTCGCCACGTCAGTGGCGACAAAAAGCCTCTCTGCAACAGAGTAGGCGGATAGTTTGTAAGGCGAACTTAAAGTCTTACTTGAAGTTTGCCGCATAGCCGCTAGAATCCTGATCTATTATTGATGGCAAACCGCCTGCGTCCTGCGCAGGCGGTTTTCTTTTCTGCCCTGTCGGCAGAAAAAAGCCGCAGCCAGATCAGGATGTTCTGCTTATGACGATGTCGGCCCGCCTCGCACTCATGTTCTTCGCAGCGCTGCTCAGCGCATGCGCCAGCCGTACACCGCCACCTGCGCCGGTGGTTCGTGCGCCGATTGTTTTCGGGTCACCCCAACCCTTTTCCCCTGAGGCCGAAGACGTGCTGTTTCGCGCGTTGGGTCTGGTGGGCACGCCTTATCGCTGGGGCGGCAACACGCCGGATTCCGGATTCGATTGCAGCGGCCTGATCGGTTATGTCTACCGTGACGTCACTGGCATCTCGCTGCCGCGCACCACCCGCGAGATGATCAGCATGCAAGCGGCCAGTGTCGGCAAGGAAGGCCTGCAAACCGGCGACCTGATTTTCTTCGCCACCAATGGCGGCTCTCAGGTCAGCCACGCCGGGATCTACGTCGGTGAAGGCCGCTTCGTCCATGCGCCAGCCACGGGCGGCACGGTGAAGCTCGACAGCTTGTCCAAAGCTTATTGGCAGAAAGCCTACCTCAGCGCCAAGCGTGTCCTGCAACCTGAGCATCTGGCGCGTAACCCTTGATTCGCAGAGGTCGTCATGACCGCTCGCACGCTCAATCTCGATGATTCCCTGTATCAATACCTGCTCGACGTTTCCCTGAGGGAAACGCCGCTGCTCAAGCGTTTGCGCGATGAAACCCAGGCCCTGCCGATGGCGCGTTGGCAGGTGGCGCCGGAGCAGGGGCAATTCCTCGCATTGCTGGTAAAACTCACCGGTGCCAGGCGCCTGCTGGAAGTCGGCACCTTCACCGGTTACAGCGCGTTGTGCATGGCGGCGGCGTTGCCGGATGGCGGTTCACTGATCTGCTGTGACATGCCTGGTGACTACAACGCCACGGCGCGCCGTTACTGGCAGGAAGCAGGGCTCGCCGAACGAATTGACCTGCGCCTGGCGCCTGCGCTGGAAACCCTGGCTCAGTTGGATCAGCCCGGACAATTCGATTTGATGTTCATTGATGCCGACAAGGCCAACTACCCGGCCTACCTGGAGCACGCGGTGCGTCTGCTGCGCGTTGGAGGCCTGGCAGTGTTCGATAACACCCTGTGGAGCGGGCGGGTGCTGGAGCAGAATCCCGAGAGCGAAGACACCCGAGCCATCCAGGCGCTTAATCTCGCCTTGAAGGATGATGCTCGTGTGGATCTGTCGCTGTTGCCGTTGGGCGATGGATTGACGCTTTGCCGCAAGCGCTAACCGCGGTCCCCTGTGGGAGCGAGCCTGCTCGCGATAGCAGTGCGCCAGGTACATCAATGTCGGATGTGCTGACCCTATCGCTAGCAGGCTTGCTCCCACAGGTCTTGCGTGTGGCAGCTACTTTGCCGCAGAAACCCGCCACACTTTGTTCCCCACATCATCCGCCACCAGCAAGCTACCCTGCTGATCGATCACCACACCCACCGGCCGACCCATGGCTTTCTCTTCGTCATTGAGGAAGCCCGTGAGTACATCAATCGGTTGCCCAATCGGCTTGCCGGCACTGAACGGCACGAAAATCACTTTGTAGCCACTGTGCGGTTTACGGTTCCACGAACCATGCTGCCCAATGAATGCGCCTTCCTTGAATTGTGCTGGCAGCGAGTTGCCTTCAGCGAACGTCAGGCCCAGCGATGCGGTGTGCGGGCCGACCGCGTAGTCCGGCGCGATGGCCTTGGCGACCAGGTCCGGATTTTGCGGTTCGACGCGAATGTCGACGTGCTGGCCGTAATAGCTGTAAGGCCAGCCGTAGAATCCGCCGTCCTTCACTGAAGTGATGTAGTCCGGCACCAGGTCGCTGCCGATTTCATCCCGCTCGTTGACGGCCGTCCACAGTGCGCCGGTCTGCGGCTCCCAGGCCAGGCCATTTGGATTGCGAATCCCCGAGGCGAAGATCCGGTGATTGCCGGTGGCGCGATCCACTTCCCAGATCGCCGCGCGACCTTCTTCCTGGTCCATGCCGTTTTCGGCGACATTGCTGTTGGAACCCACCGTGACGTACAGCTTGCTGCCGTCCTTGCTGGCAATGACGTTTTTGGTCCAGTGGTGATTCAGTGTGCCGCCCGGCAGATCAACCACTTTGATCGGCTGCGACTTGATGGCCGTGTCGCCATTCTCATAGTGGAAGCGCAGCAAGCGATCCGTGTCGGCGACATACAGGTCATTGCCAACCAAGGTCATGCCGAAGGGCGAATTGAGGTTTTCCAGAAACACCGTACGGGTTTCGGCGATGCCGTCATGGTCCTTGTCCCGTAACAGCGTAATGCGATTCGGGCTCGGTACACCGGCACCGGCGCGGCCCATGACTTTCTTCATGACCCAGCCTTTAACGCCTTTGCCATCGTCGGGTTTGGGCGGCGCGTTGGTTTCGGCGACGAGCACGTCACCGTTCGGCAGCACGTACAGCCAGCGCGGATGATCGAGGTCTTCGGCGAACGCCGCCACCTGGGTGCCCGCTGCGGTGGTGGGTTTCGCACCGTCCGGCCAGCCGATTGCCGGGGCGATGTTCACCGTCGGGATCAGGGTTTTGTTCGGTTCTGGCAATTTGGGTGACGGGCCGGTGCCGTCGGAGACTTGCAGGCTGGAGGTTTCACCGCAGGCGGCGAGCCCTCCGGCCAGGGCGATGACGAGAACGAACGGGGGCTTGTGCATGCTGATCTTCCCTATAAATGCAGTGACCTGATCAATAGAGAAGCGCACACCCGCGATGGTTCAACCGGTCAGCCGCGGGCTTCCTTGAACAGTACGGCGATGCCGGGGTGATAGTTGCCCGCTTCGTTGCGCAACTTGCGGTAGGCGTAGGGGAAATACCAGGCGACGGCGCAGGAGTGTTCCTTTTGCAGATCGTCGACCATGTCCTGGAGTTCTTCCGGGGTGGCGCCATGCTGGGCTTTTTGCGGTGCAACGAACAGGCAGCCGAGTTTCAGGTCACTGGCGTAGCTGATTCGCCTGGCGTCGCTGGTGATATCGGCCAGCGCCTGTGTCAGGTTCAGGTTGTTGACCCGTGGCCAACGCTGCGTGGCTTGAAGGTAGGCGCGTTCTTCGCTGGTGGCGATGAACAGGTCGGCGCGGGCGTTGCGTTCGCCTTCCTCGTTCTGTTTGCGGGTCGGTGTCTGTTGCAGCGTGACCATTTCCGCCGCCCATGCGGCGGCGGAGAGCAAGCCGAGGTTGGCTTTTTCGTCGTACCAGTAAGGCGTGTCGTTATCGCCGCGCACGGCGTTGTAACGGTCGATACAGTCAAACCAGCGCTCCAGCACCGGGCGCAGGAATTCCAGCTTCGGATTGCTGATGATCATGCCTTGCATGTGGCTCACCCTTGTTATTGTGTTGTCAGGTTGTGGCTCTTTGATATCACTGCTGAGAGTGTGGCACAAGATTGGCGTCAGTTAATTGATCAACGGCAGTTAATCGCCCGACGGCGTCCCGGCTTTAATTGACGCTCCACCCCCAACCCTCTAACCTTCGCGGCTTGTTTCAGGTGCTCTGTGGCCTTGGTCGACAGAGTGAAACAGGGAAGCCGGTGAGTGCATTCGTTCCATTCATGAACAATCACGATCCCGGCGCTGCCCCCGCAACGGTAAATGAGTGAAGACTGAGCATTGTTGCCACTGTGTCGATATCGGCATGGGAAGGCGCGCAGTCAGGCGGAGTGCCGCTCATGAGCCCGGAGACCGGCCTGATCCATCCAGCGGCATCACGGTGGGCGATGCCAGGCTTCTTGCCGTCTATTCTTGTGCCTGCCCGCCGTTATCCAGCCTCAACGGAGAGCTCCCCATGACTGATACTCCCGATCGTGACGAACGCCATCTGGCGCGCATGCTGCGCAAAAAAGCCGTGATCGACGAACGCATCGCCAACTCGCCGAATGAATGCGGCCTGCTGCTGGTGCTGACCGGCAACGGCAAAGGCAAAAGCAGCTCGGCGTTCGGCATGCTCGCCCGCTCCCTGGGCCATGGCATGCAATGCGGCGTGGTGCAGTTCATCAAGGGCCGCAACAGCACGGGCGAAGAACTGTTTTTCCGGCGCTTTCCCGAGCAGGTGCGTTTTCATGTGATGGGCGAGGGCTTTACCTGGGAAACCCAGGACCGCCAACGCGACATCGCCGCCGCCGAAGCCGCCTGGGCAGTGTCCCGTGAACTGCTTCAGGATCCGTCGATCGGCCTGGTGGTGCTGGATGAACTGAACATTGCCCTCAAGCACGGTTACCTCGATCTCGATCAGGTGCTCAGCGACTTGCAGGCACGGCCGCCGATGCAGCACGTGGTGGTCACCGGTCGCGGCGCCAAGCCGGAAATGATTGAACTGGCCGACACCGTTACAGAAATGGGCGTCATCAAGCACGCCTTCCAGGCCGGCATCAAAGCGCAAAAAGGCGTCGAATTGTGAGTCAACCACGTCATTGCCCGGCGGTCTTGATTGCCGCGCCGGCTTCCGGTCAGGGCAAGACCACCGTCACCGCCGCGCTGGCCCGTTTGCATCGCAATCAGGGGCGCAAGGTGCGCGTGTTCAAATGCGGTCCGGACTTTCTCGACCCGATGATTCTCGAGCGCGCCAGCGGTGCGCCGGTCTACCAACTGGACATGTGGATGGTCGGCGAGCAGGAAAGTCGTCGACTGTTGTGGGAAGCCGCCGGTGAAGCCGATCTGATCCTGATCGAAGGCGTCATGGGGCTGTTTGACGGTACGCCGTCCAGCGCTGACCTGGCGCGGCATTTCGGTGTGCCGGTGCTCGGGGTGATCGACGGCACGGCGATGGCGCAGACCTTTGGTGCGCTGGCGTTGGGGTTGGCGAAGTATCAGCCCGACCTGCCGTTCGCTGGCGTGCTGGCCAACCGGGTGGGCACCTTGCGCCATGCGCAGTTGCTTGAAGGCAGCCTGACTGAAGGCTTGCGCTGGTACGGCGCATTGTCCCGGGAGACCGGGATTGAATTGCCGAGTCGGCACCTCGGTCTGGTTCAGGCCAGCGAGTTGAACGATCTCGACCTGCGTCTCGATGCGGCGGCCGAATCACTGGCCAACAGCTGTGACGTTGCGCTGCCGCCACCTGTGGAGTTCGCCGCTCCAGAAGTGATCGCCGCCGAACCGTTGCTGGCCGGTGTACGGATTGCCGTGGCCCGTGATGAAGCCTTCGCTTTCACCTACGGCGCGAGCCTGGATTTGCTGCGAGCCATGGGCGCCGAATTGTCATTCTTCTCGCCGATCCGCGACATGCAATTGCCGGAGGCAGACAGTCTCTATCTGCCGGGCGGTTACCCGGAATTGCACCATGTCGCGCTGGCACAGAACACCTTCATGCTTGGCGCCATTCGCGCTCACCATGCGGCGGGCAAACCGTTGCTGGCCGAGTGTGGCGGCATGCTGTATCTGCTCGATTCGCTGACCGATGTCGAAGGTACTCGCGCAGAACTGGTGGGGTTGCTGGCCGGTGATGCGGTGATGCAGAAACGGCTGGCGGCGCTGGCGTTGCAGGCGGTGGAATTGCCCGAAGGTTCGCTGCGCGGCCACACCTATCATCATTCGTTGACCAGCACCGAACTTGAGCCGATTGCCCGTGGCCTCAGTCCTAACGGCGGGCGCGGAGCGGAGGCGGTTTATCGGCAGGGGCGGATGACGGCTTCCTATGTGCATTTCTATTTCCCGTCCAATCCGAACGCTGTAGCTGCGCTGTTTGCGCCTGACCGTGAAGCTGCCATCGCTGGCAGGCCAGCTCCCACAGTTGACCGTGTATTACCTGAAGAAACGCAGATCCCTGTGGGAGCTGGCCTGCCAGCGATGAGGCCATGACCGACAACGCATTCAGTGAAGCCGAACGGCAGGCGGTGTATCGCGCGATAGCCGAACGCCGCGACATGCGCCACTTCAGCGGCGGCACCGTCGAACCTGAGTTGCTCCGGCGACTGCTCGAAGCCGCGCATCAGGCCCCAAGCGTCGGCCTGATGCAGCCCTGGCGATTCATCCGCATCAGCGATCGCACCCTGCGCGGCAAGATCCAAGTGCTGGTGGAAGAAGAACGCATCCGCACCGCCGAAGCCCTCGGCGAACGCACCGACGAATTCATGAAGCTGAAAGTCGAAGGCATCAACGACTGCGCGGAAGTGTTGGTCGCCGCGCTGATGGACGACCGCGAACGCCACATTTTCGGCCGCCGCACCTTGCCCGAAATGGACATGGCCTCGTTGTCCTGCGCGATCCAGAACCTGTGGCTGGCCTCCCGCGCCGAAGGACTGGGCATGGGCTGGGTCTCTTTATTCGAACCGCAAACCCTGGCCGACCTGCTGGGATTGCCCGCCGGGGCCAAACCTTTGGCGATTCTTTGCCTCGGGCCGGTCAAGGAATTCTATCCGGCGCCGATGCTGGTACTCGAAGGCTGGGCGCAGGCGCGTCCGCTAAGCGAATTGCTGTATGAGAATTATTGGGGAGTGAGTCAATGAGTGTGGCGTTGTTGAGTGTCGCCGCAGTGGCGCTGGATGCGCTGCTGGGTGAACCCAAACGCTGGCATCCGCTGGTGGCGTTCGGCCGTTTTGCCGACCGCATCGAACAACGTTTCAATGGTGAAGGACGCGGCTGGCGCAGCCACGGCGTTACCGCCTGGGTGATCGCGGTCGTGCCACTGACCTTGCTCGCCACGGCTTTTTCCTGGGCGCCTTATGTCGGCTGGATCGTCGAGATTCTCGCGCTCTATTGCGCCCTCGGCCTGCGTAGCCTCGGTGAACACGTCACGCCGGTGGCCACGGCGCTGCGCAGTGATGATCTGGAGGAAGCGCGCACGCGTGTCGGTTACCTGGTCAGCCGCCAGACCAGTGAGCTGGATAAAACCGAGGTCGCCCGCGCCGCCACCGAATCCGTCCTGGAGAACGGCAGCGACGCGGTGTTTGCCGCGCTGTTCTGGTTTGCAGTGGCCGGCGCGCCCGGCGTGGTGCTCTACCGATTGAGCAATACGCTGGATGCGATGTGGGGTTATCGCACCGAGCGCTTCGAACGTTTTGGCTGGGCCGCGGCGAAGATCGACGACGTGCTCAACTACATTCCTGCGCGACTGGTGGCGTTGACCTACGCGCTGCTGGGCAAAACCCGACTCGCCTTGAAATGCTGGCGCACCCAGGGTCCGACATGGGACAGTCCGAACGCCGGCCCGGTGATGGCCGCGGGTGCCGGTTCGCTGGGCGTCGAGTTGGGCGGGGCGGCGATTTATCACGGTGAACTGCATCAGCGTCCGCAACTGGGCGAGGGCGCGCCGGCGGACGCCGACTCCATCGACCGAGGCTGGCAATTGGTCCAGCGCGGGGTATGGTTATGGCTGCTGATTCTCTGCGTGGGGGCTGAATTCTATGCTTGAGCATGGTGGACGGTTGCGCAAGGCGGCGCTCGAATACGGCATCGCCGAAGCTGATTGGCTTGATCTGTCCAGCGGCCTCGCGCCCTGGCCGTTTCCGGTCCCCGACATTCCGTTGCGCGCCTGGGCGCGATTGCCGGAAACCGATGACGGACTGGAACAAGCCGCCTGCGATTACTACGGTGCCGCGCAGGTGCTGCCAGTGGCCGGTTCGCAAATGGCGATCCAGTTGCTGCCGCGTTTGCGCCGGGTCGGCAAGGTCGGCGTGCTGTCGCCGTGTTACGCCGAGCACGCCGAAGCCTGGCGCCGCAGCGGCTACATCGTGCGTGAAGTGCTGGAGCAAGAGGTCGACTTTTTCCTCGACAGTCTCGATGTGCTGGTGGTGGTCAACCCCAACAATCCGACGGGCCTGAGCCTGACCCCGAGCCGTCTGCTCGACTGGCATTCCAGACTGGCCCAGCGCGGTGGCTGGCTGGTGGTGGACGAAGCGTTCATGGACAACACGCCACAGCTGAGCCTGGCGCCGTGCGCCCATCAGGTCGGCTTGATCGTGTTGCGCTCCTTCGGCAAGTTTTTTGGCCTGGCCGGTGTCCGGCTGGGGTTCGTGCTGGCGGAGCGCAAGCTGCTCAAGCTGCTCGCCGAACAAGTCGGGCCCTGGGCCGTCAGCGGACCGACTCGCGTGTTGGGGCAAGCCTGTCTGCAGGATACCGAAGGCCACGCCAGACAGCGTGTGCGCACCGAAGCGGCCAGCGAGCGTTTGGCTGCACTGTTGGAAAAGCACGGTTTCAAACCTCAGGGCGGTTGTGCCCTGTTTCAGTGGCTGACCACCGAACACGCCGAAGCACTCCATGAATTCATGGCCCGCCACGGCATTCTGCTGCGGTTGTTCATCCACAACAGCAGCCTGCGGTTCGGCCTGCCCGGCGAAGAAGCCGACTGGGCCCGACTTGATCAAGCGTTCGACGCCTACGCCAGGGAAACCCGATGACAACGTTGATGGTGCAGGGCACGACTTCGGACGCCGGTAAAAGCACACTGGTGACGGCGCTGTGTCGCTGGGTCACGCGGCAGGGCGTACGCGTCGTGCCGTTCAAGCCGCAGAACATGGCGCTCAACAGTGCCGTGACCGCCGACGGTGGCGAGATCGGACGTGCACAAGCGGTGCAGGCTCAGGCCGCTTATCTCGACCCGCACACCGACATGAACCCGGTGCTGCTCAAACCCAACAGCGACACTGGCGCCCAAGTGATCATTCACGGGCGCGCTGTCACGACGATGAACGCGGTTGCGTATCACGACTACAAAGCCATCGCCATGCAAGCGGTGCTCGCGTCCCATGAGCGGCTGAGCGCGGCGTATCCGGTGGTGATGGTCGAAGGCGCAGGCTCGCCGGCCGAGATCAATTTGCGGGCCGGCGACATCGCCAACATGGGGTTCGCCGAGGCGGTGGATTGCCCGGTGCTGCTGATCGCCGACATCAATCGCGGCGGCGTTTTCGCACATCTGGTGGGCACGCTGGAATTGCTTTCTCCCACCGAGCAGGCGCGGATCAAAGGCTTCATCATCAACCGTTTTCGCGGCGACATTGCCTTGCTGCAACCCGGTCTCGACTGGCTGGAAGCGCGCACCGGCAAACCGGTGATCGGCGTGCTGCCGTACGTGATGGACCTGCACCTTGAGGCCGAGGACGGCATCGATCAGCGCCAGACCGACAAGGCCGACCAGGTGCTGAAGGTCGTTGTGCCGGTGTTGCCGCGTATCAGCAACCACACCGATTTCGATCCGCTGCGCCTGCACCCGCAAGTGGACCTGCAATTCATCGGCCCCGGCCAGGCGATTCCACCCGCTGACCTGATCGTTCTTCCCGGGTCGAAAAGCGTGCGCAGCGACCTCGCGTATTTGCGCGCCAATGGCTGGGACACCGCCATCGCCCGGCATTTGCGCTATGGCGGAAAGGTGTTGGGGATTTGCGGCGGCCTGCAGATGCTCGGCGAGCAGGTGCACGACCCGTTGGGCCTCGAAGGTGCGCCGGGCTCCAGTGCCGGTCTGGGTTTGTTGGCGTTCGAAACGCAGCTCGAAGAAGAGAAGCAACTGCGCAATGTGCGCGGGCGCCTGACGCTGGAAAACGCTGAAGTCAGCGGTTATGAAATTCATGCTGGCGTGACCACCGGACCCGCGTTGGAAAATGCCGCCGTGCAGTTGGACGATGGTCGTTGCGACGGCGCGCAAAGTGGCGACGGACAGATTTTCGGCACCTACCTGCATGGTCTGTTCGAATCGCCGGCGGCGTGCAGTGCGCTGTTGCGTTGGGCGGGTTTGCAGGAGGTGCAGGACGTGGATTACCACGGGTTGCGCGAGCGAGATATCGAACGTCTGGCGGATCTGGTGGAGAAGCATCTGGATACCCGGCTGCTGCGTGAACTCTGCGGGATTTGATGAGGCCGGCACAGTCACCGAAGATTGAAAGGAATGAACCATGCTGCAACTGATCCTCGGCGGTGCCCGCTCCGGCAAAAGTCGCCTGGCCGAGAAACTCGCGTCCGACAGCCACCTGAGCGTGACCTACATCGCCACCAGCCAACCCCTGGACGGTGAAATGAACGAACGGGTCGCCCATCACCGTGCACGCCGTCCGGCCGAGTGGGCGCTGATCGAAGAGCCCGTTGAACTCGCCCGCGTCCTGCGCGAATCCGCCCGCGCCGATCGTTGCCTGCTGGTGGATTGCCTGACCCTGTGGATGACCAATCTGCTGATGCTCGACGACGCCGAGCGACTGACCGCCGAGCGCGAAGCCTTGCTGGACTGCCTGGCCGAATTGCCGGGTGAAATTATTTTTGTCAGCAACGAGACCGGAATGGGTGTCGTGCCGCTGGGCGAATTGACTCGCCGCTATGTCGATGAAGCCGGTTGGCTGCATCAAGCCTTGGCCGAGCGCTGTCAGCGAGTCGTCCTGACCGTCGCCGGCCTGCCCCTGACCTTGAAAGGAACTGCGTTATGACTCAAACCTGGTGGCTGAACCCGTGCAAGCCGGTTGACGCTCAAGCCGTCGAACAGGCTCAGGCACGGCAACAGCAGCTGACCAAGCCCGCCGGCTCTCTTGGGCGGCTCGAGTCGGTAGCGGTGCAATTGGCCGGGTTGCAGGGGCAGGTCAAACCGAGCCTGGATCAGTTGTGGATTGCGATTTTTGCCGGTGACCATGGCGTGGTCGCCGAAGGCGTGTCGGCGTTTCCCCAGGAAGTCACCGGGCAGATGCTGCACAACTTCGTCAGCGGTGGCGCGGCGATCAGTGTGCTGGCGCGCCAGCTCGGCGCTTCCCTCGAAGTGGTCGACCTCGGGACCGTGACGCCATCGTTGAATCTGCCGGGCGTGCGGCACTTGAACATCGGCGCAGGCACCGCGAATTTTGTTGAAGGTCCCGCCATGACTCAAGCGCAGGGCGCGCTCGCCTTGCAGGCCGGTCGTGACAGTGTGCAGCGTGCCAGCGCCGCCGGTACGCAGTTGTTCATCGGTGGCGAAATGGGCATCGGCAATACCACGGCGGCCAGCGCGTTGGCTTGTGCGTTGCTGGATTGCCCGGTGCTGCACTTGACCGGGCCGGGCACCGGCCTGAACGCGGCGGGTGTCAGCCTCAAGGCCCAGGTCATCGAACGCGCTTTGGCTTTGCACCGCGCTCAGCGTGACGACGCGCTGCAAACCCTGTTCAGCCTCGGCGGTTTCGAAATTGGAGCGTTGGTCGGTGCGTACCTGGCGTGTGCCCAGGAAGGCATCGCAGTGCTGGTCGACGGGTTCATTTGCAGCGTTGCCGCGTTGGTGGCGGTGCGCCTGAATCCTGACTGCCGCCCGTGGCTGTTGTTCGGTCATCGCGGCGCCGAGCCGGGTCATCGTCATGTGCTGGAAACCTTGAACGCCGAACCGTTGCTCGATCTCGGCCTGCGTCTGGGTGAAGGCAGCGGCGCTGCGTTGGCCGTGCCGCTGCTGCGCCTGGCGTGCGACCTTCACGGACAAATGGCGACGTTCGCCGAAGCGGCCGTGGCGGATCGTCCGGCATGACTTTGCGCCTTGATCTGTTGCGCCACGGCGAAACCGAACTCGGTGGCGGCCTGCGCGGCAGCCTCGACGACGCGTTGACCGACACAGGTTGGGCGCAGATGCGCGCGGCGGTGGTCGAGCAGGGGCCTTGGGATCGTCTGGTCAGTTCGCCGTTGCAACGTTGTGCGCGGTTCGCGCAAGAGCTCGGGGCGCAACTGGGCTTGCCCGTGCAGCTGGATAAGGATCTGCAGGAACTGCATTTCGGTGCGTGGGAAGGGCAGAGCGCGTTGGCGTTGATGCAAACCGATGCCGAAGCGCTGGGCCTGTTCTGGGCTGACCCTTATTCGTTTACGCCACCTCAAGGGGAGCGGGTCGAGGATTTTTCGACGCGGGTATTGGCGGCTGTCGCCCGGTTGCATGCGGCGTATGCGGGCGAACGTGTTTTGCTGATCAGCCATGGCGGCGTCATGCGTTTGTTGCTGGCGCAGGCGCGGGGCTTGCCACGTGAGCAGTTGCTGAACGTTGAAGTCGGCCATGGTGCGCTGTTTTCTCTGAGCATCGAGACTGGCGTCATCCTCAAGGAAGCGATCTGATCATGTTGCCGTTCTGGATCTCCCTGCAATTTTTGAGCAGTCTGCCGATTCGTCTGCCGGGCATGCCGGCGCCCGAGGAGTTGGGGCGCTCCCTGCTGTTTTATCCCTTGGTGGGGCTGCTGTTTGGCGCGATCTTGTGGGCGCTGAATTGGCTGTTGCTCGGCACGCCTTTGATACTGCACGCAGCGCTGTTGCTGACGGTTTGGGTATTGCTCAGCGGAGCGTTGCACCTCGACGGTCTGGCCGATAGCGCCGACGCCTGGCTCGGTGGATTCGGCGACCGTGAACGCACGCTGACGATCATGAAAGACCCGCGCAGCGGTCCGATCGCGGTGGTGACGCTGGTGCTGGTGTTGCTGCTCAAGTTCGCTGCGCTGCTGGCATTGATCGAGCAACAACACAGCGTTTTCCTGATCGTCGTTCCGTTGATTGGCCGTGCCGCGTTGCTGGGGTTGTTCCTGACCACGCCCTATGTGCGGGCCGGTGGTTTGGGGCAGGCACTGGCCGATCATCTGCCGCGTTTGGCCGGCAAGTGGGTGCTGGCGGTCAGTGCGTTGGCGTGTGTGCTGATTGCAGGTCTCGGCGGTGTTTTGGCGTTGGTAATCGCTTTACTGGTCTTCTTTTGGTTGCGACAGGTGATGCTGCGGCGACTGGACGGGACCACGGGCGATACGGCCGGTGCATTGCTAGAGTTGCTGGAAATGACGGTGATCGTAGGGCTTGCATTAGTTTTGTAGGATCGCCGCACCGCTCGCTCCTACGGGTAACATGTTTTAAAAATTTGCTTTCATTTAACCGCGGGTATATACACGCACCATGCTCGAATCCCAATGTTTATGCATCAACCTGCGTCGCGCCGCCCGTGGCGTCAGCAGGCATTACGACGGCGCTCTCGACGGCTTCGGAATCAACGTTGCTCAGTATTCTTTGCTGTGCAATCTGCAGCGTCTGAATGAACCGAGTATTTCCGTCCTGGCGGACGCCATGGGCCTGGACCGCAGTACCCTCGGTCGTAATCTGCGAGTGCTGGAGGGCGAAGGCCTGGTCAGGCTGGTCGAGGGCGAAGACATGCGCAATCGCATCGTCAAGCTGACCGAGGCTGGCGCTGAGCGTTTGACCGCGGCGTTGCCAGCCTGGGAGGCGGCGCAGCAGCGACTGGTTGATCGACTGGGTGCCGAAAAACGCGAAATTTTGCTGAAGTTGCTGGACGAACTGGCGTGACGCCGGTTTTTCCGATCTTAAGCGGGTATATACCCGCTACCGGAGAATAAGAATGACATCGATGTGGCGTACTTGCGGTTGGGTTTTAGTGGGGAGTGCGCTGATCCTTGCGTTGTCTCTGGGCGTGCGACACGGCTTCGGGTTGTTCCTGGCGCCGATGAGTGCCGAATTTGGCTGGGGGCGTGAGACGTTTGCCTTTGCCATCGCCCTGCAAAACCTGATCTGGGGGCTGGCGCAGCCCTTCACCGGTGCGCTGGCCGACCGCTTCGGCGCGGCGAAAGTGGTGCTGATCGGCGGCGTGCTCTACGCGATGGGCCTGCTGTTCATGGGGTTGTCCGATTCGGCGGTCACCCTGTCGTTGAGCGCGGGCCTGTTGATCGGTATCGGGCTGTCGGGCACCTCATTTTCGGTGATCCTGGGCGTGGTTGGCCGCGTGGTACCCCCAGAGAAACGTAGCATGGGCATGGGCATCGCCAGCGCAGCCGGCTCTTTTGGCCAGTTCGCGATGGTGCCTGGCACGCTGGGTTTGATCGGTTGGCTCGGCTGGTCGGCGGCATTGCTGGCGCTGGGCCTGCTGGTCGCGCTGATCGTGCCTCTGGTGAGCATGCTCAAGGACAAGCCGTTGCCAGTTTTCGGTCATGAACAGACCCTCTCCGAAGCCTTGCGTGAAGCCTGTTCCCATTCGGGCTTCTGGCTGCTGTCGTTCGGCTTTTTCGTCTGCGGTTTCCAGGTCGTGTTCATCGGCGTGCACTTGCCGGCGTATCTGGTGGATCAGCATTTGCCCGCCACGGTCGGCACGACGGTGCTGGCGCTGATCGGCTTGTTTAACATCTTCGGTACTTACACGGCGGGCTGGCTCGGCGGGCGGATGTCCAAGCCGCGTTTGCTCACCGGCCTGTATTTACTGCGGGCCGTGGTCATTGTCCTGTTTCTGTGGGCGCCGGTGACGACGACCACGGCGTATCTGTTTGGCATGGCCATGGGTTTCCTGTGGCTGTCGACGGTGCCATTGACCAACGGCACCGTGGCGACCTTGTTTGGCGTGCGAAATCTGTCCATGCTCGGTGGGATTGTTTTCCTGTTCCACCAGCTCGGATCATTCCTGGGTGGCTGGTTGGGCGGGGTGGTGTATGACCGGACCGGGAGCTATGACTTGATCTGGCAGGTAGCGATTCTCTTGAGTCTGTTGGCGGCTGCCCTGAATTGGCCGGTGCGTGAGCGGCCGGTGGCGCGCCTGCAAACCCGGATGAGTGCGACATGAACAGCCTCTGGCCGCGGATCGCCGTGGCAACGGGCGGCGTGTTACTGCTGGCGTTGGCGTGGTGGGGTTGGCATCAGGGCGGGCTGGCGTTGATGCAATTGGGTATGGGTGCTTGCTAGCACGATGTGAGGGCGAGTAAGTTCGTCTCAGGCGACTTTTCAAGGAGGTTTGGACATGCTGATGCGCTGGCTGGCCGTTCCCGCGTTACTGGTGGCGTTTACCGGATTGGCTCAAGCGGCCGAGTGTCCCGAGCTTTTGGAAGGCTCGTTGCCCAAGCTGCGCGCCAAGGAATCCATCGACCTGTGTCAGCGCTTTGCCGGTAAACCGCTGGTGGTGGTCAATACCGCCAGCTTTTGCGGTTTCGCCCCCCAGTTCAAAAGCCTTGAGGCGCTGAACCAGCGTTACAAGGGCCAGGGCCTGGAGGTAATCGGTGTGCCTTCCAACGACTTCAAGCAGGAGTCCAAGGACGGCGAAGAGACCGCCAAGGTGTGCTACGTCAATTACGGTGTGACCTTCACCATGACCGAACCGCAGAAAGTCCGCGGTGATGACGCGACCCACCTGTTCCGGGTGCTCGCTGCGCAGAGTGATGCGCCGAAGTGGAACTTCTACAAATACGTGGTCGATCGCAAGGGCAAAGTGCTCGCCAATTTTTCCAGCCTGACCAAGCCTGATGACCCCGAGTTTATCGAGGCAGTGGAGAAAGCACTGGCCTCGCAGCCCTGATCGATACCCACTAAAAAGCCCCGCCTCTGTACAAGAGCGCGGGGCTTTTTTGATTCAAGCGGCGAGCGGTTCAGGCTCGCCGTGAGTCATCAGAAGCGGTAGGTTGCACCCACACCGAAACCGTTTGCCGAGTTTTCATACTTGGCGGTGTAGTTCTGGTTGCGAGCGTTGGTCTCGTTGATCTTGACCGACTCTTCGACCAGGTACGAATACGCGACGTCGATGGTCAGGTCGTCGGTCGGGCTCCAGCCGGCGCCCAGGCTGAAAATCTTGCGATCGCCAGTCGGAATGCGTGGGGAACGGTTCTCGTTGTTGGTCGGCGCCTGATCGACGGAGAAACCGGTACGCAGGACCCATTGCTTGTTCACTTGATACGAAGCACCGATGGCGTGAGCCCAGGTGTCATGCCAGTTCTGTTCTTCGGTGATGGTGCCAAACTGAGGGCGCAGGGCCGCTGGAACGCCTTCGTTCTCGACGGAGATCTCTTTCAGGCGGCTCCAGCGAGTCCAGGTGCTACCGGCGTAGAGCGTCCATTGGTCGTCCAGCTTATGAGTCAACGAGAAGTCGACCGATTCAGGCGTGGTGATGTCCAGCGACGCGTCGTACTTCTGGCTCGGGTTCTGACCCTGCAGCGCGAAGAGTTGGTAGTTGACCTTGGTGTTGCCCTCGAGCTTGTATTTCACTTTCGAGTGATAGGTCAGGCCGACGCGAGTGCTATCGGTGGCTTGAACCAGGATACCGAAGTTGTAGCCAAGCGCAGTGTCGTCACCTTCGATCTTGACCTTGCCGTCTGGACGGGCCTGCGTTGCCGACAGGTTCGATTCCAGGGTGCCGTCAATACGGTTGATGGTCGGACCGAAACCGATCGACACCTTGTCGTTGAAGGCATAGCTGACGGTTGGCTGCAGGGTGACGATTTTGACTTCGCTCTTGCTACCGAAGTAACGACCGGCAAAGTTGTTCTCATAGTCGGTCACCAGGCCGAACGGTGCGTATACACCGAGACCGAATGCCCAATGATCGTCGATAGGCTTGACGTAGTAACCCATAGGCACGCCCATGAAAGGGACCATGTCACCTTTGTTGGAGCCACCATTAGGGCGGGAACTGGCATCACTGATGTCTGTGTGTGCGTCGATAAATGCAACGCCACCGGTTACTTGTTCGCGCTTGAGGCGAGACATACCGGCAGGGTTGCCAAACACGGTGGAAGCGTCGTCGGCAGAAGAAGATCGCCCGGCAAAACCTGTCCCCATTCCGCTGATGCTTTGCTCATTGAGGGCGAAGCCACTTGCGAAGATTTGGGTGGAGGCCACGGCAACGGCAAGGCTAAGGGTGGTTTTGAGCATTACTTTTTTCATTATTAGAACTCTTGGTGATCACCGGGCCGAAAATTACCAACATTTTCGTCCCAGCGCCATAGGCTGTATGCCTTGATTTAGAGCGGTTTTGTAGGACAATCCGACCAAATCGCGGCGTGTTGCGCGATCTTCGGAAAAGGGGGGGATTAGCAGGCAACCTGATTCAATGGTGAAACACAGGTTTGCCAGGCATAGGTGAAGTCTCTCAGGCGTCCTTGAGGCTGGAAGGTCTGGCGCCAGATGCGGGCCATTCCCAGCAGGTCGTCTGCTTCGGGAAGCGGAGTGTTCTGTTCTTCGACCAGCAGCCAGGCGATGGCGGTGGCATAACGAAGGTTGACGGTCAGTTCGAGGTGCGGGCCGCTCAGGAAAGCATGCTGGCTGGCCAGGCCGCGGACCAGGCTGGCGCGCTCCGGATCAAGTGCCAGGTAATGGTCCCAGAGTGCCTGGTGGCGGGGTTCGGCGATTCGGTACAGGCCGTGTCCACGGCGATCGTGCAGGGCGGAGCCCAAGGCTGACTGACTGGCGGCGATGCCCAGCAGCAGGGATTCGGCGGTTGCGCTATGGCGCCCAAGGTAGATCAATGTCGGACGTATCACATAGCGGCACAGTTCGCTGGCAGCGATACCCATAAAACCCTCGAACATGAAGTGGTCGGCGAGTCCTGAAGGTAGCGTTGGCAGCGGGTGGATCGAATCAGGCTCGCCGGAAGCGGCTCAGGCCGCTTGAGTTGAAGTGTAGTGTCATATTCGCGCTGTAAAGGACTGTTTTTAAAATATTTCCGACAGCCAGTTATAACCGTTATATCGGTTAGTGCTTACGCGGCGGGCGCGAAAACAGAAATATCGGGCAATAAAAAGCCCCGCTTTTCAGCGAGGCTTCTGAGGTTTTCAGCCTTTGCGGCGTATCAGGCAACCAGTGCCTGACGGGTACGCTCGATCACAGCCTGCAGCGGCTCGGCGCTGGAGTATTGATCGGGGTACAGGCGTTCGCTGTGACGAGCGATGCCGTGTTCGTTGACCAGTGTGAAGCTGAAGCAGCCTTTGCGAGCGGCCATGATCAGGCAGTTCATTGGGGCAAAAGCGTTGGTTAGGGTGCGGATAGCATCCTGGGTGTGGATTTGAGTAGTCATTTAATGGGTGTTCCTACAAGCGACACGGATAAGAACCGTGCAAAGTTAAAACGTTCCAGTGACGACGACCACCATTGGTCGAACGAAGAACCCGACTGGAACAAAGCAGCCAGTTTGAAGCGCTGATTAAATTGGCGCGCTTGGGCTGGCAGGTAGGTACTTAGGAGGGCAGGCAACACATCAAGGGCAAAGGTTCTGGGCCCGGGGTGAAGATCCTGATCAATTGCAGGCTGGTTCGGTCAGAGTAAATGAGCTTCGCAACACCCTTTGTTTTCGATTCAAAGGCAGTGTTGACGCAAGTTTTACCTGGAAACCATCGAGGTGGTCGATCCCGCTTGTTCGATTGATGCTTCCTGTTGGAAGGCATATCGGGGGGATTTGTTCGACCAGAATTGACTTTCAGCTTGGTACTAACGCCGCGGATAGTAACGGATTGAATTGCAGAAAGGAAGTGTGTTAGCCAAAAACATCTTCTGGTATCACCTCGCAGGTGTTAATTGGCAGCCATGATCGCCTTGTAATGGCTCAAAATCCGACGGTCGGTCTGCGACGTTCATCGGGTCAAAGTAAGCCTGAACCAAGGGTTTGGCAGGGTTTATCCCCAGACCGGCTAACAAAATGCGCCGAAAAAGCGCATCGATATAACTGTCTCGGAGGCACTTGTGCACATAAGTTGCGCGAGTTGTCACCCCACTGTCATCTAGCCCTCCAGCGCAGTGGGTGCCTGCAACCAAAATTTAAGTCAATGAAAAACATCGCTTTTTTTTACTGGTGAAAAAATCGTCAGTTTGACTGCGAGCCCCATTCCACAGGGCTTTGAGAGAGTTCAAGGGCGGTTGTCCACTGAGTTATCCACAGCTTCTGTGGATTGTCCCGAGCGCTTGCTCTAGCACGGGCGTGCCGGGTTTTTTTAGGCTTTACCTGTAAGAAAAAAAGAGTAGAGTGGCGCGCCTTCCGATCTGCCCCACAGTGGTTTATGAAGTTTCGCTCAGTACCCGTTTCTGTAACCTCTACACCTCCCCGTGTTACCCCGCCCAAGCGCTTTTCGATGCGTGTGGCCGAGTGGCTGCTCGACAGCCCGCGCCTGGGTGAAAACAGCAACGTCAAACACTTCGCCGGGCGATTGCTCAAGCAACCGGCCCGAGAAGGCGTAGTGGCCGCGCAAAGCCGTCTCGGCCAGTTGATGTGCCGCGAATGCGGGAATGCCCGGGATCGCCGAATCGGCCAGGACCTTTTGCGTCAGGCCGCGCGGGCAGGGGATCGACGCGCCCAACAGGAACTGGGTCTGATCGAAGACTGAGCTGTCCAAGACCTGACACCTTGGTTAACCTTCAAGCTTTATCGAATGGGCAGGAATGGCGATGGCGATGGACTTGACCAGCATATTGCTCGGGCTGGCGGGGGCTGCACTGCCGTTGTTGGCATTGGCCTGGCAACTTCAGCGCCGGGCGAGCGCCTCGCAGTCGGATGTCGCCCTGCTGGAAGAACGCCTGGCCATGACCCAACTGGCCCAGGATGGACTGAACGCCCAGCTCGAAGCCTGTCGCGACGAGATTGCCGATCTGGGGCAGGCCAACGCCGCCAAACAGGCAGACCTTGCCGCGATGCGCCGTGAAGTCGAACTGTTGCAGATCGAACGCGATGACGCCCGCGATGCGTCCCACGCCTGGAATATCGAACGCGCCGGCAAAGAGGCTGAGTTGCGACGTCTGGACGCCCAGGCCGCCTCCCTCAACGCCGAGCTGCGCGAGCAACAGGAAAGCCATCAGCAGCGTCTCAACGACCTGCAAGGCTCGCGAGACGAATTGCGTGCCCAGTTCGCCGAACTGGCCGGCAAGATCTTCGACGAGCGCGAGCAGCGTTTCGCCGAAACCAGTCAGCAGCGTCTGGGCCAGTTGCTCGATCCTTTGAAGGAGCGCATTCAGTCGTTTGAAAAGCGGGTCGAGGAAAGTTATCAGGCCGAGGCGCGCGAGCGCTTCTCGCTGGCCAAGGAGCTGGAGCGCCTGCAACAGCTGAACCTGCGCCTGAGCGATGAAGCCACCAACCTGACCCGCGCTTTGAAAGGGCAGAAAACCCAGGGCAACTGGGGCGAGCTGATTCTTGAGCGGGTGCTTGAACACGCCGGCCTCGAGAAGGGCCGCGAGTATCAGACCCAAGTCAATCTCAAAGGTCCGGACGGTGAGCGGTTCCAGCCAGACGTGATCATTTATCTGCCGGGCGACAAGCAGGTGGTTGTCGACTCCAAGGTCAGTCTGACGGCTTATCAGCAATACGTGGCGGCGGAAGACGATGCCATCGGCCAGATCGCCATCAAGCAGCATGTGCTGTCGCTACGCACTCACGTCAAAGGCCTGGCTGGCAAGGATTACAAGCGGCTCGACGGTTTGCACAGCCTGGATTTCGTCTTGCTGTTCGTCCCCATCGAAGCGGCATTTTCCGCAGCGTTGCAGGCGGAGCCGAGCCTGTTCCAGGAGGCTTTCGACCGAAACATCGTGATCGTCAGTCCGACCACGTTGCTGGCCACCCTGCGTGTCATCGACAGCCTGTGGAAGCAGGAGCGCCAGAGTCAGAACGCCCGGGAAATCGCCGAACGGGCAGGTTGGCTGTACGACAAGTTCGTGCTGTTCATTCAGGACCTGGATGAAGTCGGCAATCGCTTGCAGCAACTGGACAAGGCCTACAGCTCGGCGCGTAACAAGCTGACTGAAGGCCGTGGCAATCTGGTCAGCCGCAGTGAGCAGCTCAAGTTGCTGGGCGCGCGAGCGAGTAAAAGCCTGCCGGCGGACCTGCTGGAGCGGGCGATGACCGATGTGGACGGGTTGGCAGAGTTGCCCGAGTAAAATCAAAAAGATCGCAGCCTTCGGCAGCTCCTGCAGATGTACACAAAACCCTGCAGGAGCTGCCGAAGGCTGCGATCTTTTGGGCTTACAACGGCAAATGCCGACTCAACAACGCCCGCAACGCTGCCGGTTTCACCGGTTTGGCCAGGTAGTCCAGCCCCGCTGCATGCACCTGGGCCACGGTTTCCGGGTGCCCATCGGCGCTGATCACCACGCCTGGCACCGGCTCGCCCAGGCGGGTTCGCAACCAGGCCATCAAGTCGGTCCCGGTCTCGCCATCGTCCAGGTGATAATCCACCAGCACCAGTTGCGGATGCATGCCATTGCCCAGCAGGGCCGCACATTCGTCGCGGTTGCGCGCTGTCCAGACCTGACAACCCCAGCGGGTCAGCAGGCTGTTCATGCCAACCAGGATGCTGTCTTCGTTGTCGATGCACAGCACCTGCGCGCCGCTCAGGAGTTTGCCGTTGAGCTCGGTGACGTTGGCCGGCGCCGCGATTTGCGTCTTGGCTAACGGAACGGTGACGCTGAATACACTGCCGCGCCCCGGCCAGGAACGCACTTGCAAGGTGTGGCCCAGAACGCGGCACAACCCGTCTGCAATCGCCAGGCCCAGGCCCAGACCTTTCTCGGCACGGGTCTGGTGGCTGTCCAGGCGTTTGAATTCTTCGAAAATCACTTTCAGTTTGTCTTGTGCAATCCCCGGCCCACGGTCCCAGACCTCCAGGCACAGTTCGCCCTTGTGCCGACGAACCCCCAGCAGCACGGGCCCCTTGGCGTAGCGAAAGGCGTTGGTCAGAAAGTTCTGCAAGATCCGACGTAACAGTTTGATGTCGCTGTTGACCCGCAGCGTGCTGCCGCGAACGCGGAATTTGAGCCCTTGGTCCCGGGCCAGCGCCTTGAATTCTGCGCCGAGCGTGTCGAACAGTTCATTGAGCACAAACGGCTTCGGATCCGGGTTGATCTTGCCGTTTTCCAGGCGGGAAATGTCCAGCAGATCGCTGATCAGGTCTTCGGCCGAGCGCAATGACGAATCCAGGTGATGGACCAGTTTCTGCGCTTCGCTGGACAAACTGTCTTCCTGATGGGACAGCGCCGCAGAAAACAGTCGCGCGGCGTTCAGCGGTTGCATCAGGTCGTGGCTGACCGCCGTGAGGAAACGGGTTTTCGACTGGTTGGCCGACTCGGCGGTGCCCTTGGCTTCGGTCAGCGCCACGTTGAGTTGCGACAGCTCGTGGGTGCGCTCGGTGACCCGCCGCTCCAGGCCTTCGTTGGCTTCGGTCAGCGCCTGCTCGGCTTCGCGGAACGCGGTGATGTCGGTAAAACTCATGACGAAACCGCCGCCCGGCATCGGGTTGCCGATCAGCTCGATCACACGACCATTGGGGAACAGTCGTTCAGAGGTGTGGGCGCGGCCCTGGCGCATCCAGTGCAAACGGCGGGCGACGTGCACTTCGGCTTCGCCCGGACCGCACAGACCGCGTTCGGCGTTGTAGCGAATGATGTCGGCAATCGGCCGGCCAACGCTGATCAAGCCGTCCGGGTAGTTGAACAGCTCCAGGTAACGCCGGTTCCACGCCACCAGTCGCAACGACTGGTCGACCACGCTGATGCCTTGTGTGATGTTCTCGATCGCGCCTTGCAGCAGTGCGCGATTGAACTGCAGCACTTCCGAGGCTTCGTCGGCGATTCGCACGACATCCTCGAGTTGCATTTCCCGACCTTCGATAGCGGCTTTTACTACGGCGCGGGTCGAGGAGGCGCCGAGCACACCGGCCAGCAAGCGCTCGGTGTGGGCGATCCATTCACCGTCGGCGTTCTGGTTCGGGTTGAAGCCTTTGCCCTGTCGGTAAGCGAAACGGATAAAACTCTGACGGGCGCGTTCTTCACCGACAAACCGTGCGGCCAGATGCAGCAGATCGTCGATTTGCACCGCCAGCATCGAGCGGGCGCTGGGGCGGGCACTGATCTCCTGGCCGATGAAACGGCCAGCCTGCCAGTGTTCCGAAACCCGTGTGCGCGACAGCACCGATACCCAGGCGAACAAGGTGAAGTTGGCGGCCAGTGACAGCACCACGCCCTGGGTCAGTGGGGTGAGCGGCAGGTTTAGCGGGTTGCTGTGCAACCAGGCCAGGCCGGGGAAACTGCTCAACGATAAACCGAGGCTGTGGGCGGCAATCGGCAGGACCAGCGTGTAGAACCACAGGAATGTCCCGGCGGCGAGGCCGGCGAACACGCCGCGGCGGTTGGCCTGTTTCCAGTACAGTGCGCCGAGCATGGCCGGTGCCAGTTGGGTCACGGCGGCGAAGGCGATCTGGCCGATGGTCGCCAGGCTCGCGGTGGACCCCAAAAGGCGATAGCTGACGTAGGCCAGCAGCAGAATCACCACGATGCTGACGCGGCGCACCGAGAGCATCCACTGGCGGAATACTTCGAACGGCCGCTCGGCGTTATTGCGGCGCAGCAACCATGGCAACAGCATGTCGTTGGACACCATGGTCGACAGCGCCACGCTGGCCACAATCACCATGCCGGTTGCCGCCGAGGCACCGCCGATAAAGGCCAGCATCGCCAGCGCGGGGTGGGCTTGCGCCAATGGCAGGCTGATGACAAACGAGTCCGGCAACACCGAGCTGGGCAGCAGCATCTGACCGGCCAGGGCGATCGGGACGACGAACAAGGCCGCCAACGCCAGGTACGCCGGGAAGACCCACTTGGCCAGGCGCAAATCCTGTGGGTCGATGTTTTCCACCACCGTCACGTGGAACTGCCGGGGCAGGCAGATGATCGCCATCATCGCCACACCGGTTTGCACCACCATCGATGGCCAGTTGATGGTTTCCTTCCAATACGCTTCAAGGCGCGGTGCGAGCATCGCCTGATCGAACAGGTCGTCGAAGCCGTCGTACAGGCCGTAGGTCACGAACGCGCCGACCGCCAGAAACGCGAACAGCTTGACCAGCGATTCGAAGGCAATCGCCAGCACCATGCCCCGGTGGTGTTCGGTGGCGTCGAGGTTGCGGGTACCGAACACGATGGTAAACAGCGCGAGCACCAGCGATACAATCAACGCCGTGTCCTGGGCGCGAGTGCCCATGGCGTCGGCGCCGGCACCGATCAGCAGGTTCACCCCGAGCACGATGCCTTTGAGCTGCAACGCAATGTAGGGCAAAACGCCGACCAGGCAGATCAACGCCACGACAATCGCCAGCGACTGGGATTTGCCGTAACGGGCGGCGATGAAGTCGGCAATGGAGGTGATGTTCTCCTGCTTGCTGATCATCACCATTTTTTGCAGGACCCACGGTGCGCAGACCAGTAGCAGGATCGGCCCGAGGTAGATCGGCAGGAACGACCAGAGTTGTTCGGCGGCCTGGCCGACGGCGCCGAAGAACGTCCAGCTGGTGCAATAGACCGCCAGCGACAAGCTGTACACCCAGGCGCGCACCCGCGGCGGTAACGGCGCACTGCGACGGTCACCGTAGAAGGCGATGGCGAACATGATGGCCATATAGGCCAGGGCAACGGCGGCGATCAGCCCGCTGGACAGCGACATGGGAACTCCAGACAAAAGATACCGGGACTCCCGCCCGGACAGACAGTCTCGCACGACCGTCTGCGTTAGTCAGTGTCGACCAAGGTCGTGGCGTGGTGGGGTGTCGCAGGCGGTGTTTCAGATGTATCCAAGGTGTTTTTTCAGGCCCCTGCTCGAGCAAGCCCGCTCTCACATTCGACTGCATGCTTATAGGAGAACTCGGTTAAATGTGTGGTCCTTGCTCGCGAAGAAGCCCTCACTGACTCAACGCAATCTCGATCAACTGATGCAGCTCCTCAACCTCCAGCGGTGCCGCCGAAAACAGAATGCGAAACACCGAAGGCGCCGCCACCAGATTGATCAGTCGATCAACATTCGGTTTCGGTTGATCAGGATAGCGATCCAGAATCGTTTGCAACTGCCCGCCAATGAGCGATGTGCAAAAGCCCGGCGTCAGGCTCGATTGCACATCGCGCAGCATGTTGCGGCCAGGTTCGGAGCTCATTTCGTCCAGATACTGCTCCGCCCACGCTCGCACGTCTCCCCGCAAGCTGCCGGTGTTGGCCGGTTCGCTATCGGGCTGCATGCGCGCCAGGGCGACATCCGCCAGCAATGTCGACAAATCGCCCCAGCGTCGATAAATGGTCGACGGCGTAACCCCTGCGCGCGCAGCAATTTGCGGGACGGTCACGGTGGAGCGGTCCTGCTCTTCAAGAAGTGCGCGGACCGCCGAGTGAATCGACTCTTGCACCCGGGCGCTGCGTCCGCCAGGGCGTAAACCTTCTTTAATAGCCATGCATCGGACCTTAACACTAATAATTTGCTTTAAGCGCTGGTGAATAGCACACTCCGCAAAAGCAAAAAATTAGCTTTTGCGGAGTGTGCGCATGTCGAATTCAGCTTCCAACCGTTCAAGCCTGTGGTTTCTGGCGATCACTTTACTGAGTTTTCTCGCCGCTTCCACGGCACCGACGCCGTTGTATCACTTGTATCAGGAGCAAATGCAATTCTCGGCAACGACCCTGACCGTGATTTTTGGTGTGTACGCCATCAGTTTGCTGGTGGCGCTGCTGACCGTCGGTTCGCTTTCGGATCATCTGGGGCGCAAGCCGGTCATTTTCACGGCTGTCCTGCTGAACCTGCTGGCGATGCTGCTGTTTATCAATGCTGACAGCGTAGTTTGGTTGATCAGTGCGCGGGTCCTTCAGGGGTTTGCCACCGGGATGGCCACTGCCGTATTGAGTGCCGCGCTGCTCGACATCGATCGCCATCAGGGGCCGCTGGTCAACAGCGTTGCACCGCTGCTCGGCATGGCGATTGGCGGTATGGGCTGCGGCTTGCTGGCCGAGTTTGCGCCGCTGCCGTTGCAGTTGACCTATTGGGTGCTGCTCGCGCTGTTTGTGATGCAGGCGCTGTACGTCTGGCGCCTGCCGGAAAGCGTCAGTCCGCAGCCGGGGGCATGGGCCTCGTTGCGCCCAACCCTGCATGTACCGACCCAGGCACGCGCCACTTTGTGGCGGGTGTTGCCGCTGAATCTCTCGACCTGGGCGCTCGGCGGTTTTTTTGCCTCGCTTGCCCCCTCGCTGTTGCGCACCGCTACCGGTTCAACCTCGAATCTGATGGGTGGGGCGGCAGTAGCGGCATTGACACTGACTGGCGCTCTGATGATTTTCATCCTGCGTAACCAGCCCGCCGCCAAGGCTCTCAAGTTGGGGGGCACCTTCCTGCCAGCAGGTGTCGTGTTGCTTTTACTGGGTGTGCACAGCGCCAGCCTGCCTTTGTTTTTCCTTGGCACACTGGTGGCCGGTTGCGGATTCGGTGCCGGATTCCTCGGCTCGGTGCGCAGTCTGGTACCACTGGCGCTGCCCCATGAACGGGCAGGGTTGATGTCAGCATTTTATGTGCTCAGTTACCTGGCGTTCTGTTTGCCATCGTTGCTGGCGGGGAGCCTGACGCGGACGTTTGGCCTGGTGACCACCACCGACGGTTATGGCGCGGTGCTGATCATCCTGTCTGTCGGTGCCTTATTGGCGTTGCAGCGTGAGCAGCCCATCAAAGTCTGTAGCGCCGATGTTTAATGATCGCTAGCCTTGGCACTGCCATTCATTTCCACGGACCGACCATGAAAATCATCCGCAGCCAATCCTTCACCGCTGACCGTGCCTGGGGCGCGCTCGACATCGCGAACATGAATGGCATCACCACCCGTTTGCACTGGACCGACCAGCCCTACAAATGGCACATCAATGACGGTCAGGAAGTGTTCGTCGTGCTCGATGGCCAGGTGCAGATGCACTACCGCGAAGTAGGTCTGGAGAAAGAGGTGATGTTGAATGTAGGAGATATCTTTTACGCCGCTGTAGGCACCGAGCATGTGGCGCATCCGCTGGGTGTGGCGAGGGTATTGGTGATCGAATCGGAAGGCAGTGTCTGATGCTATATCTGCTAAATAGATAATAGTTAGAGATATTACCCGTTATATCGATATTCGATTCGGATCTACCATGGATTCCACCTCAACCGAGGAGAGGAATTTGACATGACATGCTCTGAAACCGCCAAGCCCGGCCTTAAACCGTTCAGTCATTTGCAGCATCCGCGCGAGGTGATCCGCCAATTCACTCCGAACTGGTTCGCCGCGACCATGGGCACCGGCGTTCTGGCGCTGGCGCTGGCGCAGTTGCCGGTCGCGAGCACGGGCTTGCAAGTGATTGCCGAAGCCCTCTGGCTGTTCAATATCTTTCTGTTCGCTGTGTTCACGGTACTGTACGCAGCACGCTGGGTGCTGTTCTTCGACGAAGCACGACGGATTTTCGGCCACTCCACGGTATCAATGTTTTTCGGCACGATTCCCATGGGACTGGCGACGATCATCAACGGTTTTCTGGTGTTCGGCCTGCCGCGCTGGGGCGAGGGCGTGATTCATGTTGCCGAAGCGCTGTGGTGGCTCGACGTGGCGATGTCGCTGGCCTGCGGGGTGCTGATCCCCTACATGATGTTTACCCGCCAGGAACACAGCATCGATCAGATGACTGCCGTCTGGCTATTGCCGGTGGTGGCTGCGGAAGTGGCGGCGGCCAGCGGCGGCTTGCTGGCGCCGCATCTGGCCGACGCTCATTCGCAACTGATGGTGCTGGTCACCAGCTACGTGCTCTGGGCATTTTCCCTGCCGGTGGCGTTCAGCATTCTGACGATCCTGTTGCTGCGCATGGCGCTGCACAAACTGCCCCACGAAAACATGGCCGCTTCGAGCTGGCTGGCGCTCGGCCCGATTGGCACCGGGGCGCTGGGGATGTTGCTGCTGGGGGGCGACGCACCGGCGATCTTTGCCGCCAACGGTTTACCGGGAATCGGTGAGATCGCCGCCGGGCTGGGGCTGGTGGCCGGGATCACCTTGTGGGGCTTTGGTCTGTGGTGGATGCTGATCGCGTTGTTGATCACCGGCCGTTACCTGCGCGCCGGCATACCCTTCAACCTCGGCTGGTGGGGGTTCACCTTTCCGCTGGGCGTCTATTCTCTGGCAACGTTGAAACTGGCCAGTACCTTGAACCTGACGTTTTTCAGTGCCTTTGGCTGTGTGCTGGTGGCGATGCTGGCCGTGATGTGGCTGATCGTCGCCAAACGCACCGTACAGGGCGCATGGCGGGGCGAGTTGTTTGTCTCGCCGTGCATTGCAGGATTAAACAAATAACCGGCAAAGATTAGGTAAGGTGTGGCCTGGATCGACGATCGACATTCCAACAATGGTATCCACGCCACTCTCTACCCAAATTCAGGAACACGGAAGATGAGTCACCCCTCACAGTTCAGCCTGCTTCGCACCCGGCGCTTCCTGCCGTTTTTCGTGACCCAGTCCCTCGGGGCGTTCAACGACAACGTCTTCAAGCAGTCGTTGATCCTCGCCATTCTGTACAAGTTGACTATCGAGGGTGATCGTTCGATCTGGGTCAATCTGTGTGCGCTGCTGTTTATCCTGCCGTTCTTTCTTTTTTCGGCGCTGGCCGGTCAGTTCGGCGAGAAGTTCGCCAAGGACGCGCTGATTCGCCTGATCAAGCTCGGGGAGATCGCGATCATGGCGGTCGGCGCATTCGGATTTGTCTTCGATCACCTGTCGCTGATGCTGTTGGCGCTGTTTGCCATGGGGACGCACTCGGCGCTGTTCGGGCCGGTGAAATACTCGATCCTGCCTCAGGCCTTGCGTGAAGAAGAACTGGTGGGCGGCAACGGGCTGGTGGAAATGGGCACCTTCCTGGCCATCCTCGCCGGGACCATCGGCGCCGGGATCATGATGTCGTCCGCGCATTACGCACCCATCGTGTCCACGGCGATCATCGGCATTGCAGTGCTGGGTTATCTGGCCAGTCGCAGCATTCCCCGGGCAGCGGCCTCATCGCCGGAAATGCGCCTGAACTGGAATATCTTCAGTCAATCCTGGGCCACCTTGAAACTGGGCCTGGGGCAAACCTCGGCGGTATCGCGCTCGATTGTCGGTAACTCATGGTTCTGGTTTGTCGGGGCGATTTACCTGACGCAAATCCCGGCGTATGCCAAGGAGTGGATGCACGGTGACGAAACCGTGGTGACGCTGATTCTTACCGTGTTCTCGGTGGGTATCGCACTCGGCTCGCTGCTCTGCGAAAAACTGTCCGGACGCAAAGTCGAGATCGGGCTGGTGCCGTTCGGATCGTTCGGTCTGACCGTGTTCGGATTGTTGCTGTGGTGGCATTCCGGCTCAATTCCCGACAGCGTCAACGGCCATGGCTGGATCGAAATCCTCGGCTTTGGTCACACCTGGCTGGTGTTGATCGACATTCTCGGCCTCGGGGTTTTCGGCGGTTTCTACATTGTGCCGCTGTACGCGCTGATTCAGTCACGCACCCCGGAGAACGAGCGGGCGCGAGTGATCGCTGCCAACAACATTCTCAACGCGCTGTTCATGGTGGTCTCGGCGATTGTTTCGATCGTGTTGCTGAGCCTGGCCAAGTTGTCGATCCCGCATCTGTTCCTGGTGGTGTCGCTGCTGAACATCGGCGTCAACGCCTACATCTTCAAAATCGTCCCCGAATTCAGCATGCGCTTCATGATCTGGCTGCTCAGCCACTCCATGTACCGCGTGGAGCATCGCAATCTGGAGGCGATTCCGGATGAGGGCGCGGCGCTGCTGGTGTGCAATCACGTGTCCTTTGTCGACGCGTTGCTGATTGGCGGCGCGGTGCGTCGGCCGATTCGCTTTGTGATGTACTACAAGATCTACAACCTGCCGGTGCTGAACTTCATCTTTCGCACGGCCGGGACCATTCCTATCGCGGGACGTCAGGAAGACATTCAGATTTACGAAAGGGCCTTCACGCGCATCGCCCAATACCTGAAGGACGGTGAGCTGGTGTGCATCTTCCCTGAAGGCAAACTGACTACCGACGGCGAGATCAGCGAATTCAAGGGCGGGCTGACGCGGATTCTCGAAGAGACGCCGGTGCCAGTGATTCCGTTGGCATTGCAGGGGCTGTGGGGGAGTTTCTTCAGTCGCGATCCCGACAAAGGCGTGTTCCGTCGGTTGTGGTCGCGGGTGACCCTGGTGGCGGGGCCGGCGGTGGCGGTCGAGGCGGCAGAGCCTGCCAGGTTGCAAGGGATGGTCGGGGAACTGCGTGGCGCTGTGCGCTGATTCCTGTCAATGCGGGCCGCTACGGTTGCGAGCCCGCCGGCGAATCTTCAGCCCGCCATCGCCAATCGGTTGCGTCCTTCACGCTTGGCCACATACAGCGCGCTGTCGGCCCGGCGCAACAGGCTTTCGACTGACTCGCCGGGCAGCAGGGTCGCACAGCCGAGGCTGACGGTCAGCTCGATCAGCTTGCCATCGGCCAGATAATCCTTGGCCTGGGCGGCAAACCGCAGCCGCTCGCCGACCATGGCCGCCGCCTCGCGGCCGGTGTTGGACAGCAGAATCAGGAACTCTTCGCCGCCAAAGCGAAACACCATGTCGACGTTGCGCAACTGGCCTTTGATCGAGGCTGCAACGGCTTTGAGCACATCATCGCCGGCACTGTGGCCGTGGGTATCGTTGATCTGTTTGAAGTGGTCGATGTCCAGCATCAGCAGCGACAAAGGTTGCAGATGCCGACGCGACATGTCGATTTCCCGTTGCAGCGTCTGGTCCATGGCAATGCGATTGCCGGTGTCCGTGAGGGGGTCGCGCAAGGCGCTTTGGGTGGCGGCGCGGTAGAGCAGGGCATTACGCATCGGGTACAGCAATGCGGACAGCAGCGACTCGAGGTTGCCCTGCTCCTGCTCGCTGAAGCGCTGATTTCTGCGGAAAACCAGTTCGCCCAGGTGCTCGCCTTCATGGCTGAGGGTGTAACTGATCGAGTGGTGACCGCGCAGACCGAGCTCCAGCCGCAAGTCGCTGGCTTTGTGCTGGTAGCTTAAGGCGTCGAGCGGCACGAGTCGGTGAATTTCACGGTAGAAGAGCCCGAGAATGCGTTGTGGCTCAAGCGTGGTTTGCAGTTGCAGGCTCAGTTGCTGGCGCACTTGCGCAAGACTGACCGGCCGCTTCAGAAGCAGGGGCTGTTGACCAAAGCCCAGGCGTTGCAATTTGGCGCTATCGAAGTCAATTGCGTTGGTCTGGGAAGGTGATTTCATATGGCGTGCGCCCCTAAGCAGTAAGGCTGTCTTACAGGCTGGGTGAGAGCGGCTTTGGGCTGCGCGTCGTACTGGTCCATCAGTCCCGTAGGACATTTGGCGCAAGTCTAATCTGCTTTGTCGAAGATTAGTAACCTATCGACGCGAGCGTCGGCCCGTCTGCTTTCACACGGCGTGTCTGAGCAGATATAGAGCGAAACTCGTGCCATTCGTTTCATTCGGATTAAATTGCTTGTTAATCAATAGCCTGTGTCGTTTTTCGGCGGTTTTTGCCGAACAGGATGGCATTTATTTGACTGGCATGACCTTCAGTTATGTCGCTTGTTGAGTGCCATGACAAAAATTCGCCACGGCACAAAAGCGACGCACGGCGTTACTGGGCGTTGAATGCCTGGCCGTTGATGCCGGTGCTGTCCGGACCCATCAGGTAGAGATAGACCGGCATGATCTCTTCGGGCGTCGGGTTGTTCAGCGGGTTTTCGCCGGGGTAAGCCTGGGCGCGCATGCTGGTGCGGGTGGCGCCGGGGTTGATGCTGTTCGAGCGCACCGGGGCCACGGTGTCGACTTCGTCGGCCAGGGTTTGCATCAGGCCTTCGGTGGCAAACTTGGAGACGCCATATGCACCCCAATACGCACGGCCCTTGCGGCCGACGCTGCTGGAAGTGAACACCACCGAAGCATCCTGCGACAGTTTGAGCAGCGGCAACAACGTGCTGGTGAGCATGAACATGGCGTTGACGTTGACTTGCATGACGCGCATGAAGTTTTCGCCGGACAGCTGTTCGATCGGGGTGCGCGGACCAATGATCGATGCGTTGTGCAGCAAGCCGTCGAGGTGGCCGAACTCGGTTTCGATCATCGCCGCCAGCTCATCGTATTGATGGGGCAGGGCGGTTTCGAGGTTGAACGGGATCACGGCCGGTTGTGGATGGCCGGCGGCCTCGATTTCGTCATAGACCTGAGTCAGGTTGGCTTCGGTCTTGCCCAGCAACAGTACGGTGGCGCCGTGGGCGGCATAGGTTTTCGCAGCGGCAGCGCCGATGCCGCGACCAGCGCCGGTGACCAGAATGACCCGGTCCTTGAGCAATTCAGGGCGGGCGGAATAATCAAACATAAAAACCTCGTCAAAATCGTGCATCGAACCAGTGGCGAGCGGGCTTGCCGTGGCGAGGGGATTTATCCCCCTTCGGCCGCGGGGCAGCCGCAATTAACGGTTTGGGGCCGCTTCGCGACCCAACGGGGATATATCCCCTCACCACTATGTTTCCGGCAAACCATCGGTTTAGCAGCTACAAAGCGCGCTATCCAAAACCTTGCGCAACTCCAGCGGATGATCGACCACCACATCCGCCCCCCAATGCCGCGGGTTATCGTCCGGATGAATGTAGCCATAGGTCACGGCGGCCGTTCGGGTGCCGGCATCGCGGCCGGACTCGATATCACGCAGGTCATCACCCACGAACAGCACGCTGGCCGGATCGAGGTCGAGCATCTTGCACGCGAGGATCAACGGCTCCGGGTCCGGCTTGCTGTTCTTCACGTGATCCGGGCAGATCAGCAGCGCCGAACGCTCGGCCAGCCCCAGTTGCTGCATGATCGGCTCGGCAAACCGCAGTGGCTTGTTGGTGACCACGCCCCAGATCAGGTTGGCTTTTTCGATGTCGGCCAGTACTTCCACCATGCCGTCGAACAGCTTGCTGTGAACCGCACAGCCCGCGAGATAACGCTCGAGGAACTCCAGGCGAAGTGCTTCGAAGCCCGGAGATTCCGGGTCCATCGAGAAGGTCACGGCAACCATCGCCCTGGCGCCGCCGGAGATCTCGTCGCGGATGTGCTTGTCATTCATCGGCGGCAGGCCGCGGTCGGCACGCATCGCCTGACAGATCGCAATGAAGTCCGGCGCGGTGTCGAGCAGGGTGCCGTCCATGTCGAAAAGAACTGCTCTGATACGCATCTGCTTACTCCTCGCGCAGGGTCTGGATCATGTAGTTGACGTCCACGTCGGAGGCCAGTTTGTAGTGCTTGGTCAGCGGGTTGTAGGTCAGGCCGATGATGTCCTTGACGGTCAGGCCGGCCATGCGGCTCCAGGCACCGAGCTCGGAAGGGCGGATGAATTTCTTGAAGTCGTGGGTGCCGCGCGGCAGCAGCTTCATGATGTATTCGGCACCGACGATGGCGAACAGATACGCCTTCGGGTTGCGGTTGATGGTGGAGAAGAACACCTGGCCACCCGGCTTGACCATTTTGAAGCAGGCGCGGATCACCGACGACGGGTCCGGTACGTGCTCGAGCATTTCCAGGCAAGTGACCACGTCGAACTGCTCCGGCATCTCTTCGGCCAGGGCTTCGGCGGTGATCTGCCGGTATTCGACGCTCACGCCGGATTCCAGCTGATGCAGCTGAGCAACGGCCAGCGGCGCCTCGCCCATGTCGATGCCCATCACGGTCGCGCCGCGTTGAGCCATGGCCTCGCTGAGGATGCCGCCGCCGCAACCGACGTCGAGAACCTTCTTGCCGGCCAGGTTGACGCGTTCGTCAATCCAGTTGACCCGCAGCGGATTGATGTCATGCAGCGGTTTGAACTCGCTTTCGCGGTCCCACCAGCGATGGGCCAGGGCTTCGAATTTGGCGATTTCGGCGTAGTCGACGTTACTCATGGTTCATCCTCTAAAACTTGAAAAATCCTGTTGCCCCGGCGGTTCGCCCCGGGGTGCTTACGATTCGGTGTGGCCGCTGATGCGCCGGCCCCAGGCCTTGGCGGTGGCGCAAAGCTGTTCTTCATCGAGACGGGTCAGGCGACGGTCGTCGAGCAGTTGCTTGCCACCCACCCAAAGGTGTTTCACGCAGTCGCGACCGGTGGCATATATAAGCTGCGAAACCGGGTCGTAGACCGGTTGCTGCGCCAGGCCGGAAAGGTCGAACGCGACCATGTCCGCGGCTTTGCCGATTTCCAGCGAGCCGACCTCCGCCTCGATGCCCAGGGCGCGTGCGCCGTTCAGGGTGGCCATGCGCAGGGCGCGATGGGCGTCCAGCGCGGTGGCCGAGCCGGCGACGGCTTTGGCGAGCAATGCGGCGGTGCGGGTTTCGCCAAGCAGGTCGAGGTCATTATTGCTGGCCGAGCCATCGGTGCCGACGGCCACATTGACGCCAGCCTGCCACAACCGCTCCACCTGGCAGAAACCGCTGGCCAGCTTCAGGTTCGACTCTGGGCAATGAATCACATGGGTGTTGCTTTCTACCAGCATCACCAGGTCTTCATCGCTGATCTGAGTCATGTGAACCGCCTGGAAGCGTGGCCCCAACAGGCCCAGGCGCGCGAGTCGGGCCAACGGGCGTTCGCCGCGCTGCTCGACCGATTGCTGCACTTCGAAGGCGGTTTCGTGGACGTGCATGTGAATCGACGCGTCCAGCTCTTCGGCGATCACCCGGATTTTCTCCAGGTTTTCGTCGCCCACGGTGTAAGGCGCGTGGGGGCCGAAGGTGACTTTGATGCGCTCGTGGTGCCTGAGATCGTTGAACAGTTCAACACCCTGACGAATGGCTTCGTCCGCCGTGCTGGCGCCCGGGATCGGGAAATCGAGGATCGGAATCGCGATTTGTGCGCGAATGCCGCTGTTATGCACGCGTTCGCTGGCAACCTTCGGGAAGAAATACATGTCAGAGAAACAGGTGATGCCACCTTTGATCTGTTCGGCGATGGCAAGGTCGGTGCCATCGCGTACAAAGGCTTCATCGACCCACTTGGTCTCGGCGGGCCAGATGTGGTTTTCCAGCCAGGTCATCAGCGGCAGATCGTCTGCCAGGCCGCGGAACAGCGTCATCGCCGCATGCCCGTGAGCATTGATCAGGCCGGGGCTGAGCAACATGTCCGGCAGTTCGCGGATTTCGGTGGCGTCAAGCTTCAGCGCAGCCGCGCGCGGGCCGATAAAGACAATGCGCCCGTCGCGAATGCCCAGGCCATGCTCTTTGAGGACAACGCCAGCGGGTTCGACGGGTACCAGCCAGGTCGGCAGCAATAACAGGTCGAGCGCAACGGCAGTGTTCGGCATCGAGGGTCGGTTCCAGTGCTTTTGTAAAGGATGGCGAAGTATACCCGAGCGTCTTCGCGGGGGGATCGCTATAATCGGCGGCTTTGTTACTGAGTACGGGGTGTGGGATGCGCGATCGACTGTTGGCTGCGGAGAAGGTGAAGGCCATCGATTGGCGTGATGGCGCCCTGTACCTGCTGGATCAGCGTATTTTGCCATTCGAGGAAACCTGGATTGCCTACACCAGCGCTGCTGGCGTGGCCGAAGCCATTCGTTCGATGGTGGTGCGTGGTGCTCCGGCGATTGGCATCAGTGCTGCGTATGCCATGGTGCTGGCAGCCCGTGCCCGAATTGCAGAAGGCGGTGACTGGCAGGCTGCGTGGGAAGAGGATTACGCGTTGCTGGCCGATTCCCGGCCAACGGCGGTGAATCTGTTCTGGGCCTTGAGTCGCATGCGTGACCGCCTGGATCGTCTCAAGGAAGATGCAGACCCACTGGCGGCGCTGGAAGCGGAGGCCATTGCCATTCACGAAAGTGATCGCGAAGCCAACCTGACCATGGCGCAACTGGGTGTTGACCTGATCCGCAAGCATCAGGGCAACGCGCAGGCGATCCTGACCCACTGCAACACCGGCGCGTTGGCCACCGGCGGCTTCGGCACCGCGCTGGGGGTGATTCGCGGGGCGTTCATCGAGGGCATGGTCGAGCGCGTCTACGCCGACGAAACCCGTCCTTGGCTACAGGGTTCGCGTCTGACGGCGTGGGAGTTGGCCAACGAAGGCATTCCCGTGACCTTGAATGCCGACTCTGCCGCTGCCCATATCATGAAGACCAAAGGCATTACCTGGGTCATCGTCGGCGCCGACCGGATCACCGCCAATGGCGACGTGGCCAACAAGATCGGTACTTATCAACTGGCGGTGAACGCCATGCACCACGGCGTGCGCTTCATGGTGGTGGCGCCGAGTTCGACCATCGACATGAACCTGGCCAGTGGCGACGACATTCCGATTGAAGAGCGTGACGGCCGCGAGTTGCTGGAAGTGGGCGGCAAGCGAGTCGGGGCGGATGTCGATGCGTTCAACCCGGTGTTCGACGTGACCCCGGCGGATTTGATCGACGCGATCGTCACCGAGAAAGGCATCGTCGAGCGTCCGGATACGGCGAAGATGGCGCAGTTGATGTGCCGCAAGCGACTGCATTGAGGGCGTTCGGCGTCTTGTGAATCGCCATCGCCGGAAGGCTGGCTCCCACAGGTTTTGTGATCGACACCGATCCTGTGGGAGCCAGCCTGCTGGCGATGAGGCGCGCAATGCCAATAAACATCCGTAATTCGGTCGCGAATTCTGCATTCGGAGTGGCTCTGAGCCTCTCTCGTCGCCGTTAAGCCTGCCACCAGTCAACTAACTACACTCCATGCGCGTCTGGGGGATAGGTGCGTGGCGGCTCTTGTGATAACATCCGGCGGTTTCCAAGGTAGCCCGATGTGGCTGCCTTTACTGCGCAGATCCATGGCATAACTCGTTGATTTGTCGTAAGTCGGTGCACTGGCAATCAGCCTGCATCGGCGAGCTTCGTTCGTCCCATATGGATGTGACGAAGTTTCACCAGAAAAAGGAATCAGGCTTCTCATGGGCGAACTGGCCAAAGAAATCCTCCCGGTCAATATCGAAGACGAGCTGAAGCAGTCCTACCTCGACTACGCGATGAGCGTAATTGTCGGGCGGGCACTGCCGGATGCGCGCGATGGCTTGAAGCCCGTGCACCGGCGTGTGCTGTTCGCGATGAGCGAGCTGGGCAACGACTTCAACAAGCCGTACAAGAAATCTGCCCGTGTTGTCGGTGACGTGATCGGTAAGTATCACCCTCACGGTGATACCGCGGTTTACGACACCATCGTTCGGATGGCGCAGCCATTCTCGCTGCGCTACCTGCTGGTAGACGGCCAGGGCAACTTCGGTTCGGTGGACGGCGACAACGCCGCGGCCATGCGATACACCGAAGTGCGCATGACCAAGCTGGCGCACGAACTGCTGGCCGACCTGCATAAAGAAACCGTGGACTGGGTGCCGAACTACGACGGCACCGAAATGATCCCGGCGGTCATGCCGACCCGTATTCCCAACCTGCTGGTCAACGGCTCCAGCGGTATCGCCGTGGGCATGGCGACCAACATTCCGCCGCACAACCTCGGTGAAGTCATCGACGGTTGCCTGGCCCTCATCGACAACCCCGAGTTGACCATCGATGAGCTGATGCAATACATCCCCGGCCCGGACTTCCCGACTGCCGCGATCATCAACGGCCGCGCCGGCATCATCGAAGCCTACCGCACCGGTCGCGGTCGCATTTACATGCGCGCCCGCTCGATCATCGAAGACATCGACAAGGTCGGTGGCCGTCAGCAGATCGTCATCACCGAACTCCCTTACCAGCTGAACAAGGCCCGTCTGATCGAGAAGATCGCCGAGCTGGTAAAAGAGAAGAAGCTGGAAGGCATCACCGAATTGCGCGACGAGTCCGACAAGGACGGTATGCGCGTCGTGATCGAGCTGCGTCGTGGCGAAGTGCCTGAGGTGATCCTCAACAACCTCTACGCCCAGACCCAGCTGCAAGCGGTGTTCGGTATCAACATCGTGGCGCTGATCGACGGCCGTCCGCGGATCCTGAACCTCAAGGACCTGCTGGAAGCCTTCGTTCGCCACCGTCGCGAAGTCGTTACCCGTCGTACCGTGTTCGAGCTGCGTAAAGCCCGCGAACGTGGTCACATTCTGGAAGGTCAAGCGGTTGCCCTGTCGAACATCGACCCGGTCATTGCCCTGATCAAGGCCTCGCCAACCCCGTCGGAAGCCAAGGAAGCGCTGATCAGCACGCCTTGGGAATCCTCCGCCGTGGTCGCGATGGTCGAGCGTGCCGGTGCCGATTCGTGCCGTCCGGAAAACCTCGATCCGCAATACGGTCTGCGCGAAGGCAAGTACTTCCTGTCGCCGGAACAGGCGCAAGCCATTCTGGAACTGCGTCTGCACCGCCTGACCGGTCTGGAACACGAAAAACTGCTGGCCGAGTATCAAGAGATCCTCAACCAGATCGGCGAGCTGATCCGCATCCTCAACAGCGCCACGCGCCTGATGGAAGTGATCCGCGAAGAGCTGGAAGTGATCCGTGCCGAATACGGCGACGTGCGACGCACCGAAATTCTCGATGCCCGTCTCGACCTGACCCTGGGTGACATGATCCCGGAAGAAGAGCGCGTCGTGACTATTTCCCATGGTGGCTATGCCAAGACCCAGCCATTGGCTGCGTACCAGGCCCAGCGTCGTGGCGGTAAAGGCAAATCGGCTACCGGCGTCAAGGATGAGGACTACATCGCTCACCTGCTGGTCGCCAACAGCCACACCACGCTGTTGCTGTTCTCCAGCAAAGGCAAGGTGTACTGGCTGAAAACCTACGAGATCCCGGAAGCGTCCCGCGCAGCCCGTGGTCGTCCGCTGGTCAACCTGCTGCCGCTCGACAGTGATGAATACATCACCACCATGCTGCCGGTCGAGGAATACACCGAAGGTCACTTCATCTTCATGGCCACCGCCAAAGGCACCGTGAAGAAGACCCCGCTGGAATCCTTCAGCCGCCAACGCAGCGTCGGTCTGATCGCGCTGGAACTGGATGAAGGTGACGTACTGATCTCTGCCGCCATTACCGATGGCGATCGTGAAGTCATGCTGTTCTCCGACGGTGGCAAGGTCACTCGCTTCAAGGAAACCGACGTCCGCGCCATGGGCCGTACCGCTCGCGGTGTCCGCGGCATGCGTCTGCCGGAAGGCCAGAAGCTGATTTCCATGCTGATTCCGGAAGAGGGCAGCCAGATCCTTACCGCCTCGGCCCGTGGTTTCGGCAAGCGTACGGCGATCACCGAGTTCCCTGAGTACAAGCGTGGCGGTCAGGGCGTTATCGCCATGGTCAGCAACGACCGTAACGGCCGTCTGGTCGGCGCGGTTCAGGTGCTCGACGGCGAGGAGATCATGCTGATTTCCGACCAGGGTACGCTGGTTCGCACCCGTGTCGACGAAGTCTCCAGCCTGGGTCGTAACACCCAGGGCGTGACCCTGATCAAGCTGGCCAGCGATGAAACGCTGGTAGGGCTGGAACGGGTTCAGGAGCCGTCGGAAGTCGAAGGCGAAGAGCTGGAAGGCGAAGAGGGCGAAGAAGGTGCAGTGTTCGACGGTGAAGTCGTGATCGACGACGCTGCCGAAGACCAGCAACTCGACGCCGCTGCCGACGAAGAACCGCAAGAGTAAGCGGACAAACAGGGGGCGGATGAAAATTCGCCCCCTTGTTGTTTGTCCTCCAGGAACTGTGGAATTGATTTTAATGTAGGAGCTGTCGAGCGAAGCGAGGCTGCGATCTCTTGATCTGGCTCTTGCTTTCACTTGGCTCTAAAAGATCGCAGCCTCGCTCTGCTCGACAGCTCCTACAGATTTATTGCGTGACTACCACCAAATCAGAGCGAGATTGGATGTGAGCAAGAGAGCCTATAACTTCTGTGCCGGTCCTGCGGCACTTCCCGAAGCTGTCCTGCAGCGCGCCCAGGGTGAACTCCTTGATTGGCACGGCAAGGGCCTCTCGGTCATGGAAATGAGCCATCGCAGTGATGAGTTCGTGTCCATTGCGACCAAGGCCGAGCAGGATCTGCGGGATCTGCTGAATATCCCCTCGAACTATAAAGTGCTGTTCCTGCAAGGTGGTGCCAGCCAGCAATTCGCTCAGATTCCTCTGAACCTGTTGCCGGAAGGTCGCACCGCCGACTATATCGATACCGGTATCTGGTCGCAGAAAGCCATCGAAGAAGCTTCGCGCTACGGTAACGTCAACGTCGCCGCCACCGCCAAGCCTTACGACTATTTCGCTATCCCTGGTCAGAACGAATGGAAGCTGTCGAAAGACGCGGCCTACGTTCACTACGCACCGAACGAAACCATTGGCGGCCTGGAATTCAACTGGGTCCCGGAAACCGGTGACGTTCCGCTGGTCGCCGACATGTCCTCGGACATCCTCTCGCGTCCGATCGATGTTTCGCGCTTCGGCATGATCTACGCCGGCGCCCAGAAAAACATCGGCCCGAGCGGCATCGTCGTCAACATCGTTCGTGAAGACCTGCTGGGTCATGCCCGTTCCCTGTGCCCGACCATGCTCAACTACAAGGTCGCGGCCGATAACGGCTCGATGTACAACACCCCGCCAACCCTGGCCTGGTACTTGTCCGGCCTGGTGTTCGAGTGGCTGAAAGAGCAGGGTGGTGTCGAAGCCATCGGCAAGCTCAACGAAGTGAAACAGCGCACGCTGTACGACTTCATCGATGCCAGCGGCCTCTACAGCAACCCGATCAACAAGTCCGACCGCTCGTGGATGAACGTGCCGTTCCGTCTGGCTGACGATCGTCTCGACAAGCCATTCCTGGCCGGTGCCGACGAGCGTGGGCTGTTGAACCTCAAGGGGCACCGTTCTGTGGGCGGCATGCGCGCCTCCATCTATAACGCCGTCGACATCGTTGCGGTCAACGCACTGGTTTCGTACATGGCAGAGTTCGAGAAGGAACATGGCTAATGTCTGAGCAAGAACTCAAGGCACTGCGCCTGCGCATTGATGCCCTGGACGAAAAAGTCCTGGAGCTGATCAGTGAGCGCGCACGCTGCGCCCAGGAAGTTGCGCGAGTAAAGATGGCCTCGCTGGCCGAAGGCGAAGTGCCGGTGTTCTATCGTCCTGAGCGCGAAGCTCAGGTGCTCAAGCGCGTGATGGAGCGTAATCAGGGACCGCTGGGCAATGAAGAGATGGCGCGGTTGTTCCGCGAAATCATGTCCTCGTGCCTGGCCCTCGAACAGCCGCTGAAAGTGGCTTACCTCGGCCCTGAGGGCACCTTCACCCAGGCCGCGGCCCTGAAACACTTCGGTCACGCGGTGATCAGCAAGCCCATGGCGGCGATCGACGAAGTGTTCCGCGAAGTGGCGGCCGGTGCGGTGAACTTTGGCGTGGTCCCGGTGGAAAACTCCACCGAGGGCGCGGTCAACCACACCCTCGACAGCTTCCTTGAGCACGACATGGTCATCTGTGGTGAAGTCGAGTTGCGGATTCACCATCACTTGCTGGTCGGTGAAAACACCAAGACCGACAGCATCAGCCGTATCTATTCCCATGCCCAGTCGCTGGCCCAGTGCCGCAAGTGGCTGGACGCACACTACCCGAATGTCGAGCGCGTGGCGGTGTCGAGCAACGCCGAAGCCGCGAAGCGGGTCAAGGGTGAGTGGAACTCGGCGGCCATTGCCGGCGACATGGCCGCAGGCCTGTACGGGCTGACCCGTCTGGCCGAGAAAATCGAGGATCGCCCGGACAACTCCACGCGATTCCTGATGATCGGCAGCCAGGAAGTGCCGCCGACGGGCGACGACAAGACCTCGATCATCGTCTCCATGAGCAACAAGCCAGGCGCGCTTCACGAGTTGCTGGTGCCGTTCCACGACAATGGCATCGACCTGACGCGAATCGAGACACGTCCTTCGCGCAGCGGTAAATGGACCTACGTGTTCTTTATCGACTTCGTCGGCCACCATCGCGATCCGCTGGTGAAAGGTGTGCTGGAAAAAATCAGTCAGGAAGCAGTGGCACTTAAAGTGTTGGGTTCCTACCCGAAAGCCGTTCTCTAAGGGGTAGCAAATGAGTGGCAACTTCCTCGCTCTGGCACAGCCAGGCGTGCAACAACTTTCGCCTTACGTTCCGGGCAAACCTGTGGATGAACTGGCGCGCGAGCTGAATATCGATCCGGCCAGCATCGTCAAACTGGCGAGCAACGAAAACCCGTTGGGTGCCAGTCCGAAGGCGCTGGCTGCGATTCGTGAAGAGCTGGCCGAGCTGACTCGTTACCCGGACGGCAACGGTTTTGCGCTCAAGACCCTGCTGGCCGACCAATGCCGCGTCGAGCTGAATCAGGTGACGCTGGGCAATGGCTCCAACGACATCCTGGAGCTGGTCGCTCGCGCTTATCTGGCACCGGGCCTGAACGCGGTATTCAGCGAGCACGCGTTTGCGGTCTATCCGATCGTCACGCAAGCTGTCGGTGCTACGGCCAAAGTGATTCCGGCCAAAGACTGGGGTCATGATCTGTCGGCCATGCTGGCTGCAATCGATGCCGATACCCGCGTGGTCTTCATCGCTAACCCGAACAACCCGACCGGGACCTGGTTTGGCGCCGAAGCGCTGGACGAGTTCCTGCAGGACGTACCGGAACATGTGCTGGTGGTGCTGGACGAGGCCTACATCGAATACGCCGAAGGCAGCGACTTGCCGGATGGTCTCGACTACCTGGCGGCCTACCCGAATCTGTTGGTCTCGCGCACCTTCTCCAAGGCTTACGGCCTGGCGGCGCTGCGGGTCGGTTATGGCTTGTCCACCGCGGTGGTTGCCGATGTGCTGAACCGTGTGCGCCAGCCGTTCAACGTCAACAGCTTGGCCCTGGCCGCTGCTTGCGCTGCACTGCAAGATACCGACTACCTGGCAGAAAGCCGTCGCCTGAACGAAACCGGCATGCAGCAGCTTGAAGCGGGTTTCCGTGAGCTGGGGCTGAGCTGGATTCCATCCAAGGGCAACTTCATCTGTGTTGACCTGGGTCGTGTGGCGGCCCCGGTTTTCCAGGGGTTGTTGCGCGAAGGCGTGATCGTGCGTCCGGTGGCCAACTACGGCATGCCGAACCACTTGCGCATCACCATCGGCCTGCCGGCGGAAAACAGCCGCTTCCTTGAGGCGCTGACCAAGGTCCTGGCTCGTGGTTGATGTCACTGCTCTGCAATCTGCTGAACCTATGATCGGTCGCCTGGTGGTGGTCGGTCTGGGGCTGATTGGCGGTTCGTTCGCCAAGGGTTTGCGTGAAAGCGGCCTGTGCCGCGAAGTCGTCGGTGTCGATCTCGATCCGCAGTCGCGCAAGCTTGCGGTTGAATTGGGCGTGGTCGATCGCTGCGAAGAAGACCTGGCGGTCGCTTGTCAGGGCGCAGATGTGATTCAGCTGGCCGTACCGATCCTTGCCATGGAGAAGATGCTCGGCCGCCTGGCCAGCATGGACCTGGGGCAAGCGATTCTGACCGACGTCGGCAGCGCCAAAGGCAATGTCGTGCGTGCCGCGACCGAGGCGTTTGGCGGCATGCCGGCGCGTTTCGTGCCGGGCCATCCGATTGCCGGTTCCGAGCAGAGCGGGGTGGAAGCCTCCAATGCCGAGCTGTTCCGTCGCCATAAAGTGATTCTGACACCGCTGGATCAAACCGATCCGGCGGCACTGGCAGTGGTTGACCGTTTGTGGCGCGAACTGGGCGCCGATGTCGAGCACATGCAGGTCGAGCGCCACGATGAAGTGCTGGCGGCGACCAGTCACTTGCCGCACTTGCTGGCGTTCGGTTTGGTCGATTCGCTGGCCAAGCGCAATGAAAACCTTGAGATCTTCCGGTACGCTGCCGGCGGTTTCCGCGATTTCACAAGAATCGCAGGAAGCGACCCGGTCATGTGGCACGACATCTTCCTCGCCAACCGCGAAGCTGTCCTGCGCACACTCGATACATTTCGCAGTGACCTCGACGCCTTGCGCGACGCGGTCGATGCAGGGGATGGGCACCAATTGTTGGGCGTATTCACTCGCGCCCGGGTTGCCCGCGAACATTTCAGTAAAATCCTGGCCCGCCGGGCTTATGTGGACGCTATGAACTCCAACGACCTGATTTTCCTGGCACAACCTGGTGGCCGCCTGACTGGGCGGATTCGTGTACCGGGCGATAAATCGATTTCCCACCGTTCGATCATGCTCGGCTCCCTCGCCGAAGGCGTCACCGAAGTCGAAGGCTTCCTCGAGGGCGAAGACGCCCTGGCGACCTTGCAGGCCTTCCGCGACATGGGTGTCGTGATCGAAGGTCCGCACCACGGGCGCGTGACCATCCACGGCGTCGGCCTGCATGGCCTGAAGCCTGCGCCGGGCCCTATCTATCTGGGCAACTCCGGCACCTCGATGCGCCTGCTGTCCGGCCTGTTGGCTGCGCAGAACTTCGACAGCACCTTGACGGGTGACGCCTCGCTGTCCAAGCGTCCGATGAATCGCGTGGCCAACCCGCTGCGTGAAATGGGCGCCGTGATCGAGACCGCTGCAGAAGGTCGTCCGCCGATGATCATTCGTGGTGGCAACAAGCTCAAAGGCCTGACCTACACCATGCCGATGGCCAGCGCCCAGGTTAAATCCTGCCTGCTGCTGGCGGGGCTGTACGCCGAAGGCAAGACCACCGTCACCGAGCCTGCGCCAACCCGCGACCACACCGAGCGCATGCTGCGCGGCTTCGGCTATCCGGTCACCGTCAACGGTGCGACCGCGTCGGTCGAGTCCGGCCACAAGCTGACCGCCACCCACATTGAAGTGCCGGGCGATATTTCGTCGTCTGCGTTCTTCCTGGTGGCCGCTTCGATCGCCGAAGGCTCGGAACTGGTGCTCGAGCACGTCGGCATCAACCCGACCCGTACCGGCGTGATCGACATCCTGCGCCTGATGGGCGCTGACATCACCCTGGAAAACCAGCGTGAAGTCGGCGGCGAGCCGGTAGCGGACCTGCGCGTTCGTGCGGCTAAACTCAAAGGTATCGAGATTCCCGAAGCGCTGGTGCCATTGGCCATCGACGAGTTTCCGGTGCTGTTCGTGGCGGCGGCATGTGCCGAAGGGCGCACCATCCTGCGCGGTGCGGAAGAGCTGCGAGTCAAAGAGTCGGACCGGATCCAGGTCATGGCTGATGGCTTGCTGGCGCTGGGCGTCAAATGCGAACCGACTCCGGACGGCATCATCATTGACGGCGGCCAGATCGGCGGCGGTGAAGTTCACGGTCACGGCGATCACCGGATTGCCATGGCCTTCAGCGTTGCTTCCCTGCGCGCCACTGCACCGATCCGCATCCATGATTGCGCCAACGTCGCGACCTCGTTCCCGAACTTCCTGGCGCTGTGCGCACAGGTCGGTATCCGTGTTGCACAAGAGGCTCAGTCGTGAAAATCATTGCACCGGTCATCACCATTGATGGGCCAAGCGGCTCCGGCAAGGGCACTGTAGCCGGGATCCTGGCCAAGCGTCTGGGCTGGAATCTGCTGGATTCCGGTGCGCTTTATCGTTTGCTGGCGTTTGCCGCGCATAACCATGGCGTCGACCTTACCAACGAAGAGCTGCTGAAAAAGCTGGCCGCTCATCTGGATGTGCAGTTCATCGCGGCGACCGACGGTCAGTTGCAGCGCATCATTCTTGAGGGGGATGAAGTCAGCGACGTCATCCGCACCGAAAGCATTGGTTCCGGCGCTTCCCAGGTCGCGGCGTTGCCAGCCGTGCGCGAGGCGTTGCTGCAGCGCCAGCGCGCTTTCCAGGAAGCACCGGGCCTGGTGGCTGATGGTCGCGACATGGGCACCGTGGTTTTCCCCGATGCGCCGCTGAAGATATTCCTCACCGCCAGTGCCGAGGAACGTGCGCGCCGTCGATACTTGCAGTTGAAGGGCAAAGTCGATGGTGTTAGTCTGTCGAGTCTGCTAGATGAGATACGTGCACGCGATGAGCGTGACACCCAGCGAGCGGTAGCCCCGCTCAAGCCGGCGGCTGACGCCATTCAGCTGGATTCCACGGAATTATCCATCGATCAGGTGCTGGAACGCATCATGAGTGAGATCGCCATTCGCGATATCGCCGGGTGACCAAGAAGCTTCGCAGGGGACCAGTCATAGTCCTGCGGTGCTTCTTTTAAATGAAACTAACCCACATCGTCTGGGACGTGGAGATGGGCGTATTCTTCGCCCTCATCAACAGGAATTAAAATGAGCGAAAGCTTTGCGGAACTCTTTGAAGAAAGCCTAAAAACCCTGAACCTTCAGGCAGGCTCCATCATCACCGGTGTTATCGTTGATATCGATTACCAAGCTCGCTGGGTAACCGTTCACGCTGGCCTGAAGTCTGAAGCACTCATCCCGCTTGAGCAGTTCTACAACGACGCTGGCGAACTGAACATCAACGTCGGTGACGAAGTTCACGTTGCTCTGGACTCGGTTGAAGACGGCTTTGGCGAAACCAAGCTGTCCCGTGAAAAAGCCAAGCGCGCTGAATGCTGGATTGTTCTGGAAGCAGCCTTCGCAGCCGAAGAAGTGGTCAAGGGCGTTATCAACGGTAAGGTTAAAGGCGGCTTCACTGTCGACGTTAACGGCATCCGTGCGTTCCTGCCAGGTTCTCTGGTTGACGTCCGTCCTGTGCGCGACACCACGCACCTGGAAGGCAAAGAGCTGGAATTCAAGGTCATCAAGCTGGACCAGAAGCGCAACAACGTTGTCGTTTCCCGTCGTAGCGTCCTGGAAGCCGAGAACTCCGCCGAGCGCGAAGCTCTGCTGGAATCCTTGCAGGAAGGCCAACAAGTCAAAGGTATCGTCAAGAACCTCACCGATTACGGCGCATTCGTCGATCTGGGTGGCGTCGATGGCCTGCTGCACATTACCGACATGGCTTGGAAGCGTATCAAGCATCCTTCCGAAATCGTCAACGTTGGCGACGAGATCGATGTCAAGGTTCTGAAGTACGATCGCGAACGCAATCGTGTTTCCCTGGGCCTGAAGCAGCTGGGCGAAGATCCATGGGTTGCTATCAAAGCCCGTTACCCAGAAAGCACTCGCGTCACCGCTCGTGTAACCAACCTGACCGACTACGGCTGCTTCGCTGAGCTGGAAGAAGGCGTTGAAGGTCTGGTACACGTTTCCGAAATGGACTGGACCAACAAGAACATCCACCCTTCGAAAGTCGTACAAGTCGGCGACGAAGTGGAAGTTATGGTTCTGGACATCGACGAAGAGCGTCGTCGTATCTCCCTCGGCATCAAACAGTGCAAATCCAACCCATGGGAAGATTTCTCTGGCCAGTTCAACAAGGGCGATAAAATCTCCGGCACCATCAAGTCGATCACCGATTTCGGTATCTTCATTGGTCTGGACGGCGGCATCGACGGTCTGGTTCACCTGTCCGACATCTCCTGGAACGAAGTGGGCGAAGAAGCCGTTCGCCGCTTCAAGAAGGGCGACGAGCTGGACACCGTTATCCTGTCGGTTGACCCAGAGCGCGAGCGCATCTCCCTGGGTATCAAGCAACTGGAAAGCGATCCGTTCTCCGAGTACGTTCAAGAGAACGACAAAGGCGCAATCGTTAAAGGCATCGTGAAAGAAGTTGACGCTAAAGGCGCCATCATCACTCTGGCCGACGATATCGAAGCGACTCTGAAAGCCTCCGAAATCAGCCGTGACCGCGTTGAAGACGCGCGCAACGTTCTGAAAGAAGGCCAGGAAGTAGAAGCCAAGATCATCAGCGTTGACCGCAAGAGCCGTGTAATCCAGCTCTCCATCAAGTCGAAAGACGATGCTGAAGAGAAAGAAGCCATCCAAAGCTTGAAAGACAAGCCTTCGGATAGCATCGCTGCTGGTCCTACCACTCTGGGCGACCTGTTGCGTGCACAAATGGAAAAACAGAACTAAGTTCTGTCAGACCATAGAAAAAGGGCGACTTCGGTCGCCCTTTTTTGTGCCTGCGATTTGATGCAGCCAGGGATCGTCCGGTACAGAGTGTTCGCCCATGAAACCAACAGTCCCGCGAAGCTGTCTCTTTCTTTAATCGGATCAATCGCTTATTTGCAGCTAGTCTTTAGCAAAAAGCGAACGGCAGTCGGGCAGGGCGCCCGGCATAAGGAAAGGAATGAACAAGCTCATTGTCGCAATAGCATTAATGACATTGGCGGGTTGTACCACTACTGCCAGGACCCATGCGGTGCGCGGTGTCAGCGGTATTGAGGTCGATTGTTCAGGATTGGGGTCAGGGTGGGAAAAGTGTCACAAGCGCGCTGCCAAGGAGTGCAAGGGAGCCGGTTACAAGGTGGTCACGCGATCCGATGATGCCAAAGAGGAAGATGAGTATCCTTTCGGCTTCAATCCCGCGGGTTACCTGACACGCACCATGCTGGTTATCTGCCGATGAGCGGGGCCGGGGCATGATCAATGTTCGCGCTGAATACCGCTGAAGATATGTAAGATCTCGGGCTGTTCAAATTCTTCCGGGCATGCTAAAACCTTTGAAGCGCTTTTCCTAGCTGCTTGAAAAAGAAGGGAAAAATATGACGAAGTCGGAGTTGATCGAACGAATTGTCACCCATCAAGGGCTGCTCTCATCAAAGGATGTGGAGCTGGCTATCAAGACTATGCTTGAACAAATGTCCCAATGCCTGGCCACTGGGGATCGGATTGAGATCCGGGGTTTTGGCAGCTTCTCCTTGCATTATCGGGCGCCGCGAGTAGGGCGCAATCCGAAAACCGGTCAATCCGTCAGTCTTGACGGTAAATTCGTTCCTCATTTCAAGCCGGGGAAGGAGTTGCGGGATCGGGTGAATGAGGATGAGGAGGAGGGCCTTTGACATTAGCAAACGTGCAGGGACCTGCTCATGGGTAATCTCAAGCGTGCACTGCTCGCTGTGTTGGTGTTGCTGCTAGCTTTGGCGGTTCTAGCTTTTAGTCTTGAAAACCAGCAATCCGTATCACTGATATTTCTTGGTTGGGCGGGGCCGAAACTTCCATTGTCGTTGATTACGATTACAGCGCTGCTTGTTGGAATGATAGTTGGGCCGGCTCTCTACTGGGTTTTTATGCGTAGATCCAGGGTTTCAAAAAAGCGTATAGGCTAATCACAACAGCCGTATGTCAGTACTCGATGCTGGATAAGGGGGGGGGGGGCTATCTTGAATAGAGAGGTCGCTGGAGGATGGGGCGTGTGGAGAGCGCAACATAAAAAGGACGGACCTCTAGAAGTCTGTCCTTTTACTATGTCTTTTTAATTGCCACGCAGAGATCAAGGTTCAAGGCGGCGTTGTTGGTAGATCCAGTCTACGATCTCACTGTCAGGCGTGTATCCGTGTACGGTGTCTCGTAATAGTTGACGGACGCGAGAATAATCATCCTTGTCGACTGCCACTAATAGTTCGTTCAGCCTGGACTTTAGTATTTCCCACGAAATGTGATCCTCTTGCGCACTCATAATCATTGGATGCTGAGTGGCAGCAACGTTATCGCCAATCAGTAGTTCTTCATAAAGTTTCTCGCCTGGTCTTAGCCCTGTAAACTCGATAGCGATGTCGCCATGCGTATTTTTGGCCGATCGAACGCTGAGGCCGGATAAATGAATCATTTTTTCCGCCAGCTCTACGATCTTGACAGGCTCTCCCATATCCAGAACGAACACGTCCCCCCCTTTGCCCATGGAGCCAGCCTGAATAACGAGCTGGGCAGCTTCAGGGATCGTCATAAAATAACGAGTGATCTTTGGGTGGGTGACCGTCAGCGGTCCGCCGGACTTGATTTGCTTATGGAACAAAGGAATCACGGAGCCTGAGGATCCCAGCACATTGCCAAACCGGACCATCGTGAATCGAGTTTTATTGATCCTGGGCAGTGCGGAGTTGTCGCCAAACAATATGGGGGCCGCTTCGTTGCTCAACGCCTGAAGCGTCAGTTCTGCCAAGCGCTTGGTGCTGCCCATCACATTAGTAGGTCGTACAGCCTTATCCGTTGAAATCAATACGAAATTAGCGACGCCCGCCTGCAGTGCCGCTTGGGCTGCATTGAGTGTTCCGATGACGTTGTTCAGCAACCCCTCAGCAATATTGTGTTCGACCATGGGGACGTGTTTGTAGGCGGCCGCATGATATACCGTGTCCACGTGCCATGTTTTCATTATGTCCAGAAGCTTGTCCTGGTTTCGAACGGATCCTAGGATTGGAAGAATTCTTACCGATAAGGACTCTCTAGCGGCGCGTTGCTCTAGCTCTGAGAGAATGCTGTAGAGGTTGAATTCGCTATGGTCAAACAGCAGAATTGTTGTTGGATTCAGCTCAATTATTTGTCGGCAAAGTTCTGAGCCAATGGAGCCGCCGGCGCCAGTCACTAATACAGATTGCCCTTTTATGCAGTGTTCAAGCAGATCATCCTGCGCCGGAACCGCATCGCGGCCCAAGAGATCTGCAATATCAACCTCCTGGATGTCGTCGACTTTTACTCGGCCGCTGGCTAGGTCCATAAATCCGGGCACGCTACGTACGTGAAGCGGGTAAACCTCGAGTAAGCTGAGGATTTCGCGGCGGCGACCGCGAGAGCTGGAGGGGATTGCAAGCAGGATTTCCTGCGCCCCGGTCGTATCAATCATGTCTTGAATGGATCCGGGTTTGAAGACTTTCAATCCCGAAATCGTTCGATCAGCAATGCTGCCGTCATCATCGATAAAGGCAACCGGGCGCATCATGCGTCCGATCCTCAAGGCGGCAACAAGCTGGTTTCCGGCAGCGCCGGCCCCATAGATAGCAACCTTTGGCAGCCCGTCATCCCGATTGGTAAAAGGAACGTGCTGAGCTGCGGAAAACCAATCTCCCATGAAGTATTGCCGCATCGCTAGCCGCAAGCCGCCAACCATGATCAGGCTTAACCACCAGTAGTTAAAAATGATCGAACGGGGGACAACGTTTTGATGATTGCTATACAAATAGACAACGATTCCAAGTGTTAACGATGACAGGCTAACTGCTTTGATAATCGCAATAAGTGCATCATTGCCAAAGTAGCGCATGACTGCGCGGTACAGGCCCAATCGGATGAAAAGCGGGATCGCCACAACGGGTGCGCTGAAAAAGAGCCAGAGATGCTGGGTGAAAGGATTGATCATCTCGTCAATCCCCAGGCGAACTACAAATGCCATCCATAGGGCAACCCAGATCAGGATAACGTCTGCAAACACTTGGATCAGCCGTTTGTGGCGGCGTGGAAGACCTAATAATAACGCCCGGAATTGTTCCATAACCCCTTTACATACCTCTTGCCACACTTTTATTTGCAGGACGCGGAGTGTCCGCACTGAGTAAGCCTACCTGAAGAATACCTTGGCTAGGAGGTCTTAGACGGTAGCAATGGTTTTTCGACCTTTCCGGCTTTAAAACTCAGGGCCAGAATGATTAATGGTAAATAAGCGAGCACGAGGCATGAAGCACCATCGAGGTCAAATACCTCTACGCTGATCGCGATGGGCAGCAGCCATAATAAATTAATAGCTGCCACCGCAAGCGTGACAGGCAAATGCTTTCCGGCTTTACGAGAGGCGTACTGATAGGCGTGAGTACGATGGGCTTCATAGACTTTTTGTCCTTGGATGAGGCGGCGTATCAGTGTGAAAGTCGCATCGACAATAAATACGCCTAAAAGGATTAGCCAACCCCAAAGTAGTTGGGGAGAGGTCCAAGCGGCCTGTAATGATATGACACCCAAGGTAATCCCTAGAAAGCCGCTACCCGCATCTCCCATGAATATCCGCGCAGGAGGGAAATTCCAATATAGAAAACCGACGACAGCCATAGCGAGTATCAGGGGTAGCCAATAGATTTCGCCGAATCCGCCTATCCAGTAAAGTAAACAGGCTCCGAAGCAGGCACATAAAGCCTCGACGCTGGCAATACCATCTATTCCATCCATGAAATTATATAGGTTCAGCATCCATACTAGATAAAAGACGCCGAGAACGAAGCCGACCAGCTCAATATCTAGAGTCATACCAAAAAAAACGATAGGTGGCAGACCGCCGATCCAAAATAAAGCCCATATACTGGCGCTAAAATGGCCGAGGAGCCGCCAGCGCGCAGGAATATGTCCGTGATCATCCATGAAGCCGATAATGGCAACCAGCGCTCCTGCTCCGCCGAGAGCAATTATTGTTTGCCAGGAAATCAGATTCCCCCATGCAAAAAATGGTATTGCTGCCAGGAAAGTGATAACGATTGCCAGTCCGCCCCCGCGCGGAGTTGGCGTTGTGTGCGAGCTCCTAGCATTCGGAATGTCGATAATCCTTCGATGAAGCGCATAATGACGTAATGCAGCGGTGAGGCCCAATGACATGAGGGCAACGAACAGAACTAACAACCAATACATCATTACTTATTATTCTCCTGAAAATACGCGGCGACTTCCTTCAAGGCCGATTCTACTGTGACTACTGGTTTCCAGTCCAAAATATCTAGAGTTTTACGAGTGTCGACCTTCAGGGATCCGCACAGCCGTTGCGAAAGGTGCGGTTTTCCAATTAGGCGAACGCATTGCGTAAGCAGGCCGACAGGCACCGGGAAAAGTCGAGCCGGCTTATTAAGTGCGCGTGCCATTCTGCGCATCAGTTCAGTGCTTGACAGGTCTTCACCATCGCTAACCATGAAGGTTTGATTGGCTGCCCTGGGGTGGTCGATGCAGAGCACGATAAGATCGACCAGGTTGTCTAGCGCTACCAGGCTTCGGCTATTGTGAATTGCACCGAATGGTAGGGGTACGCCGCTATCAATCCATTTCATCATCTTCAGAAAATTTGCCTTGACTCCAGGCCCGTAGACCAATACCGGTCTAATAATTACAACTTCCATTCCGGAGCGTTCTGCCAAAGTTCTAAGTTGCGATTCGGCCTCCATCTTTGACACGCCATAAGGGTCTGCCGGGGCAGGGGCTTGATCAGCTGTGTATGCCTCGCCGTGCGGCGTTTCTTCCCCGTTGACTTTGACAGAGCTTAGAAAGATAAAGCGCTGAACGCCCATTTCGGCTGCCTGTTCTGCCAGCCTCATTGTCCCTTGAACATTTACAGCCCTGAACGCCGCCATTGGATCGGGGGTTCGGTCGTCCATTATATGTACGCGTGCTGCCGTATGAATGACAACATTGACGCTACTTAAATATGCCGTCCAATCCATTTCAGCGGAAATATGACAGTTTTTCAGTATGGTCACAGAAGTCGGACAATCGGTGGGCTCGTGACGTGTAGCTGCGAGGACATCGATACCGTCTTTATCTGCCAAGACTTTAACTAGCTTGGTTCCTACAAATCCAGATGATCCAGTAATCATCACGCGCATGTTTACTCCCAATTTATGCTTTAGACGGACATGCAGTGGGTTTATAGATGATCCGTACTCTTTTTTGTGGAGCCCCAAGCCAAATATTTTCAGAACTCATATAGGCTTTGGTTGACAATTGTCGTAAGTAGTCAAGGCTGCACGGAGAGCTATCAAGAAAAATACCGTCAAAAGCCGGTTTGCTCTGTTGCATGTTGCAGCAATGCCAGCTTCTGGCGAGAGCGCATTGTTGAGGTCGGCGCCCACTTTTTTGTGCGCGTGGCCGTTTTGACGATTCATCTCTTCACTTTCTTAAACTGATTCTGCTCCGCGGCGGGTATTTTATCATGCCCAGCGCTCCAGCACTTCCTCATCGGCGGCTCAGGTCGCGTTCTATAGTCCTCTCGCTGGCTCAGCAATTTCCTCGCCTGGCGAACTCCCTTGTTTCGCGGTGCAAAAGCGCAGTGGCAGGCGGATGGCTTATAGCCACTCTCCTCCGGTTAGGCTGCATGCGTGATTTTTTGCTTCCTTCTTCGAGATGCGGAATCTTCCCCTGCTGATTGGCAGCTATGAACGTTTCGGCTTTGTGCGGTTTGATGGTTAGGCGGGCGTTGTGAGTAAGTGGGTACCATAATGTTTGTCTGCGCAGGTAGCGGCATTTTCCTCGATGCTCGGTCCTCGCATGGGGCCGAGGATTGAAATGTTTTACGGGTTGCGTGCGTCTTGGGCGCGCCTAAATCGTATTCGGTCGACGAAGGGAAACTCTTTATGTGATGCTATCGCCCCTATCTATTTGTCATGATGTCAAAAAAATGGTCACACACCCACAGTCTGAGCTTTACCAAGCAGTGCCGCTGGATCGACCCTTGCTACGAATCGGAATCATGTTGGACGGCACGAATGCGCCTGCGTGGGTTGAAACACTTCTGAAAGGTATAAGGTCATCCGGCTTCGCTAAACTATCGCTGGTGATCCTCAATGCGAACGATCCAGTCCCGCAACCCTCACAAAGTCGACTGAAGAGATTTTTAACGGGGCAGATGAAGCACGCGCTTTATTCTCGCTATATTTCATTTGACGAAGCGAAGCATGGTCACTTGGTGACAGCCATGCATTCAAAGGATATTAGTGGTTTGATAGCGGGCATTCCACAAATGCCCATAAAAAACACTAGACAAAAATTTGTTGATCGCTTCTCGGACGCCGACGTAGAGAGCGTCAAGGCTCATGAGCTGGACGTCATACTTCGTTTTGGTTTCAATATCATAAAGGGCGAAATATTACAGAGTGCGCGTTACGGTGTATGGTCTTATCATCATGGGGACAATAATGAGTATAGAGGGGGGCCCGCTCTTTTCTGGGAAATGCACGAGCGCAACCCCCTATCAGGGACAATCTTGCAGCGGCTGAACGAAAATCTGGACGGCGGGGAAGTTATTTATCGGTCTTTCAGTTCTACCGAAGATACCACCTGGTTAAGTGGAAATAGAAAGCGTACATACTGGAAGGCGACTTCCTATGTTTGGCGTTGCTTGCGAAAGTTATATTTGCTGGGTGAGCAAGGGTTGAGTCCAGAGCCGGCTCAGCCGTATAGAAAGTCAATCTATCGCATGCCGACCAATTGGCAGATGTTGCCGTTTCTGGCTCGTGCTGGATGGGGTATCCTGGCTGCGAAGGCAAGCAAGAAGCAGGAGCAATGGCTGATAGCCTACAAGCCAGCAGTCAAGCATGATGGGGTTATACCCGGTGCCGACAAATTTATACCGTTGATACCTCCCTCCGATCGATTTTATGCCGATCCTTTCCCGATTAGAGTTGCGGACCAAGATTATATATTTTTTGAGGAGTTAGAGTATGCTACCGGTAAGGGGGTGATCTCTTATATCAAGATTGACGAGTCAGGTTGTGCGTCAACTCCTCGTTTGGCCTTATCCAGCGATGTACACCTTTCCTATCCTTTCCTTCTGGAGTGGAATGGCGAAATATTTATGATCCCTGAAACTGCGCAAAACCGTACTGTTACCTTGTATCGAGCGGCGTCATTTCCGGATAAGTGGGAGCCTGTAGGTGATTTGCTGCAAGACGTAAACGCAGCCGATGCGACCTTTATTGAGCATGAAGGGAGCTGGTATATGTTCGTGAACATCAGCGAGTATGGCGGGTCAACTTGTGATGAGCTTTTTCTCTTTTATGCCGATACGCCACTCGGGCCTTGGCTGCCGCACGCGCTCAATCCTATAAAGTCGGATGTTCGCAGCTCAAGACCGGCGGGGAAAATATTCAAACAGGACGGTCGGCTTATCAGGCCGACTCAAGACTGTTCGAAAACCTATGGATACGCTATTCAGTTCTGCGAAATTTCAAAGCTGACAAGGGATGATTTCAAAGAAGAAATCGTGGGGCGAATCGATCCAACGTGGCTAAAAGGGCTGACAGGAACCCATACCTATAACCGATCTAGCACCATCGAGACTCTCGATGGGAAAATTGCTTACCGCATCTAGAGACTTCGGCTCCTGGACTGGGGAAGCAACCCTTCAAACAAGCGGGTGATAGAGTTCTCTACCGCCCCCCCCCCCCTCCATTGACAATGGCAGGGAATCTACAAGGAGTGTTTTCGTGCCTTGGCCGATGGCTTCGCGGTCTAGCAGGCGAGGGTGGAAATTAAGCGGGAATTGACGTCGCCCACGTAGGCCCCCTCCAAGTATCGACCTGCGGTGAAAAGCTATTAATCAGTATCGCGTTCGTTTGACCTGCTGGGTGCTCGTGGCCGCTTTGCAGTGATCTGGTCGCCTGTTTGTTTACTCGGAATCGATACGGTAGTACGGTAGAACTAGCTGTTCTGAATCGGTAATGCCGCGTGAATCAATGGTTCTATTCTCTTGTCCGTGTCTATCGATTCGGGTCTGAGGGCTTTGCGATACTGAGTGTGTGTAAGGTGGATTCGCCCCTGTATACGAGGAGTCGCGAAGCGATGATGGCTCTATTGAGTGCCGGTCTTGTGGTTTGACGACGCCAAGAACAATTATTGTGGTGCGATAGCTCTGGCATAGGGTTTTTAGATGCGTGGGTGTTGCGGCGGAGGGGGCCGACGACGCGGTCGTTCGAGCAAATTCTGTGAGCCGGCGTAACTCTTACGTGGTAGTATTTCTGGCTGATATTGATGAAGGATAAATCTGGTAATGGATTTTCACGAAAAAGCAATTGCAATTATCGGTTTGGGCTATGTCGGATTGCCGTTAGCTGTTGAGTTTGGTAAAAATCGCTCTGTTATCGGGTTTGACATTCAGCGCACCAGGATCCTGGAGCTGCAGGCTGGCAACGACCATACGCTCGAATGTAGCAGCGAGGAGCTTCGGGCGGCGTCGCATCTGAGTTACAGCTGTGATATCGAGGATCTGCGTCGCGCACAGGTATATATCGTAACTGTCCCTACTCCGGTAGATGCTGCTAACCGGCCAGACATGACGCCGCTGCTAAAGGCAAGTGAAACCGTTGGTAAGGTTTTAAAGAGCGGCGATGTCGTTATTTATGAATCCACCGTTTTTCCGGGCGCTACAGAAGAGATTTGCGTGCCAGTATTGGAAAAGTTTAGTGGGTTGAAGTTTAACAGTGGCTTCTTCTGCGGTTATAGCCCCGAACGTATCAATCCAGGGGATAAAGAACATCGGTTGCCTACTATTAAAAAGGTGACAAGTGGCAGTACTCCGGAAGTTGCGAAAGCTGTTGATCAGCTGTATGCGGAAATTATTACCGCCGGGACCCACTTGGCCAGTAGCATCAAGGTAGCGGAAGCAGCAAAGGTAATCGAAAATACTCAGCGTGACCTGAATATCGCCTTGATGAATGAGTTGAGTCTAATCTTTCATCACTTGGGAATTGATACCCTCGAGGTCCTGCAGGCTGCCGGAACTAAATGGAATTTCATGCCGTTCCGTCCGGGTTTGGTAGGCGGGCATTGCATTGGTGTTGATCCTTATTATCTAACCCATAAAGCGCAAGAAGTTGGTTATCATCCGGAAGTGATTCTTGCGGGGCGTCGTATCAACGACAGTATGGCCGGGCATGTTGCTGACAGCACGGTGAAACTGATGCTGCGCAAGGGCAAGCCTGTCTTGGGTAGTCGCGTACTAGTCTTGGGGTTGTCGTTCAAAGAGAACTGCCCTGACCTACGAAACACAAAAGTCGTTGATATAATTAGTACGCTGAAAAGCTATAACTGCGAAGTCGATATCTATGACCCCTGGATCAATGTTGACGAGGCTTTTGAGGAATACGGATTGACCTGTTTGCGCGAAAAGCCTGAGCAAGGTGGATATGCTGCGATTATTCTGGCGGTCGGGCATCGGGAGTTCCTCGATATGGGAACAAGCGGTATAAAAAGTTGTGGCGAGCCAGGCGCGGTACTTTTTGATGTAAAGAGTATTCTTCCGATGGGCGATGTAGATGGCCGGTTGTAAAGGGACGAGGTATTCATGAATGCTTTTCAAGAGTTGCAACAACGCTTATCTGGCCAATCGCATACTTGGCTGATTACCGGTGTGGCTGGTTTTATTGGTAGTAATCTGCTTGAACGTCTTCTAAAGTTGGGCCAGCGGGTCGTTGGTCTGGACAGTTTTGTCACTGGGCATCGTCGTAATCTTGTGGAAGTACAAGGGTTGGTCTCTCCTGAGCAATGGGAGAGATTTGATTTTGTTGAAGGTGATATTCGAAATATCGACGATTGTCATCGCGTCATGCGGTGGCGTGGTGAACAGGATGTCGATTATGTGTTGCACCAAGCGGCTCTAGGGAGTGTGCCTCGTAGTATCGTGGATCCTATTGCCACTAACGAAACCAACATCACAGGTTTCCTGAATATGTTGGTTGCTTCGCGGGATGCGAAGGTTAAGAGTTTTACCTATGCAGCCAGTAGCAGTACTTATGGTGATCACCCAGGCCTGCCAAAAGTCGAGGGCGAGATTGGCAAGCCGCTCAGTCCTTATGCGGTGACGAAATATGTCAATGAGCTTTATGCCGAGGTCTTTGCTCGTGTATATGGTTTCTCAACTATCGGTCTGCGTTATTTCAATGTGTTCGGGCCGCGCCAGGATCCTAACGGTGCATACGCTGCTGTCATTCCGAAATGGACGGCTTCCCTGCTCGGTGGTGAACCTGTCTTTATTAATGGTGATGGCGAAACCAGTCGTGACTTTTGCTTCGTTGCCAATGCGGTTCAAGCGAATCTCCTTGCTGCTACTACAACCTCTGCTGACGCGATCAATCAGGTTTATAATGTGGCGGTCGGTGATAGAACTTCACTGAATGATCTATTCAAATTGATCAGGGATGGTTTGGCTGTATCGCGCCAGGAACTGAGCCAGGCACAGCCCGTTTATAGAGATTTTCGCGTTGGAGATGTCAGGCACTCGCTGGCTGATATCAGCAAGGTCTCGTCGCTTCTGGGGTATCAACCCAGTCATCGTCTTAGTGACGGGGTTCATGAGGCTCTCGACTGGTATGTAAACAATGCATCCTGAGAGAATTTATCATGCGTGGTTACTGAGGTGAGGCGGCAACTCGTTATAATATCGCTACTTACGCTTTTGTCTCAGTTGGCGGCATTTTTTAAGTTGTGGTTCACTGCAAGATATTTTGGTGTCGGTAGTGAGCTCGATGGGTACAATCTTGCGCTTGTAGCGCCTGTATTGATTTCCGGTATCGTGTCCGGTGTAATTCAGACTGGATTTTTTCCTGTCCGTTCTCGTGTGTTCTCCCTTTTTGGTCTTTCAGTAGCTGAGGCCTTTGAACGCGCGGTGCTCTGGGGGGGGGTGCTGCTAGGAATAATCCTGGCGGTTCTTATTTTTGCATCTACTCCATGGCTTGCTGATTGGTTGACCAAACAAGGTCAGCCATCGGTTCGTGCTGCTTTTTTATTCGTCCTTTCATTTGTGGCACTACTGGTTCCTCTTAATATCGCATGCGATTGCGCGGGTTATGTACTTGCAATGCGTGAAAGGTTTGCCTATGCCGCTGGCGCCCCAATTGCAAATGGATTGTTGGGGGGAGGGGTGTTGTTTTTGATGCCCGATGCGGGACTGTTCAGTCTTGTATTGGGGACTCTGATCGGTCTATTGGTGCAGTTAGTTATTTGCTTGTATGGATTGCGTAAAAGCGGATTTTCCATTTTTGGCGCTCTACCGATATGGAAGAATTTGTCGACACAAGGATATGACATGCTGACTCTTGGAGGCTGGGTTCTCCCTGGTGTGTTTTTTTCCAATGTGTCTTCCTCTCTACCTTTGGTTTGGGCTTCATCGTATGGTGAAGGGATAGTTTCTTCATTTGGGTATGCTTATCGGCTCCATACCTCACTGATGCAGTTGCTTATCATGTCGAGCTCTACATTATTGTTGGCCCGTTTTTCTAGACTTATTGCTGAGGGGGATGATACAGGTGTAAAGAAATTGTTGGGTAGCGCTGTATTGGTATCCACTGTGATTGGTGTTTTGGGTCCATTACTGGTTTGGTTAATTGGGGAGCCAATACTACTGGTGTTGTTTGGTGGGCGCTTCGATTCTGATGCGGCTTATAGCGTGAATCGATTTTGGTTTTGGTTGACCACGGGGGTTGGCTTCACCCTGTTAAGTAATATTTTTGCAAAGCTCTGCCAGGCCCAGTCTCGGGCTAAGTTTATGACCTTTATGGCGGCGTCTAACCTAATCTCAATGTTTTTATGCTATTTCGCTTTCCGGGGGGTGTTGGGGGAGCGGGCTATAGGGCTGGCGATATCAGTCGCACCTGCAGTGGTTGTATTATTTTGCTTTAGGTCTCTTATGTCTCCGCCTACTACAATGCGTGCACAGGTTTGACCAGTATGATTGGGCATGAGGTTATCTTCATATTTTCGGCACTAGAAAAAAATTCAGAAAAGGAATAGAAATGGCAGATCGCTGGCGTGAATTTTTTGACTCCTATGGCGCATTTAACTCCGATTGGCTGAAGAGCGCAGTCGCGCATTGGGGGTTTAACGAAGTTCTTTATGGAATGATCCAGCGTTACTGTGGGCCTTCGTCTCGAATTCTTGACGTAGGGTGCGGGCCAGGATGGTCTGATATGTACTTGGCATCTTTGGGATACAACGTGGTAGGGGTTGATAACGAACCTACGTTGGTTGACCTCGCTAATCAGCAAGCTCAACGCCTAGGAATGGTCGCTGAGTTCAAGGTGGCAGATGCTTTCGATCTTTCGGGGCTCGAGGGGCGGTTTGATTTGGCATTTTCCTGCGGAGTGCTTGAACATTTCGATAGAGACGTTACGGTTCAACTGCTTAAGGAGCAGGCCAAATATTCAAATTATGTTCTGATTCAGATTCCTACGAAGTACACGGCTTATACCAATGGAATATCTGATGAGCGAATTTATACTGTAAATGAGCTCGCAGCCATTGTCAGTGAAGCGGGTATGGATGTGGTCTCAACGTTTGGCTATGGGGATCTGGCTGCTACGCCGATACATAGAGCGTCACGGAGATTCTTGCCACGCGCAGCTTTGAGGTTCTTGCAGAATCGGGGTTACGCATACTGCATCGCGGTGATTGGACGTTCACGTTAAGGCCAGCAAATTGGAGAGTGTATTAGATAATTGAACACTATTCAGTTACTTGTGGATTAGTATATGAAACTGCTTTACGTAATAGGCTCCATGGAAGTTGGTGGAGCCGAGCAGCACTTGTTGCGAGTTTCGACAGGCCTCTGCGCCAGAGGTTTTCAACCGGAAGTTTTTGCTATCACGATAGGTGGCCCCTTGACGCGCGCCTTTTTGGAGGGCGGGGTTCCCGTTCATGGTGTAGCGCTTCCGGGTTGGGCGTGCCGAATTTTAAGAAGTGAACGCGCAATTGCTCGGGCCGGCTTGCTCTATTCTGCGGTTGCTTTTTGGTGGCTTCTTTGGCGTAGACGCCCACAGGTCGTCCATTTCTTTCTCCCCGCTGCTTATATAGTTGGCGGCGTCGTCTCCTTGTTCGGTCCGCGGGCGCGCAAGATCATGAGCCGCCGGAGCTTAAACCTGTATCAGGCCAAGCATAAATTGTTTCGTCAGCTCGAGCATTGGCTGCACCCTCGCATGGACAAAGTCTGCGGTAACTCGGCTGCTGTCATCCAAGATTTGTACTCTGAAGGTGTTACGAAAGATCAGGCTTGTCTCATCTATAACGGTGTCAACGTCGAGCATTTCTTGCTGCCTGAACGCAGGGCAAAGGTGCGAAGCGACCTATCTATCTCAGATGAAACGTTGGTTTTTGTTATCGTAGCCAATCTCATACCCTACAAAGGCCATACTGACTTGATTAAGGCATTTGCCAAAATCCAGCATCTTATTCTTCAGCCTTGGGTATGCCTTTGTGTCGGTCGGGACGACGGGATAGCGAGTACGCTGCACGAGGAAGCTGTCTCTCTGGGGATTGGCAAGGAGATACGCTTCTTAGGCTCTAGGAAGGACGTACCTGAACTGCTCAATGCCTCTGATATTGGTGTGCTGTGTTCTCATGAAGAGGGTTTTTCCAATGCGGTCCTCGAGGGAATGGCTGCGAAGTTGCCAATGGTTGTTACTGATGTGGGCGGTAATGCTGAGGCAGTGATAAACGGCTTGACTGGACTTGTGGTGGCGCCTAAAGCTCCAGATGAACTTGCCGAAGCCCTCTTGGCGATGGTGCAGAATCCGGAGAGAAAAAAAATGGGTGAGGCCGGACATAATCGAATTGTAACGATATTTTCCATGGATGCCTGCCTTCAAGGCTACGCAGATCTTTATCGCGGCAGCGACGCTGCCTAAAAACAACCACTGACGCAGTCAATCTCATGTGTGGAATAGCTGGACAGTTGAAATGGCCTGGGCAGTCGACGGAATCTTCGTTGCTAAGTGAATGCTCGCGAATGGCCGATGCAATCATTCACCGTGGTCCTGATGACCATGGGGTATGGGCAAGACCGGAGTTTGGAGTGGGCCTTGCTCACCGGCGACTGGCGATTGTCGACCTCTCACCGGCTGGACATCAACCGATGCATTCGGTGTCCGATCGATACATGATGGTTTTCAATGGTGAAATCTATAATCATCTTGAACTTCGTCGTTCGATGACCAGTGCAGGCAGGGCACCTGCCTGGCGTGGTCATTCCGATACTGAAACATTGCTCGCCGCCTTTGATGTCTGGGGGGTAGAAAAAGCCCTGCAGCAATGCATTGGGATGTTTGCGATCGCGCTGTGGGATCTTGAGCAGAAGGTGCTGATACTTGCCCGAGATCGATTGGGGGAAAAACCGCTGTATTACGGTTGGCAAGGCCAAGGGGAGCAAGCCGTTTTCCTGTTTGGTTCTGAACTCAAGGCGCTCAAAGCACACCCCGCGTTTAATGCATCTGTTAACCGAAATGCATTGGCGCTTTACTTGCGCCACAACTACGTACCTGCACCTTTTTCGATCTATGAGGGTATTCAGAAGCTGCAGCCAGGATGCATGCTCACTGTTTCAATGGAGCGTCGTGAGCCGGTTACTCGAGAATACTGGTCTGCATTGAACGCTGTCCGTGATGGTGCTGCCGAGCGTCAAGCATATCGGGACCCTCATCAGGCGGTTGATGATCTGGAAGCGCTGTTAAAGTCGGCTGTTTCTCAGCAAATGATGGCTGATGTACCGTTGGGGGCGTTTCTGTCGGGCGGCATTGACTCGTCCACGATTGTTGCATTGATGCAGGCGCAATCGAACCGGCCAGTCAAGACATTTACTATTGGCTTTCATGAGAAAGGCTACAACGAAGCCGAGCATGCAAAGGCGGTTGCCAAACATTTGGGAACGGATCACACGGAGTTATATGTGACACCGCAGGAAGCAATGGCGGTCATTCCGAAACTTCCAGCCATTTATGATGAGCCTTTTTCTGATTCGTCCCAGATTCCAACGTTCCTGGTTTCCCAGCTAGCAAGGCAGCATGTCACTGTATCGCTGTCGGGTGACGCGGGCGACGAGCTCTTCAGTGGTTATAATCGGTATACCGCAACCTCCAGCATGTGGAGCAAATTGTCACAGATACCGCTTCCTCTTCGAAAAGCTGCTGCTAACACCATCACCACGCTTTCGCCGGATACCTGGTCGAAGTTGCTCGGCTGGATACCTTCACGGCATTTTGGTAATCGTTTTGGCGACAAGCTGCATAAAGGTGCTGGTGTGCTGGGAAGTACCTCTATCGATGCGCTTTATCATGGACTTGTGTCGCATTGGGAGGATCCTGCTCAGGTGGTGATTGGTGGACACGAACCTCAGACATTGCTGACAGGATTGATGCCGAATCTTTCCGATTTGGATCCCGTCGAGCGAATGATGATTCTGGATCTTTTAACCTATTTGCCAGACGATATTCTGACCAAGGTTGATCGCGCATCGATGGCCGTGACCCTTGAATCTCGCGTACCTATGCTGGATCACCGGATTGTCGAGTTTGCATGGCAATTACCCCAGTCTCTCAAGCAGCGCGAAGGTGTCGGGAAGTGGATACTGCGACAGGTACTTTACCGACATGTACCCCAATCCTTGATTGACAGGCCAAAAATGGGCTTTGGGGTGCCGATTGATGTCTGGTTGAGAGGGCCATTGCGAGATTGGGCTGAAGCCCTGCTGGATGAGTCAAGATTACGGCAGGAAGGTTTCTTTCGGCCTGAAGCGGTTCGCCGTAAGTGGGCTGAGCATCTCAGTGGTAGCCGTAATTGGGCCTACCATCTTTGGGATATTCTTATGTTTCAAGCCTGGTTGGAAAATAATACACACTAATGCCACGTCTATTATTTGTTGTTAATGCTGACTGGTTTTTTCTGTCACACCGGCTTCCCCTTGCATTGGCGGCAATGCAAGCCGGTTTTGAAGTGCATTTAGCCACTGCGGTTACGGACCGCGCAGAGGAAATCACCCGTTATGGGATCAAGCTGCATCCACTCAATATCCATCGGCGGAGCGCCAATCCAATAGAGGCTGGCAAGCTCTTCGTTTCTTTGTATTCGTTAATTCGTTCTCTGTCACCGACCGTTGTCCACTTGGTGACGATAAAGCCTGTTTTGCTTGGCGGGCTAGCGGCAAGGCTGGCTCGAGTCCCTCGTGTGATCGCGGCTATTTCCGGATTAGGCTTTGTGTTCACTGCTCGTGGACGAGGGGCGTATTTCAGGAAGTTGTTGGTGTCGTCATTGTACCGGCTCGCCTTGGCGCACAAACGGGTGCGAGTGATTTTTCAGAACGGTGACGATCAGGCGATCTTGCAGCGTCATGCGGGTATTGGCGACTCTCAGGTTGTTCGTATTCGTGGTTCTGGTGTTGATCTGTCCGCATGGCCGGTTGTCGCCCTACCCGATGCTTCTCCAATCGTGATGATGGCGTCACGTTTGTTGAAAGACAAAGGTGTTCTGGAGTTTGTGGCCGCTGCACGCCTCTTACACGGGCATACATCAGCGCGATTTGTACTGGTGGGAAGTGTTGATCCGGGTAACCCGACCAGTCTTCGAAGCGAAGAGCTGGAGAGATGGGTGGAGGAGGGCGTTATTGAATGGTGGGGCGTTCGAAATGACATGCCTGCAGTTCTGCCAATGGCACATATTGTGGTATTACCTTCCTATCGAGAAGGTCTTCCGAAAGGGCTTGTTGAGGCTGCGGCGTGTGGGAGGGCGGTCGTAACGACAGATGTGCCAGGTTGCAGGGATGCAATAGAACCGGGTGTTTCGGGATTGCTTGTCGAGGTTCGCAACCCTGAGGCACTGGCAGCCGGAATACAAAAACTTCTGGACGATGCTCAGCTCCTCACCTCTATGGGGGCTGCTGGCCGACAATTAGCGGAAGAGGCATTTGACATCCGCGGCATCATTGACCAACACCTGTCACTGTATGAGGGCAGATAGTCTCTCTACGACGCAACTTGATGTTCGCGTTGATCGCGATCGGACCTGCGCCAGCACCATTTTCATGGTGCTAGCGGCTCGATCAAAAAAGCTAAATGGATGAACTGGATAAAGGTAAGCGTTCGCCCAACACCCTCTTGCTGATCAGACCTTCGCCTGCTTCAACCATTGATTGACCCATTCGCAATCAAACGCAGTCGGGTCGAACCCATCATCCCCATGCCACTCCAACATTGTCTCATGCTCAGGGTGATTCGGATGTAAGCGCTCCATGAACTGCGAATTCCACGCAACTTGGACACCCAGTCCACGGTCATTTGGACACCTGATCCACGTCCACTTGGACAGGCAGTTGGGGCGCAGCGACGTAGGTTTGTATTGTCTGAAGTCCCTGCCGCCGTCAATTTCGTTGCGCGCCTGCGCATCGATTCTCCCTTCATTCTATGCGATAAGCGTTGTGCACCAGTCGGTCGAGGATCGCATCGCCCAAGATCGGATCGCTGATCGGCGCATGCCATTTGTCCTTGGGCATCTGGCTGATCACTAGCGTCGAGCGGTTGCCGTAGCGGACGTCCAGTAGTTCAAGCATGTCGCGCCGCTGAGCAGCGGTGAACGGTACCAGGCCCGAGTCGTCAAGGATCAGCAGGTCAGTCTTTGCATAAATCGCGGCTTTGTATGTGGGTTTCGTGGAGCGCTCACAAAGGTCTGGTTTTCGACCGAGTATGCTTTTTTTGAACCTTAAGCAGAGAGGGCATCAAAAATCTGTGGGTACTTCAGACCTTCCCTAGCTTTGTCATATGGTGTCGTCATCGTCTGACTGGCTAGTTACAAGCTATTGGTAAGGCCGCGGCCCCGGTTTCCTGCCAAAAGTGGGGTGGGAGTCGTTGAGTCGCTTGTGATTATTATCTCGATAGTAGAACTTGCATTCGTCTGCTACTAGGTCAGAGGTAATATACAGATACTCACGCCGCAACCTTTTAATTATTGCATTTTGGTTGTTTGTATTTACTTGGTGCTAGATGGTTGAGCTAGATACGTGGTGTTTTGAACGAGAAAATGAATACCAAATTTGTTTCCAGCCAATAGCGGCGAATGAGAAAAATAAAGGCATCATGAATACTCTCTGGCGAGTGCTCCATTCACCGAAAAATACAAGGTAAGGGACGGAGATTGTTATTAGTAATGCTATGAGTACACAAGCTGGAAAACTGCTTTTGCTGGCGCTAACCATGCCAATAAAAATTCCAGGCAGTGCGATTATTATCCAAAACAGACTTCCTAATAGGTAAAGTTCGATGTGATTGGTTCCAGTTATTTGTTTCTGGAAAATAGACCACGGATAAGGCGCAAAAAGTGTTCGTGCAATAGATCTTACTACTGCTTTTACTGGGTGCTCGATTAAATAGGATCGCCATTGAATAACAGATTCATCAGCTCCTGACTCATGCTCTTTGGCTTTCAAAGTCGTGGCTTGAGCCTGTAATGGGTTTATTATTGAAAGAAAAACCTCACCTTTTGAGATGTTTGTAACAGGCGCAATGTAGAGTAGGCCACATATAAAAACTGAAGTTATCGAAGCTGCAGAAAAACATATCGTCCGTCTTTTGGATTTTTTGAAGATTAAGAATGATACTAACCCTGCGATAACCACACCGAATGAAATAAATGCGACATACCTGACGCCTGCCAATAATCCTAAGGACAGCGCGAGGATTAGCGTGAACCTCAAGGATGGTCCTTTACACAATTTACAAATTGCTATAATGGTGATCGCAGATATGAGAGTGGCTAAGGTGTCCTTGATAAGCCATGCGCTATTTATTGCTGTTGAAGGATCAATCGCAATGAACAGTGCTGCTAAATGGCAGACCTTTGCTGAACCACCTAATTCACGCGCAATTAGATAGGTAGTGGCAGGAAATGCACCGGCCATCAATGCATTCGCGAGAATGCCATATTTTTCGTCAGTTGCAGTGTTCAAAATTGCCAAGAATGCAGCGTACAGCCATTCGCGGGAGCCTAAAACCCCCGAATAGGAAATTTCGGATTCGGGTAACCAATAACGACCATACATCGACTCCCAACCATTGAGGTAACCAGCCAATCTATATTCAATTGCGTCGACGGGATGTCCCGACCAATGCAGGTAGAGCGCTTCTGCATGCAGTTGATAGGTCAATGAGTCTAACGGCACATCACTCCATTGGGGAGTTATTTGTACTAGAAGATTTTTGAATATACTAACGATGATGCCAAGTAGCATCCAGGATAGGATTGATTTTTTGACGTCCTTGTCAGCCAGCGACAGCGTGAACAAAGTGATAAATGTTGCGAATATTGCTAGTGTGAAAACTGACAGTGTCATTATTTTGCACCAGTTGCGTATGCCTTTTGGAGGAAGGGTGAAAGCCGTTCTTGCTGCGTTATGTGAAATGTTTGACCCTGGTGTCTAATTGCCTGAATGGCTAATTCGTTTTGTATATTTAAAATTTCTTATGTGAAATATTGCGATGCATTTAAAAGACGAACTAAGCTATGCTTGGTGCTATCGTACGGTTTTTGAAATGGCTTACCGATTCAACTGCGCTCCATAACATCGCATACTTACCAGATTGTGTGCAAGATTTCCTGTCGATTTGGGCTCCATTCCTGTCCGATCGATTGTGCGTTTCGTCACGCCACGAAAGGTGGTAATCGGGCTTTCTGACACTCTTGATGCTCCTGAAAATCCGCTCGACCTAGTCTTCCCAGAGCTTGAGGTTGCTATAAGCGCACGTGAAAATACAGTTGTGTACCAGCCAATTCTTCACGTTCGCATGCTGTTGCGGGTTGAGATAGTCTCTTGGACATTAACTTACATGCCTAGGAGGGCTCGACGGTAGAGACAGTGTAGTCAAGTTTGCAAAATAATTATCTCGAAACAGCGCCTTAGCTAGGGTGCCGCGTCAAAAATTTTCTCTTTCGGTAGCGATACCGTTGTCTCCTATGCATCCAGGACCTTACACGAGATTTCACTTTTGCAAGGCTGAGGTAGCGGCTGGGCCGGGCTAGGGCGAACCGTTCGCCATTTATTTTTTATCGGTCTGCATCGAAAGGGATGCGTTTGTTGCCGCGCGTTATATATGTGTTAATTGAAAAGATCGTCGGCCGTTTACCAGCTATGCTGACTAGAACTTATATTATTTCACATCCCGTAACGACCTCCTTTTTGACAACCACAATCCATCGCCTAAATTTGAAAAGCAGCTTCGGAAAAGCTGCTTTCTCAATCGATGTCATGGAGCTTCATTTATGCGTACTGGCTACTTCTACTCTCTGATTTTTGTCCTGCTCACCAGCACCTCCGTTGCAGCTATTGCTGCGCCGATGGTCAAATCCGGGACTGAAAACGCACCTCTGGTCATGGAGATTTCCCCTCAGGTTCAGTCTGACAAGGTGGATTTGAACCAGGCCGATGCCTCAACACTGCAGCGCGAGCTGACGGGTGTAGGGGAAGCGAAAGCCAAGGCGATTGTTGCGTATCGGGAGAGTAATGGGCCATTTTCCTCAGTGGACGAACTGCTCGAAGTGAAGGGCATTGGCAAAGCCATCCTCGATAAAAACCGCGAAAAGCTTGAGGTGAACTAAGCTTGTAAATTCAGCGCCAGGGGCCGGTCATTGACCGGCCTTTTTGCTTTTGGGGTCTGTGGAGATGGATTGCCTCCCGTCGGCGGAGGAAAAATTACGACTATCATATTGTATTTAAATTATGTCTATAATGAATACGTGAGGCGTTCTGAAGCGCAGGCACTTGTCTTCCTCTACATATTTCCAGGAGCACTGTCATGAATTCTCCCCAGACCCAAGGCACAGCCCTAGTCACCGGTGCTTCCTCCGGTATCGGTGCCATCTACGCTGAGCGGTTGGCGGCGCGTGGTTTTGATTTGTTATTGGTCGCTCGTGATCAGGAGCGTCTGGAGGCGGCGGCGAGCAAGCTACGCGCCGAGCATGGTGTTCAGGTCGAGGTGCTCAAGGCGGACCTGACGCAAAAGGATGATGTGCTCAAGCTCGAGCAGCGCCTTCGCAGCGATTCGAGTATCAGCCTGTTGCTGAACAATGCCGGTGTCGCGGCGGATGGCTTGCTGGCCAACTCCGATCTGGATCAGCTGGAGCGCCTGATTCAACTGAACGTTACGACGGTCACGCGGTTGGCATCGGCGGCCGCTGCCAGTTTTGCCAAGGCGGGCCGGGGCACAATCATCAACATCGCCTCGGTGGTCGCTCTGTTCCCCGAGCGTTTCAACGCCACTTACAGCGCCAGCAAGGCTTATGTGTTAAGTCTGACGCAGTCGTTGAACGCCGAGCTGGATGGCACGGGGGTCAAGGTGCAGGCCGTATTGCCTGGCGTGACGCGCACCGAAATCTGGGAGCGTTCCGGTATCGACGCGAGCCAGATCCCGGATGACATGGTCATGGACGCAGGGGATATGGTCGACGCGGCTCTAGCGGGTCTGGACCAGGGCGAGTTGATCACCATTCCGTCGTTGCCGGATGCCAGCGAGTGGCACGCCTTTGTTGCGGCGCGACACGTGATGGCGCCAAACCTTTCCAAAAGCAAAGCCGCTGCGCGTTACAAATAAAGCGCCAGCATTGGCATGAGGATATTGCGGTATGAGTGATCGTCGAGTGGTTGTAACGGGCATGGGGCTGGTGTCGCCGCTGGGTAGTGGTGTCGAAGCGGTGTGGGCACGCCTGTTGTCCGGACGTTCCGGTTTGCGCAATTTACCGGACGACGTCGTGGCCGATCTGCCGGCCAAGGTCGGCGGTGCAGTGCCGACGCTGGCCGATGATGCCGAGGCCGGTTTTGACCCGGACCGGGCCACCCCACCCAAAGAACAGAAGAAGATGGACCGGTTCATATTGTTCGCCATGGAAGCGGCGCGTCAGGCGATCGAGCAAGCCGGTTGGCAGGCGCAAACCGCCGATGCTCAGGAGCGCACGGCTACCATCATCGGTTCGGGCGTCGGCGGTTTCGGTGCAATTGCCGATGCGGTGCGCACCACGGACAGCCGTGGCCCGCGGCGTTTGTCGCCATTCACCATTCCTTCTTTCCTGGTCAACCTGGCCGCGGGCCATGTGTCGATCCAGCATGGTTTCAAAGGTCCGCTGGGTGCTCCGGTAACGGCGTGCGCGGCCGGGGTTCAGGCGATTGGTGATGCGGCGCGGCTGATTCGTTGTGGCGAAGCGGATATTGCGGTGTGTGGCGGCGCGGAAGCGGCAATCGATCGGGTCAGCCTCGCCGGGTTCGCCGCTGCCCGGGCCTTGTCCAGCGGTTTCAACGACACCCCGGAACGTGCTTCGCGCCCGTTCGACCGTGATCGAGATGGCTTCGTCATGGGTGAGGGCGCGGGTCTTCTGGTGATCGAATCCCTGGAACATGCTCTGGCTCGTGGCGCGCAACCGCTGGCGGAACTGGTCGGTTACGGCACCAGTGCCGATGCCTATCACCTGACTGCGGGCCCCGAAGATGGCAGTGGTGCGCGGCGGGCGATGTCGTTGGCGTTGGCTCAGGCGGGTATTTCTGCGGACCAGGTACAGCATCTCAACGCTCACGCCACCTCGACACCGGTAGGGGATTTGGGGGAACTGGCGGCGATCAAGTCGTTGTTCGGCTCAGACAACAAGATAGCGGTCACGTCGACCAAGTCGGCCACCGGCCATTTGCTCGGCGCGGCGGGCGGGATCGAGGCGATCTTCACGCTGTTGGCGATCCGGGACCAGATCGCGCCGGCCACGCTCAATTTCGATAACCCGGACCCGGCCGCGCAAGGTGTGGATATCGTCCACGGCAAGGCGCGGCCGATGGCGATCGAATATGCGCTGTCCAACGGTTTCGGCTTTGGCGGGGTCAATGCCAGCGTATTGTTCAAACGTTGGCAGGGTTAATCCCGTGGTTGTTTGAGAAATGTGCGTGTGATGTCGAGAACCCGCTGAGCCAGTTCGGGGTTCTCGACACTGCGTGACAGCAGCAACGCCCCGACCAGCGCGGACATGATAAAGATGCTCTGGTCGGCGGCGTCCTCGCCTTCAAGCGTCCCCTGTATTTGTTCGAGCCTCGCATTGAGCACCACGTCCGAGGTCGGGCTTGGCTGTCCACGCAAACCGAGTTCCGATGACATCGTTGGCAGCGGACACCCTTCATCGGGTGAAGTCTGGTGCCATTCGGACAGATAGGTGTCGATGAACGCCTCCAGCGGATGCTCCTGGGCGAACAGCTGGGCGCAGGTGACGTCACATTGCTCGCCAGCCGCCTGCAGGGCTTTTTCTACCAGTTCATCCTTGGATTTGAAATGCGAGTAGAAGCCACCGTGAGTCAGGCCCAGCGCTTTCATCAGAGGTTGAAGGCCGGTAGCGCCAATACCGTCGCGGCGAAACCGCGCTGAGGCTTCCTTGATGATGCGTTGATGGGTCTGGGCTTTATGGTCCTGCGAGTAACGCATCTTGAATCTCCGCAACAATGCGCCATCTTAACCAATGAAAATGGGATGGTGACTGTACTTCTACTTCTAAAAAGCATGCAGATGCGTCCAACTCTGTCACAGCGCATTGAATAATCTGGCACGAATAGTGATTACTCATTCGCTGACGATTGTTGAACAATCAAGAGGCGATGAGCATGAACAGCGGACTGTCCCTGGCCGATCACATCACATTGGAATTGCGCGCCGACATCATTGGCGGACGTTTGCTGCCTGGCATGGCGCTGGTGGAAAACGACCTGGTCTCGGCCTACAACGCTTCCCGCAACACCATTCGCGAAGCCTTGCATCGTTTGGGACAGGAAGGTCTGACCCGTTATGTGCGCAACAAAGGCGTGATGGTGCGCAAGCTGGGGGCTGCGGATGTGCGGGACCTGTTCAACGTGCGGCGAACCCTCGAATTGCAAGCCATCAGCGCGAGTCAACCGCTGCGCGATTATCAGTCCGACCGGATGCTGGAGGCGCTGGAAGCCACCGAACTGGCCCGCGAACGCGAGGACTGGCGCGCCGTCGGCACTCACAGCCTGGCGTTTCATCAACATATCGTCGGATTGCTGCGCAGTCCGTTGTTCGATGAATTCTTCACCAATGTCGTCGCGCAACTGCGCCTGGTGTTTTGCACCGCGCCCGATGAATCGAGGTTCCAGGCGCCCTGGCTGGCGCGCGACCGGCAGATCCATGAGCTGCTCGCCGAAGGCGACAAGCGCGCTGCCGGAGATGCCATGAGCCTTTATCTCGATGACTCCGAACAGCTCCTGTTGCAAATGCTTGCTCCAAACTCCCATCACTGATCGAGGATTCGTGCCATGTACAAAGACTATCCGGCGGCTTATCAAGTGAGCAAAGGCTCGGCGTTGCAGGTGGACAAAGCCTTTTACGAGAAGATCCGGGATTCGAAGGAGGGGCGCACGCTGATCGAGCAGTTTGAAGTGCCGATCCGCACCGGTCGCGCCTGGAACGTCCCGGCCGGGCACGTGTTTCGCGTGACGACGCCGGTCGGTCCGCAAGTAGGTGATTTCAACGTCTGGAATGCCAATGATCCGCGTGAACGCTTGTGGGCGGCGCGAACCCGCCAGTTGCAGGGCGCGCACGTCAGCACCCATGACCGGCTCTGGTCGAACCTGCCTTTTTTACGGCCGCTGGTGACGATCACCGATGACAGCCTGGCCGGTTACGGCATCGACGAACATGGTGGTCGCCTGCACGACTTGCTCGGCACTCGCTGCGATCCCTACGTGAACAAAATGCTCACCGGCGAAGACTTCCATCACCACTGCCACTCGAACCTGACCCGCGCCGTGTTGCCCCATGGCCTGACCGAATTCGACGTGCATGACGTGTTGAACATTTTCCAGTGCACGGGCCTCAACCACGACGACATGTATTTCATGAAAGCCTGTCCGGCGCAGAAGGGCGATTACCTGGAGTTTTTCGCGGAGATTGATTTGCTGTGTGCGCTGTCGACCTGTCCGGGCGGCGATCTGTCGCTGGCGATGTGGGGGCCGGATGCGCAGGACCCGCTCAGCGTGTGTCGCCCGCTTGGAGTAGAGATCTACAAGTTAGAGAATTCGTTGCTGGAAGGCTGGAGCCAACCGGAGCGGGCGGCCTACAAAGGGCTGCATGGCTTGCACATCGCCAAGGCCGATTGGGAAAAGTAACAGCGCTGTTGTGGCGAGGGAGCTTGCTCCCGCTCGACCGCGCAGCGGGCGCAAAAAAAAGTGCGAGGGACATCGAGGGCCGCTACGCGACCCAACGGGAGCAAGCTCCCTCGCCACAGTTATATGTCAGCGGTCCTGCGCATCCTTGGCGTCCGCTTGCGCATTACGTTCAGCGACTCGCTTGCGTTGCTCGTCGGTGAGTTCAACTTTGTTGGCGGTGTCACGCAACATCATCAAACCACCCACAATCGAGCCGATTGCAACGACCAGAATCAACCAGGCATACCAGGGCATAGGGCTCTCCTTGAGGGCAGGCCGATTGGCGGGTTTTGCCAACCGGTCGTGCATACCACTTTGAGCGATTCATTTTCGCAGTGGTTCCATTCTATGCCTGATCTGCCCGCAACACCTGCTGCGATTCAGAGCCCGGTCAGCATCGCATCCGCCGGCGCATCCGCCCGCAGCTGTGCCGTCAGCATGAAGTACACGAAGCCCGCCGCCATGAAGCCGAGGAAGATCGCCCCGATCAGCGTGTTGAACCAGGCCATCGCCACCAGGCACACCACCGCCAGCACCAATGCAATGAACGGCACCAACGGGTAGCACGGCGCGCGGAATGTGCGCTCCAGGTTTGGTTCGGTTTTACGCAGTTTGAACAGGCTGAGCATGCTCATGATGTACATCACGATCGCGCCGAACACCGCCATGGTGATCATCGCCGCCGTCAGCGTCATGCCGCCCAGGTTGATCAAGCCGTCGCTGTAGATCGCGGCGATGCCGATGACACCGCCGGCGATGATGGCCCGGTGTGGCGTCTGGAAGCGCGAGAGTTTGGCCAGCGACGACGGCAGATAACCCGCACGGGCGAGGGCGAAGAACTGCCGCGAGTAGCCGAGGATGATCCCGTGGAAACTCGCGACCAGGCCGAACAGGCCGATCCACACCAGCATGTGCAACCAGCCGGAGCTTTCGCCGACCACGGTTTTCATCGCTTGCGGCAACGGATCGTTGATGTTCGACAGGGTGCGCCAGTCGCCGACGCCGCCGGCAAAGAACATCACGCCCATGGCCAACAACACCAGGGTCAAAATGCCGCTGATGTACGCCTTGGGAATCGTGCGTTTCGGGTCCTTGGCTTCTTCGGCGGCCATGGCCGCGCCTTCGATGGCGAGGAAAAACCAGATGGCAAACGGAATCGCCGCAAACATCCCGGCAATCGCCGGTGCGCCGAACACATCGGAACCGGCCCAGCCATTCAGCGCGAAGTTGCTGAAGCTGAACGCCGGCGCCACCACGCCCATGAACACCAGCAACTCGGCGACTGCCAGGACGCAGACCACCAGCTCGAACGTCGCTGCCAGTTTCACGCCGAGGATGTTCAGGCCCATGAAAACAATGTACGCGCCGACTGCCGCGTGCTTCGGATCAAGTGCCGGGAATTGCACGTTCAGATACGCGCCGATCGCCAGGGCAATGGCCGGTGGGGCGAAGACGAATTCGATCAGCGTCGCCAGCCCGGCGATCAATCCGCCTTTCTCGCCAAAGGCGCGGCGGCTGTAGGCAAAGGGACCGCCTGCGTGGGGAATGGCGGTGGTCAGTTCGGTGAAACTGAAGATGAAGCAGGTGTACATGGTGGCGACCATGAAGGAGGTCACCAGAAATCCCAGTGTCCCGGCCACGCCCCAGCCGTAACTCCAGCCGAAATACTCACCGGAAATCACCAGTCCGACCGCAATGCCCCACAGGTGCAGCGTGCCCAGCGTGGGTTTGAGTTGTGTGTTCATCGTTTGCTCCCTGAACGGTTTGGAAAGCTCGGGGAGGGCGTGTGCAGTGGGCGTGCCAGTGTTGTGATGGCAGTCGTAAAGCGTAAAAAGGTGTCGTATCGGGGATGTTTGCTGCTGGATGCACGCATCTTTGTGCGCCAGTTGAGGGCAGGGTTGCCAGTTCTGCCGTCATCGCGAGCAGGCTCGCTGCCACATTGGACTGCGGTGGCCCAAACAACATCAAACCCCTGTGGGAGCTAGCCTGCTAGCGATGGAGCTCGCCGAAACACCGCTGTAACAACGCCATAAACCCACTCTTTACGCTTTCTTTATGCACAGCCAACACCCTCGATCTCGCTCCTTTACAGCCTTCGTTCCGACAATGACTCCACACGCGGCAATACGCCGTAACACGGAGAACTTCCATGAGCGTTCTGGACGGGGTGTCACTGCTGTTGGCAGTGGGGCTGTTCATTTATCTGTTGGTTGCGCTGTTGCGCGCGGACCGGAACTAGGAGCGGCTATGCACAGTTATGACTATTGGCTGATCCTGGCCTTCTTCGCCGTGGTGCTGATTCCGGCACCGTTTCTCGGGCGGTTCTACTACAAGGTCATGGAGGGGCAGCGCACCTGGCTGACACCGATCCTGGGGCCGGTGGAGCGGGGCTGTTATCGGGTGGCCGGTGTTGATCCGCAGGCCGAACAGAGCTGGCAGAAATACACCCTGGCCTTGCTCGCCTTCAACCTTGCGGGCTTCTTGCTGTTGTTCGCGATTCTGTTGTTCCAGGACCACTTGCCGCTCAACCCGCAAAATCTGCCGGGTCAGGAGTGGACGCTGGCGTTCAACACCGCCGTCAGTTTCATGACCAACACCAACTGGCAGGGTTACAGCGGCGAAGCCTCGCTGAGCTACCTGAGTCAGATGGCCGGCCTTACCGTGCAGAACTTCGTCAGCGCCGCCACCGGCCTCGCTGTGCTGGTTGCGCTGTGCCGCGGTATCGGTCGCAAATCGACCAAGACCCTCGGCAATTTCTGGGTCGACATGACCCGCGCCACCCTCTACGGCCTGCTGCCGCTGTGCCTGCTGCTGGCGCTGTATCTGGTCTGGCAGGGTGTGCCGCAAACCTTCGCGCAGTACGTGAATGCAGTGACGATGCAAGGCGTCGATCAGGTGATTCCGCTCGGCCCGGCCGCCAGCCAGATTGCGATCAAGCAGCTGGGGACCAACGGCGGTGGCTTCTTCGGCGTCAACTCGGCGCACCCGTTCGAGAACCCGACGGCGTGGAGCAACCTGTTCGAAGTGTCCTCGATCATCCTGATCCCCGTCGCCCTGGTGTTCACCTTCGGCCATTACGTGAAGGACCTGCGTCAGAGCCGGGCGATCATCGCCTGCATGCTGGCGCTGTTCCTGATCGGCGGCGCCACCTCGCTGTGGGCTGAATACCAGCCGAACCCTTCCCTGAACAACGTCGCCGTCGAACAGACCGCGCCGCTGGAAGGCAAGGAAGCACGCTTCGGCACTACCGCCACGGTGCTGTGGTCGGTGACCACCACCGCCGCGTCCAACGGTTCGGTCAACGGTATGCACGACAGCCTTAATCCGCTGAGCGGCATGGTCGCGATGGTCAATATGATGGTCGGCGAAGTGATCTTCGGCGGCGTCGGCGCCGGGCTCTACGGCATGTTGCTCAACGTGTTGATCGCAGTGTTCCTCGCCGGCCTGATGATCGGCCGTACTCCGGAATACCTCGGCAAGAAATTGCAGGCCAAGGAAGTGCAACTGCTGGTGGTGACCTTGCTGGTGATGCCGGTCGGTGTGCTGGTGCTCAGTGCGATTGCCGCCAGCCTGCCAGGTCCGGTGGCGTCGGTAACCAACCCCGGACCCCACGGTTTCAGCCAGTTGCTCTACGCCTATACCTCGGCCAGTGCCAACAACGGTTCGGCGTTCGGCGGTTTCGGCGCCAACACACCGTTCCACAACCTGATGCTCGGTCTTGGCATGTTGATCGGTCGCTTCGGTTACATCCTCCCGGTACTGGCCTTGGCCGGCAGCCTGGCGATGAAGAAAACCGCACCGATTGGCCAGAACAGCTTCCCGACCCACGGTCCGCTGTTCGTGACCCTGTTGACCGTGACCATTTTGCTGGTGGGCGGCCTGACCTTTCTGCCGACCCTGGCGTTGGGCCCAATCGCTGAACATCTGAGCATGGGCTTCTAAGGAGTCAATGATGAATATGCCCGCAACCAAACCCGCTGCCGTGAAGGCGCCGGAACAACCGAAAACCGCGATCTCGGCCCTCTGGCGCCCGGCGCTGGTGCAAGCCTTCGTCAAGCTCGACCCACGGCAATTGCAGCGTGCGCCGGTGATGCTGGTGGTCGAACTGACCGCCGTGCTGACCACCGTTTTGTGCTTTATTCCCGACAGCGCCGTGCCCACTTTCGTCGCCGCGCAAATCGCGCTGTGGCTGTGGTTCACCGTGCTCTTCGCCAACTTTGCCGAAGCCCTGGCCGAAGGTCGCGGCAAGGCCCGCGCCGACAGCCTCAAGGCTGGCAGCGAAGGCTTGAGCGCACGCCGCAAAACCAGCAACGGCGCCTTTCAGGTAGTGCCGGCCACCAGCCTGCGCAAGGGTGATGTGGTGCGCGTCGAAGCCGGGGAAATGATCCCCGGTGACGGCGAAGTCATCGAAGGCATCGCGGCGGTCAACGAAGCGGCGATTACCGGGGAATCCGCACCGGTAATCCGCGAATCCGGCGGCGACCGTTCGGCTGTCACCGGCAACACTCGCCTGGTGTCTGACTGGCTGCTGGTGCGCATCACCGCCAACCCCGGTGAATCGACCCTGGACCGCGTGATCGCGCTGGTCGAAGGCGCCAAACGCCAGAAAACCCCGAACGAAGTGGCGCTCGACATCCTGTTGATCGGCCTGACCCTGATCTTCCTGCTCGTGGTCGTCACCCTGCAACCGTTCGCCCACTTCGCCAACGGCAGCCTGCCGCTGGTGTTCCTGGTGGCGTTATTGGTCACGCTGATTCCGACCACCATCGGCGGTTTGCTCTCGGCCATCGGTATCGCCGGTATGGACCGTCTGGTGCGCCTGAACGTGATCGCCAAATCCGGCCGCGCCGTGGAAGCGGCGGGGGACGTGCATGTGCTGCTGCTGGACAAGACCGGCACCATCACCTTCGGTAACCGTCGTTGCACCGCGGTGTATGCCGCGCCAGGTGTGAACGCCCGGGAACTGGCCGAGGGCGCGCTGTTCGCCTCGCTGGCCGATGACACGGCGGAAGGTAAATCCATCGTCGAGTACTTGCGGGGCCTGCATCCGCAGCCTGAGCCGAGCACCGAGCTGTTGACCGCCGTACCGTTCAGTGCTGAAACCCGCCTGTCCGGCGTTGACTATCAGGGCCGCGTGTATCGCAAAGGCGCAGTGGATTCTTTGCTGGCGTTCGTCGGCCTGAAACGCGCTGATCTCGCCCCGGCCCTGTCCCGTGAAATCGACAAGATTGCCCAGAGCGGCGGCACGCCGTTGCTGGTCTGCGTCGACGGTAAGTTGCTCGGTGCGATTCACCTCAAGGACGTGGTCAAGCCCGGCATCCGCGAACGTTTTGCCGAGCTGCGCAAATTGGGGATTCGCACCGTCATGGTGACCGGCGACAACCCGCTGACCGCAGCAGCCATTGCGGCTGAAGCGGGCGTCGACGACGTACTGGCCGAAGCCACGCCGGAGAAAAAACTGGCGCGTATTCGTCACGAGCAGAACGACGGGCGCCTGGTCGCGATGTGCGGCGACGGTGCCAACGACGCCCCGGCGCTGGCCCAGGCAGACGTCGGCATGGCGATGAACGATGGTACGCAAGCCGCACGCGAGGCGGCGAACATGGTTGACCTCGACAGCGATCCGACCAAGTTGCTGGACGTGGTGCAGATCGGCAAGGAATTGTTGGTGACCCGTGGTGCGCTGACGACCTTTTCCATCGCCAACGACGTGGCCAAATACTTTGCGATCCTGCCGGCGCTGTTCGCCTCGATCTACCCGCAATTGGGCGTGCTGAACGTCATGCATCTGAGCAGTCCGCAGAGCGCGATTCTGTCGGCCATTGTGTTCAACGCCTTGATCATTGTGGTGCTGATTCCACTGGCGCTGCGCGGTGTGCGGGTGCAGGCGGCGAGTGCGGCGGCGTTGCTGCGTCGCAATCTGCTGATCTATGGACTGGGCGGGATTCTGGTGCCGTTCGTGGGCATCAAGGCGATCGACATGCTGTTGACGGCGTTGCATCTGGTTTGATGGTTAGCGTTGGCCTTTGTGGCGAGGGAGCTTGCTCCCGCTCGACTGCGCAGCAGTCGTAAAACCAGCCGATGCGGTGTACCTGAATAAACACTGTGTCCAGGTGGGGCTGCTTCGCAGTCCAGCGGGAGCAAGCTCCCTCGCCACAGGGTGATGTGCATGTTTTTAATGAATTCGAGGATTTTGAAATGTCCACAATGATACGTCCGGCCCTGAGCCTGCTGGTCTTGATGACCCTGATCACCGGCGTCGCTTACCCCTTGGTGGTCACCGGTGTCGCCCAGGTCGCGTTCCCGGATCAAGCCAACGGCAGCCTCGTACACGACGCCGATGGCAAGGTCCGCGGCTCCTCGCTGATTGCCCAGGATTTCACCGGTGATGCCTGGTTCCATCCACGGCCATCCGCCGGTGCTTTCGCCACGGTATCGAGCAGCGCCAGTAACCTCTCGCCAAGTAACCCGGCCTTGGCCACTCGGGTGATCGACGATGCCAACAAACAGCGAGTGCCAGGGCAGGGGCCGGTGCCGTTGGCGCTGGTGACCACTTCCGGCAGTGGCCTCGATCCACACTTGCCTCCGGCCGCAATTGCCTATCAACTGGCGCGAGTTGCGGCGGCGCGGAACCTGCCGGTGGCGACGCTCCAGAACCTGTTGGATGCGCACATCGAGCAGCCGCTGGTGGGGCCGCCGGTGGTGAATGTGCTGGCGTTGAACATGGCGTTGGAAAAACTGTAGATCGGTGGTGGCGCCAATCGCCAGCAGGCTAGCTCCCACAGGGAGTGCTGAATTCTTGTGGGAGCCAGCCTGCTGGCGATGACGGCAGAACAATCACCTCATCAACCTCTGAAAAAAAGAGATATCAAAGCATGAGTGACTCCGGCCGCGCCGACGCGCTGTTAGCAGACCTGCCCCGTGACGGTCGTGGCCGGCTCAAGGTTTTCCTCGGTGCCGCGCCTGGTGTCGGCAAGACCTACGCCATGCTGCAAGCCGCCCATACCCAACTTCGCCAAGGCGTGAAGCTTATTGCCGGCGTCGTCGAAACCCATGGCCGCGCCGAGACCGAGGCGCTGCTGGGCGGCTTGCCGCAGCAACCCTTGGTGCGCTCGGAATACCGGGGCGTGACCCTCGAAGAAATGGACCTCGACGGCTTGCTCGCCGCCAAGCCGAAACTGGTGCTGGTGGACGAGCTGGCCCACACCAATGCACCGGGCAGTCGTCACGCCAAACGCTGGCAAGATATTCAGGAACTGCTCGCCGCCGGCATTGACGTGTACACCACGGTCAACGTTCAGCACCTGGAGAGCCTCAATGATCAGGTGCGCGGGATCACTGGCGTGCAAGTCCGCGAAACCCTGCCGGACTGGGTGCTGCAAGAAGCCTACGAATTGCTGTTGATCGACTTGCCGCCACGGGAGCTGCTTGAGCGTCTGCGTGACGGCAAGGTCTATGTGCCGGAGCAGGCGCGGGCGGCCATCGATGCGTACTTCTCCCAGACCAACCTTACTGCCCTGCGTGAGCTGGCGATGCAAACCGCTGCGGCTCAGGTCGATAACGACCTGGCCCAAGGGTATCGTCAGCTTGGCCAGGCAGCACCGACGGTGCGCGGTCGTTTGCTGGTCGGTGTCGATGGCGATGCCCAGGCCGAGCGTCTGGTGCGTCACGCCAGCCGCGTCGCCCAGCGTCGGCATCTGCCGTGGAGCCTGGTGCATGTGGACAACGGCAGCGTGCGTGATGAGCAATCACGCCTGCGTCTGCAAAGTGCCCAGCAACTGGCCGAACGCCTCGGCGGTGAAGTGGTGTTGCTGCGGGCCGGTGAGGTGGCGAAAACCCTGATTCAGCACGCCACTGAACGACGTGCCAGCCTGGTCCTGGTCGGCCAGTCCCGGCAGCGATTGCGCCGTCGGCTGTTCGGTGGCGGCCTGGCGGCGCGTTTGTTGCGCCATGCTCGCGGGCTCGAAATCAACGTCATCGACAGCGATCACGAACAGGATCCGCCACGACAACGCCCGGTACAGTCGCTGGTGTGGTTCGACTATGCGCTGGCGCTGGTCGCGACCGTGCTCGCCACTGCCCTGGCCTGGGCAGTGGCGAGTGTCTTGCCGCTGCCCAATATTTCGCTGGTGTTCCTTGCCGCCGTGTTGCTGGTGGCGGTGCGCAGCAGCCTCGGCCCGGCGCTGGCCTGTGCTGCGCTGTCCTTCCTGACGTATGACTTCCTGTTCATTCCACCGAATTTTTCCTTCAGCATCCAGCGTGAAGAAGACGTGCTGACCTTGCTGTTCTTCCTGTTGATGGCAGCGCTCACCGGCAACCTCGCGGCGCGCCAGCGGCGGCAATTGCAGGCCTTGCGCGACACCCAGGAGGAAACCACCGAACTGCTCGACCTGTCACGCAAACTGACGGCGGCCACTGACCGTCAGGCCGTGGTCAATGCCGCTGCCCAGCACCTAGAGGGCTGGAGCGATCTGCAATTGTGCCTGCTCAATCGCGATGGCCAGAGCGGCTGGAAAGTCGAAACCGGCGGCCCGCTGGAGTTTTCCGAAGCCGAGCGCGCGGCCGCCGACTGGGCCTGGCAACACGATCAACCGGCGGGCGCGGGCACCGGCACGTTGCCGTTCGGGCGTTGGTGGTGGTGGCCGCTGTCGGTGGAAGACGGGCCGCTGGCATTGCTCGGCGTCTGTGCCAAAGAAGGGCAGACCTTGAGCGGTCAGCGTCGACGGTTATTGACCGCGTTGAGTCAGCCGCTGGCCCAGGCCCTGGCTCGCGCGCAATTGGCCGAAGACCTGGAAGCGGCGCGGCTGCACGGCGAAACCGAGCAACTGCGCAGTGCCTTGCTGGCGTCGGTGTCCCACGATCTGCGCACGCCGTTGACGTCCATGCGCGGCAGCATCGACAGCCTGTTGGCGCTCGGCGAGGCGATCCCGCTGGAGGATCGTCGCGAACTGCTCGAAGGCACCCGGGATGAAGCCGAGCGCCTCGATCGCTACATTCAAAACCTGCTGGACATGACCCGCCTGGGCCACGGCGCATTGAAGCTGGCACGGGATTGGGTGTCGCCGGCCGACATTGTCGGCAGCGCCCTCAATCGCCTGCGTGCGGTGCTGGCACCGCTGCAGGTCAGCACCCAAGTGCCGGCCGAATTGCCGCTGCTGTACGTGCATGCCGCGCTGATCGAGCAGGCACTGGTCAACGTACTGGAAAACGCCGCGCGTTTTTCGCCACCTCACGGCCGTCTGCAATTACTCGCCGGCGCCGATGACAGCGAGCTGTTCTTCTCGGTCAGCGATGAAGGCCCGGGCATTCCGGAGGAGGAGCGGGCGAAGATTTTCGACATGTTCTACACCGCCGCGCGTGGAGATCGAGGCGGGCAGGGCACGGGGCTTGGACTGGCGATCTGTCAGGGCATGGTGGGCGCCCATGGCGGGCGAATCAGCGTCGGCGACGGTATCGAAGGGCGTGGCACGTGCATCACTCTTCACTTGCCTTTGCAGGAACAACCCGACGTTGACAGTGAGGGCTGACAGTGAAGCCTGATACCCTTTGGATTTCTCCATGCCACGATCAGAAACCATGAGCCAGACCGCGACCATTTTGGTCATCGACGACGAACCGCAGATCCGTAAATTCCTGCGCATCAGCCTCGCTTCCCAAGGCTATAAAGTGCTGGAGGCCGGCACCGGCACGGAAGGCCTGGCACAGGCCGCATTGAACAAACCGGACCTCCTTGTGCTCGACCTCGGTCTGCCGGACATGGACGGCCAGCAAGTGCTGCGCGAGTTTCGTGAATGGTCGACAGTGCCGGTGCTGGTCCTGTCGGTGCGTGCCAGCGAGGGGCAGAAGGTGGAAGCGCTGGATGGCGGTGCGAATGACTACGTGACCAAGCCGTTCGGCATTCAGGAGTTTCTGGCGCGGGTGCGTGCCTTGTTGCGTCAGGCGCCGGTGGGTGAGGCGCAGCAAGCGGCGCTGGCGTTCGGCCCGTTGACCGTGGACCTGGCCTATCGCCGGGTGCTGCTCGACGGCGTCGAAGTGGCGTTGACCCGCAAGGAATACGCGGTGCTGGCGCAACTGGCGCGGCACCCGGGGCGGGTGATCACCCAGCAGCAATTGCTCAAGGACATCTGGGGGCCGACCCATACCGAGGATAGTCATTACTTGCGGATTGTGGTCGGGCATTTGCGGCAGAAGCTGGCGGATGACCCGACGCAGCCGCGGTTTATCGTGACAGAGGCGGGGGTTGGGTATCGGCTTTTGAGTGAAGGTGGTCTTTAGGGTTTTGTGTTGCTTGATCCGGCCCGATCGCGAGCAGGCTCGCTCCCACAGTGGATTTAGGTGATCCACAAATTTTGTGTCTACCAAAGATCAATTGTGGGAGCGAGCCTGCTCGCGATGGGGCCCTCACATTCACTCGAGAAACCTCAGGAATCCCGCTCACTCTCGTATCTATCCAACGTATCCCGCGCAATCTCGCGCCCCAGCGCGATCAATTCCGGCGCCTTGTAGAACTCGAAAAACCGGCACACCCGCTTCGGCACGTTGATCAGGATATCCGGTGGATAACCGGCAATCTTGTACTGCGCCAACGACGTCTGCATCACTTCGAAACTCTGGTTGATCAAATCCAGCAAGGACGCCGGCCCCACGTTGTCGATGATGAACGAGCCGGTGGCTGATTTCGGCGCGCCATCGCGTTCCGGAGCGGCCGCCGGTTGCTGGGCTTCGGGTTCGGCGGATTCGATCCAGGGGTTGATCTCGGCCGCTTCTGCGATCAATGCCTCCTTTTCCAGCAGCAGCAACTTTTCCGCTTGTTTGCGACGGAATGGCAACTTCGAGCCGACCGAGCTCATCAGGCTGTCGAACCGGGTCTTGAACGCGGCCGGGCGCTGGATCACCGGCAGTTGATAGTGGCGCTGGTTGGTGGAGTTGAGGTTGACCGCGATGATCAGGTCGCAATGGCTCGACACCACCGGCACGATCGGCAACGGGTTGAGGATACCGCCGTCCACCAGCATGCGATTGCCCTGCATCACCGGCGTGAACAGGCTCGGAATGGCCGCCGAGGCGCGCATCGCCTGGTGCAGGCAACCTTCCTGGAACCAGATTTCCTGCTGGTTGGTCAGGTCGGTGGCCACCGCCGTGTAGGGGATGCGCAAGTCTTCGATATTGATCTCGCCAACGATCTTGCGGATCTGCCCGAAGACCTTCTCCCCGCGAATCGCACCTAGTCGAAAACTGACATCCACCAGACGCAGCACGTCGAGGTAATCCAGGCTCTCGATCCAGTTGCGGTATTCATCCAGTTTGCCGGCGGCATAAATCCCGCCAACCACGGCGCCCATCGAACAACCGGCGATGCAGGCGATGTCGTATCCACGCCGCTCGATCTCTTCAATGACACCGATATGGGCATAGCCCCGGGCTCCACCGGAACCCAGCACCAATGCGACACGCTTTTTCATGAATCGCCCTCGTCTGACAAGGTTCAACAATGCACCCAACGAGGGGCGTGCTTCAATCGCTAAGGTCGTTCAGCAGGGTGAACGCGTCGTTTTTTCGACACTCCATGGCGGCAGATGGTTATTCTCGCGAGCGCTATAGTTTCCGCAGCGGGCCAAGGCACTTTTCACGCGCCGGACCGTCTTACCTGCACGACTGTTTACCTATCTTTGAGGTGTGAGTGATGAAAGCCTGGATCTGTGTGCCTTTGATTGCGCTGGCGCTCGCCGGTTGTGCCGGCAAGACTGCGTACCGTGACAGCTGCGGTAGCGGGATCGATGCCGCGTGGCGTGAGCTGGACCTGGCCAAGGCCGAAGGTTTCGCCGGCACCGTCAGTTACTCCAAGGCCCTGTCGTTGCTGACCGGCGCCAAGACCCAGCAGCAATTCGAAGCGTTCGAAGGCTGCACCAAGAAAGCCGAGAAGGCGCGCTTTTATATTCGTGAATCACGCGCCGGGCGTTGAGGCATGATGTAGGCATCAGTAATTCGATTCAGGGAGCAAACGATGTCTGCCTTGGTTGATCGGTTAGTGGCCCATGTTCTGGGCCTGGAAGTCCGCCTGCTGTCGTGTCAGGCACGTTTGAATGCCCGCACCGATCCGGAAGCGTTGCATGATCTGCGCACCACGGTTCGCCGTTTGCGCAGTCTGCTGCGGCCGTTGCGCGGCTTGCCTGGGGTCGAGCAGCTGGAAGTGGCGGCGTCCCGGGTCGGTGACCTGACCACGCCGTTGCGCGATCGCGAAGTACTGGCGGCGTATTTGCTCGAGCACGATCAACCCGAGGCAGCGCAACGTCGCATGGCGCAGATGGCCGTGGCCTATCCGGCGGTCGCGGCAAGCACCGAGCTGGCGCAGTTGCTGATGATTTTCGACGCCTTCCCGCGTTTTCTGCGGGCATCCCAGCGACAGGGGTTGCTCAAGGGACTGCGCAAACGCATCGAAAAGCGCCTGGGCAAGCAGTGGAAAAAACTCGATGAGGCTTTGCACGATCCTGCCCATGATCGCCATCGACTGCGCTTGTTGATCAAGCGTGTACGGTATGGCATCGAGGCCTACCCCGAACTGGACCGTTTGCCGAAACCGGCCCTGCCGAGGCTCAAGTCGGCTCAGGCGGCCTTGGGGGATTGGCACGATTGCTGGCAATGGCTGGCCCGGGCCGAACACGAAGCGGATCTGCAACCTTGTGTGGCCGTGTGGAAAACCACCATGGCCAAGGCCGAAGGCCGTGCCGACATTGTTCTCGACAAACTCAGCGCCGCCTGTTTCAAATCCTGAAGCCACCACGGCCCAGCAGGAGCCGCCGAAGGCTGCGATCTTTTGATCTTTTGCGTCGTCATTCACGCCAAAATCAAAAGATCGCAGCCTTCGGCAGCTCCGACAAAGAGTGTGTACATCCGGCTCATCTGTCAGTGCTTTTGGCCAGAATAAGCGCTGTGCCATCCTCGCTGGCTGGTTAACATCGCTTCATTCCATTTCTGCCCTTGAGGTTTTCATGCGCTTTTCCGATCTGCTCGACGCCGTCCGCAGCCAGCCGCTGGAGCTGTCTATTCCGGCCGAATGGGCGCAGGGGCGTGCCAGCTTCGGCGGTCTGGTCGCGGCTTTGCAATACGAAGCCATGCGCGCACGGGTGCCGGTGGATCGTCCCGTGCGCTCGCTGGCGATCACCTTTGTCGGGCCCGTCGAACCCGAAGTGCCGGTCAGTTTTGAAGTCGATGTCCTGCGCGAAGGCAAGGCGGTCAGCCAGGTGCTGGGCCGGGCGATGCAGAAGGGACAAGTGGTGACGTTGATCCAAGGCAGCTTTGGCGCCTCGCGGCCGTCCGAAGTGGCCGTAGCCGCCACGCCGGCTCCCGACATGAAGCACTGGGACGACTGCCAGGAGCTGCCGTATGTCAAAGGCATGACTCCGGAATTCATGCGCCATCTGGCGATGCGCTGGAGTGTTGGCGGCCTGCCGTTCACGGGCAATAAATCCCGCGAGATGGGCGGCTGGGTGCGCTTGCGTGGTGATGTGAAGGAAGAGGCGGTCACTGAGGCGCATATCCTGGCGTTGGTGGACGCCTGGCCGCCGGCGCTGCTACCGCACCTGAATAAAGTCGCGATGGGCAGCACGCTGACCTGGACCATCGAATTCGTCCAGCCCTTGCTCGAGCTCAGCACCCTGGACTGGTGCAAGTACCTCGTAGAAATCGAACATGCCGCTGACGGCTATGGGCATGCGGCCGCTAAGCTGTGGAGCGCGGACGGTCAGCTGATCGCCATGAGCCGCCAGACCGTGACGATTTTTGCCTGATCAGTGACGACGGTGGCGCTCACGCCAGGCGCGCCACCAACCGCCGCTGAGGAAAAAGCGCGGAAAGGTCAGGAACTGCTCGACCAGCAGGCGCGACACCGCATCTTTGCGATCACTGAACGGCTCGGAGGCCTGCGCCTCCAGGCTGTGACCGTGGCGTTGCAGGCCCAATGCAGCGAGCAGGCCGATGATGCCAATCGCGAAGTTTGCAAAGCTCAGGCTGAACACCCCGCACACCAGCAGCAGAAACGCCACGATGAACAGCGGCACGGCAATCAGGTGCAACACCAGATTGGCCGGGTGCTGGTGGTTGTCCGGGTACGCGCGCCATTGCCAGGCGGGAAGGTTGGGGTGACGTTTGCCCATGATGCTGATCCTCGATCCATGTTGAACACATGATTGAAGAATAGGCGTGGCATGGGCGGGCGGCGAATCAAGGATGGCTATCGCAGTGATAGGTGCCATGGTCAGAATTGATGTTGATTGGGCCGGCGAAGGGGCCCTTACAGCTTGAGCAGCCCTATCGCCTTGCTCAACTCCCCGGCCAACGCCGCCAACTCATGACTGGTCGTCGCCGAATCCACCGTCTGCTGCACCGTGTTCTCGGTCACATCGCGAATGCTCACCACCGCCCGGTTCATCTCTTCCGCCACCTGGCTCTGCTGTTCGGCCGCCACCGCGATCTGCGTGTTGCTTTCACGCATCTGCGCCACGGCGCTGGTGATTTCCACCAACGCGGCGCCGGCCTCTTGAGCCTGTTGCACGCAGTCGTCGGCCTTGAACGAGCTTTCCTGCATGAAATCCACCGCATCCCGGGTTCCGGCCTGCAACGCCGAGACCATCAGGGTGATTTCGTCAGTCGAGGCCTGTACACGTTTGGCGAGGTTGCGCACTTCATCGGCGACCACCGCAAAGCCACGTCCCATTTCCCCGGCCCGGGCCGCTTCAATCGCCGCGTTCAGCGCCAGCAGGTTGGTTTGCTCGGCGATGCTGTGGATCACATTGACCACGCCGTTGATCTTCTGACTGTCCTCGGCCAGACGCTGAATCATCTCGGCCGTTTGCTGTACGCCAGTGGACAACCCGGCAATCGACTTCTGCACGCGACTGACCACTTCCTGACCGCTGCCGGCCAAGGTATCGGCGGTTTGCGAGAGGTCGCGGGTGGCGCCGGCGTGCTGGGCGATGTGATAGACGGTGGCGGTCATTTCGTTGATCGCCGTGGCGGCCTGGTCGGTTTCGCTTTGCTGACCCAGCATGCCGTGACGGACCTCGTTCATGCTCGATGCCAGGCGCGCCGCGCCGACATCCAGTTGCCGGGCGGTGCTGGCGACAGTGGTGACCACCCGTTGATAACCGGCCTGCATGGCGTTGAACGCGCCGGCCATCTGCCCGACCTCGTCGGTGCAGGCCAGCGGCACACGGGCAGACAGATCGCCGGTTTTTTCAACGTGGAGCATCACGTCTTTCAAAGTGTTGAGCTGGCTGAGCAAAAAACGGATCAACAGTTGCGACGCTCCGAGCATCGCCAGCATCAGGATGAACACCGCCACCGCGTAATTGGCGAAACGCTCGCCAAACACCTGGGTCAGGCTCGGGCCATGAGCGATCACTGCCACTTGCTGACCATCGGCGCGCGTGAACACTTCCGCGCCCATCAGCGGGTTGTCGCCAAACAGCGGCATTGAGTTGATCTTGACCCAGCCGTTGGCATCCGCCAATTCCAGCACGGGCTGCTCGTTCAGCAACGGCGCCTGCCCGCGGCTGAACGTCAGCAGGTTATCGGCCTTGGGCAGCGCCTGCCCGGCAGGCCAGGCGTTGAGCAAGCGCGCCTGCGCTTGAGCAGACGCTTGAGCCGCCTGACTGCGGGCCTGCTGTTCGAGTTGTACGGCGTACAGCACCAACAACAGGGTGGTGACGAAGGCGACAGCGTTGACCGCCCAGAATTTATATTTCAGCGAGATGTTGCTAAGCCAGGCACCCATGGAGGTCTTCTCTGATAGCGGAAACAGCATTGGCAAGGTGCCAGCATTGTGCCGCTACCCGAGTCGGCGGATCTTGATGTGCATCAACATTCCCGACCGTGTTCCCGCGCAGGAATTGCGGGGCGTAATGCGCTATCCTTCGCGCCTTCAAAATTCCCTCGCTACAGGATTCCGCCCCCATGAAAGCCGCACTCGTCGAACTCATCAGCAAAATCAGCTCCGGGTGCATGAGCGAAGACGAAATCCTCAAGGTCGCTGACGAAGCGGCCCAGGCCTACGCCGATCCAGAGGCTTTTCTGACGGCCAATCCGGACATCAACTACGACGACACCTTCCCGATTCCGTTGGGCGAATGGGTGGTCGTCGGCAGCCTTCCGGAAACCGTGCTGTTCCAGGCTGACACCTATATGGACTTGTTCGCGCAGATCGTCGCGTCGTTCGGCCCGGGCGTGGATTTCAACATCAAACCCAAGCAACTGGCCAAGACCGAAGCGCTGACCGCGCTCAATCGCATCCAGGTGCAGATGGGCAGCATGAACAAGGAAAACGGCGGCTACACGCTGATGAACTTCAGCCAGTTGCTGGACGACGAACTGCAAGTGGTGCTGGTCTACGGCAACGACGTGCCGCGTGTGCTCGAGTTGTGCGCCGAGGTCGGCATCGCGGCCGCACCTTCCCTGGAAGCCCTGAAAGTGGCGATCCACGTTTGAATAAAACGGAACCCTGACAACGGCCGGCTATCCTAAGAGTGCACATCACTCTTAGGGAGCGACACCATGGGTTCCACGTTCAACGGCCTGGTCGGCCTGATCATTCTTGCCCTGGACATCTGGGCAATCATCAACGTGCTGAAAAGTGGCGCCGACACCGGGATGAAAATCGTCTGGGTCCTGCTGATCCTGCTGTTGCCGGTCCTGGGCCTGATCATCTGGGCCATCGCCGGGCCGCGGGGCAACGTGCGAATCTGACCCCTAAACACCGCCAAACCTGTGGGAGCTGGCCTGCCAGCGATGGCATCACTGCGGAGTCTCTGATAGACCGCAGCGATACTATCGCTGGCAGGCCAGCTCCCACAGGTTTGGCGTCGAGCCGTCAACTGACGTTCGACCTGTCATCTTCCGCGACGTAGAATGCGCGCCTTTCCCGGGCAATCGAGCTGATCGATTGGCCTTCATGGGCGGGTAACCGTCCGTTGCCACCGCATTCATCGGAGCACTTCCCATGAGCAACACTCCAACCAGCGATTACCTGGAAACCCTCTACGAAGGCTACGGCCAGCGTTTTCGCATGGAAAAACTGCTGCACGAAGTGCGCACCGAACACCAGCACCTGGTGATTTTCGAAAACCCGCGCATGGGCCGGGTCATGGCGCTGGACGGCGTGATCCAGACCACCGAAGCCGACGAATTCATCTACCACGAAATGCTCACCCACGTGCCGATCCTGGCGCACGGCAGCGCCAAACGCGTGCTGATTATCGGTGGCGGCGACGGCGGCATGCTGCGTGAAGTGGCCAAGCACGGTGGCGTCGAGCACATCACCATGGTCGAGATCGACGGCACCGTGGTCGACATGTGCAAGGAATTCCTGCCGAACCACTCCAAGGGTGCGTTCGATGATCCACGCCTGAACCTGGTGATCGACGACGGTATGCGCTTCGTCGCCACCACCACCGAAAAGTTTGACGTGATCATCTCTGACTCCACTGACCCGATCGGTCCGGGCGAAGTGCTGTTCTCGGAAAACTTCTACCAGGCCTGCCGTCGCTGCCTGAACGAGGGCGGTATCCTGGTGACCCAGAACGGCACGCCGTTCATGCAGATCGAAGAAGTCAAAACCACCGCCGGCCGCCTGCGCAGCCTTTTCCCGGACTGGCACTTCTATCAGGCCGCCGTGCCGACCTACATCGGTGGTTCGATGACATTTGCCTGGGGCGCGACCAATACCGCCTATCGCAAATTGTCCCGCGAAACCCTGCAACAGCGCTTCGCCGGCAGCGGCATCATCACCCGCTACTATAATCCGGAAATCCACATTGGCGCGTTTGCCTTGCCGCAATACGTACTGCAAGCCGTGAACAAGCCAAGCAACGACTAACGTTATTCACATCCCCTGTGGAAGCTGGCCAGCTCCCACAGGGTCAGTGTGTTTTCATGTGGGTGTGCCGTAATCCGTTTGAACGATCAGTCAGGCCAAAAGTCCAGATAGATGTACGCCCATTTGCGGGTTTGTTCGAGGAGGCACTGATGCAAAAGTGGAAAATCACTTTCGTGGATGATCACGGCGAAACAGTCGATGAAGTCTTTGAGTGCGACAAATGCCCGGACAACGAGCATGCCGCCAAACTCATCAAGGCCCGTCTCCTTCCTGTCGCTGCCGAACTGGATCTGAACGATCTGGAAGGGCGCACTGCTGATGCGAGCGTCAAGAATCTCAAGTCCCAGAACAGCATACAAATCCTCGACATTACTCCCGTCTGAAACACTCTCTGGCACACTCGTGAAACACCAGGCCTTGGCAGCGGCGCTTACTTGAGGCTACTCTGCAATCGAGATCAGCGATTGGATCGCTAAGGTCTGGTCTTGTCAGCTACATGCTTGTTTCCCTTCGGCAACGTGGTTGCCGCAATGCTTGCACCATTCGGTTGCAGGCGTCGGGAGTACGGAAAGTCTATCCATCGGTTTGAGGAGGACGTTTCATGAGCACAGCCTATCAAGAAGACATCAGCAGCTCGGTGCTGCGCCGCATGAAAGAAGGCGGTTTCGACTTTTCACGATTCCATCCCATTGAGTTCTACGCCATTTTCCCGGACGAGGAGCGGGCACGCAGGGCGGCAGGGCATTATTCCGGCGAATCCATGAATGCACAGATCAGCGTACGCGATGACGGCGCATGGGCCCTGGAACTGAGTAAAGTGATGTCCGCCACCTATGACGGCATCGGTGACTTTGAGCAGGATTTCGAGGCGGTGGTCGAGCCTTTGGGCGGCATCATCGAAGGATGGGGCGTCAAGCAGGAGGTACGAGGGCTACTCGCATAACACTATGAACAGCGACAACATCCACTAACGGCTGACCTTCGGGTTGGCCGTTTTCGTTTGTGCGTCTGAACATCAAAAGATCGCAAGCCTTCGGCAGCTCCTGCATAGGAATGCGTAGGAGCTGCCGAAGGCTGCGATCTTTTGACGTATTTTTGATTCATGACATTTCAACAAAGCAAAAAAAAGCCGCCTTAACAGGCGGCTAAAAGGGAAGTTCGGTGAGCATTACCAGCGAATGCGCCAATTATCCACAGCCACTGCCGGGCAGTGAAATCAACTCTGACTATGCTGGTGATAGGCGAAAGCATTGCTTCGCAATGAAGCGGGGGCGATCAGGTTGGGGCAATTACCGCACAGGAATGGTGCGGTCGCTGCGCGACGAATATCCAACCGATTGATATCAAAGCGTTTATGCCGATGGCACGGGCCTTGCGAAGGTCTGTATGTCCGGGTGACAAGGAGTACGGCATGATCCGCACCTATTTTGATGAGATGTACGATGCCGGCGGCCAGGTCCGCCCGCATTATCGGGAGTTTGCCCGTTGGCTGGCCGAGACGCCTGACGAACTTCTCGCCCAACGGCGACGCGAGGCCGATCTGTTGTTTCATCGCGCCGGGATTACTTTCACGCTCTACGGGGACGAGCAGGGCACAGAGCGCCTGATTCCCTTCGACACCATTCCGCGCAGCATCCCCGCCAGCGAATGGCGGATTGTCGAACGTGGCTGCATCCAGCGGGTCAAGGCGTTGAACATGTTCCTCGCCGACCTCTATCACGAACAGCGCATCATCAAGGCCGGCATCATTCCGGCCGAGCAAGTGCTGGCCAACGAGCAATACCAGTTGGCGATGCAAGGCCTGGATTTGCACCGGGATATCTACTCGCACATCTCCGGTGTCGATCTGGTGCGCGATGGCGACGGCACGTACTACGTGCTGGAAGACAACCTTCGTACACCGAGCGGCGTGAGCTACATGCTCGAAGACCGCAAGATGATGATGCGCCTGTTCCCAGAGTTGTTCTCGGCCCAGCGCATCGCCCCTATCGATCATTACCCGAACCTGCTGCTCGACACCCTGAAAAGCTCCAGCCCGATCGATAACCCGAGCGTGGTGGTCCTGACGCCGGGTCGCTTCAACAGTGCGTTTTTCGAGCATGCATTTTTGGCGCGAGAAATGGGCGTCGAACTGGTGGAAGGCGCGGACCTGTTCGTGCGTGACGACAAGGTGTTCATGCGCACCACGGACGGGCCGAAAGCGGTCGATGTGATCTACCGACGCCTCGACGATGCGTTCCTCGATCCGCTGGCGTTCAACCCGGATTCGATGCTCGGTGTGCCGGGGCTGCTGTCGTCCTACCGCTCGGGCAATGTGGTGCTGGCGAATGCCATCGGCACCGGGGTGGCGGACGACAAATCGGTGTATCCGTTCGTGACGGACATGATCCGTTTCTATCTGGATGAAGAGCCGATCCTGAAGAACGTGCCGACGTTCCAGTGCCGCAATCCTTCTGAGCTGTCCCACGTGCTGGCCAATCTTCCGGATCTGGTGGTCAAGGAAACCCAGGGCTCCGGCGGTTACGGAATGCTGGTGGGGCCGGCGGCGACAGCGGCGGAAATCGAGTCGTTCCGCGCCCGCATCAAGGCCAAGCCACACGCGTACATCGCCCAACCGACGTTGTCCCTGTCGACTTGTCCGACCTTTGTCGAAAACGGCATCGCGCCACGCCACATCGACCTGCGTCCGTTTGTTTTGTCTGGCCGCGAAACCCGGGTCGTGCCCGGCGGTTTGACCCGAGTCGCCCTGCGTGAAGGCTCCCTGGTGGTGAATTCCTCCCAGGGCGGCGGAACCAAGGACACCTGGGTGGTCGAGGATTGAAGGAAGCCTGCCATGTTAAGTAGAACTGCCTCGGATTTGTATTGGATGTCGCGTTACCTGGAGCGGGCGGAAAACCTCGCACGGATGCTCGACATCAGTTATTCGCTGTCGCTGATGCCGCAGGATGGTCGCGGTGATGGTCTGCATGAGCTCGCCATGCCGCTGCTGATTACCGGCACCCTGGACGATTACCTCGAACGCCACGGCGAGTTGCATGCCGAACGGCTGCTGCACTTTTTCGCCCTGGACGCGGCCAACCCGGCGAGCATTTACAGTTGCCTCGGTTCGGCACGGGCCAGTGCCCATGCGGTGCGGGGGCGAATCACCGCCGACATGTGGGAAAACATCAACGCCACCTGGCTGGAAATACGCGGGATCGCCGAGCAAGGCTTGAGCCGCTACGGAATGAGCCGTTTCTGTGAGTGGATCAAGGAACGTTCGCACCTGTTTCGCGGCGCGTCCTACGGCACCATCATGCGTAACGATGCGTTCCGTTTCATTCGGCTGGGCACGTTTATCGAGCGCGCCGACAACACCTTGCGCCTGCTCGATGCTCGCTACGAAATGGCTGGTGATCAGGCCGAAGCGGTCAGCGACGGCACGGCCCACGCTTATTACCAGTGGAGTGCCTTGTTGCGGGCGTTGTCGTCGTTCGAGGCCTATACCGAAATCTACCGCGATGCGCCCGGTGCCCGGCATGTGGCCGAACTGCTGCTATTGCGTGCTGATGTGCCACGTTCGCTACGGGCCTGCACCGAAGAAATCGACCAGATCCTCGCCCAGCTGCCCGGCGCCAACGGCCGTCCCGCGCAACGCCTGGCCGCCGAGATGGACGCGCGCCTGCGCTACACCGGCATCACCGAAATTCTCGACGAAGGCCTGCACGCCTGGTTGACCGAGTTCATCCCGCTGGTGCGCCAGTTGGGTAACGCCATACACAGTTCCTACCTGGAGGCGGCATGAGACTTTCCATTAGCCACGAGACCACCTATCACTATGAAGATCAGGTGCGGGCGAGCATCCAGTACCTGCGACTGACCCCTCACGACAGCGAGCGCCAGCACGTGCTCAGCTGGCAACTCGACCTGCCGCGTCCGGTGCGTGCGCAACTCGATCCGTTCGGCAACATTCTGCACGTGCTGACCATGGACGAGCCGCATGAAGCGATCATCATCGGCGCCCGTGGCCAGGTCGACATCGACGAACTGCGTGAGGCCGAGCACGAGAGCCAGTCGGCGCTGCCGTTTTTGCGTTTCACACGCCTGACAGAAGCCGACGAAGCCCTGCGCGCTTTCGCGGAAAAGGAATGCAAGCAACGCCGGGATCGCACAGCGTTGATCGACTTGATGCATGGGCTGAACCAGCACATGACCTACACGCCAGGCTCCACCGAAGTGGATACCAGCGCAGCCCAGGCCTTTGCCGGGCGTTCTGGCGTGTGTCAGGACCACACCCACGCGTTCCTCGCCTGTGCTCGCAGCCTGGGCATTCCGTCGCGTTATGTATCGGGATATTTGTACAGCGAGAACTGCGAGCACCTGGCCAGTCACGCGTGGGCGGAAGCCTGGCTGGACGACGCGTGGTACAGCTTTGACGTGACCAATGAACTGGCGCGGCCGGAGCGCCATTTGAAGCTGGCGGTGGGCCTTGATTACCTGGATGCCTGTCCGGTGCGCGGGATGCGTCGCGGCGGCGGGTGTGAGCAGATGCATGCGAAGGTGTTTGTGTCGCCGACGCCGATGCCTGTGATCTCGGTCCAACAACAGTAATCACGAATTATCGGGGAGAAGGCGCTTTTGTGGCGAGGGAGCTTGCTCCCGCTCGACTGCGCAGCAGTCGTAAATCCGATAAAAGTGGTTTGCATGACGGATCGCATCGCCTGACTTGAGGGCCGCTTCGCGGCCCAGCGGGAGCAAGCTCCCTCGCCACAGGTCTATCTGCTACTTATTGGCTGTGATGTGCTTGCGTCCAGCCATATGCTTCAAATACCCCACCAACATCTCCAGATCGCCGTCGGGCAACACCTGCGCCGAAAACCCCGGCATCTTCGCCTGTGGCCACTGTCGCAAGCTCTGCGGATCGCGGATATACCGCTTCAAAAAGTCCGCGCCAAAATATTCGGTCGGGTTAAACGGAATATTAAGATCCGGTCCGAACTGCGCATCCCCGGCGCCATTGAGACGATGACACGCCAGGCAGTTCTTCTGAAACAGTGCAAACCCCAGATTCACCGGATGATCCGCCTTTAACGCCGGATCCGGCAACAGGGCAGGGAAGCGCTCTGCCACCGGCGCCATGCGCTTGATGCTCGCCACTTGAAAGGGCCATTGTTCGGGACTGATGTTGCCCGCCTGCGGGTTGGTCCAGACCAGATAAAACGGCCCCGCACCTGGCTTGCCTTCGGACAGTGGCGGCCACGGCTTGGCCGGGTCTTCAATCGCCAGCCAGGCCCGCGCGCCCTTGGCATTGAGCAACGGCGCGGCTGCCAGTTCAGCGGCAAAACCATCCAGTGCCACCGCTTGCAAGTGTTCGTCAGGCGTGATGCCGGTCAACAACGCCGCCAGGGGCACGGCGCGATAGCTCATGTCCCGTTTATAGGAAACGTCGTTGGTAATCGTGAGGGTCTGCACCTGAGGATGCTTGAGCAATTCCTCGGTTTGCCAGGTGCGACTGTCCGCGCCCAGCTCCAGGTTCAGCTGTGCGGCATAAAGGGGCGAGCCGAACAGCAAGGCCCCGAGCAGAATGAGCGTTTTCAAATGATCGCCGTCCATGTCGTGGAAGTGCCGCAAAGGTTGGCACACCCACGCTGGCCCGGGTAGCGAGCCAGTCACATTTTTGATGAGGCGATAAAAAACCTTGGCGCCGTATTTTAATAACCGACTAGCCGATCACCTTGGTCAGGTTCGGCAAAATCAACAACAGCGTAGTGGCGAAAAGAATGAGCCCGGCTTGACGTACTTTCGAATGTTTGAACATGGCTTGACCGCCTTTTTTGTTATTTCCTGATGCCTGCCTGCATATCTCCATGACGGCAGCGCGTTGCACTTCCTGTAGAGCGAGCGCCTCGGCAAAACCCGACGACAACTTCGCATATGTTCACCTTAGGGCCCGCGTCACTCGTGGTTTAGATCCCTTTCGTATGGAGCGCGCACAAATTGCTTTAAAAAAGGCATGAGGCCTATTGCCAGCTTCTTTGCCGCCCTTTTGCTAGACAGCTCGGTGTCCTGAAACGGTTAATCCGGTAACACACTACCGTCCGTCTGAGCGTGTCCGTCAACGTCTGTGAGCATTGTGGTCATTGAATCGGCGGTGGCTCGGCATAAGGTGAAGGCTCAGTATTTTCACCGTCAGGTTCGAGGACGTCATGACCCAAGCTTTGATTTTCGACGCGTTACGCACGCCCCGTGGCAAAGGCAAGGCCGATGGTGCCTTGCACAGCGTCAAACCGGTGAACCTGGTGGCCGGGTTGCTCAGGGCGCTGCAGCAGCGCACTTCTCTGGACACCAGCCAGGTCGATGACGTGGTGCTGGGCTGCGTGACGCCGGTCGGCGATCAAGGCGCCGACATCGCCAAAACCGTGACACAAGTAGCCGATTGGGACGTCAGCGTGGCAGGTGTGCAGATCAACCGCTTCTGCGCGTCGGGGCTCGAGGCGGTGAATCTCGGGGCGATGAAAGTGCGTTCCGGCTTTGAAGAACTGGTGGTGGTCGGTGGCGTCGAGTCGATGTCCAGGGTGCCGATGGGCAGCGACGGCGGCGCCTGGGCGCTGGACCCGGAAACCAATCTGCACAGCCATTTCACACCGCAAGGCGTGGGCGCCGACCTGATCGCCACCCTTGAAGGCTTCAGCCGTCAGGACGTCGATGCCTACGCGCTGCATTCCCAGCAAAAAGCCGCGCGGGCCCGGGCCGATGGATCGTTCAGTAAATCGCTGGTGCCGGTACGGGACCAGAACGGCATTCTCCTGCTCGATCACGATGAATTCATCCGCGCCGACTCCACGCTTGAAGGCCTGGGCAAGCTCAAGCCGAGCTTCGAGATGATGGGGCAAATGGGCTTCGATGCCACGGCGTTGCGGGTCTACAGCCACGTCGAGCGAATCAACCATGTGCACACGCCGGGCAACAGTTCCGGGATCGTCGATGGCGCGGCGCTGATGTTGATCGGCTCCGAAGCGAAGGGGCGCGCGCTGGGCTTGCAGCCACGGGCGCGGATCGTCGCCACGGCGGTTACCAGCACCGACCCGACCATCATGCTCACCGGCCCGGCGCCGGCCACGCGCAAGGCGCTGGCCAAGGCCGGGCTGCGGGTCGAAGACATCGACCTGTTCGAGGTCAACGAGGCGTTTGCCTCTGTCGTACTGAAATTCATCAAGGACATGACCATCGACCCGGACAAGGTCAACGTCAACGGCGGCTCCATCGCCATGGGCCATCCCCTCGGCGCGACCGGTTGCGCAATCCTCGGCACGCTGCTCGATGAGCTGGAAACCCGCCGCCTGCGCTATGGCCTGGCGACGTTGTGTGTCGGCGGCGGCATGGGCATTGCCACCATCATCGAACGCCTCTGAGCCCCCGATTTTCAGGAAAACAAGAGCCATGAACGAAGCAATCCGTTACGAAAAAGGGCAGGACCAGATCGTCGTCCTGACCATCGACATGCCGGGCCAGAGCGCCAACACCATGAACGCGGTCTACCGTGAGGCCATGGCTGCCTGCGTCGCCCGTTTGGTGGCTGAAAAAGACAGCATCGCCGGCGTCATCATCACCTCGGCCAAGAAAACGTTTTTCGCCGGTGGCGACCTGAATGAACTGATCAAGGTCGGCAAGCCTGAAGCCAAAGCGTTTTATGACATGGTGCTGACGCTGAAGGGCCAGTTACGCACCCTGGAAACCCTGGGTAAACCTGTCGTCGCCGCGATCAACGGCGCGGCGCTGGGCGGTGGCTGGGAAATCTGCCTGGCATGCCATCACCGCGTGGCACTGGACAATTCATCGGTGCAGCTCGGTTTGCCGGAAGTCACCCTCGGCCTGTTGCCGGGCGGCGGCGGGGTGGTGCGCATGGTGCGCATGCTCGGTCTGGAAAAAGCCTTGCCGTATCTGCTTGAAGGCAAGAAGGTCCGCCCACAGCAAGCCTTGCAGGCGGGTCTTATCGATGAACTGGCATCGGATGGCGAAGAGCTGCTGGCCAAGGCCCGGGCCTGGATCATCGCCCATCCAGCGGCTATACAGCGCTGGGACGTGAAGGGCTATCAGATACCGGGCGGTACGCCATCGAATCCTAAAGTCGCGCAGATGCTGGCGATAGCGCCGTCGATCCTGCGCACTAAAACCCAGGGCTGCCTGCCCGCGCCGGAGAAAATTCTTTGCGCGGCGGTTGAGGGCGCGCAGGTGGATTTCGATACCGCGCACCTGATCGAAACCCGTTATTTCACAGAGCTGACCACCGGCCAGGTCTCGAAGAACCTGATCGGCACCTTCTGGTTCCAGCTCAACGAGATCAATGCGGGCGGCTCGCGGCCTCACGGGTTTACACCTTATGTGACACGTCGAGTGGGCGTTTTGGGCGCCGGGATGATGGGCGCCGGGATTGCTTTTGTCAGCGCATCGGCGGGCATCGACGTGGTGCTCAAGGACATCAACCTCGCGGCAGCGGAGAAGGGCAAGGCACATTCGGCGGCATTGCTGGACAAGAAAGTTGCCCGCGGCCAGTTGAGCGCCGAGCAGCGCGATGCAGTGCTGGCGCGAATTAAAACCACCGAAAAGGATGCCGATCTGGCCGGCTGCGATCTGATCATTGAAGCCGTGTTCGAAGATCGCGAACTGAAAGCCAAAGTCTCTTCCGCCGCGCAACTTATCGTTGGCCCTGACGCAGTGATTGCTTCCAACACGTCGACCTTGCCTATCAGCGGTCTCGCCACCGCCGTACCGGACCAGAGCAAGTTCATCGGCCTGCATTTCTTCAGCCCCGTGGAAAAAATGCCCTTGGTGGAAATCATCAAAGGCGCCCACACCAGTGACGAAACCCTGGCCCGAGGGTTCGATTTCGTACTGCAAATCAAGAAAACGCCGATTGTGGTCAACGACAGTCGTGGCTTTTTCACTTCTCGAGTGTTCGGCACCTTCACCAACGAAGGCATTGCCATGCTTGGCGAAGGCGTGAGCGCAGCGATGATCGAGACCGAAGCCCGCAAGGCTGGCATGCCGATCGGGCCTCTGGCGATCTCCGACGAAGTTTCCCTCAGTCTCATGAGCCATATCCGCCAGCAAACCGCCAAAGACCTGCAAGCAGAAGGGAAACCGCTGATTGAGCATCCCGCGTTTGCCGTGATTGACTTGCTGCTCAACGAATACAAGCGTCCAGGCAAAGCCGCGGGCGGTGGTTTCTACGAGTACCCGGCCGGTGGCCAGAAGCATTTGTGGCCTGAGTTGAAAACCCGCTTCGAGAAAGCCGACGGACAGATTTCGCCAAAGGATGTGCGCGATCGCCTGCTGTTCGTGCAGGCCCTCGAAACCGTGCGCTGCGTGGAAGAGGGCGTACTGACATCGACGGCGGACGCCAATGTCGGGTCGATCTTCGGTATCGGTTTTGCGGCCTGGACTGGTGGCGCGCTGCAGTTCATCAACCAGTACGGTGTGAAAGACTTCGTCGCCCGCGCGCAATACCTCGCCGAACAGTACGGCGAACGGTTCGCACCACCGGCGTTGCTGCTGCAAAAAGCCGCCAGCGGGGAGGCGTTTTAAGGGACCGATGACGCACTTCGGGGCTTGCCTTGTCACCCTGTTTCGAGGCAGGCTCTGGGGTGTGCATTATTCCCATCACGTGTCAGGTATTTTTTATGTCGTTACGCATCTGCATTCTGGAAACCGACATCCTGCGTCCGGAACTGGTCGATCAATATCAGGGTTACGGGCAGATGTTCCAGCGTCTGTTTTCGCAGCAGCCTATCGCGGCCGAGTTCACCGTCTATAACGTGATGCAGGGCGAATACCCAAGCGATGATGAGGTTTTTGACGCCTATCTCGTCACCGGCAGCAAGGCCGATTCCTTCGGCACCGACCCGTGGATCGAAACCCTCCGTGCTTACCTGCTGACCCGTTACGAACGCGGCGACAAACTGCTGGGGGTGTGCTTCGGCCATCAGTTGCTGGCGTTGCTGCTGGGCGGCAAGAGCGAGCGCGCGACCCAGGGCTGGGGCGTCGGCACGCACAGCTACAAACTGGCGGCCAAGGCGCCGTGGATGAGCCCGCTGCGCGAAGAGCTGACGTTGTTGATCAGTCACCAGGACCAGGTGACGTCGCTACCGGAAAACGCCACGGTCATCGCTTCCAGCGATTTCTGCCCGTTTGCCGCTTACCACATCAACGATCAAGTGCTGTGCTTCCAGGGGCATCCGGAGTTCATTCACGATTACTCGCGGGCGTTGCTGGATATTCGCCAGGAAGTGCTGGGCGAGCAGATTTATTCGAAAGGCATGGCAAGCCTTGAGCATGAGCATCACGGCACCACCGTTGCGGAGTGGATGATGCGGTTTGTGGCGCATAAGCCAGAGGCGCAGTCGGTTTAGCAGGCTGGCACAACACTTGTGGCGAGGGAGCTTGCTCCCGCTGGACTGCGTAGCAGCCCCATCCTTTGGGGCCCCTTCGCTGCCCAGCGGGAGCAATGGGTTGTCAAAGCCACCCTGACTTCTTGAAACTCCCCCACAAACTCACGCACCCCACCGCTATAAACCCCAACACCGCGAAATACCCGTAATGCCAGGTCAGCTCCGGCATGTTCTGGAAGTTCATCCCGTAGATCCCGGCCACCGCCGTCGGGAACGCCAGAATCGCCGCCCACGCCGCAAACTTGCGCTGCACCACGCTTTGCCGTGAGGCCTCCAGCAACACCCCGACTTCAATCGTCTGGCTGGCGATATCCGCCAGGGTTGTCAGGTCTTCCATCTGCCGTGTCACATGAATCTGCACATCACGAAAATACGGGCGCATGTTCTTGTCGATAAACGGAAAATTCAGTTTCTGCAGTTCCTCGCCGATCTCCACCATCGGCGCCGCATAACGACGCAGGCGCAATACGTCTCGGCGCAGGCCATGAAGCTTCTGGATGTCATGTTCATTCAGCGCGCTGCACAGCACGTTTCGCTCGAGCTCATCGATCTCGGCATGGATTGCTTCGCCTACCGGCTGGTAGTTTTCAATCACAAAGTCGAGGATGGCATAGAGTACGAAATCTTCCCCGTGCTCCAGCAACAGCGGACGCGCCTCACAACGCTGTCGGACAAGGGCGTAGGACGCCGAGTGACCGTTCCGGGCGGTGATGATGTAACCATTGCCGGCAAAGATATGAGTCTCGATGAACTCCAGTTTGCCTTCGTTGCGAATCGGCGAATACGTGACGATAAACAGGGCATCACCGAAGGTTTCCAGCTTCGGTCGACTGTGTTTTTCCAGGGCGTCTTCGATGGCAAGTTCGTGCAGGTTGAACTGGCGTTGCAGGTTCGTCAGCTCTTGGGCATTTGGTTCTTCAAGGCCGATCCAGACAAAGTGGCCGGGCTTGGCGGCCCAGGCCGCGCCTTCGTCGAGGGTAATATTGGAGACTTTCTTTCCAGCGCTGTAAACCGCAGCAGCAACAACTCTACCCATGATTCAGGTTCACTTCTTATTTGGCAGGTGGCAGTAGCAGGCATTGATCAGCTTAGCCTTGTCTGCTGCTTGAGAGTCAGTGAAATCTGCAGAGTTCGAAGCTCGCAGGCAAAAGAAAACCCGCACAGGGCGGGTTTCGTTTCACGCGGCTTGCAGTTGCCGATCCATCGAGGCGATGCAATCGCGCATCTGCTCGCGGCACTGGGCGATCAGCAGGGGCATGTCGTCCAGGCTCAGTCCGGCGGTTGGAATCGCCGGCAGTGAACGGATCAGAATTTTCCCACTGCGCCAGCGGTTCAATCGCATGTGCTTGACGTAACTGCTGACACACACCGGGACGATCGGCACACCCGCCGCGATCGCCATCTGGAAAGCACCTTTCTTGAAGGGCAGCAGTTCTTCACCGAGGTTGCGCGTGCCTTCCGGGAATACCCAGATCGAGGTGTCTTCATGCTGCAAGGTGTGCGTCGTGGTCAACATGGACTGGCGCGCCTTGTGCGCATTGCCACGGTCGATCAACACATTGCCGGCCAGCCAGAACAACTGGCCGAACAACGGCACCCACTTCAGGCTCTTCTTGCCGATGCACACGGTGCGGCGGGGCACCACATTGCCGAACACAAACAGATCGTAGTTGGACTGGTGGTTAGCGATGATCACGCAGCTGTCAGGTTTGTCCATCAACGGACCGACCTCGGCCTTCACCCGCAAACGCAAAATACACATCGCCGGCCACGCATACAGACGCGCGCACAAACGGCTGTTGTCAGGATTGAACGGCCGACACAGACCCAGAATCACCCCGAGTACACCGGCCAGGATAAAGTGCAAGCCCATCAATAACATACGAAGCACGAACAGCATTTGCAGGCCCCACCGGGACAAAAGGTGGCGCAGTGTACGGATGTGCACTGTTTTCGGCAATTGCCGCTAAAAGGTAGGAGATGGCCGATGTTTGAGCGCATGTTTCCGACTTATTGGTCAGACGTGTTCTAGAGCGGTTGTAGGCTTTTCAACAGAGCTCGTATGAAAAAGCCCGACACGACGGTCGGGCTTTTCGGTGTAGCACGCTTGGGCTTAACCCATATGTTCCTGATCCAGAATGATTGCGTTATCCAGCGTTTCCAGCAGTGCCTTGCGCACCTTCAGCTTGGTGTTCTTGTGTGCGTTCATGTTGATCTTCTTCAGTTGACGCGCCGCCGCCAGTGCAGCGCCCTGCAACTCTTCAGCCGATACCACCACGTCAAGGAAGCCTGCAACCACGGCACCCTGCGGATTGAACATCTCGCCATTGATGACCGAACGGTTGAATGCCGCTTTGCCCAAGCGATCACGGGCGATCTCGATACCGGCGTGGTGCATGGTCATGCCAATCTGCACTTCGTTCAGACCAATGCTGAACGGGCCGTCGACACCGATGCGGTAATCCGCCGACAACAACAGGAACGCACCCTTGGCCACGGCATGACCCGGGCATGCAACGATCACCGGGAACGGGTGCGACAGCAGGCGACGGGCCAGGGTTGAACCGGCCGTCACCAGCGCCACGGCTTCTTTAGGGCCGGCTGTCATCACCTTCAAGTCATAACCACCGGACAGAATCCCCGGCGTACCGGTAATGATCACCACTGCACGATCAGCCACCGCCTGATCCAGCGCAGCATTAAACGCAGCAATCACGTCCGGGGAGATAGCATTGACCTTGCCGTTGCTCAAAGTCAGGGTCGCGATGCCGTCTTCGAGGTGGTAGGAAATCAACTCACTCATGACGCTATTCCTTGTATGAAAGTTGAGGCAGACGTTACCCACCGTCGCAGGCCAGGTAAAGCGCCGTGACTGACCCGCCAGTCACACTTTCCCCTCCGGGCAAGCCCAACCCGCCACGCCCGCCATGCCTCGCCTTCTATATAGATAAGAGGGTGCGAAGCCGGAGATTGGCGGGTTTGCCTTGCCCAGAGACCCGCAGAACGTCTAAATCGCTAACCGCATGAAAATTCTGCAAAAAAAGTTTGCCATCAGAAAAGCTTTCGACTACATTAGCGCGCCTCGACAGACAGAACATGTCTGACGAGATACGGTGAAGTGTCCGAGTGGCTTAAGGAGCACGCCTGGAAAGTGTGTATACAAGAAATTGTATCGAGAGTTCGAATCTCTCCTTCACCGCCAAATTTGTAAAACACAAACCCCTGATTTTCCTAGAGAAAGTCGGGGGTTTGTGGTTTCTGGCGTCTGAAAAATGTCCCAAGGGACTTTTATGGGGCTCAAGGGGCATCCTGGGCTGAGCTTGTCACACTGGGCAACAAGGGGACGGAGGCCAGAATATGTCCCGCCCACCACTGCTTAATGTGGCTAATGGCAAGGCGAATACGGCAGCGCGTTCGCCTATTTTACGGTGGACTCCATCGGCACTCCGTTTGCCGGCGGCGCCTTGAATACCGGTCTGCGGGACCTGGCGCGGTTTGGCGAGATGCTACGCAATGACGGTCGGTTCAATGGCCAACAGATCGTGCCCAAAGCCGTGGTCGATCCCTCGGACGAGAGGGTGATTGTTCGGTACGCTTCCCATCCCGTTGCCGGCGTTTGATGCGCTGGCTCAACATTTATCCCGGTTGCCTTGAGTGCCAGGGCCATGAAAAAGGAAAACCTATGATCACCACCACAACCCACGCCATCGAAGGCCGACAGATCACCGCCTACCTGGACATTGTCAGCGCCGAGTCGGTGCAGGGCGTCAACGTTATTCGGGACATGTTCGCCGGGATGCGCGACTTCTTCGGCGGGCGCTCTCAGACATTGGAGCGTGCGTTGAAAGAAGCGCGGATTCAGGCGACCGATGAGATCAAGGAACGGGCGCGGGCGATTCAGGCCGATGCCGTGGTGGGGCTCGATTTCGAGATCAGCATGCCGGCCGGGAAGGGCGGGATGGTGGTGGTTTTCGTCACCGGGACGGCGGTTAAACTGAGGTGAGTCCGGTACGAATTGTTGTGTTGGTTTTGTAGGAAGCGGTGTAGCCCATTCGTCGGGCATCGGTGATATGAATTACAAGTCCGGTAATGACCGACTAGTCTCAAAAGCTTGGTGGTCGATATGTTTCAGGCAAATAGGGCTTGCCGGTGTCGATCCCGCATTTTGAGAGGGGTGAAAAGATGGCTGATCCGTATATCGAAGACGACGGGGCTGAATTTCCGATCAACAATTGCGTGCAGTGTGGCCAGACAGACTATGAGTCGGGCTTTGGTGACGACAAGGTCAAGCTCGGCAAGATGAAAACCATGGTGCACCAGGGACCGAAGGCGAAATTTCTACCCAAGGTAGCGACGCCGGTCAGGAAGTAGCTTCCATGAATAGACCCCGCATCGAGCGGGGTTTTTTATGCCTGAATGATTTTTGTCGAGGCTTGTTTTTTTTGGTCCGGCCTTTTCACAAAGTTTTCACAAGGTCCTACGTAATCTCAACTCATCCGTTAGAAAGCAACACCTGGCCCGTCTCCCCAGCGGGCTTTTTTTTGCCTGTCATAAAACCTTTTCCATAAACGTTGTCCAACCGTCGCCAATGGCGAGGTCGGGTTCGTGCGTCTGGACTTTCTCGCTGCTAAAGCATTCAATCTCGACCCTTTTTGATTTCCCCCTATTTTTGAGGTTCTTGTCATGCGTTTAACACTGCCCGCCCTGGTTCTGGGGCTTTTGGTTGCTCAAGGTGCAATGGCTGCTGGCGACGGCACGGCCGCGCTGGGTGGCGGTCTGGGTGGCGCGCTGGGTAACGTCGTCGGTCAAAGCATGGGCGGCAGCACCGGCGCAGCGATTGGTGCCGGTGTTGCGGGCGCAGCCGGCAGTGCCGTGGCAGCACGCAAAGGCAGCCGTACCAAGGCGGCGATCGGCGGCGGTGTGGGTGCAGCTGGTGGTTCGGTGATCGGCAACAGCCTGGGCGGCAAGACCGGTTCCACCATCGGTGCTGGTTTGGGCGGTGCGTTGGGCGGTGGCGTTGGCAGCAATCTGGCCAAGGGTCACAAGCGTCACTGATCCTGAGTGATCAGTTCAAAAGCCCGGCTTTGATGCCGGGCTTTTTGTATCTGGCTGTTTCTTCTTCGCAGCTAGCGCATCTTTGGCGGTCCAAACGTCATCGCTGACCGGATTCAGTGGGGCAGGTGCTAGACTCCGCCGATCCGCAGCGCGTTCTTTTCCCCCGATGCGGAATTAGAGGTTCATATCATGCGTTTGACATTGTCCACGTTGGTTCTGGGACTTTTGGTCGCTCAAGGTGCGATGGCTGCCGGTGATGGCACCGCGGCTGTTGGCGGTGGTATTGGCGGTGCACTGGGTAACGTGGTCGGCCAGCAAATGGGCGGCAGCACAGGTGCAGCGATTGGCGCAGGTGTGGGTGGCGCGGCGGGCAGTGCGGTTGGCGCGCCTAAAGGCAGTCGCACCGCAGCGGCCGTTGGTGGTGGTTTGGGCTCGGCGGGTGGCTCGGTGATTGGTAACAGCCTCGGCGGCTCGACCGGTTCCACTATCGGCGCAGGCCTGGGCGGTGCAGCGGGTGGCGCGGTGGGCAATAACCTGGGCACCGACAGTGGCAGTTCCCATTCCGGAAACGGGCACAAAAACAAACACAAGAATAAACACAGGAATAAACATCGCTGACCCGATAGCGAATGACAGTAGAAACCCGGCCTGGCGCCGGGTTTTTTCGTTTGCGCGAGAAGTACTCCGGAACGTTTGCTCCCAGTCTGCCTCGAACTTCATACACACCTGAATATCGAGAGGTATGCCATGACACCTGAAACCGAAGGCAAGGAAGAAAAAGGTCCGAGCGGACTACCATTTATCAATGATCCGGGTAATGAAGATCCGGGGTCGCTGATGGATGATGCAACGGTGCCGCTCAACGATGCCGATGAGGCGGGTGACATGGGCCAGTCAGAGTTTGAAGACGAGGATGACGACGAAGACGAACAATGATCAGTCGCTGCGATCGGGGCGACCGATCGTCCCCCTGATCGAACTGCGTTCGTCACGCTGTCATCAAAATGTCAGGACCTGTTTTTCAGGCCCCTTGAGAGGTGACTTATGAACGCTGGCCCGAAAGACACCGATGACGATACCCCGGAGTACCCACTGCCTTCGCCGACCGACTCGCTGAGTCGCGATCAGCGGCCGCCGGATGATGACGAGGCGGGGGTGGAGCAGGTGCCTGATAGTGATGTAAAGCGAACTGATACTGATGTTGAAGCGCTGCCGGATGATCCGGATGTTGCGGGTACGGATGGCTCCGACGAGCCGAGTTGATCTTTTTTCAATGAAAAGTCGCCGAGTACGTGCGCGGTATCAAACCCAGCTATCCGCTGGGTATGCACTGATAATTAAGACTCTTTTCACCCCCGTGCTAGTGCGCTTTTAAATCCGGCAGAGTAAGTATTAACACGCACAGAGTTTAGCCGTCCAAAGACGCGAGCCAGCGCTGGTAAAAATCATGCTGCTTCTGAATGTCACTTGTAATGTCGGTTTCTTCGTAATCAAAGATGTTAACCACGTCATCAGGTTCGGTCGGTCTGCCCAACTGCAATTCATACGCCACTAACCCCGAGGACATTTGCGATGACATGCGCGAGGGATACACATTGAGTTTGGCGCCTTTGCATAAAAATTTCGTTTCAGGAAAGTCCGCTCGCAATAGGCCAAAACAAGCGTAAAGATCATAGGCCGTATATGTTTTTTTTATGCCGTTTTCCATCACCAGGGTTAACGATAGCTGTTTCCGATCGCATTCGATCACCGCGTTCTTAATGACCCCTCGGATGTCTGTACGTATCTCTATTATTTTCATCATGGCTTTCTGTTCGGATTAGGGATTGAATAACCTTCATAGCTGCCATCAGCGCGCACAGGGGTTACACCTAGAATATCTTTGCTAGCTATTCCTCCCGGCATAGCAATTTCGGCCTCACCCTTGTGTGGTGAGAGCAGACCTAGTTTTTTATTCACATTAATTCCACGAATGTTTTTTATTACGTACACGAAGCCATTTTCAAATCCGTAACCGGTCGCAAACTTTATTGCTTCCTTTTCTGAGGTTGAGGTGCTGACAAAAAAACTGGGAGGGCTTCGGTTGTCATGTGCGTGTAGATAAATGTCCATGCTGTCCCCCAATGGCTCAAATCCAGTCTCAAAAATCTCCCAGTCCTCCCTCGAGTCTCCTCGGTACAAGTAACGCTTGTTTGTTTTTGGGGATGGAGCGGTGGGGCCTTCCTCATCAGTCTTAACCTTAGCGGCAGGATCCTCAACCCCTGTTACGGTTCCGCATTTCCCCGTCCCCGGACACTCACTCAACCCCAACGGATCAACCCACCCCGTCGGACTCCGCGTGTACTGGTACTGATTCAATCCTCCGGCCAGCTTGCTCGGATCCGGCGTCAGGTACCGTCCAACATCCGGTTGGTAATACCGATGGCGGTTGTAGTGCAGGCCGCTCTCGGCATCAAAGTACTGCCCCTGAAACCGCAAGGGCTGGTCGAGGATCTGGTGGGTGTCGCGGTTAAGGCGGGTGAGGCGGCCATAGGCGTTGTATTGGGCTGCCCAGACGATTTCGCCGCTGTAATCCGTCAGTTCCTGCGGTGTACCGAGGTGGTCGAGTTGGTAATAGAACGGGCATGCCTTTAGCGGTCCCTTGCCATCAAGCATGGCCAACGGACGGAAAGTGCCCGGTTCGTAAACGTAACTGCGGTAGTGCTCGCGGCTGCTTTCGGCGACGAGGTGGTCGCCTTGCCAGAAGAATTCTGTGGTTTTGCCGTCGACGGTTTTGCCGATGCGGCGGCCGAAGGCGTCGTAGCGGTAGCTGGCGCAGCGGCCATCCGGGGTGGTGACGCCGATCAGCCGGTGCTGGCAGTCGTAGCGGTATTCGGTGACCAGTTTTTGCCCGGTGCCGCGGCGTTCGCGGATCAGGTTGCCGAAGGCGTCGTAGTCATAGCGCCGGTCGCCCTGCCTCAGCAGGCGATTGCCGTTGACGGTGGTCGGGCCGGGGCGGTCCTGCATCAGCAGGTTGCCGGCCGGGTCGTGGGCGAAGCTTTCCGGTGGCTGGTCGCGAGAGTGGCGGACGCGGGTCAGTCGGTTGAGAGGATCGTAGTGGTAACTGCGCTGGCCGTGGCGGCTGTCGGCGAGGCTGTCGAGATTGCCGTTGAGGCTGTAGGCATAATCGCGGCGGTACAGCGGTTGCTGGTGTTGGCTGACGGCATGCGCCTTCAGGCGGCCTTGATCGTCGTAGGAGAATTCGCTTAGCAGTAGGCCTTGTTGGCGCTGCTGTTCGCGACCGAAGGTGGATTGGTGGGTGGTGAGCCGCGTGCCGTTGAGATCGATGGCGGTCAGCGCGCCGCCCTTGGCGTGGCGATAATCGAGTTTGCTGCCGTCCGGCAGACGCATCCGTTTGAGCTGGCCGCAGGCGTCGTAGCCATAACGCAGGGTGCCCCAGCCCTGGTGTTCGGTGATCAGCCGATCCTGTTGGTCGTACTCGAATTCCAACGGGTGATCGTGACCGTCGTCAACGCTGACCAGCCGTCCCAGGCTGTCGTAGCAATATCGAATCTTGATGCCGTCGGGCAGGGTCTTGACCAGCAAGCGGCCGGCCGAGTCTCGTTCATAAGCGGTGACGAGTTGCGAGCCATCGTCGCCAGCCTCGGTTTTCTCCAGCAGATGACCGTTGAGGTCGTAGGCATACGCGGTGCGACGGCCGTCGAATCCGGTTTCCTGTCGGATCAAGCCATTGGGCGTGTAGTCCAGCCGATATTTTTCGCCTGACTCGTTTTCGATCTCGGTGAGTAACAGCTGTGCGTTGTCGTAGCGATAACGCAGCTGAGTTCCGTCGGGATTGATCCGGCGGCTGACCAGGTGCAAATCGTCGGCGTATTCGTAACGCGTGACGCGGCCCAGTTCGTCGCGCTCGGCGGTTATCTTGCCGTAGGCGTTGTAGCTGAAGGCGCGGACGGTGCCCGTGGGAAGCGTCGTAAGAACCAGCCTGCCCACGGCGTCCCATTGATAGCGGGTGACCGCACCGTGTTCGTCCTGACGAGTCGTCTGCCGGCCCAACGCATCGTAGGAAAACCGCCGCTGACCACCGCCCGGCAAGGTTTCTTCGACCCGTTGCCCCAAGGTATTCCAGACGAAGAGATGACGGCTGTTGTCCGGGTAACGGATCGACAGCAACTGACCTTTTTCGTCGTAGTGATAGTGGGTCGTCTCACCGTCAGGATCGGTCGCCTCGGTGATGTCACCCTGAGGGTTGCGCTGGTACTTCCACACCGCTTTGCCGCGATACCGCGCGTGCAGGAAACCGTTGCGGTACTCGTAGGACGTGGGCTCGTCCTCCGATGGAGTCAGCGCAATCAGCCGTCCGACATCGTCGTAACGGTACTCAGTGACCGCGCCCTGCGGATCCTGCTCGGCAACCAGACGGCCCTTATCGTCATAGGCCTTTAGCGCTTCGCCACCTTCCAGCCCGACCCGGCGTACCAGGCGTGCGCGGTCGTCGTGTTGATAAACCTCTTCACTGCCATCACTGTTGCGGACCGTGACACTGCCCGCGTCATCCCAGACATACCGCGTGTCCATTTGCGAAAACGACGCCCAGTGTCGGACGCATCGCACAGCCTTGCCGGACCCTTCCCACTCCCAGAAGAAACTCGCGCCACCGGCCAGTTGCCGCTGCAAAATGACCTGCTGGCCGTCGTAGTCGTAGCGTTCGCTTTCACCGAGGGCATTGGTGGCTTCGATCAAGCGATGACAGGCGTCGTAGCGATAGGCAACCAGTGTCTGCTCGGTACGCCAGGCGTCTTCCAGCGTGGCAGCTGGGTGAAAGCTCTGATACTCGACGGCGACGAGGTGTCGGCGCTCATAGCGCAATCGCAGTGAACGCCCTGCGCCGCTGTCGAGGCGCGTGATTCTGTCGGATCTGTCGCGCTGCACCGTCAGCCGGTTGCCATAAGCGTCGCTGATCGCCGTCAGTCGTCCTGTCCGGAAGTGGTAAAAGCGCGTTGCTTCGCCGGCCAGTGCGAGGACCAGTTCTTCCGGCTCACCCCCCAGATAAATGGCCGCCCGCGACAGGCTGTTGTGGATGGCCGGTCGTTCGCTGTTCGGCAGCGGGAAAGTGATGCAGCGGTTTTCGTGGTCGATCCAACTGACGTTGTCGCCATCGATTTCCAACCGGTGCGCCAGGGAGTGACTCCAGCCAAATCCGAGCCCGCCGTCGATTTCGACGGCACTGGTGCGATAAACGCGGGTGAACTCGAACGGCAACAGACCATCCAGCGAGCCATCGATCAGCGTCAGCAGTTCTTCGCCGGTGACCATCGACACCGGGCAGCCGTTGGTCGCGGTGTTGTCCGCTGAATCGACACTGTCGCCGTTCGGGTTTTTCGCCGGGGCGGAGGCATCATCGCGATGTTCCTGCCGGGTCAGGCGGGTCCTGGTTTGGGATTTGTTGCGGGCAATGGCGAGTGGATTGTTGACCTGCACAACCGCTGATTGACGGTCGGTAATGCGCATTGGAACCGCTGGCGCAGGTTTGAGCGGCGCATCCCGGGCATTGACGATCAAAGGTTTAAGCGCACCTGCGTGACGGGTAAGGTCAGCGCCCGCCGTGAGCCCGGCCAGGCGCGAACTTGCCGCCGCCAGCCATTGTCGGGCTCGCTCGGACTTGATCTTGCCCAGTACTTTGGCGCTCATGCCGACATGCAATCCGGCAGGCCCCGTGAGGCGCACCAGCAGGAAACCGATCAGTATCTCTGTACGAATTTCCGCCACCACCTCGGCGACGTACTGCGGTGGCAACAGGCGCAACCAACTGGTGAAGGCCGCGAGGTGAATGAACATCAACGGCTCATCGCTTAACACCAGCAGCACGTTGGCGATGGCTTCGGTCGATGCGTTCAACAGAGTTTCGAGCTCAACCTCGCTCAGGTACTCCAGGAGTTTTTCGCTGTTGGCTTGCAGGTCTGCCATCAGGGCAAATACCTGCTTCACGTCATCCCACAAACCGTGCAGCGATTTCTCGAAGCCACGCCAATCGGCCCGCTGCAGCAGGCCATAGCGTTCAGTGAAACCTGCCTCGGTAAAACCCGCCCACAGCGGTTGAAACTCGGTTGTCCATTCGTTGCGCAACCAACCTTCAAGTTCGTCGATCACGCTTTGATAAGAGGCGTAAAGCGCTTTGACGTGTTCGGTGGATACGTCGGGAAAGAACGTGATGCGGTAACGCTGGCCACGCCAGCATTCAGGGATTTCGAGAATGCCGCTGGGGCCAATGACTTTGTGAATCGGCTCGCCAAACGTCGGTACGCCGTTGTCCTCGGCCAGCAGGGGTTCGAGCATCACCGGCGTATCGCCGATCGGCACGAAACGCGCAGCTTCAAACAGGTGCACCAGCGTCAACGGACCGCTGGCCGGGCACGTGGCGAGTGTCGAACTGACAGGCGCGGTGGAGTCCTTCGGTGCACTCAAGCGAACGTCGTTGCCGACCTTGAACACCTGCTCGACGTCCAGCGCCCAACCGGTCCAGAAGTTTTCCGCCCAGGCGTCGTAGTCGTTGAGGCAGAGGCGAAAATCCCCGAGCAACGCTTCGACGTCCGGTTGCCCCGGGTTCATGGCGGCGACCACGAGCAATCCGATGGCGTTGTTCAAGGCCAGGACCTTGTCGGGGTTGAACATTCGCAGTCCCTCGCGCGGATCAATTTTGATCGCGAGACTTTGCGGGGGATCAACGGGGAAAGAAGTCGGGAAAGGAGGCGTTTGGTGTAGGGCAAATCGCTAAATCATCGGCAGCACTTCCGAACCGGTGCTGGACCGTCGGGAGATTGCCCGTTGCTCTATGTCGGCCGCGCTCGTTATGCTGCTGAACCCTTTAATCAAATCCGCGATTCAGCCGTACTGGAGTCGGTCGGGATGTCATTAAAAACGGATCAGATGCGATGAATGCACCGCTGAAAGAGTTCGGCCCGATCAAAGCCGTGATTTTCGATATGGACGGCTTGCTGCTGGACACCGAGGGCATTTACACCGAGGTTACGTCGATCATTGCCGGGCGCTATGGCCGGACCTTCGACTGGAGCGTCAAGCAGAACATCATTGGCCGCGGCGCGGGCGATCTGGCGCGTTATGTGGTCGAGGCGCTGGAGCTGCCGATCACCGCCGAGGAGTTCCTGGTGATCCGCGAGCCGCTGATGCGCGAGCGTTTTCCTACAGCGTTGGCGATGCCTGGTGCAGAGGAGCTGGTTCGGCATTTGAAGGCCAACAACATTCCAATTGCGGTGGGCACCAGTTCTTCGCGTCAGTCGTTCGGCCAGAAAACCACGTTGCACCGCGACTGGTTTGCGCTGTTCGACTTCATTGTGACGGCCGATGACCCGGAGGTTGGCGCAGCCAAGCCGGCGCCGGATATTTTCCTCACGGCAGCACGACGCCTGGGCGTGGCGCCTGAAGATTGCCTGGTGTTCGAGGATTCGCCGTTCGGTGTCACGGCGGCGAAAGCGGCGGGGATGACGGCGATTGCGATTCCCGATGCGGCGATGGCTGACGAAAAATACGCACACGCGGATGGCATTCTTCGTACGTTGAGAGCGTTCACGCCAGGTGCTTGCGGTTTGCCCGCGCTTGAGTGGGCTTAACGCGACAGGCAGCATGACACAGGCAACTGTGGGAGCGAGCAAGCTCGATCCCACAGTTTGTGTGTTGACTGATCCGTATCAGGCACCGAAACCGCCGTCGATAGTCAGGCTGGCACCGGTGATGTAACCGGCTTCCGGTCCCACAAGGTAAGCGACGAAGCTGGCGATCTCTTCCGCTTTACCGTAACGACCCACCGCCATCAACGGGATCAGGCTTTCGGCGAAGTCGCCGCTGGCCGGGTTCATATCTGTATCGACCGGGCCCGGTTGCACGTTGTTGATGGTGATTCCACGCGGGCCGAGGTCGCGGGCCAGGCCCTTGGTCAGGCCGACCAGTGCCGATTTGCTCATGGCATAAGGGCCGCCACCGGCGAAGGGCATGCGGTCGGCGTTGGTGCTGCCGATGTTGATGATGCGACCGCCTTCGGTCATGTGTTTTGCGGCAGCCTGGGTGGCGATGAACACGCTGCGGACGTTGATCGCCAGCGTCTGGTCGAAGTCTTCGAGTTTGAAATCTTCCAGCGGGGCCACGGCCAGCACGCCAGCGTTGTTGACCAGGATGTCCAGGCGTCCGAAGGCTTTGACGGTGGCGCTCACGGCGTTGCGAATGGCCTCGGCGTCGGCACTGTCAGCCTTGATGGCCAGCGCTTTGCCGCCGCTGCCGGTGATGCTGTGTTGCAGTTCTTCGGCCTTGGCCGTGGAGCTGACGTAGGTGAAGGCAACGGTCGCGCCTTCAGCGGCCAGGCGTTTGACGATGGCAGCGCCGATGCCGCGGGACCCGCCTTGAATCAAAGCCACTTTGCCGCTGAGGTTCTGAGTAGTCATGTCGATCTCCAAAATCCCGAGGCGAGATGTCTCGGTTGATGGAGCCTAGTATCGATTCCCGATTACACGCTGAGTAGCCGGTAATTGCGATAGTCTGTGTAAACCAGAAGTTTATAGTGGCGCCTATGGAAACCTTCAGCAGTATCGAATGCTTCGTGCGCAGTGCGGAAGTCGGCAGCTTTGCCGAAGCCGCGCGGCGACTGAGCCTGACACCCGCAGCGGTGGGCAAGAGTGTGGCAAAACTTGAGGCGCACCTCGGCGTGCGGCTGTTTCAGCGCAGCACCCGCAGCCTGACGTTGACCGAGGCCGGTCAGTTGTTTCTCGGCGAAGTCAGTTCCAGTCTGCTCACCATCCAGAATGCGGTGGCAAACCTCGCCAGCGCCGAAGGACGCCCGGCCGGTACGCTGAAAGTCAGCATGGGCACGATGTTCGGCCGTTTGTATGTCGTGCCCCTGTTGGGCGAGTTTCTGCGGCGGTTTCCGGCAATCAACCCGGATTGGCATTTCGATAACCGACAGGTCGACCTGATCGCTCAGGGATTCGATGCCGCGATCGGTGGGGGATTCGAGCTGCCGCAAGGCGTTGTGGCGCGCAAGCTGACGCCAGCCCATCGGGTATTGGTGGCTTCAGCCGACTATCTGGCGGAGCGCGAGGCGATCGTCGAGCCCGATGATCTCAAGCATCACGATGGCATCCTCATTCGGTCGCCGCAGACGGGGCGCGTGCGTTCCTGGCAGTTGACCAGTCGCACTCGGCAACACAGTCCCCTGACACTCAAGGCGCGGATGACCATGAGCGATTCGGAAGCGGCCTGTGCGACCGCGGCTCAGGGGTTGGGCATTGCGCTGGTGAGCATGCCGTTTGCCGCGGGGTATCTGGAGGCCGGAACGTTGCAGCGGGTGTTGCCCGATTGGTATGTCGACGATGGCAATATTTCTATCTATTACGCTGAGCACAAATTGTTGCCGGGCAAGACTCGGGCGTTTGTGGATTTCATTATTGAGCAGTTTGCGGAGCAGGGATTGGGGGCGCGGTTCAGTGCGGTTTGAGCCTGGCTTTGGACAGCGATGCTGCCATCGCGGGCAAATAGGGGATTTGTGAACGGCATAGATCCCTGTGGGAGCGTGGCTTGCCCGCGATGAACGATAACGCGGTCTACCGGCCAAACCGCCCCGGCCAGCCAACGATGTTCTTCGGCCGCGGCGTGGCATACGTCCGCACTTTCGACGTCGACAACCCCAACCGCACCAGCGATTCGGCAATGGTCACCGCCGCCGTCACACCATCCACCACCGGAACCCCGGTGCGCCGGCGTATCTGTTCATCCAGCCCGGCCATCCCGCCGCAGCCGAGGCAGATCACCTCGGCCTTGTCTTCAACCACCGCCCGCTCAGCCTGACGAACAATCGCTTCCAGTGCCCGCTGCGGATCGGCTTCCAGCTCCAGCACCGCCAGACCACTGGCTCGCACCGAGGCACAGCGGTCCCAGAGCCCGGACAGTTTCAGGCGGTCTTCGATCAGCGGCACCGTCCGGTCCAGCGTAGTGACCACCGAATAGGCATGACCGAGGAACATCGCCGTGCTCGCCGCCGCATCGGTGATGTCCACTACCGGCACGTTGAGCAATTCTTGCAAGCCTTCGCGACCGTGCTCGCCATAACCGGCCTGGATCACCGCATCGAAAGGCTGGTCGTAGGACATCACCCGGTCCATCACAGCGATGGCGGCCAGGTAGCTTTCGAAATTGCCTTCGATGGAGTCGGCGCCGAAATGTGGCGTCAGGCCGATGATTTCGGTGCCTGGCGCGGCCACGGCTTGCGCCGAACGCGCAATGGCCTGGGTGATGGATTCAGTGGTGTTGACGTTGACCACGAGAATTCGCATGGGAAGTCCTTATAGCGGGTGGTTCTGCGGCCCGACGATGCCGGGCCGTCGTGGGGTTAATGGCTGACGTTGTCGACCGCGATGGCTTCACCGCTGACGTCCGCGTAGTGGGGCTGCCGCTTGGCGATAAGCAGGTAGAGCATCCCGGCAATAACGGCGCCGATCAGCCAGGAGAAGGGTGATACGAGGTGGAAACCCGGCACCAGCGCCAGGACGATGGCGATCAGCGCTGCAGGAATGAACGCCGCCACCGCACGTAAATTGACGCCACGGCTGTAGTAATAAGCGCCGGCGGGATCCTCGCTGTACAACTGCGGCACGTTGACCTGACCTTTTCGTACAAGCCAGTAGTCGACCATGATCACGCCATACAACGGGCCGAGCAGGGCGCCGAGACCGGACAGGAAATACACGATCACCAACGGGCTGTTGTAGAGGTTCCACGGCAGGATCAGTACCGCAATGGTCGCGCTGATCAGCCCGGCGCGACGGAAGGTCAGGTATTTCGGCGCCAGGTTACTGAGTACGAAGGCCGGGGCGACGAAGTTGGCCATGATGTTCACCGCCACGGTGACGATCAGGAATGCCAGGCACCCGAGCACCAGAAAGAAGGTGTTGGGAATCGACGCGATGATTTCCGTCGGACTTTCGATGATCCGGCCGTTGATCTGAAATTGCGCACCGCACAGCAGGACGGTGATGCCGGCGAACACCAGAATATTCACCGGCAGGCCCCAGAAATTTCCGACCTTGATCGTCTTGCGGCACGGCGATGAACGGGCGAAGTCGCAGAAGTTGAGAATCAGCGTGCCGTAGATCGCCAGCCACAACGCGCCGCCAGCGAAGATATTGCGCCACATCTCGCCGCCGGTCAGCGGCTCGCGGATCGACCAGGCGATGGTCGCGTCGGCCTGAAAGTACATCCAGGCGGCGAGGGCCGCGACGGTCAGCAGAATGACCGGCCCGGCAAACGCTTCGTAGCGCCGCACCATTTCCATGCCGTAGGCGAGGATCGCCAGTTGCACCAGCCAGATGGCGACAAAACACACCCAGCCCAGGCTCGACAAGCCAAGGATCGAATCGTGATCGTAATCGGCGAAGCCCGGATGCACCGCTGTCAGCAGCACGCGAAACACAACCGAGGCGAGGTATGTCTGAATGCCGAACCAGGCGATGGCGATCACGGCGCGGATCAGTGCAGGAATTTGCGCCCCGTGGATACCGAAACTGATCCGGCTGATGACCGGAAACGGCACCCCGGTTTTCTGGCCCATGTAGCCGGACAAGTTCATGAAGCAATACACCAACGCTGCGCCGATCCCAAGCGACAGCAGAATCTGCCAGCCGCCCAGGCCCAACGCATACAAGCCGATGGCGAAGGAGTAGTTGGCGATGTTGTGAACGTCGTTGGTCCATAGCGCGAAAATGCTGTAGCGGCCCCAGCGCCGGCCTTCGGCTTTGGTCGGCGCCAGGTCTTTGTTGTGCAGTCGCGGGCTGAGCACCACAGGTTCTTGAAAGGTCTGATCGTGAGCGGTGGGTGGAAAGGAGGGCAGATCCAGCGCGATGTTGTTGGAGAGGCTAGTACGCATTCCGGCAGGCTCCGAGCTTGGCGTCGCGATGACTGTGCATGAGCGTTGGCTCGACAAATCTTCGTCGCGGGCGACAAGCATCATTGGTTACGGGGCATCTGCAGCCTGTACGGGATAGGGCGCTTCAGGCTTGCGGATCTTGAGTGTGTGTATGTTTTGAGCTGATTGTATACAAAACATGTATGCACTTAAGCCAGATCCATGCCAGCCACAGGTCTATGATTTTTGCTGCTAATTTCGTTTTGTTATTGATAGGCAATAAGTGACTGAAATTAAGACGATAAATATTGACCGTATGAACAGGTATTTATTTTTCGGCCGGATTCGCGAGGAAGGTTTACGAAGGAATGCAGGAAGGGAGGATGTAACCATTTGGGGCGCAGAAACAAAAAATGCACACATAAATGGCACCTATGGTGACATTCGTGTGTACACATTTGTAGGCGGAACACTAACCCTGTGGGAGCGAGCCTGCTCGCGATTACGGACTGACATTCAACATTATTGTCGACTGTTACACCGCTATCGCGAGCAGGCTCGCTCCCACAAGGGATTGCACAGGGTAGGGGATTACACCTTCGACTTGCTGATAATGTTACCGGCGTGCAACCCGCATTCTTTCTGCGTCGCCTCTTCCCACCACCAACGACCTTCACGCTCGTGCTGGTTCGGCAGCACCGGCCGGGTGCACGGCTCGCAGCCGATGCTGATGAAACCGCGCTCATGCAGGCTGTTGTAAGGCAGTTCGAGCATGCGGATGTAACCCCAGATCTCCTCGCTGGTCATTTGCGCCAGCGGATTGAACTTGTACAGGGTGCGTTCCGGAGTGGAGAAGGCAGTGTCGATTTCCAGCACCGCGACGGCGCTGCGGGTGCCAGGGCTCTGGTCCCGACGCTGGCCGGTGGCCCAGGCGGTCACGCCGGACAATTTGCGGCGCAGCGGCTCGATCTTGCGGATGCCGCAGCACTCGCCATGGCCGTCCTTGTAGAAGCTGAACAGGCCTTTTTCCTTCACGAACGGTTCAAGTTTCGTGTAGTCCGGGGACACCAGTTCGATGTCGATCTTGTAGTGCTCGCGCACTTGATCGATGAAGCGGTAAGTCTCGGGGTGCAGACGGCCGGTATCGAGGCTGAACACTTTGACGTTCTTGTTCAGCTTCCAGGCCATGTCTACCAGCACCACGTCTTCGGCGCCGCTGAAAGATATCCACAGGTCATCGCCGAACTCGGCAAACGCGAGTTTGAGGATGTCCTGGGCGGATTTGTTGGCATAGGTCGTGGCGAGTTCCACGACATCGAACGATGGGCTCATCAGGGCGGCTTCCTACAGGTCGGTGGCGCTGGGCGCTCTATATGGGCCTGATGGTAACAAAATCCTGCGGTGGCTGGCGCGCCCTCTGCGTTGCGCACGCCCGCCCGAGTCGCTAGAGTTCGGCAGTCCTTTTGCTCGCTCGACTCAATAATCAATACAAATGGGGTGTCTTGTGGAAATTGCCTGTCTGGATCTGGAAGGTGTGCTGGTCCCGGAAATCTGGATCGCGTTCGCCGAAAAAACCGGGATCGAATCCCTCAGGGCCACCACCCGGGACATTCCCGACTACGACGTGCTGATGAAGCAGCGCCTGCGGATCCTCGACGAGCATGGCCTGAAACTCGCCGATATCCAGGAAGTGATCGCCACGCTCAAGCCGCTGGACGGCGCTGTCGAGTTCGTCAACTGGCTGCGCGAGCGCTTTCAGGTGACGATCCTGTCGGATACGTTCTATGAGTTTTCCCAGCCGCTGATGCGTCAGTTGGGCTTCCCGACCTTGCTCTGTCATCGTCTGATTACCGACGACGCCGGGCGAGTGACGAGCTATCAGCTGCGTCAGAAAGATCCGAAACGTCAGTCGGTTCTGGCGTTCAAGAGCCTTTATTACCGAGTGATTGCAGCGGGGGATTCGTACAACGACACCACGATGTTGGGCGAGGCGGATGCGGGGATTCTGTTCCATGCGCCGGATAACGTGATTCGCGAGTTTCCGCAATTCCCGGCGGTGCACACCTTTGAGGATTTGAAGCAGGAGTTCATCAAGGCTTCGAATCGGGCGTTGAGTTTGTAGTCGCAACCCTGTGGCAGCTTGCTCCCGCTCGGCTGAAGACCAGCCGTAAAACCGGCGAATGCGTTCTGACTGAAGGTGTGCGGCGTCTGGTTTTGGGGGCGCTTCGCACCTCAGCGGGAGCAAGCTCCCTCGCCACAAGCTAAAGGTTTTGCAGGGTGTCGAGCAGTACTTTCACCTTGGTGATCGATTCCTGATACTCGGCCTGCCACTCCGAATCCGCCACGATCCCGCCGCCGCCCCAGCAACACACCTGCCCGTCCTTCACCAGCAAGCTGCGAATCGCGATGGAGCTGTCCATCTCGCCGCGCACGTCCAGATACAGCAATGAACCGCAATACAACCCGCGTCGGGTCGGCTCCAGCTCATCGATGATCTGCATCGCGCGAATCTTCGGCGCTCCGGTAATCGAGCCGCCCGGGAAGCTGCCGGCGATCAGGTCCAGGGCATCACGGTCATCCGCCAGTTCACCGGTCACGCTGCTCACCAGGTGATGCACATTCGGATAGCTTTCCAGACTGAACAACTCAGGCACCCGCACCGAGCCGATACGGCAAGTGCGGCCCAGATCGTTGCGCAACAGATCCACGATCATCAGGTTTTCCGCGCGGTCCTTGGGGCTGGCCAACAATTCGGCGGCGTTCGCCGCATCTTCGGCGGCAGTCAGGCCACGGGGACGGGTGCCTTTGATCGGGCGCGTTTCAACGTGGCGTTCGCTGACTTTGACGAAGCGCTCAGGTGACAGGCTCAGCACCGCGCCACCGTCCGGCAGGCTCTGGAAGCCGGAGAAGGGCGTCGGGCACGCCGCGCGCAACGCGCAGTAAGCGGCCCATGGATCGCCTTCGCACTCGGCGCGAAAACGCTGGGCGAAGTTGACCTGGTAGCAATCGCCAGCCTGGATGTACTGCTGAATACGCTCTAGTGCCTGGCGATATTGATCAGCGCTCAGATCGGCCTGCATCGGCGCTTTCAGTTGAAATGCCTCGACCGCTGCGACCGCAGGTTGAGTGAACAGCGTAATCAGGCGCTGACGTTCGCTGTCGATCAGTGACGGGTGGAACACCAACTGACTGGTCATCCGTTGGTGGTCGCTGATCAGCGCCCAGTCGTAGAGTCCGAAACGCGCATCGGGCAATTGAAGATCGTCCCGCGCCTGACTGGGCAGGTGTTCCAGATGCCGACCGAAGTCATAGCTCAGATAGCCCATCAAGCCGCCAGCGAAGGGCAGATCAAACGGAACTGCCGCTTCGCCGAGTCGTGTCAGGTTTGTGCGCAGACGCTGAAGGAAATCGCTGCCACTTTCGTCAGGCAACACCGTCAGTTGCTCGAGCGGCCAGGCGCTGAGCAGGTCATAACGCCCGCGATCGGCCGTTGGCCGGCCACTGTCGAGCAGCACGGCACCAGGAGCATGACGGATCGCCGCGAAGTACTCGGCGGGGTTGGCACGATAGGGCAGCGGGTGTACGGAACAGGTCAGCATGGGCGGGGCAGATCAGCCATCGAGGCGGGGTGGCGATTGTAGTCCCCTCGGGGAATTGCTCCTAGAGGGGATGTCGTGAAGTGACCGATTGGCAGCGGCTGGCGCTAGGCCTGTGGCGAGGGGATTTATCCCCGTCGGGCAGCGAAGCGTCCCCAAAATCAGGCCTGCTACGCAGTCCGACGGGGATAAATCCCCTCGCCACAAGGTCAGCCTTCGACGGCCGGAATATGCCCGAACATCTCCTGAACAAACTCGACCCGCTCCTGCACCGTCTCGGTGATCCCGCGAGCCTTCAGCTCTTCCAGTCGCGCCTCGACCGCATGGGTGCGCAACGTCAGCCCGCAATCATTGGCAATCTGGATGTTCAGCCCCGGCCGGGCATTCAGCTCGAGAATCAGCGGTCCCTTTTCCTGGTCCAGCACCATGTCGACACCGATGTAACCCAGCCCGCACAGCTCGTAACAGCCGGCGGCGAGTTTCATGAAACCGTCCCAGTAGGGCAGTTGCACACCGTCCACCGCGTTGGTGGTGTCCGGGTGTTTGGTGATGATGTTGTTCAGCCAGGTGCCGCGCAGGGTCAGGCCGGTGGCGAGGTCGACACCGACACCGATGGCGCCCTGGTGCAGGTTGGCCTTGCCTCCGGACTGGCGCGTCGGCAGGCGCAACATCGCCATCACCGGGTAGCCCATCAGCACGATGATGCGGATATCCGGCACGCCTTCATAACTGATGCTTTTGAAAATCTGATCGGGTGTCACGCGGTATTCGATCAGCGCACGATCCCGGTGACCGCCCAGCGAATAGAGGCCCGTCAGGATGCTGGAGATATGGTGCTCGATTTCCTCATGGCTGATGATCTTGCCGGACACTGTGCGATAACGCCCCTCGAAACGGTCGGCAACCACAATGATGCCGTCGCCACCCGCGCCCTGGGCCGGTTTGATCACGAAGTCGTTGCGTCCGCCGATGATCTTGTCGAGGTTGTCGATCTCTTTCTCGGTGGAGATCACGCCATACAGTTCCGGCACATGAATGCCGGCGGCGATCGCCCGTTCCTTGGTGATGATCTTGTCATCGACGATCGGGTACAGGCTGCGCTTGTTGTACTTGAGCACGTAGTCTGCGTTGCGCCGGTTGATCCCCATGATGCCCCGGGCTTCAAGGGCCTTCCAGGTCTTCCAGAAGCCGAACATCAGACGTCAGCCTTCTTCAGGAACGCCTTGAAACGCACCAGTTCAGTCAGGCGATAACCACGATAGCGTCCCATCGCCAGCATGAAGCCCACCAGAATCAACAGGACCGCCGGGAAGGTGAACACGAAGTAGGTCAGCTCTGGAACGCTCATGATCAGGTGTGCCAGGGTGGCGGCAAACAAGGTGCCGATCGCGACTTTCATCGCATGCCCGGAACCGCGTTCTTCCCAGGTAATCGACAGGCGCTCGATGGTCATGGTCAGAATCACCATCGGGAACAGCGCCACGGACAACCCGCGCTCCAGGCCGAGCTTATGGCTGAACAGGCTGATCGCTGCGATCAGTACCACCACAAACGTCAGCACCACCGACAGCCTTGGTAACATCTGCAGTTTCAGGTGCTCAAGGTACGAGCGCAGCGAGAGCCCCAGCGCGGTGATGATGGTAAACAGCACGATACCGAAGCCGAGCTGGGTTTCGCGAAAGGCGAGGGCGATCAGCACCGGGGTAAAGGTGCCGAGGGTCTGCAAGCCGATCAGGTTGCGCAGGATCAGGATCACCAGCACGCCGATCGGGATCATCACCATGATCATGAAGGTCTGCTGGGTTTGCAGCGGCAGGCCGTACAGCGAGTATTCGAGGAAGTTGGCGTCGGTGTTTTCGTCGGTCAGCTTGGCCAGGCGAATGGCGTTCATTTCGCTGTTGTTCATGCTGAACGTGACGGTGGCTTTCTTGCCGCCATCGACAGTGATCAGGTTTTCATCGCCGGTCCACCACAGCAGGCGGTCGGTCGGCAGGCCTTGCTCGCCGGTTTCCGGGTTGAAGTACAGCCAGTCGGTGCCGTTGAAGCTGCGCAGCCAGAGTTCAGGTGTTTGCGGTTGGTCGGCGACCAGACGGATGGTGTGGACCTTTTCCACCGGCACGTGGGCGATAGACAGCACCAGTTCAACGATTTTGGCCTTGTGCCCACTGGACGGATCACCCCCCAGCAACAGTTTCACGTTGTCGTCATTGACGTTGTTGACCCGCTTGATCGCCTCGCCAATGAAGGTTTCGACGTCGGCCGAGTGCTGGCGAATCGGCGCGAGCAGGGCTTCGGCGGCGATTTTTTCCGGGCCTTCGACGGCGATGCTGTCGCGGAAGGTCGGGCCTTTGATCTTGGATTTTTCACCGGTGTAGCGCTTGGTCAGCACCAGGCGGTAATAAAGCGTCTGGTTGCCCTTGGCCCGGCGCGCCGACCAGGTGACCTTGCGGTTGCCGTCGACACGGTTTACGGCCACGCCGTAATTATTGGAGATGAAGCTTTCATTCAGGCTGACGTAATCGCGGCTCAGAGGCGGCACGAACATCTGGATCTTGACCGGGTCCTTGGCACTGGCGACGAACTCGACCTTGGCGTCGATGTTCCACAAGTCGTCGGTGGCGTCTTCGGTCACGGGAATGCCGAGCACGAAAATCTGATAGGCCGTAACTGAAATGCCCAGCACCACCAGGATGGCGATCAGCATTTTCAGATGGAGGGTAAGAGAGCGCATTGGAATTACTCTGCGGTATGAGCGTCGGTGGCGCAGGCGGGTTTGCCAGCAGCGTATTTAAGGCTGGGGTCGACCAGCGCATCAAAGCGCTTGAGCGCTTCGGAGCCGATCAGGAGCGGATATTGGAAGGCACTTCGGTCGGTCAAGTTCACTTCGATGCTGCGTAAAGCCGAACCCATGCAGATATCCAGCTCGATCACCGGACGGGCGGTGTATTTCTTGCCTTCGTCCGGATCGTAGTCGCCGGCGCGGCGCTTGATCTTGCTGACGCGGGCCAGTGGCCGTTCGATCGGGTGCGAGTGCGCCGCGTCGATCGCCAGATAGAAGCGCACCCAGGATTCGCCGTTGCGCTTGAAGCGTTTGATGTCGCGGGCGCTCAGGGAGGCGGTTTTCGCCCCGGTGTCGAGTTTGGCCGCGACTTCCAGGTTGATGCCGTCCAGCGAGGCGTACTCGTTGAGGCCGTACACGGTTTTTTCCCCCGCCGCGGCGACACCGGGCAGGCAGAGCATATAAAGGAAGGTGGGGAAGGGCTTGAGTCTCATAAATCCTGGTGCGCAGCGGTCCGTGTTTCGATTCAAGGCCCTGGCATCGCTGCGCAAGCTCCCTCGTATGCCTATCAGCTATTTATGACAGGCCGTGCAGATGTCACAAACAAATGCGGGCGGCATTCTAGCACGGTGGTTTCATGGCGCCAGCGCCGGGAGGCGGCTATAAACAGAGATGCTGCTTCGTTATGGTGCGGCCGGTTATTAGACGATTGTCGACAATATCCATTTATCCTTTGACTGCCAGGCCTATATTCGCTAGTTTTTGCCGCATCAGCTTTCAAGGTGTCGACAATATGCTGGATCAACTCGATCCCCCGATCATTGCTCAGGACGATTCGGAAACACTTTCCGAGAACGTCTTTCGACGCATTCAGGCGGCCATCGTCAAGGGCGAGATCGCCCCGGGCAGCAAAATCTCCGAGCCGGAACTGGCGCGCACCTATGGCATCAGTCGCGGTCCGCTGCGCGAAGCGATCCACCGTCTGGAAGGCCAGCGCCTGCTGGTTCGCGTGCCGCACGTCGGGGCGCGAGTGGTTTCCCTGAGTCACGCCGAGCTGCTGGAACTCTACGAAATCCGCGAATCCCTCGAAGGCATGGCCTGCCGTCTCGCGGCGGAACGCATGACCGTCGAAGAAATCGACGAACTGCGCCACGTCCTTGAAACCCACGAGCGCGATGCGGCGTTTCAGGCCGGTGTCGGTTATTACCAGCAGGAAGGCGATTTCGACTTCCACTACCGAATCATCCAGGGCAGCGGCAACCGCACCCTGACGCAGATGCTCTGCGGCGAGCTTTATCAACTGGTGCGCATGTACCGCATCCAGTTTTCCACCACGCCCAATCGCCCGCGCCAGGCCTTTGCCGAGCACCACCGGATTCTCGACGCCATCGCCGACCGTGACGGTGAACTGGCCGAGTTGTTGATGCGCCGTCACATCGGCGCCTCCAAACGCAATATCGCCCGTCATTACCAGGACGGCGCCACTAAGACAGCCACTGAACGAGGTGAGTCATGAGTTCCAACAAGAGCACTCCAGGCCAGCGTTTCCGCGATGCGGTCGCCAGCGAACATCCGCTGCAAGTGGTTGGCGCGATCAACGCCAACCATGCGCTGCTGGCCAAGCGCGCCGGTTTCAAGGCGATTTACCTGTCGGGTGGCGGGGTGGCTGCCGGCTCACTCGGCGTGCCGGACCTGGGCATCACCAGCCTGGACGACGTGCTGACCGACGTGCGCCGCATCACTGACGTCTGCGACCTGCCGCTGCTGGTGGACGTGGACACCGGTTTCGGCTCCTCGGCGTTCAACGTCGCGCGCACCGTCAAGTCGATGATCAAGTTCGGCGCGGCGGCGATTCATATCGAAGACCAGGTCGGCGCCAAGCGCTGCGGTCACCGTCCTAACAAAGAAATCGTGTCGCTGCAGGAAATGGTCGACCGCATCAAAGCGGCGGTTGATGCGCGCACCGATGACAGCTTCGTGATCATGGCCCGCACCGACGCCCTGGCGGTGGAAGGTCTGGAGTCCGCACTGGATCGCGCTGCGGCGTGCATCGAGGCTGGCGCCGACATGATCTTCCCGGAAGCGATCACCGAACTGGAGATGTACAAACTGTTCGCCAGCCGCGTGAAAGCGCCGATCCTGGCCAACATCACCGAGTTCGGCGCGACGCCGCTGTACACCACCGAGCAACTTGCAGGAGCGGATGTGTCGCTGGTGCTGTACCCGCTGTCGGCCTTCCGCGCCATGAACAAGGCCGCGGAAAATGTCTACACCGCGATCCGCCGCGACGGCACGCAACAGAACGTGATCGACACCATGCAGACGCGCATGGAGCTTTACGATCGCATCGACTACCACACCTTCGAGCAGAAGCTCGATGCGTTGTTTGCCGCGAAGAAGTAAAGATCCAAAGATCGCAGCCTCGTTTCACCCGGCAACTCCTACGGGGATGTTGCCGGACGCAGTCGATGTAGGAGCTGCGGAAGGCTGCGATCTTTTTGGCAACACCCAAATTTGCCGATTCCCTAACAAATTCAAGAAAACTGGAGACAGCAATGGCCGAAGCAAAAGTACTCAGTGGCGCCGGGCTCCGTGGCCAGGTTGCCGGGCAAACCGCACTGTCCACCGTGGGCCAGTCGGGCGCAGGCCTGACCTACCGCGGCTACGACGTTCGCGAACTGGCGGCTGACGCCCAGTTCGAAGAAGTGGCCTACCTGCTGCTGTACGGCGAACTGCCGACCCAGGCGCAACTGGACGCCTACATCAACAAACTGGGCAAGTTGCGCGACCTGCCGCAAGCGCTCAAGGAAGTGCTGGAGCGCATCCCCGCGGATGCCCACCCGATGGACGTGATGCGCACCGGTTGCTCGTTCCTGGGCAATATCGAACCGGAGATGGATTTCTCCGAGCAGCACGACAAAACCGACCGCCTGCTGGCCGCGTTTCCGGCGATCATGTGTTACTGGTATCGCTTCAGCCACGACGGCAAACGCATCAACTGCGTGAGCGACGAACAATCCATTGGCGGCCACTTCCTGCACCTGCTGCACGGCAAGAAGCCAAGCGACCTGCACGTCAAAGTGATGAACGTTTCGCTGATCCTGTACGCGGAACATGAGTTCAACGCTTCGACCTTCACCGCTCGGGTGTGTGCATCGACCCTGTCCGACCTGTTCTCCTGCATCACCGCGGCCATCGGTTCCCTGCGCGGCCCGCTGCACGGCGGCGCCAACGAAGCGGCGATGGAAATGATCGAGCGTTTCTCGTCGCCGGAAGAGGCGGTCGAGGGCACCCTCGGCATGCTGGCGCGCAAGGACAAGATCATGGGCTTCGGCCACGCGATCTATAAGGACAACGATCCGCGTAACGAGGTGATCAAGGGCTGGTCGAAAAAACTCGCTGACGAAGTGGGCGACACCGTGTTGTTTCCAGTGTCCGAAGCCATCGACGCAACCATGTGGGAACAGAAGAGACTGTTCCCGAACGCTGACTTCTACCATGCGTCGACGTACCACTTCATGGGTATTCCGACCAAGTTGTTCACGCCGATTTTCGTTTGCTCGCGCCTGACCGGCTGGGCGGCGCATGTGTTCGAACAGCGTGCCAACAACCGCATCATCCGCCCGAGCGCCGAGTATGTCGGCGTCGAACAGCGCAAGTTCGTGCCAATCGAACAACGCTGAATGGTGAAGGCCTGCACCGGGATCTGAACGCTACGCAGATCCCTGTGGGAGCGAGCCTGCTCGCGAAGACGGACTGACATTCAACATCGATGTCGGCTGATACACCGCTTTCGCGAGCAGGCTCGCTGCCACAGTGGATTGTGTGCATTTCAGGTGCTATGCCAGGCCCCACCTTTTGAAACTACCGTGACCGAGTCCTGACGATGAACACTGAATTCCGTAAACCGCTGCCCGGCAGCCATTTGGATTACTTCGACGTCCGTGCGGCGGTCGAAGCCATCCAGCCCGGCGCCTACGACACCCTGCCGTACACCTCCCGCGTGCTGGCGGAAAACCTGGTGCGTCGCTGCGACCCGGCCACGCTCACCGAATCCCTGAAGCAATTCATCGAGCGCAAACGCGACCTCGACTTCCCATGGTTCCCGGCCCGCGTGGTGTGCCACGACATTCTCGGCCAGACCGCGCTGGTCGACCTCGCCGGCCTGCGTGACGCCATCGCCCTGCAAGGTGGCGACCCGGCGCAAGTGAACCCGGTGGTGCCAACACAACTGATCGTCGACCACTCCCTGGCCGTCGAGCGCGGTGGTTTCGATCCGGACGCGTTCGAGAAGAACCGCGCCATCGAAGACCGTCGCAACGAAGACCGTTTCCACTTCATCAACTGGACCAAGAAAGCGTTCAAGAACGTTGACGTGATTCCGCCCGGCAACGGGATCATGCACCAGATCAACCTGGAGAAAATGTCTCCGGTGATCCAGGTGCGCGATGGCGTGGCGTTCCCTGATACCTGCGTCGGCACCGACAGTCACACCCCGCACGTCGATGCCCTGGGTGTGATCGCCATTGGCGTCGGTGGCCTGGAAGCCGAGAGCGTGATGCTTGGCCGCGCATCGTGGATGCGTCTGCCGGAAAGCGTCGGCGTCGAACTGACCGGCAAACTGCAACCGGGCATCACCGCCACCGACATGGTGCTGGCGCTGACCGAGTTCCTGCGCAAGCAAAAAGTCGTCGGCGCGTGGCTGGAGTTCTTCGGCGAAGGCGCCTCCGCGCTGACCCTCGGCGACCGCGCAACCATTTCCAACATGGCCCCGGAATACGGCGCCACCGCGGCGATGTTCTACATCGACCAACAGACCATCGACTACCTCAAACTCACCGGCCGTGAAGACGAGCAAGTACAGTTGGTCGAGAACTACGCCAAGACCACCGGCCTGTGGGCCGACAGCCTGAAGGGTGCGCAATACGAGCGCGGCCTGACCTTCAACCTGTCCTCGGTAGTGCGCAACATGGCCGGCCCGAGCAACCCGCACGCTCGCGTTGCTACGTCTGACCTCGCCGCGCAAGGCATCTCCGGGAAATGGGACGACGTACCTGGCCAGATGCCGGACGGCGCGGTGATCATCGCCGCCATCACCAGTTGCACCAACACCAGCAACCCGCGCAACGTGATTGCCGCCGGCCTGCTGGCGCGCAATGCCAACAAGCTCGGGTTGACCCGCAAGCCGTGGGTCAAGTCGTCCCTGGCACCGGGTTCGAAAACCGTGGCGTTGTACCTCGATGAAGCGGGCCTGACGGACGAACTGGAACAACTCGGTTTCGGCGTCGTGGCCTTTGCTTGCACCACCTGCAACGGCATGTCCGGCGCGCTGGACCCGGTGATCCAGCAAGAGATCATCGACCGCGACCTGTACGCCACCGCCGTGCTCTCGGGCAACCGCAACTTCGACGGGCGGATTCACCCTTACGCCAAGAATGCATTCCTCGCTTCGCCGCCCTTGGTGGTGGCGTACGCCATCGCCGGCACCATCCGTTTCGACATTGAAAAAGATGTGCTGGGCCTGGACGCAAACGGTAAGGAAATCCGCCTGAAGGACATCTGGCCGAGCGACGAAGAGATCGACGCGGTGGTGAAAGCCTCGGTCAAACCTGAGCAGTTCCGTCAGGTCTACATCCCGATGTTCGCCATCCACGAAGACACCGGTCCTAAGGTCACGCCGCTGTACGACTGGCGCGAGATGAGCACCTACATCCGCCGTCCGCCGTACTGGGAAGGTGCGCTGGCAGGTGCGCGCCCGCTCAAGGGCATGCGCCCGCTGGCGGTGCTGCCGGACAACATCACCACCGATCACCTGTCGCCGTCGAACGCGATCATGCTCGACAGCGCCGCCGGCGAATACCTGGCGAAAATGGGCCTGCCGGAAGAGGATTTCAACTCCTACGCCACGCACCGCGGTGACCACCTGACCGCGCAACGCGCCACCTTCGCCAACCCGAAACTGTTCAACGAAATGGTCCAGGAAAACGGCAAGGTCAAGCAGGGGTCGCTGGCCCGCGTGGAACCGGAAGGCAAGGTCATGCGCATGTGGGAAGCCATCGAAACCTACATGGAACGCAAGCAGCCGCTGATCATCATCGCCGGCGCCGATTACGGTCAGGGTTCGTCCCGCGACTGGGCGGCCAAAGGCGTGCGTCTGGCGGGTGTGGAAGCGATTGCCGCCGAAGGGTTCGAGCGTATTCACCGCACCAATCTGGTGGGCATGGGCGTGTTGCCGCTGGAGTTCAAACCGGGCACCAACCGCCACACGCTCGCCATCGACGGCAGCGAAACCTACGACGTGATCGGCGAACGCACACCGCGCGCCGAGCTGACGCTGGTGATCAATCGCAAGAACGGTGAGCGCGTCGAAGTGCCGGTGACCTGCCGCCTCGACACCGCTGAAGAAGTGTCGATCTATGAGGCCGGCGGCGTGCTGCAACGCTTCGCGCAGGACTTCCTCGAAGAATCGGCGGTTGCCGTCTAAATCAAGCTGTGCGGACGCGGGACTTCAAGTCCCGTGTCTGTCTTGAAGGAGCACCCATGGCTCACGCACCCCAGATCAAAATCCCCGCCACCTACATGCGCGGCGGCACCAGCAAAGGCGTATTTTTCAGCCTGAAAGACCTGCCCGAAGCGGCACAGATTCCCGGCCCGGCGCGCGACGCCCTGTTGCTGCGGGTGATCGGCAGCCCCGACCCGTACGACAAGCAGATCGATGGCATGGGCGGCGCGACTTCCAGCACCAGTAAAACCGTAATCCTGTCGAAAAGCCTCAAGGCCGATCACGACGTCGATTACCTGTTCGGTCAGGTCTCCATCGACAAGCCATTCGTGGACTGGAGCGGCAACTGCGGCAACCTGTCGGCGGCGGTCGGTTCGTTCGCCATCAGCAACGGCCTGGTGGACGCCAGCCGCATTCCGCACAACGGTGTGGCGGTGGTGCGCGTGTGGCAGGCCAACATCGGCAAGACCATCATCGCCCACGTACCGATCACCAATGGTGAGGTGCAGGAAACCGGTGATTTCGAACTCGACGGCGTGACCTTTCCGGCAGCCGAAGTGCAGGTCGAATTCATGGACCCGGCGGCGGAAGAGGAGGGCGGTGGCGGTTCGATGTTTCCTACCGGGAATCTGGTGGACGACCTCGAAGTGCCCGGCGTCGGGACGTTCAAGGCAACCATGATCAATGCGGGTATCCCGACTATTTTCGTCAATGCCGAAGACATCGGTTACACCGGCACCGAGTTGCAGGGCGCTATCAACGGTGATCCGAAAGCACTGGCGATGTTCGAGACCATTCGTGCTTACGGTGCGCTGCGCATGGGGCTGATTTCCAATCTGGATGAAGCCGCGAAGCGCCAGCACACGCCCAAGGTTGCCTTTGTGGCCAAGCCTGCGGATTACGTCGCGTCCAGCGGTAAAGCGATTGCGGCAGGTGATGTCGATCTATTGGTGCGCGCATTGTCCATGGGCAAGTTGCACCACGCGATGATGGGCACTGCGGCGGTCGCTATCGGCACTGCCGCCGCCATTTCCGGCACGCTGGTAAACCTCGCAGCGGGCGGCGTCGAGCGCAATGCCGTGCGTTTCGGCCATCCGTCGGGCACCTTGCGCGTCGGTGCCGAGGCCAGCCTGGTGGACGGTGAATGGACAGTGAACAAAGCTATCATGAGCCGCAGTGCGCGGGTGTTGATGGAAGGGTTTGTTCGCGTGCCGGGAGATTCTTTCTGAACCCGACACGGAACCAGAGATAAACACAAAACCCTGTGGGGGCGAGCCTGCTCGCGATGGCGGACTGACATCCAGCATTGATGTCGACGGATACACCGCAATCGCGAGCAGGCTCGCTCCCACAGTGGACTGCATTTCAATCATAAGAATTTTTCATTAACTGAGATTGCCCTGAACCGAGGTCCCATCAACGAACCACTTCACGAGTGAATCGAACATGAGCACCAACGTCGACCAAAACAACCGCCCCGACTACGACACGGTCCTGCAGGACATTGCCGATTACGTCCTCAACTTCAAGATCGAGTCCAGGGAAGCTCTGGACACTGCCCGCAACTGCCTGATCGACACCCTCGGCTGCGGCTTGCTGGCGCTGCGTTTCCCCGAATGCACCAAACACCTCGGGCCGATCGTCGAAGGCACCGTCGTCCCGTTCGGCGCCCGCGTACCCGGTACCAGCTATCGTCTCGACCCGGTCAAAGCGGCGTGGGACATCGGCTGCATCGTGCGCTGGCTCGACTACAACGACACCTGGCTCGCCGCTGAATGGGGCCATCCGTCCGATAACCTCGGCGGCATTCTCGCGGTGGCCGATCACCTGTCGCAAAAGCGCCTGGCCAATGGCGACGCGCCGCTGACCGTTCGCGCCGTCCTTGAAGCCATGATCATGGCCCATGAGATTCAGGGCGTGATCGCGCTGGAAAACTCCTTCAACCGTGTAGGCCTTGATCACGTCATCCTGGTGAAAGTCGCTTCGACCGCCGTTACTGCCAAACTGATGGGCGCCAATCGCGAGCAGTTGCTGTCCGCGCTGTCCCATGCCTTTGCCGACGGGCAAGCGTTGCGCACCTATCGGCATGCGCCGAATGCCGGTTCACGCAAATCCTGGGCGGCGGGCGATGCGACCAGTCGAGGTGTGCGTCTGGCGGACATCGCGATGCGTGGCGAGATGGGCATTCCCGGGGTGCTGACCGCCAGGCAGTGGGGCTTCTACGACGTGTCGTTCAGCCACACCAACAACGACCTGGCGCTCAAGCCCGAAGACAGGCGTGCCTTCCGTTTCACCCGCTCCTATGGCAGCTACGTGATGGAAAACGTGCTGTTCAAAATCAGCTTCCCTGCCGAATTTCACGCGCAAACCGCTTGCGAAGCGGCTGTGACGTTGCATCCGCAAGTCAGGAATCGCCTGCACGAGATCGACAGAATCGTCATCACCACCCACGAGTCGGCGATCCGCATTATTTCCAAGGTCGGCCCGCTGGCCAATGCGGCGGACCGCGACCACTGCATCCAGTACATGACCGCCGTGCCGCTGGCCTTCGGCAATCTGGTGGCCGAGCAGTACGAAGATGACTTCCATGCGGCGCATCCGATCATCGATGTGCTGCGCGAAAAAATGGTCATCGTCGAAGACCCGCAATACACCCGCGAATACCTGGAGGCGGACAAACGCTCGATCGCCAATGCGATACAGGTGTTTTTCAAGGACGGGTCCGGCACCGGGAAGGTGGTGGTTGAATACCCGATCGGCCATCGTCGGCGCCGTGCGGAAGGTATTCCGCTGCTGGAAGACAAGTTCAGGGCGAACCTGCTGACACGATTCACGGGTCAGCGTAGCGAGGAGATTTTTGCGTTGTGCAAGGATCAGGAGCGGCTTGAGGCGACGCCGGTGAACCGGTTTGTGGATTTGTTTGTTATCTAGAGGACCGCGTTATCGTTCAATCGCTAGCAGGCTGCTCCCACAGTTGATTTGTGTTCACCGCAGATCAACTGTGGGAGCCAGCCTGCTAGCGATGAGGCCAGAACAGGCAACAGAGAATTACTTGAACCGCCGCTCCACGCCTTTCTCCACCAGAATCTTCGCCGAAATCTCTTCAACGGAAAAATGCGTGGAATTGATGTGTGCAATGTTCTCGCGACGGAACAGATTCTCCACCTCGCGCACTTCGAACTCGCACTGCGCGTAGCTCGAATAGCGGCTGTTGGGCTTGCGCTCGTTGCGGATCGCGGTGAGGCGGTCCGGGTCGATGGTCAGGCCGAACAGTTTGTGCTGGTGGGCGCGCAGGGCGTTTGGCAGGGTCAGGCGTTCCATGTCGTCTTCGGTCAGCGGGTAGTTGGCCGCGCGGATGCCGAATTGCATGGCCATGTACAGGCACGTCGGTGTCTTACCACAACGCGACACCCCCACTAGGATCAGGTCGGCCTTGTCGTAATAATGCGTGCGCGCGCCGTCGTCGTTGTCGAGGGCGAAGTTCACCGCCTCGATGCGCTCCATGTAGTTGGAGTTGCCGCCGATCGAGTGAGACTTGCCGACGGTATAGGAAGAATGCTCGGTCAGTTCCTGTTCAAGCGGTGCCAGGAAGGTCGAGAAAATGTCGATCATGAAACCATTGGACGTCGCGAGGATCTCACGAATGTCCTGATTGACGATGGTGTCGAAGATGATCGGCCGAAAGCCGTCGGTTTCGGCGGCTTTGTTGATTTGTTGTACCATGGCCCGCGCTTTATCCACGTTGTCGATGTACGGTCGCGTGAATTTGCTGAAGGTAATGTTTTCGAACTGCGCCAGGAGGCTTTGACCCAGGGTTTCGGCTGTGATGCCGGTGCCATCGGAGATAAAGAAAGCAGATCGTTTCATTTGCACCTTGGGCCTTAAGCTAGTAACGAATCTTGGATATGATAGGCGCGATTTGCCGGCCGCCCTTGGCCCGCATTCTCACTTATTTTCCAGGTCCAGGCCATACAGCTGGCAAATGCTCCCTCGGAGCGCCGGCTTCTGAGCTTTTCCAACACAGTTAGTGGAGAGATCACCTTGGTAGAGTACGTAGTTTCCCTCGATAAGCTCGGCGTCCATGATGTGGAGCACGTAGGGGGCAAGAACGCATCCCTGGGCGAGATGATCAGTAACCTTGCAGGTGCCGGTGTATCGGTGCCCGGTGGCTTCGCCACGACAGCTCAGGCTTATCGTGATTTTCTGGAACTGAGCGGCCTGAACGATCAGATCCACGCCGCCCTCGACGCTCTGGACGTCGATGATGTCAACGCCCTGGCCAAGACCGGCGCCCAGATCCGTCAATGGATCATGGAAGCCGAATTCCCCGAGAAGCTCAACGCCGAGATCCGCACCGCATTCGCCACGCTGTCGGCCGGCAACCCTGACATGGCCGTGGCCGTGCGCTCTTCCGCTACCGCCGAAGACCTGCCGGACGCTTCCTTCGCCGGTCAGCAGGAAACTTTCCTGAACATCCGTGGTGTCGAAAACGTCATTCGCGCCGCCAAAGAGGTGTTCGCTTCGCTGTTCAACGACCGTGCCATTTCCTACCGCGTGCACCAGGGCTTCGATCACAAGCTGGTGGCTCTGTCGGCTGGCGTGCAGCGCATGGTCCGCTCCGAAACCGGCACCGCCGGCGTGATGTTCACCCTCGATACCGAATCGGGCTTCCGTGACGTGGTGTTCATCACCGGCGCCTACGGCCTGGGTGAAACCGTCGTACAAGGCGCGGTGAACCCGGACGAATTCTACGTCCACAAACAAACCCTCGAGGCCGGTCGTCCGGCGATCCTGCGTCGTAACCTGGGCAGCAAAGCGATCAAGATGATCTACGGCGAAGTCGCCACGGCCGGCAAGTCGGTCAAGACCATCGACGTCGACAAGGCCGATCGCGCACGTTTCTGCCTCAGCGACGCCGAAGTCAGCGAGCTGGCCAAACAAGCGATGATCATCGAGAAGCACTACAAGTGCCCGATGGACATCGAATGGGCCAAAGACGGTGACGACGGCAAGCTCTACATCGTTCAGGCCCGTCCTGAAACCGTGAAGAGCCGCACCCAGGCCAACGTCATGGAACGTTACCTGTTGAAAGAAACCGGCACCGTGCTGGTTGAAGGTCGCGCCATCGGCCAGCGCATCGGCGCCGGCAAGGTTCGCATCATCAAGGACGTGTCCGAGATGGACAAAGTCCAGCCGGGCGACGTTCTCGTTTCCGACATGACCGACCCGGACTGGGAACCGGTCATGAAGCGCGCCAGCGCCATCGTCACCAACCGTGGCGGCCGTACCTGCCACGCGGCGATCATCGCTCGCGAGCTGGGCATCCCGGCCGTGGTCGGTTGCGGCAACGCCACCCAGCTGTTGAAAGACGGCCAGGGCGTCACCGTTTCCTGCGCTGAAGGCGACACCGGCTACATCTTCGAAGGCGAACTGGGCTTCGATATCAAGAAAAACTCCGTCGATGCCATGCCTGATCTGCCATTCAAGATCATGATGAACGTCGGCAACCCGGACCGCGCCTTCGACTTCGCGCAACTGCCGAACGCCGGTGTGGGCCTGGCCCGCCTTGAGTTCATCATCAACCGCATGATCGGTGTGCACCCCAAAGCGCTGTTGAACTACGACGGCCTGCCGCAGGACATCAAGGACAGCGTCGACAAGCGCATCGCCGGTTACGACGATCCGGTCGGCTTCTACGTCGACAAACTGGTTGAAGGCATCAGCACCCTGGCCGCTGCGTTCACCCCGAAAAAGGTCATCGTGCGTCTGTCGGACTTCAAGTCCAACGAATACGCCAACCTGATCGGCGGCAAGCTCTACGAGCCGGAAGAAGAAAACCCGATGCTGGGCTTCCGTGGTGCTTCGCGTTACATCAGCGAATCGTTCCGCGACTGCTTCGAGCTCGAATGCCGCGCCCTCAAGCGTGTGCGCAACGAGATGGGCCTGACCAACGTTGAAATCATGGTGCCGTTCGTCCGTACCCTGGGCGAAGCGAGCCAGGTCATCGACCTGCTGGCAGAAAACGGCCTGGCCCGCGGCGAGAACGGTCTGCGCATCATCATGATGTGCGAACTGCCATCCAACGCGATCCTCGCCGACGAGTTCCTCGAATTCTTCGACGGCTTCTCCATCGGCTCCAACGACCTGACTCAGTTGACGCTGGGCCTGGACCGTGACTCCGGGATCATCGCTCACCTGTTCGACGAGCGTAATCCGGCGGTCAAGAAGCTGCTGGCGAACGCGATTGCCGCGTGCAACAAGGCCGGCAAGTACATCGGCATTTGCGGTCAGGGCCCCTCGGACCACCCTGATCTGGCCAAATGGCTGATGGAACAGGGTATCGAAAGCGTTTCGTTGAACCCCGATTCCGTACTGGAAACCTGGTTCTTCCTGGCGGAAGGTCAGGCTTCGGCCTGATTCGTGAATGAAGCCTCGGTCGAGTGGCCGGGGCTTTAAGATTCAAGTAGGGCGGGCTCCTCTGGATGCCGCCCTTTTTTGTGCAAGAGCATTATGCAAAGCAGCAGCAACCTATTTCCTGTCGCCCTGATCAGCGCCGAGCGGCGCGGCGATCTGAGCGAAGACGTTTATCGTTTGAAACCCGGCAACAGTCCCGATGGTACTGTGGAGTTGGCCGTGACCCGATTGGGCATGGCGGATGAGCCCGCGCACGGGGGCGTGCCGGTGATTCTGTTGCACGGCAGTTTTTCCAATCGACGGTTCTGGTTTTCTCCCAAGGGGCTGGGACTCGGGGCTTACCTGACACGCCTGGGATTCGATGTATGGATTCCGGAAATGCGCGGCCATGGCCTGTCCCAGCGCAACCAGAACTACCGCAAAAACCGCGTCGCCGATTACGCTCGTTACGATCTGCCAGCCATCGGCGCGTTCGTGCGTGAGCAGAGTGGCCAGGTCCCGCACTGGATCGGCCACTCGCTGGGCGGGATAACCCTGGCGGCGGCGCTGGGTGGCGAGTACATCGGTGAACCGGTGGTGGCCTCTGCGGCGTTCTTCGGCACACAAGTCAGTCGCACCTACTGGCCGTTGAAGATCCCGCCGGTTGAGTGGAGCGGGCGCTTCATTCTCAAGCGTTTCGCCCAGCTGTCCGGGTCACGGCTCAAGCGCGGCCCGGAGGACGAGCCGATTGGCCTGGCCCTGGAAAGCATGCGCTGGTACGGTCTGTTCGGACGCTTTGGCGATGCCGACAAGGACTGGTGGGCCGGATTGGCCGATGTCCGCTTGCCCGTGTTGGCGGTGAGTGCGGCGGGCGACCATCAGGATCCCGCGTGGGCCTGTCGCAAGTTGTTTGACCAGGTGGGCTCCGAGCACAAGCAGTTCATCAACCTCGGTCGCGAACAGGGCTTTGGCGACAACTTCGGCCACGTGGAAATGCTCGTCAGCAAAGCGGCGCAGACTGAGGTCTGGCCGTTGGTGGCGCGCTGGTTGGCCGATCAGCACACGCCGTTGTCGGGAGACAAGCCGGATTTGGCCGCGGCAGTCTGAGCCTGATGCTCTATCAAGGGCATTTCGCTCTGATCGGCTTGCGGCTAAGATATGACGCATTGAGCTTTTCCGGTCACTTTGCGACATCCTCGATTGTCTTCCTCTTTACAGGAGTTTCTCGATGAACCATTACATCACGCCTGACCTGTGCGACGCCTATCCTGAACTGGTGCAAGTGCTGGAGCCGATGTTCAGCAATTTCGGCGGCCGCGATTCCTTCGGTGGCGAAATCGTGACCATCAAGTGCTTCGAAGACAACTCGCGCGTCAAGGAGCAGGTCGAGCTCAAGGGCGATGGCAAGGTGCTGGTGGTCGATGGTGGTGGCTCCCTGCGTCATGCGTTGCTGGGTGACATGCTGGCCGAGAAAGCCGCGAACAACGGTTGGGAAGGGCTGGTGATCTACGGTTGCATCCGCGACGTCGATATCATCGCGCAGACCGACCTGGGCGTTCAGGCCCTCGCCAGCCACCCGAGGAAATCCGACCGGCGCGGGCTCGGCGACCTCAACGTGGTGGTGACCTTTGCCGGTGTGACGTTCCGTCCAGGCGAGTACATCTATGCGGACAACAACGGCGTGATCATCTCGCCAAGTCCGCTGAAGATGCCTGAATAAACGTTGAGCCAGGCAAAGGGGTGAGGATGTTCGAGGAAGACAACGCGCAGTGGGGGCTGGTGCATGCCCTGGTGCTGGATGGTAAAGGCGGTGCGCGTTCGATAGCCCGGACTGAACTCGATGATTTGCAGCTGCAGGCGCACGAAAGCCTGTGGCTGCACTGGGATCGCAGTCACCCGCAAACCCAGACCTGGCTGCGCAAATCCAGCGGCCTGAGTGAATTCAGCTGTGATCTGTTGCTGGAAGAAAACACCCGTCCGCGTCTCTTACAGCTTTCCGACAGCGAACTGCTGCTATTTTTACGCGGCGTCAATCTGAATCCGGGTGCGGAACCGGAAGACATGGTGTCGGTGCGGATTTTTGCTTCGGCACAGCGGGTGATTTCTCTGCGTCTGCGCCCGTTGCGCGCCACTGATGAATTGCTGGTGCAGCTCGCCGAAGGCAAAGGACCGAAAACTGCCTCCGAACTCATCCTTTATATGGCTCAGTACCTCACCAACAAGGTGCAGGATCTGGTCGGCTGCCTCTCGGAAGTGGTCGATGAGGAAGAAGAGAAGCTGGATACCGACGAACGGTATACACCCGAACATGACTCCATTTTGCAGATCCGTCGGAGGGCGGCTGCGCTGAAACGTTTCCTGGCACCGCAGCGGGATATTTTCGGACAGCTGACGCGGATAAAACTACCCTGGTTTGTCGAAGATGACGGCGATTACTGGAACGAATTGAACAACAGCCTGACCCGCTATCTTGAGGAGCTGGAGTTGACCCGGGAGCGCGTGGGGCTGGTCCTGGAGGCCGAAGACCGGCGATTGAGCGTGCGCATGAACCGCACGATGTACCGCTTCGGGATCATCACCGGGATCTTTTTGCCGATGAGTTTCCTGACCGGTCTTTTGGGTATCAACGTGGGGGGAATTCCGTTCTCTGCCAGCCCCTACGGCTTCCTGATTGCCTGCCTGATGATGGTTTCGGTGGCACTGGGGCAGTGGTGGTTATTCCGACGTTTGCGCTGGGTCTGATGATGAGCCATGTGACCCGTGCAAATCTGGCCGCGTCTTTCACAGACATCACGAGAGGTGCGTATGCACGATCCGTTTGAACAGTCTTTGCGCGACATGCTGAACGCCTCGCCGTCCACTCGGGACGACGATGCGTGTCTGGGCCGTGTCCTGAAAACCGCCAATCGCCAGGTCGGCGCCGGTGATCTTTTCAGCCTGCTGGGCCGCTGGTTGCCCGCGCTGATGATCGCCCTGAATAACGGATCGGCGCACGTTTCGCCGGTTTCCCGTCACCGTAAACCTACCGTTCGCACTGCTGATAAGGCTGATTGAATATGGAACTTGATCTCTGGACTCAGAGCCTCGTCACTGCAATGACTGCGTTATGGACCAAGGTTGCGAATTTCATTCCGAACCTGTTCGGCGCACTGGTCGTGCTGCTGTTGGGTTTCGTCGTTGCGAAACTTTTGGATACTTTGCTGTCGAAGTTGCTCGCCAAGCTCGGTCTCGATCGCTTGATGGGCGGCACCGGTCTGACAAAATTGCTGTCCCGGGCCGGCCTTCAAGTACCGATTTCGACGCTGATCGGTAAAATCGTCTACTGGTTCGTTCTGCTGATTTTTCTGGTTTCGGCCGCAGAATCCCTTGGACTTGAGCGAGTTTCAGCTACGCTGGACATGCTTGCTCTGTATTTGCCGAAAGTTTTCGGCGCTGCGTTGGTGCTGCTGGTGGGTGTTTTACTGGCTCAACTGGCCAATGGGCTGGTGCGTGGCGCGGCAGAAGGCGTAGGGCTGGATTACGCTGCAGGGTTGGGGCGAATTGCCCAGGGCCTGGTCATTATCATCAGTATTTCGGTCGCGATCAGCCAGTTGGAGGTCAAGACTGACCTGCTGAACCATGTGATCGTGATCGTATTGATAACCGTTGGTCTGGCGGTTGCGCTGGCCATGGGGTTGGGAAGCCGGGAAATTGCCGGCCAGATTCTTGCGGGAATCTATGTGCGTGAGTTGTATCAGGTTGGGCAACAAGTGCGTGTTGGCGAGGTCGAAGGTCAGATCGAAGAGATCGGCACGGTTAAAACCACATTGCTGACCGATGAGGGTGAGCTAGTCTCTCTCTCCAATCGGATCCTCCTGGAGCAGCATGTGAGTAGCCGCTAACCCGGCAAACCCTGCTAATGTATGCCGCCGCAAAATGCCCTGAAGGGCTGCGGCGGACATTGACCTGACTGTCGGCCCGACTTGTTTTGAATAAAGCTCAATCGCTCTCCACGCGCTACGACCCCCGCGAGCTCTCTGATGAGGAGTTGGTCGCGCGCTCGCATACCGAGCTGTTTCACGTAACGCGCGCCTATGAAGAATTGATGCGGCGTTACCAACGAACATTATTTAACGTCTGTGCACGATATCTTGGGAACGATCGCGATGCAGACGATGTCTGTCAGGAAGTGATGTTGAAGGTGCTGTATGGACTGAAGAACTTCGAGGGGAAATCGAAGTTCAAGACATGGCTATATAGCATCACGTACAACGAGTGCATCACGCAGTATCGGAAAGAACGGCGAAAGCGTCGCTTGATGGACGCTTTGAGTCTGGACCCCCTCGAGGAAGCGTCTGAAGAAAAGGCGCCGAAACCCGAGGAGAAGGGCGGACTTGATCGCTGGCTGGTGTATGTGAACCCGATTGACCGTGAAATTCTGGTGCTACGATTTGTCGCAGAGCTGGAGTTTCAGGAGATCGCAGACATCATGCACATGGGTTTGAGTGCAACAAAAATGCGTTACAAACGCGCTCTAGACAAATTGCGTGAGAAATTTGCAGGCATTGCTGAAACTTAGTTCGGCGCAAATATCTCTTACGTGTAGGCAAGTTCTGATAGACTTGCCGCCGAGTTGTCCCCCGGTTTGCGGGACTGCTTCACAATCACCAGATGGGGATTTAACGGATGAAACTGAAAAACACCTTGGGCTTGGCCATTGGTTCTCTTATTGCAGCCACTTCGTTCGGCGCACTGGCACAAGGCCAAGGCGCAGTTGAAATCGAAGGCTTTGCAAAGAAAGAGTACTACGACAGCCAGCGCGATTTCAAAAACGACGGCAACCTGTTCGGTGGTTCGATCGGTTACTTCCTGACCGACGACGTTGAACTGCGTCTGGGCTACGACGAAGTGCACAACGTTCGTAGCGAGTCGGGCAAGAACATCAAGGGCTCCAACACCGCCCTGGACGCTCTGTACCACTTCAACAACCCAGGCGACATGCTGCGTCCGTACGTATCTGCTGGTTTCTCCGATCAGAGCATCGGCCAGAACGATCGCGGTGGTCGTAACGGCTCCACTTTCGCCAACGTTGGCGGCGGTGCCAAGCTGTACTTCACTGACAACTTCTACGCCCGTGCCGGCGTTGAAGCTCAGTACAACATCGACCAAGGTGACACCGAGTGGGCTCCAAGCGTCGGTATCGGTGTGAACTTCGGTGGCGGCTCCAAGCCTGCAGCCGCTCCAGTTCCAGCACCAGCTGAAGTCTGCTCCGACAGCGACAACGACGGCGTTTGCGACAACGTTGACAAGTGCCCGGACACCCCAGCCAACGTAACTGTTGACGCTGATGGCTGCCCAGCAGTTGCTGAAGTTGTTCGTGTAGAGCTGGACGTTAAGTTCGATTTCGACAAATCTGTTGTTAAAACCAACAGCTACGGCGACATCAAGAACCTGGCTGACTTCATGAAGCAGTACCCATCCACCACCACTACTGTTGAAGGTCACACTGACTCCGTCGGTCCTGACGCTTACAACCAGAAACTGTCCGAGCGTCGTGCAAACGCCGTTAAGCAAGTTCTGACCAACCAGTACGGTGTTGAATCGTCCCGCGTTCAGTCTGTTGGCTACGGCGAATCCCGCCCAGTTGCTGACAACAAAACTGAAGCTGGTCGCGCTGTAAACCGTCGCGTAGAAGCGCAGGTTGAAGCTCAAGCTAAGTAATTAGCCCGCAGCTCTGAGAAAAGCCCGGCTTAGGCCGGGCTTTTCTTTGCCTGCGATTTGGGTTCCAGCATTGGATCTGCGGCGTGGCGAAAAGATCGCAGCCTGCGGCAGCTCCTACAAGGATGTACGCAGGGCCAATGTAGGAGCTGCCGCAGGCTGCGATCTTTTGATCTGCTCGTCAGCCGCCACCGCGCCAATCACCAGAATGGCCGGGCTTTTCAGCTCAAAGGCGTAGGCATCTTCTTCCATCGCCGTCAGATCGCTGCGGCATTCCCGCTGGTGTGGCAGGGACGCGTTTTCAATCATCGCCACCGGTGTATCTGCCGCCATCCCGCCAATCAGCAACTGCTCGCGAATTTCACTCAGCTTCGCCACGCCCATATAAACCACCAATGTCGTGCCGCCTTGGGCGAGGGCTTGCCAGTTCAGGCTGCTGCCATCCTGAGTGTGGGCCGTCACCAGCGTCACACCGCGCGCAACGCCCCGTAGCGTCAACGGAATATCGCATTGCGTTGCACCGGCGAGTCCGGCGGTGATGCCATTGACCAGCTCGACATCGACCCCGCGCTCGCGCAGCCACTGGGCCTCTTCACCGCCGCGACCAAAAATGCACGGGTCGCCGCCCTTGAGCCGCACCACGCATTTGCCCTGACGGGCATAACGCAGCATCAATCGATGAATGAACGCCTGAGGCGTGGAGCGACAGCCACCGCGTTTGCCCACGGCAATGATTCGCGCCCGTGGACAATGCTCCAGCACCGCTTCGTTCACCAGATCGTCGATCAACACCACATCGGCTTCGCTCAACGCTCGAACAGCCTTGAGGGTCAGCAATTCCGGGTCGCCAGGACCTGCACCCACCAGCCAGACTTTTGCGTTCATAGTGTTTTCCTCACGAGATGACGGCGATCGGCTGCGCAGTGGCGGCCAACAAACGCTTTATTTCCGGGACGCAGGAGCCGCATTGCGTGCCGCAGCCCAATTCTTGTTTCAAACCTTGCAAGTCCAGGCCTCGACGGATGCCGGCGCAGACCGCGTTCTGGCTGACGTTTTTGCAGTTGCACAGGGTTTTGGTGCCGGCGGCCGGGGCGCTGGCGTTACCAGGCGGCGCGCTCAGCGGTGCAAGCAGCCAGCGCCGCAGTTGCTGGTCGACGCGACCTTCGTGCCAGAGGTCCTGCAGCCAGTGCTGGGCGAGGGTTTCGCCAGCGAGACGAATCGAGGTAATTCGGCCGTTCTCGATCCGCACCCGTTTACCGATGGAGCGCCGAGGGTCGTCGTAGGCCAGTACCGGACCCTCGTTGAGCCTCAGGCAGTGGTCGATATCACGCAGTAATTGCGGGTCTGGCGCTGTGGCGCTGGAAGCGCGTATGAGCAGCGCGGGGCGTTCACGGCCAACAAGGCTGAGGCTGGCGTAGGAAAACGCCTCGCAGAGTGGTCGTAGCGTCTCAAAATGCTGTTGGATATCGCCCTCGACCAAGGCGAAAAGGTTCCAGGGCAGGTTTACCGGGTCAACTCTTACTCCGGTGTGTTTGAGTTCCGGTTGTTTCGACAATGGATCAAAAGCCGGTTGGGTGATCGAATTGACACCACCCTTCAGGAAGCGATCGCCCCAGTGCATGGGCAGGAAGGCCTGGCCAGGACGCACACTGTCGTCACTGCCGACGGCAACAATGAGCGCGCCGCGACGGCTTTTCAGGCTGACCAGCTCACCGGGTTGCAGTCCATGGCGGTGCAGGTCATCCGGGTGCAGGCTCAACACGGCTTCACTGACATGACCGAACAACTGCGCGGCCGTACCGGTGCGGCTCATGCCGTGCCATTGATCGCGCAGGCGGCCGGTGATCAGGGTCAGCGGGAATTCCCCATCACGTTGTTCCCGGGCGGCAAGATACGGATCGGCGATGAACCGGGCGCGTCCGCTGGCGGTCGGGAAAATACCGTCCACGTACAATCGGGTCGTACCTTCACTGGCGTTTGCAGGAAATGGCCATTGCTGCGGCCCGAGACGGTCGATCAGCTCATGGCTGATGCCGGACAAGTCCAGATCACGGCCGCGAGTCAATTGCTTGTACTCATCGAAGATCTGCGCCGGGGTCTCGAACGCAAACAGACTGGCTTGATCGGGACGCAGATGTTTTTCCAGGCGCTGTGCGAAATCTACCGTGATCGCCCAGTCGGAACGCGCTTCACCGGGGGCGACAATCGCACGGCGGACATGGGAAATCCGCCGTTCGGAATTGGTGACCGTCCCTTCCTTTTCACCCCAGCTGGCGGCAGGCAACAGCAGGTCGGCGAACGCGGCGGTTTCGGTGGTGCGAAAGGCTTCCTGCAACACCACGAACGGGCAGGCTTCCAGCGCTGCGCGCACGGCGGTCTGGTCCGGCATCGATTGCGCGGGGTTGGTGCAGGCAATCCACAGGGCTTTGACGGTTCCGCTACGAACCTGCTCAAACAGCTCGATCGCGCTGAGCCCGGTGCGTTCAGGCAATTGGTCAACGCCCCAGTAGGCGGCCACTTCCGCGCGGTGCTCGGCATTGGCCGCTTCGCGATGGCCGGGCAGCAAGTTCGACAAACTGCCAGTTTCCCGTCCCCCCATGGCATTCGGCTGGCCGGTCAGGGAGAAAGGTCCTGCACCCGGACGGCCAATCTGCCCGGTGGCGAGGTGAAGGTTGATCAGCGCGCTGTTTTTCGCGCTTCCGGCGGTGGACTGGTTCAAGCCCATGCACCACAACGACAGGAAACTCGGCGAGGTACCCACCCACTCGGCACATTGTTGCAGTTGTTCAACGCTGATCCCGCACAGCTGCGAAACCATTGGTGGCGTGTAATCGCGAACCAGGTCTTTCAGTTCGGCCAGCCCTTCGGTGTGGGCCTTGATGAAATCGCGGTCGATCCAGCCTTCCCACAGCAACAGGTACAAGATCCCATGGAACAACGCGACATCGGTGCCCGGAAGAATCGCCAGATGCAGGTCAGCCAAGTCGCAGGTGTCGGTGCGACGCGGGTCGATGACGATGACTTTCATCTGTGGCCGGCGGGATTTTGCCTCTTCGAGGCGCCGAAACAGTACCGGGTGGGCGTAGGCCATGTTGCTGCCGACGATCATCACGCAGTCGCTGGATTCCAGGTCTTCGTAGCTGCATGGCGGTGCATCGGCACCGAGGCTGCGCTTGTAGCCGACCACTGCCGAGGACATGCACAACCGCGAATTGCTGTCGATGTTGTTGGTACCGACCAGTGCTCGCGCCAGTTTGTTGAAACTGTAGTAATCCTCGGTCAGCAGTTGCCCGGAAATGTAAAACGCCACGCTGTCCGGGCCGTGTTCGGCGATGGTTTTGGCGAAGACGCTGGCAGCGTGATCAAGGGCCGTGTCCCAATCGGTGCGGCTGCGGGCCAGGCCCTTGCCGAGGCGCAGTTCCGGATACAGCGCTCGGGCCGCGAGGTCACCGGTCAGGTGCAGGGTCGAACCCTTGCTGCACAGTTTGCCGAAGTTGGCCGGGTGGGCCGGATCGCCGTTGACGCCGAGGATGCGCTCGCCGTCATGCTCGATCAGCACGCCGCAGCCGACTCCGCAATAGCAGCAGGTGGAGGCGGTGATCTGGCGGTTCATCAACTGGCTTCCTTCAAGGTTTCACCAAACATCAGGTGATCGCGGCGCTCGCCGATGTCCTGGTTCTCACGAATCTGCCGGAAGTACCAACCGCCATCTGCCGTATCGCCGTACAGGCAGGCCCCGACCAGCACGTCATCCTTGATGACCAGCTTCTTGTAAATCCCGCTGATGGGGTCGGAGAGGGTGATGGTTTCGGTGCCTTCGCCGCCCATGAAGTCGCCGGCGGAAAACAGGTCGATGCCGGTGACTTTCAATTTGGTCGAGGTCACCGAGCCCTTGTAGGTGGCGAACCCCAGCCGGGCGAGATGGTTGGCGCAGACCCTGGCCTGTTCGAACAGCGGCGCGACCAGGCCATAGGCGATGCCACGGTGGCTGGCGCATTCGCCGATGGCGTAGACCCGCGGATCGTAGGTTTGCATCGTGTCGCTGACCAGAATCCCGCGATTGCAGGGGAGGCCGGACTTTTCCGCCAGTTCGCTCGCAGGGCGAATGCCGGCCGCCATCACCACCAGATCGGCGGGAATGATGTCGCCATTGTGGAACTCGACCGAGCCGACCCGGCCATTGCCGGCATCGTGCAGGGCCCGGGTTTGCTCGCGAAGGCGAAACTTCAGGCCACGAGCCTCAAGCGCGGTTTGCAGCATTTGGCCGCTGACGTTGTCCAGTTGCCGCTCCAGCAACCACTCACCGTTGTGCACCACGGTGACGTGCATGCCGCGCAGCATCAGGCCGTTGGCCGCTTCCAGACCCAACAGGCCGCCGCCGATGACCACGGCGTGCTCGTGGGTTTTGGCGGTGTTGATCATGGCCTGGGTATCGGCGATGTCGCGGTAGCCGATCACGCCATGCAAAGTGTTGCCGGGGATCGGCAGGATAAACGGAGTCGAACCGGTGGCGATCAGCAGGCGGTCGTACTCGGCCTCGGTGCCGTCGTCGGCGATGACCCGGCGTTTGACCCGGTCGATCTCCACCACTTTGCGGTTGAGCAGCAACTTGATGTTGTTGTCGAGGTACCAGTCCAGGTCGTTGAGCACGATCTCTTCGAAGGTTTGTTCGCCGGCCAGTACGGGCGACAGCATAATGCGGTTGTAGTTGGTATGCGGTTCGGCGCCGAAGACGGTGATGTCGTACAGCTCGTTGCTCAGCTTGAGCAACTCTTCCAGGGTCCGAACCCCGGCCATGCCATTGCCGATCATCACCAGGTTTAGTTTTTTCATCAGGTTCTCCGGGTGCTCGGAACACATTTCGCGCAAACAAAAAAAGGCGTCCCGCTAGTTGCCTAGCGAGGACGCCTTTGTCCTGGTCCCGTTACTTCGGGAAGCGCATCCTTCGTCTTTGAAGGCTGGGCTTTATGTAAGTTGAAAGAGGTAATGCAGTGGTTGTGCCAAGTTATTCAAGGAAGGGATTTACGGGGCTGCGGGAGGGCATTTGAGGAACCGATTCAAATTTTCTGCACTGATTAGAGGCGGCTTGCCCGGTACTGGAGCATGCGAACCTGTGGCGAGGGAGCTCGCTCCCGCTCCCTCGCCACATAGGATCTGTTCGAATCAGGATGAATGGAGAACCAGAAACAACAGCACCAGATTTACCAGCAACGACCCCAGCGCCAACGTCCGCCAGACTTTCACCGGCTCGCGTTCCAGCAAAGGCCTTGGCCGCACACTCAAACTGCGCCGCTCGCCCTGTTCCAGTACCAGCAACCATTCTTCCGCCGTTTCATATCGCTCATCCGGGTTCGCCGCCACCGCGCGCTCCAGACTTTGCGCGATCCACTCGGACAGGTCGGGCCGGTAGCGACTGGCACTGACCGGTGCACCGAACCGCGGTCGCTGGAACGCTTCGATTTCGCCGTAGGGATAATGCCCGGTGAGCAGGAAATACAAGGTCACGCCGACCGCATACAAATCCTGTTGCGCCGACGGCGGATCGCCGCGAAAGGCTTCCGGCGCGATATAACTGGGCGTTCCAGGCAGGGTCGAGGCCTGGTCTTCAGACAGACCGGGGCAGTAGGCGAGGCCGAAGTCCAGCAGGCGCAGCTCGCCGTCGTCCCCCAGCAGCAGGTTTTCCGGTTTGATGTCGCGATGGAGAATCTGCCGGCGATGCAGCATGCCGACTGCCCGCAGCAAACGTTCCGCCAGGTCCTGCCATTGAGCCATGGGCAACATTGCGTTTCGCGCGCTCAGTTGTGCCAGGGTAGACCCGGAATATTCACGCATCACGTAGTACAAATGCTGACGCTGATGGGCGGCATGGACTTCAGGAAAATGCCGGCCGGCCACACGCTTGAGAAACCACTCTTCCGACAGCAATGCCTGCCCGGCCAGGTGATCGTCGCGCAGTGCCGCGGGCAAGGTTTTCAGCAGCCAGGGTTGTTGCTGAGCGTCGCGCACCCGGTAAAGCAGGGACTGCTGGCTCTGCCCGAGTATCGTTTCTACCTGCCACCCCTCAAAGGACTGGCCCGGTTTCAGCGCCGGCGGCAGTGGCCATTGCTGCAGATGAATCAGCGCGTCGCCGATACTCGTTTCACCGAGTGCGTCGACCCGCACCAGCAAAGCGCTGGCATTGTCCTGACTGCCCGCAAGATGCGCGGCACTCACCAGGGTGTGTGCCGCGCTGCGCAGATCCGGTTGATCGCGCAGGATCGCCGCAATCGCGGTGTCACCCAGCACAGCCCAGATGCCATCGCTGAGCAGCACGAAACTCTCATCCTGGCGCAACTCGCCATCGAGAAAATCCAGCACCAGATGCTGATCGAGGCCCAGCGCCCGTTTGAGCACATGCTGCATGCCCGGTTGGTCCCAGACGTGGTCTTCGCTGATCCGTTGCAAGTGATCGGCGTGCCAGCGATAAACCCTGCAGTCACCGACGTGCGCCAGGGTAAATCGCCTGCCGCGCATGACCAGGGCACTGACGGTCGTGAGCAGCGGTTGCCCACCGCCATTGGCCTGCAGCCAGCGATTCTGTGCCAGTAGCAGGCGGTCCAGTGCCTGGGCGACGCCCCAGGTTTCCGGGGTGGCGTAATAGTCCAGCGCCAGCGCCTGCAAGGTCGAACGGGCGGCGAGCCCGCCATCGGCGCACTGGCTGACGCCGTCGGCGATGGCGAACAGGTAGCCCTTGCTCGCCGCCAGCGCCGGCGCGGGAGTGACCAGGCGCAGGGCGTCCTGATTCTCCTCGCGCGGCCCCATGGCGCTGGCTTCGGCGAAACTCAGTTGCAGGCTCATTCAGCCCTCACACCCGCGCGGCGGTGACGGCCGCGGAGCCCCAGGTGGTCCTCCAGCGACGTTTCACGCCGTGCAGGCCGAACCAGGCGAGGACGCCAAGACTGGCGAACAACCACAGGGCCAGTTGATAGCTGCCGGTGCTTTGCTTGATCGCACCCATGCCCGCCGCGAGGGCGAAACCGCCGATGCCACCGGCCATACCGATCAAACCGGTCATCACGCCGATCTCACGACGAAAGCGTTGTGGGACCAATTGGAAAACAGCGCCGTTACCCGCACCCAGACCGAGCATGGTGCACACAAAAAGTGCCAGCGCCGCATAGGAACTCGGCAAGTTGAAACCCACCGCCGCAATGCAGATCGCCGCCACCGTGTACATCGCCAGCAACGTGCGAATCCCGCCGAAACGGTCCGCCAGCGCACCACCCAAGGGACGCATCAGACTGCCGCCAAACACGCAGGCCGCCGTGTAGTAACCGGCGGTGACCGGGCTCAGGCCATATTGGTCGTTGAAGTAGCCGGGCAGGGCGCTGGCCAGGCCGATGAAGCCGCCGAAGGTCACGCTGTAGAAAAACATGAACCACCAACTGTCACGGTCACCCAGGGCCTTGAAGTAGTCGGACATCGACTTGGCTTTCGGCCGTTCAGGGGCATTTTTGGCCAGCCAGGCGAAGACGATAATGGTCAGGATCAGCGGAATCAGGGCGAAGCCGAACACGTTGCTCCAGCCAAACGCTGCGGCCAGCACCGGAGCGATCAGCGCAGCGAGCACAGTGCCCGAGTTACCGGCCCCGGCGATGCCCATGGCCTTGCCTTGATGCTGCGGCGGATACCACTGCGACGCCAGCGGCAAGGCCACGGCGAAGGACGCACCGGCCATGCCGAGGAACAGGCCCAGCAACAGCGCTTGTTCATAAGTGTGGATGCCCAGTTTCCAGGCGCCGAACAGGGCGCAGATGACGATCACCTGGCCGATCAGCCCGGCGGTTTTCGGCGACAGGCGATCGGCGAGCATGCCCATGATGAAGCGCAATACGGCGCCCGCCAGAATCGGCGTGGCAACCACCATGCCGCGTTGTTGGGTGGTCAGGTGCAGGTCGGCGGCAATTTGCACCGCCAATGGGCCGAGCAGGTACCAGACCATGAAACTCAGGTCGAAATAGAGGAAGGCCGCGAACAATGTCGGGGTATGGCCGGATTTCCAGAAGCTTGAATTCATCGCGCACCTCAGCTGTGAGTCGTCTCGAGAAGGAGTCATGAGCTTGCAGGTGGGGCGCCGCAACGGCCGCACCACCGGCCCCGGGCTGTGGGGCCAAAACAAAAAAACGCCGCCACCGGATTCGCCTTGGGCAAATGAGGTGAGCGACGTCTTTGTCGTAGGTGGGGCAACCGCCGTTGGTTACCTGTAGCGGTTACCTAGCGAGATCTGTGCCACATCATGAATTGTGGCGAGGCTGCGATCTTTGCTTTGTCAGCCCAGCAACTCACTCATGGCAATAATCTGCTCCGCCACCTGAATCAACTTCTGCTGCCGGCTCATGGCCTGGCGGCGCATGAGGGTGTAGGCCTCTTCCTCGTTGCAGTCTTTCATCTTCATCAACAATCCCTTGGCCAGCTCGATGCGCTTGCGCTCGGCCAGTTGCAGGTCGCGGGCGTGCAGCTGGGCGCGCAGGGCCTGGTCGCTTTCGAAGCGCGCCATGGCCACGTCGAGAATCGGCTGCAAGCGTTGTGCGTGAATGCCTTCGACAATGTAGGCGCTGACCCCGGACTTGATCGCCTGGCGCATCACATCGGGGTCATGTTCGTCGGTAAACATCACGATCGGCCGCGGCTGGTCGCGGGATACCAGCACCACTTGCTCCATCACATCGCGGCCCGGTGACTCGGTATCGATCAGGATGACGTCCGGACGCACCGTTTCGACGCGCGCGGGCAGGTCGATGGTCAGGCCGGATTCGTCGATCACCTCGAACCCGGCTTCGGTCAGGGCCGCTTTCAGCCGGCCGACTTTCTTCGCGGTGTCGTTGATCAGCAGGATACGCAACATGTTCGCAGTCTCCTGTCAGCGGCTGGCGAGTAGGGGCGAGCTGTCGCTCATGGCGTGCAGCTTGAAGCTGCGGGCATAACCGGCAGGGTCGCAACCGTCCCAGCGTTTGCCGTCGATCAACTGGCTGCTGCGCATTTCCTCGCCCGACGAGGCAACACCGACGGCGGCCGCGGCCTCTCGATACAAGTCTAGTTGCTGGACCTGACGGGCCACCGCGAGGTAGTCCGGGTCGTCGCGCAACAAGCCCCAGCGGCGGAACTGGGTCATGAACCACATGCCATCGGACAGGTACGGCAGGTTGACCGCGCCACCGCCATGGAAGCGCAATGCGTGCGGATCTTGCCAGTGATTGCCGAGGCCGTCGTTGTATTCGCCGAGCAGGCGCGGTTCGATGCAATCGAGCGGTGCATCGAGGTAATCCGGAGCGCTTAACAGCTGCGCGGTGCTGCGGCGATTCTCGACGCTGTCTTCGATGAAACGGCTGGCTTCCAGAATGGCCATCACCAGTGCCCGGGCGGTATTGGGGTATTGCTCGACAAACGCACGGGTGCAACCGAGGACTTTTTCCGGATGGTCGGGCCAGATCGACTGGGTCGTCGCCATCGTGAAGCCGAGCTGCTGTTTCACCGCGCTGGCGGCCCAGGGCTCCCCGACGCAGAACCCGTCGATACGGCCCGCTTGCAGGTGCGCGACCATCTGCGGTGGCGGCACCACCACGTTGTCGACGTCGTGCAACGGATGAATGCCCTGGCTTGCCAGCCAGTAGTGCAGCCACATGGCGTGGGTGCCGGTCGGGAATGTCTGGGCGAAGGTGAGTTTTGGGCGAGTTTGGTGCACGTGACGGTCCAGTGCTTCAGGACCGGTCACGCCGAGCGCCTGCAAGCCATGGGAAAGGTTGATGCTCTGGCCGTTCTGATTCAGGCCCATCAACACCGCCATGTCGGTGGCCGCGACGCCACCGATGCCCAGGTGCACGGCGTATATCAGGCCGTAAAGACTGTGGGCGGCGTCGAGTTCGCCGCTGACCAGTTTGTCTCGCAGGTTGGCCCAGGAGGACTGGCGCTTGAGGTTCAAGGTCAGTCCATAGGGCTGGGCAAAACTCTGGGTGGCGGCGACCACCACCGAGGCGCAGTCGCTCAGGGCCATGAAACCGAGGTTGATGTCGGTCTTTTCCGGGGCGTCGCTGCCGTTGACCCAGGCCAACGGGCCGGCTGATGGTTCGTTCATCGCATCTTCACCTTGCAAAAAAAAGCGTCGTCCCGGGTCCTCGCATGAGCAAGGCCGGGTGACGACGCCATTGTCCTGGCACTCATCCCGCCGTTGGCATGAGTGCTGATACCTCAATGGGTGCAAGGCATATGCCAGCCCGGTGTTCATCAGTTTTCCATCAGGACTTGCCGCGCCATGTCTTTCATCCTGCCGACCCTTCATCGTCAGGCTGCAAAGGAGGTTGGCGTGCAAACCGAATCATTTCATGCCCCCACATTCCCGGAGGCTCGTTCCGGCGAGCGGGTGTTGCATCTGCGTGTCAGCGAGTCGACCGACCTGCTGGGTTCGGCGCAGTGCCACCGGTTGCCCGGTGGTTGGGAGGGGCTGATCGCGGTCAGCGAGGCGCTGCAAATGCGCGGTGGCTGTGTGCAGGTGCTGCCGCTGTCCGAAACACGGCTGGTGAAACTGCAGGTCTTTTTCGATCTCAGTGACACGTTGACGGAGCAACGGCCGGGCCATGCGCCGTGGGCGCTGTTGCCGGTCACGTACGAGACCGTTCGGTCGGAGCGCGCGCTGGAGCGCTGGTACATCGGGCAGGCCATGAGCGCAAGTCCGGCCTACCACGCTTTCGCCAGCGTGCTACGTCATACCGAGAGCTACGGGCTTGTGCGATTCCTGCTGGAGCAGGGCACCCGCAGTGAAAAACTGAGCGACCTGGCGCAACGCTATGGCGTTTCCGTATCGCACTTTCGTCGATTGTGCCGACAGGCGCTGGGCAGTGCGGCAAAGCCTGCATTGCGCGGCTGGCGCACGGCCCAGGCGCTGTTGAACATGAGTCTGCGGGACTGCTCGCTAACGGATGTCGCGCTGGAATTCGGCTTTGCCTCTTCTTCGCATTTCTCCAAGGAAATCCGCGAACTGGTGGGCTTCACGCCCAGCAGTCTTGCCGATATCACCTACCTTCCAGGCAAGTGAGCCGATGAACCGCCGATCGTTCTCCTTATCCCTTTTGCCCGTCTGTCTGGCCACGGTGTTGCTGCTCGCACCCTTTGCCGCACAGGCCTCTGTCTATAATTTCGAGGCCCGCGAACAAAGCGCGCGCACTTTTTTCAGCGAGCTGTCCGGCCCGCTGGGCAAGCCGGTCATCGTCAGCAAGGCCGCTGCGGCCAAGCGGATTTCCGGTACGTTCGACCTGCTCGCGCCGCAACGCACCTTTGAGCGAGTCAGCGCGCAAATGGGCCTGATCTGGTACAGCGATGGTCAGGCGATTTATCTGTATGACGCCCCGGAACTCAAAAGCGCGATGGTGTCGCTGCAAACCCTGACCGTGGCGAAGCTGCAGGCGTTCCTGGAACGCTCCGGGTTGCACGATCGCCGTTATCCATTGCGCCACGATGGCCTGCGTACGTTCCATGTCTCCGGCCCGCCGATGTATGTCGATCTGGTCACGCAAGCGGCCGGCCTGATGGATAACCAGCGCTCGGAACTGTTGCTGGGCAAGCAGCAGATCGGCGTCATCCAGGTGCGAAACACCTTTGTGAGCGACCGCAAATACGAGTTGCGTGATGACAAGGTGACGATTCCCGGGCTGGCCACCGTGATTGAGGCCTTGCTGCGCGGCGAACGCAACGGCGTCGAGCCCGCGGTGGCGCACGTCCCGGCACAGCGACCGCAGGGCATGATGCCGGCGTTTCCTTTGGAAGGCCTGGCGAGCTCCCCTTCGGATCAGGACCCGTCCGCGCCGCGAATCCTCGCGCGCGACACCGCTGCCGGGAACATTCGGGTCGTGGCCTATCCCGACACCAACAGCCTGTTGGTCAAGGGGTTGCCGGAGCAGGTGCGTTTTATCGAGAACCTGGTCAGTGCGCTGGACACGCCCAAACGCCACGTGGAGTTGTCGTTGTGGATCATTGATCTGCACAAGGATGAGCTCAATCAGTTGGGCGTCAATTGGCAAGGCGTCGTGAATTCGGGCGGAAAATTCAGCGCGTCGCTCAACGCCGGCTCGGCGACCACGCTCGATGGTGCGTCGTTCGTCACCCAGGTCATGGCGCTGGAGCGCACGAGCCGGGCGAATGTGGTGTCGCGACCGGTGATCCTGACCCAGGAAAATGTGCCGGCGATTTTCGACAATAACCGCACCTTTTATGCGCCGCTGGTGGGCGAGCGCAGTGTTGATCTGCAGCACGTGACCTACGGCACGCTGGTGAGCGTATTGCCGCGTTTCGCCCAGGCGGACGAGATTGAAATGTCGCTCAATATCGAAGACGGCAACGAAATCGAGAACCCGGGCCAGGGTGAGCGGCCCAGCGCTCTGCCGACAGTCGGCCGCACCCGCATCAGTACGGTGGCGAGGGTGCCGCCGGGCAAGAGCCTGCTGGTGGGCGGTTTCACCCGCGATGACCACGGCGAACAGATTGGCCGGATACCGGTGCTGGGGTCGATTCCGTGGATAGGCCGGCTGTTCAGTTATCGGCAGAGTCGCTCGGCGAATACCGTGCGGGTCTTCCTGATTCAACCCAAGGAAATTCGCGACACGCTGGAGCCGAACGCCGTTGAACCGGCTCCACAGTTGCTGACCCCGGAACAGCACGAACGTTTGCGCCGTTCCTATTTTCGGGCGGCAATAAAATGATCCTGCCAGCGATTTCCAGCGGTGGGCGCGCGGCCCAGGCGCGGCTGAATGCCGAGAAGGCCGCCGAGCATCCGCAGCCACAGGCGACGGCGGAGACTGATCTCGACGACAGCGGCACGGCTGCCGTCCTGCAGCGTTTCGTGCAGATCAGCGATGAAATGTCGGCGGCATTGGCGCAGTTTCGTGGCCGTCGGCAGTTCGAACTGAAGTCCGACACCTTGACCGACAACTTCGAAAGGGTCCTGGACGACGACACCGTGCCCAAGGTTCGGCAGATTCTCAGCCTGGCACGGCTCGGCGACAAACCCATCAGCTGGTTGCTGCAAATGGCGCGGAAGCTGTTTGCCGATGACAGCGATCTGGCGTTGGTGCTGCGAGAACTGTTGCGCCGTAAAAAACTCGAGAAAAGCACCCGTCAGCGGCTCGAAACCCTTTTGCAGACGGTGGTCGCCCAGGCGTCTCCCAAGCGCATGAACGCCGGCATCAACGCCGCGCTCAAGGCCAGGATGTTCGGCGCGAGCATGGCTGTGCGCGCCGCGCTGTTGCGCGAAACGTACCGGGATTTTCTCGAGTCCGATGAAGGGCCGGTCAGCTGTTATCAGGACTGGATTGCGCTGTACGGCCCACTGCAACGCACGAATGTACTGGCCTTCATCGAAGCGGCGCTGCTCACCGATATCAGCGCCCAGGACCCGAGTTGCTCGCGCGCAGAGTTTGGCCAACTGCTGGCCCGGCTGAATGGCCTCAAGCGCCTGCGTTCAGCCGATGGTCTGTTCATCGGCGGCCTGCTGGGCGATGAACTGATCTGCCGGCACAACCCCGATGAATCCGACTGGCTGGTGTTCCTGTTCGGCCTGTTGACCTGGCCCGATGAGCTCGACCAGTTGTTGCTCGGCGTGCTCGGTGAGCGCGTGCTGCTGAGCCTGCACCGTGAGCGCTCGACGCTGCTGCAGACGGTGCGCCGGTTCAGCCTGCAGTTGCCGTTGCAACTGTTTGCCGATGAAGAGGCGCCGCTGCGCCTGGCGCGACAGTTTTCGCTGCTGGCCGACGTTGCCTACACCCACGAATGCATTGAACAGCGTCGTCTCGGCGGTTGCTCATGACTTTTTTCCGGAACTGACCTGCCATGTTCAATGTGTTTTTGCGCAACGTCAGCGCTCGCCCGGAGCTGCTGATCCTGACTCTCATGGTGATGATCATCGCCATGCTGATCATTCCGCTGCCGACGGTGCTGGTGGATTTTCTCATCGGCCTGAACATCGTCATTTCGCTGCTGGTGTTCATGGGCTCGTTCTACATCGAACGCATCCTCAGCTTCTCGACGTTCCCGGCGCTGCTGTTGCTGACCACCCTGTTTCGCCTGGCACTGTCGATCAGTACCAGCCGCTTGATCCTGAGCCAGGCCGATGCGGGCGAGATCATCGCGTCCTTCGGCGAGTTCGTGATCGGCGAAAGCCTTGTTGTGGGCTTCGTGATCTTTTCGATTGTCACCATTGTGCAGTTCATCGTGATCACCAAAGGCTCGGAGCGGGTCGCCGAAGTCGCGGCGCGCTTCTCGCTGGACGGCATGCCGGGCAAGCAAATGAGCATCGACGGCGACCTCAAGGCAGGCGCCATCACGGCCGAGGAAGCCAAGGAAAAACGCAGCGTGCTGGAGCGTGAAAGCCAGCTGTATGGCTCCTTCGACGGCGCGATGAAATTCATCAAGGGCGATGCGATCGCCGGCATCATCATTATTTTCGTCAACTTCATCGGCGGCATGGCCATCGGTGTCGGGCAAATGGGCATGGACATGTCCACGGCCCTGTCGACCTACACCTTGCTGACCATCGGCGATGGCCTGGTCGCACAGATTCCGGCGCTGCTGATCGCCATCGGCGCCGGCTTCATCGTGACCCGCGTCAACGGCGACGACAGCAACCTGGGGCGCAACATGCTGGCCCAGATGCTCGGCAATCCGTTCGTGATGGGCGTCACCGCGCTGCTGGCGGTGGGTGTCGGTCTGCTCCCCGGGTTCCCGCTGATGACGTTTCTGCCGATTGCCGCGGTGCTGGCGCTGGTGGTGTTCATCCGGCATCGAAAGGCTTCCAGGGGCACTGTTGACGGTGAGAGCCGTGTTGCAGCCACCGAGCAGGATGTGCTGCAAACCGGGTCGGGATTGCTCGATGACGTCGATAACATCGCCACAGAGACCATCGCCTTGATGTTGCTGGTGCCCACGTCGCAACTGGCTGCGCTGAACAAAGCCCGTTGGGCGGCGCGCTTTCGCAGCCAGTTTTTCGTCGACTACGGCTTGCGGATACCCGAACCGCAGTTCCGCGCGAGCGAGGCGTTGCCGGCTCATCAAGTGGCGGTGCTGATCAATGAAGTGCGTGCCGAGCAATTCGATATCCATTTCGATCACTGGCGTCTGCTCGACTATTCGCCGGACCTCGAGCCCCTGGGTTTTGCCCTGGTGCGCGGCAACGACAGCAATCGCCTGGGCGGTGTCTGGGTCAACGCCGTCGACAAGGAGCGAGTGCAACAGTTGGGCTATCAACTGCGCCCGGCAGACGAGGAGTGCTACCGCTGCCTGGTCACGTTGCTGGCGCGCAATATCCAGGAGTTTTTCGGCGTGCAGGAAACCAAGCAACTGCTCGACGAAATGGAAGCGAAATATCCCGACCTGCTCAAGGAAGTCTATCGCCATGTCACGGTGCAGAAGATCGCCGAGGTCCTGCAACGCCTGATCGGTGAGCGCATTTCCGTGCGCAACATGAAGCTGATCCTGGAGTCGCTGGCCCACTGGGCGTCACGGGAAAAGGACGTGCTGGCGCTGGTCGAACACGTTCGCGGAGCGATGGCGCGCTACATCAGCAACAAATTCGCCCACGGCAATGACTTGCGCGTCCTGCTGCTATCGGCGGAATTCGAAGAGGTAGTACGCCGGGGCATCCGGCAAACCTCGGGCGGCAGTTTCATCAACCTGGAGCCGGCCGAGTCGGAAGAGCTGATGGACCGCCTGAGCGTCGGCCTGGACAGCCTGCACATCGCGCACAAGGACATGGTGCTGCTGTGTTCGGTCGATGTGCGGCGCTACATCAAGAAACTGATCGAGGGGCGTTTCCGGGAGCTGGACGTGATGTCGTTCGGCGAAATCTCCGAGACCATCTCGGTCAATGTCATCAAGACCCTCTGAGGAAACCCTGTAAATGAGACCGATCGATATTGCTGACCTGCTGCGTGAAGCACTGCGACACAGCGGCTGCATGGACAGCCAGATAGGGCACTTCGACAGCCACAGCACCATTGAAATGCAGATGAAAAACCTGCCCGATGTCAGCGTGGCCGTGGTGGAAGGCGATGTGTGGATCTGGGCCGCCGTCGCGCAGGCGACCCCCGGCGTCATGAACCATTGCGCCTTCGAATTGATGCAGTTCTTGCTGGAAGGCAATGCTTTTTCTCGCACCGGCCAACTGCACCTGTGCGAAGTCCAGGGGCAGCTCGAACTGCGCTTGATGGCCAATGACCACGCCCTGGGGGACGCCGAGCGTTTCGCGCAGGCCCTGGATGCTTTTGTGCAGTCGATTGAAACGCTGTGCGAACTGTTGCGCCGATGAGCATCCGGCTGGAACGGCAGGCCGCCCATCCCTTGCGCTTGAGCGGTCCTTTGATCGAAGCGGCGCTGGACGATGTGGTGGTCGGCGAGGTCTGCGAAGTGCGTCGTCATTGGCGTTCGCCGCTCGTGGCGGCCCGGGCGCAAGTCATCGGCTTCAAACCCGGCGCCGTACTGCTCAGTTTGCTCGGCGACGCCAAAGGATTGTCCAGACAGTCGATGATTGTCCCGACGGGTTCGACATTGCGCCTGAGTTGCAGCGATGCCTTGCTGGGCAGCGTGGTCGATCCCCAGGGCAATATCGTCGAGCGACTGGCACCGTCGACAGCCTTCGAGCCGCAGGATTATCCGGTGGATGCCGACCCGCCGTCGTACCACCAGCGTCGGCCGGTAGCAGAACCGCTGAGCACCGGAGTCCGCGTTATCGATGGCTTGTTGACCTGCGGTGTCGGTCAGCGCATCGGTATTTTTGCCGCGGCCGGGTCCGGCAAAACAACCTTGATCAATATGCTGATCAGCCACACCGATGCGGACGTTTTCGTCATTGGCCTGATCGGCGAACGCGGGCGTGAAGTGACCGAGTTCATTGAACATCTGCGCCAATCCACGAAGCGATCACGTTGCGTGGTGGTGTTTGCCACATCGGATTTTTCCTCGGTGGACCGCTGCAATTCAGCGTTGCAGGCGACAGCCATCGCCGAATATTTCCGCGATCAGGGCCAGCGTGTGGTGCTGTTGCTGGACTCGTTGACCCGTTACGCCCGTGCTCGCCGCGACCTGGCCCTGGCCGCGGGTGAAGCGCCGGCCCGGCGCGGCTATCCGGCGTCGGTGTTCGATGCGCTGCCACGTTTGCTGGAGCGGCCCGGCGTGACGGCTTCCGGGAGTATTACCGCCTGGTACACGGTCCTGCTCGAGAGTGACGATGAACCGGACCCGATCGCCGAAGAGATTCGCTCCATTCTCGACGGCCACATTTACCTCAGTCGTGCCCTGGCGGCCAAAGGTCATTACCCGGCGATCGATGTCTTGCGCAGTGTCAGCCGCGTGGCGACGCAAGTCACCAGCGCGCAGGTGCAACAACTGGCGGCGTCGACCCGTGAAACCCTGACGCGCCTGGAGCAGTTGCAGATTTTCCTCGACATGGGCGAATACACCCAGGGCGCCGATGCCGCCAACGACCAGGCCTTGCAGCGTCGCGAAGCCTTGACTCACTGGCTGCGTCAGCCGACGGACGAATGTTGCGAGCCTGACGAAACCCTGCGGAGCCTCAATGAACTCATTGCCTGACCGGCGCCGCCTGTTGGTGTTCAGCCAGTTCCGTCAGCAACGCGGTGAACAGGCCGTGCTGCGCACCCAACAACAGTTGCAGCCGCTGCGGGGGGAACTCGCCGGTTTCGAGGGGCAAGAGGTCTCGCTGCAAAACCTGCTGGCCAGCCATCGTGCCACCGATTGCGTTCTGGATCATGGGCAGTTGCTGGCGTTGCTGCGAACCCAGGCGGTCATCCGGCGGCAGATTGATCTGGTACGCCTTGAGCGCGACCGCGTGGACGGGCAGTGCAGGCAGATCGAGCTGTCGTTGCAAGCGCAACGCGAGCAACTGCGTGGCCTGCAGCGTAAACACGACACATACCAACGGTCGGTGCAGCAACTGGTGCGCGCGCAACGGCTGGAGCAGGTGCGCCGGGAAGAACGGGAGACAGAAGAGATGACTGGAGTAAAGCGATGAAGGGGGTTTCTACGGTTTCACCAGGACCGGCGCCAACGCTGGAACCTGCTACCGAGGGTTCTGCAGATGAACTGCGCGACACACTTGTACCGGCGCAAGAAGATGAGCTGCCGCAAGGTGTGCAGGATTTGCTTGCAACGCTGATTGTGCGTCATCGGCCTGTCATGGAGGCTGGCCGCAAAGGGGCCGGGCATTCGTTGATCTCCGCCCAGGGGGTCCCGGAGCTGATGTCTCATCCGCAACCGGTCCGGTTCTCCGGCCAGCCAGTCCAACCTTCGTTGAAACAACGAATGGAGGTTGTTGCCCCGGCCTTCGACAGGGTGGCCATGCCTGCGCAAGGGATTCCAGGGCGCATTGACGTGAACCCACATTCGTCGAGTACGGCTGAATCGCTGCCGGTCGAGCGGACAGCCACCGCCAGTACCCCGGCAACACTCGCCGCCGACGCGCCACCGCCCGAAGCACTGATGAACTTTCACACCGTGCGGCATGCACCTGCGGCCGCAGCGGTTTCCATCCCCTTGCCCCCAATGCCTATGCCCAAGCCAGCCCTCGACATGATGATCGAAACGCTGCCCGGTTCCAGCCGTGGCCTGCTGCAGGTGCCCTTCAACAAAGGCGCCGCCAGCGGGCAAGTGACGATTTCCCGATTACCCGACGAGCCCACTCAGAACTTGCTGCTCAGCCCGAGCAACACCCTGGTCTTCGAACAACTCAAGGCACCTTTTGAACTGGCTCGGGATCCCGGCTGGCGGTTGACCGACGACGGTGGCGAGCAGCAGCACCAAGGCTCCCATCACTCGCCGGATGAAGAGCAGACGGAGCAGCAGGAATTTCCAGCATGAGAGCGCTGACGTTGCGCCGGGTCGACGCAACGGCGCACGCCCGTACGCAAGCAGTTCAACGCTGGTGCGATGCCGGTCATGGTGCCGGCGTGGGCAGACCGGACCTATTGCCCGGCTACTTGCGGTTTTGCGCTCGCAGCAAGGAAGGGGACTGGCATGGCCTGATCCTGGCCCGCGACTGGCTGGATCAAGCATTACCGCAGTTGCGCTCATTGTTGATCGTCGAGTGCCCGCCGGCGAGCATCGTCGAGTTGTTCCGGGCTGTGCCGCGACCGCTGCCCATGGTGGACGAGCTGTCTTATCAAGCGTTGGTCGATCTCGAACTGATCGACGCCCCGGCCGAACTGCCAGCGCACGATTTGCTTTGGCTCGACACGGCTCATGGGCGCGTGTGGTTGACGCAGTTGCCACCGACACAGGCGTCCCGTCGCTCGCCTGGACCGTGGTCATGGCTGGCTGATTTGCCGCTTCGCCTGCAACTGCTGCTGGGCTTCAGCCACCTGCGTCCAGTGCGGCTGGGGCAGGGCGACGTCCTGCGCATCACCCACCGGACAGACCAATGCCTGTTGGCCGATCAACGCATCGGTGTGTTCACGTTCACTGAAGAGGGATTACACATGCAATCGACGGTTGCCGATTCAAATCAACAGACGGATGGCCCAGCCGATGCGGACATCGAACTGGGTGCTTTGCCGGTGCGCCTGGAATTCCTGCTCGCCGCTCATGAGATCGACCTGGGGACGTTGTCACAGATCATCGATGGCCAGCTCATTCCGCTGGCGGCCGATGCCGCCCGGCACATCGAGGTTCGCGCCAATGGCAAGCGCGTGGCCCGTGGGGAACTGGTGCAGCTGGACGATCAGTTGGGTGTGGAGTTGCTCGAAGTCTATCGGAACGACTTATCGGAACAGCGGCGATGAATGATGTCTCGCTGATTGCGCTGCTGGCGTTCGCTTCACTGCTGCCGTTCCTGGTAGCCGCCGGTACCTGTTACATCAAGTTTTCCATCGTGTTTGTCATCGTGCGCAACGCGCTGGGATTGCAGCAGGTGCCGTCGAACATGGCCCTCAACGCGATCGCCTTGATGCTGGCGATTTTCGTGATGACGCCGGTCATGAAGCAGGGTTACGGCTACTACAAGGAAGAAGCGGTGGCCTTCACCGACATCGAGTCGGTGGTGAACTTTGCCGAGAACGGTCTGGGTGGCTACAAGGATTACCTGCGCAAATACACTGACCCCGAACTGGCCCTGTTCTTCGAGCGTGCACAAGCGGTCCAGAGTAGTGATGCCGAGGTGGAGCTGCCCGCTGATGAACAACTCACACCTTCACTGTTTTCGCTGTTGCCGGCCTATGCGCTGAGTGAAATCAAAAGCGCATTCAAGATCGGTTTTTATCTCTATCTGCCGTTTGTGATCGTCGATCTGGTGATCTCCAGCATCCTCCTGGCGCTGGGCATGATGATGATGAGTCCGGTGATCATTTCGGTGCCGATCAAACTGGTGTTGTTTGTCGCGCTGGATGGCTGGGCGTTGCTGTCGACCGGTCTGGTCAAGCAATACCTGACGTTGCTGGCATAGGGGAATAGACATGAACGATCTGGTCTATGCCGGCAATAAAACCCTGTACCTGATTCTGTTGATGGTGGCCTGGCCGATCATTGTCGCCACGGTGGTCGGCCTGGTGGTGGGGTTGATTCAGACCGTGACCCAGTTGCAGGAGCAGACACTGCCGTTCGGATTCAAGTTGATGGCGGTGGCGGCGTGCCTGTTTCTGCTCTCGGGCTGGTATGGCGAAACCCTGCTCGATTTCAGCCGTGAAGTCATCCGTCTGGCATTGGGTTAGACCGATGTCGGTGACGCTGTTTTTCGATCTGTACGCGCTGTTCGCGGCGGCGGTCCTGGGGGTTGCACGGCTGGCGCCGATTTTTTTCATGTTGCCGTTTCTCAACAGCGGCGTGCTGACCGGGGCACCGCGCCAGGCTGTCATCGTGCTGGTGGCGTTGGGGTTCTGGACCTCTGTCGGCGAGCCGCTGCCGCGCCTCGACGGGTTGGCATTCTTAGGCTTGTTGCTGCGCGAGGCCGGCATTGGCGTACTGCTGGGCTGCCTGCTGTGCTGGCCGTTCTGGGTGTTGCACGCCATGGGTAACCTGATCGATAACCAGCGCGGGGCAATGCTCAGCAGTACGGTGGACCCGGCCAACGGCGTCGATACGTCGGAGCTGGCGAATTTTCTCCAGTTATTCGCCGCCGCGGTTTATCTCGAAGGTGGCGGCATGCTGTTGATGCTCGAAACCGTCGGCCACAGTTATCGCATTTGTACGCCGGCAAACGGCTGTGAGATGCACCTGCCAGCCGTGCTGAGTCTGCTGGATGCGCTGGTGAGCAAAACCCTGGTGATCAGCGCGCCGGTGGTGGCGACGCTGCTGGTCAGCGAAGCGCTCCTTGGATTGCTCTCGCGTTATGCACCGCAAATGAATGCATTCTCGGTGTCGCTGACGGTCAAGAGCCTGGTGGCGCTGGTGGTGCTGATGCTGTACTTCGGCGTGCACTTGCCCGACGAAGTCCTGCGCATGGGGAGCAAGTCCCAGGCACTGGAGCACTATCTGACTGGCGACGGGGAGGGTGGCGATGTCGTCCAGCGCCTCGAAGACTGAGAAGCCCACCCCGAAGAAACTGCGGGATGCGTCGCGCAAGGGGCAAACGTTCAAGGCCAAGGATCTGGTCGTCACCTGCCTGACCCTGTGCGGCATCACCTACATGGTGTTCAACAGCTCGTTGCTTGAGGTCATGGAAGTCTACCGGCGCATCATCGCCAGCGACTTTGATGCCGACCTGCAAAAGTACTCGGCGATGTTGGTGGTGGTCGGGCTCAAGGCACTGCTGCCGCTGCTGTTGGTGTGTGTCTTGACCAGCGCGTTGCCGGCGTTGCTGCAAAGCGGTTTTGCCCTGGCCAGCGAAGCCTTGAAGCTGAATCTCGGGGCGCTGAACCCGATCAATGGCTTCAAAAAACTGTTCAGCCTGCGCACGGTCAAGGACACGGTCAAAGCGCTGTTGTACCTGGGCAGCTTTGCCCTGGCGCTGTGGATTGTCTGGGTCACCCAGCGGCAATTGCTGTTTGCCCAATTGTTTGCCCAGGCCCCGGAGCTGTTCGCGATCTGGGGGCACTTGCTGCTGGTGCTGGTGTTGGCGTTTCTGGGCTGCGTGCTGTTGATCGTGGTGCTCGATGCGCTCAGCGAGTACTGGCTGTTCATGAAAGACCAGATGATGGACAAGGACTCGGTCAAGCGCGAACACAAGGAGCAGGACGGCAATCCCGAAATCAAGGGTCGCCGGCGTGACCTGCACCGGGAGTTGCTGTCGGAGCAGGTCAAGTCCGATGTGCGCAGCTCGCGGATGATCATCGCCAACCCCACCCACATTGCCATCGGCGTGTATTTCCGTCCGGAAATCACCGTGCTGCCGTTCATCTCCCTGATGGAAACCAACCAGCGCGCCCTGGCCGTTCGAGCGTATGCCAAAGAGGTCGGGGTACCAGTGATCAACGACATCGCCCTGGCCCGGCGGATCTTCAAGACCCACCAGCGCTACAGCTTCCTCCAGGTGCAGGAAGTCGAGGAAGTCCTGCGCCTGTTGATCTGGCTCGAGCAGGTGGAGCAGGCCTGATCCCCCCTTTCTTTATCCATCCCATCGTTGGCATGAGCGCAATTTGGCAGCGGGTCTGCCAGCGCTTTGGCTCAATGCGTTCGTCAGCGGCGCTGACGTTTTTTCAGGAGTGTGGCCGATGAGTCGCAACAACCAACAAGACGAGCAAATCGCTCTGGAAATCGTGGATGCCGTGCTCGCGGGGGCGCCGTTAAAGGACGTGCAGGGCCTCAGCGACGAGCACATGGATGGTCTTTATGCCTTTGCTTACCAGTTTTATGAGCAAGGCCGGCTGGACGATGCCGAGAAGTTCTTTCACTTCCTGTGCATCTACGACTTTTACAACAGCCAGTACTGGATGGGATTGGCGGCGGTGTACCAGCTCAAGCAAAACCATCAGAAAGCAATCGACCTGTACGCCATCGCCTTCGCCCAGGGCAAGAACGATTACCGACCGATGTTCTACAGCGGTCAGTGCCAGCTTGCCCTGGGCAAGATCGGCAAGGCCAGGTTGTGTTTCGGGTACGTACTGGAGCAGGCCACGGAAGAGGACCTGCGCAAACAGGCACAGGTGTATCTCGACACCTTGGCTCACATTGAAATGGACTGTTCGGAGGACTGAACATGAGTGAAATCAGAAGTACATTCAACCCGGCTTATGCCGGAGGGCTCAGCCGTACCGAAGCCTTTGAGATCTACGGCAAAGCCGCCAGCCAGGCAGCCAGAACGGTGGATTTTCAGAAGGCTGGCCAGGACGCGCTGGCCGGTTTGATGTCGGTGAATTACGACGGCGAGCACGGTAAATCCACAGCCACCCCGGGGCGTCCACAGTTGCATCTGCCACTGGCCCGCACGAGTGGCAAAGAGTCGGAAGGCGATTTGTTCACGCTGCTGATGGCGATGATCAGCGAGCTGATTGGCGAGGTCGACGTCAACAAGCTGAAAAACCGTTTGGCGATGTTGCAGAGCATGGCCGGTGCCAAACAACAGGGTCATGAAAAACTGGCGTCTGAATATGCTGAGGCCGTCGCGGCTCTGGAAGCCGCCGAGGGCGCAATTGGCGGCAGTCAGGAACAGCTCGAGAAATTGCGCGAGCGGGTTCAGCAACTCCAGGGCTTGCTGGACGAAAGCGAGGCGCGTCTGGCGAAGCTGGACCCCGAATCACCCGAGTATGCGAGTGAGTTGGCGCGTCGCGACCAGCTCAAAGGCGAGTTGGCGACTCATACCCAGACCTTTGAAAAAGCCACCGATGCCCATCTGAAATTGATCGAAACCGCCAACGCCGCCGCAAAAGTCCTCGCGATCGTGACCGCAAAAGTCCTCGAGGCAGGCGTCGGCGGACCTCAGGTTAAACAATCGGATGAAAAGGCGCTGAGCAGCAGCGCACTGGCCCTGCTGAACCGCTTGAAGATCATCGAGTTGCTCGGCGAGTCGGCGCAGAACAAGGAGGAGCTCAATCAGGAGCTGTTTCTGGAATTGCAGGCCAAGTTGCAGGAGAAAATGCAACTCGAGTCGGAAAAGTACCTGGAAGAAGTGCGTAAAGCCGAAGCGTTGCAGAGGACCATGGGCTGCATCGGCAAGATCGTTGGCGCCTTGGTGGCCTTCGCCACCATCGCCGCCGGCGTTCTGACCGTCAACCCTGTCCTTATCGCGGTAGGTGTGATCGGGGCCGCGGTCATGATTGCCGACGAGGTGGTCAAGGAACTCACGGGCGTGTCGTTCATGGCCGAGGCGATGAAGCCGCTGATGACGGTGATGCAGGAAGCCATCCAGTTCTTTACCGACCTCTACACCAAAGCGCTCGTGGCGTTTGGTGTCGATTCCGAAACGGCGAAGGAAATCGCGCAAATCGCCGGAATGATCGCGGGCATCGCCGCCACCATTGCTGCCATCGCATTGGCCGCCATCGTCGGGGTTCAGGTAGTCGGGCCGATGATCGGCGCAGTCGCTTCGAGACTGGCATCCGTGGTGGCGCAGGCCGCTCCCGCAGCAGTGCAGGCAATGAAACAGGTGGCTTCCTCGGTCGGCAACACGCTGACTCAGATGCTGACCCAATTACGCAGTTTAGTTACCAAAGGCGCAGATGCCGTATCCCTGGCCCGTTACACCTCCAATCTCGAAATCGCTCAAGCCCTCACCGAGTTTGGCGGCGTGGCAGCCCAGGGCGTGCTGGGAGTCCGAAGCGGCGTGCATCAGGCCCAGGCGGCCGAACACCTGGCGGACGTGAAGGTGCGCATGGCAATCAGCGAAGAAATTACCTCCTACCTCACTCGGCTGGTCGAAGACTACGGCAAGGCGATGCAAGACCGGACCCGGCATATCGAACATGTTTTTGCCGATATGCAACGCAGTCACTCCGTCAGCCTGCAAATGGTCAGACACGTCTGAACCCACTCATAAAAGGTATTTGTCATGACCACGATCAACAACACCGGGGTGGTGTTTTCACGCCCAATGATTAGCCAGCAAGATGCGCTTCTTACTCAGAAAAGACCCGACGCGCTCAAAGAGCTTTCCCTTAGTAATGCGCTCACTGACAAGCAGATTCTTAATGACTCTTTGACCCGGACTCCTTTAACGGTGGAGCTCCAGAGCGCTATTGACGCCTACCAGATCGGGGAATCCGACTGGCAGGATTTTGCCGCAACCGCACTGATGCTCAACGATGAGGTCCGCGAAGATTTGGTGTTTGACCCAGGTGCCTGGGAGAAACACGCCAACGTGCTGGTCGCCGCGATCATCGCGTTGAACATCGCGCGGGTCGCCAATGCCCAACTGCGCGGGCATTTCAGTGTGATGGCCGCTGATGCCGCCAAGTCCCAGGGCGCCGCCATCATGGAATCCGGCAAGGCCGCCATGTACAGCGCCATTACGGCAGCAGTCGTCTCCGGTGCCATCGCCGGGTTTGCCATGGCCAAGACCTTTCAGGGGCAAGGGCTCAAGCATACGGATATCGACCTGCATAAGCGCAGTTCCCTGGACGCCGGCAACATCGAACGTGACCTTAAACATGATCGCAGTCGCGGTGACTGGAACCCGGAAACGACCTACAAGATCAAGGTGTTCGATGACTTCGGCCGGACGAAATCGGTGGATTTCAAACCTCAGGGTTCGACCCTGACACCCAAGGAGCAGGCATGGTTCGACGGTGAAATTCTCAAGGCGCAAAAGGTTGGCCAGACGTCGGACTGGCTCAGCCAGATGGGCAGCAAAGGCATTGAGAAGAAACTTGATATCGGCCGCGCGCTAAACGCCATTTCGATGGGCATGAGTCAGATGGTCTCCAGCATGGTTCGCATGGCCGAGCATGCGGCGCGGGAGAAAGAGGTATTGCAACAAAGTGCGCAAAACACGCAGAAGAGCTTGAGCGATGAAATTGGGCAGAAAGACTCGGCGGATGCGGCGCTGTTGCAAAAGCTCATGGATATCGTGATGCAGCTGTTTCAATCGCGGATTGAAGTCATTGGCAAAATGGCCTGAGTAGGGACGAAAATATGAGAATTTCCGATTTCACACCGCCAGCGGCTAATCTGTCGGTCGATTTCAATGTTGTGACCAACGCACCTTTACCAACTGAAATGCCCCTCGAGGCTCAGGCCGCTTTTTCCCTCGCGCAATTGCTGGAGCGTTCGGCAAAGGTATTGAATCGCAATCTTGAAAATATGCTCAAGTGCCAACCGGCCGCCAAAAAAATGGTTGAGAACCTGTTGGCTGGCGGAGCGGCGCAAACCCTCATCGCGGAGTTTGGCGAGCGGGTTCAAACGAAAGACCTTCGCTGGCAAATGTGGGCACAGTATTTACCCCAATATGGTGCGGTGATGACGCATTGCCGGGAAACCCTGCCGATGGAACAGCGTCAGCGCCTTGATGCTGCGCAGGAAACTATCTTGCTCGGCCTGGGAGCAGGACAACCGCTGCCAACGCAAATCGACGAGAAGTTCAGTCAGAGTGTCAGTTCGTCTGATGATTTCTTCGACAAACTGCTCGAATTGATCGACCTGATCAAGAACGGCTACCTGGCCGGTTATGAACATATCATCAAGGCTTACTCGGACTTCTTTGCCGATTTCAACAAAGACATTACCGCAATGATGAAGGAGTGGATTGAAGGCACGAATGACGGGAAGGAAGTCGAAATAAACGCGGGCGCGATCAGGATCGCTTTGCAGAAGCTGATTGAAAAGTACTCACCTCCGAATCCGACGGCAGTATTGTTCCCGGCCCCAGGCATGGGCGGTGCTACAAAGGAGGAAGCAGAAAAATGGCTTAAAGCGTTAGGCTTGCCGGCCTCCTGCCTCCACCAGAACAATGACGGTACGTACAGCGTGGTCATGGACCTTAGCCCGTTGATCACCATGAGGGACAGTCTGCCACCTGACGTTTACGAGATTATTTGGGACACCGCCAAATTCCAGGCCTGGCAAACCGGCTTCAATGCCCAGGAAGAACGCATGAAAAACATGCTGCAATCCTTCACCCAGAAGTACTCCAACGCCAACTCCTATCATGACAACTTCAACAAGACGTTGTCTGCTCATCTTAGTCAGTATGCGGACATGCTTAAGGCGATGTTGAATTTCTGATCTAAGAAGTTTTTACGAAATACGTGGTTTTAAATGTTTATAACAGACGCGGTTTCGAACCTGTCAGGTCGGAGCTGTGTCTGTTGTTCTGTGGTTTCGATTGATAGCGGTGATCAGGATGCGGAGTAGTGATCTTGAAATTGAATGTCAGGTAGTAAAAACCTTGTCGGATTATCTTTCGGTGGGCCACGGGGCAATCAAAACCAGTTCGCGGTTGGTGGAGGATTTGTATTTCGATTCCATGAGTATTATCGAGGTTGTCATGATGCTTAATGAAACATTTGGCGTCGAATTACCTGCCGTCGCGGTGTCCGAATGGAACACGGTCGCGGATATTCGAAATTCGGTGATACGTGTAAGGGGCGTATGATGCCGGGTGGTGCGGGCTTCTTATTTTTAAGTTTGACAGGCGTTTAAATGATTAATGGTGTTGGCGGAAGTTCTCACGTTCTAGCGGTGTCTAATATGCATTTGGCTGGCGCTGTTTTGCATGAGGTATTGCCATCGTATGAAAGACTGGATGTTCGAAGTGAATATTTTCTGGGTGATTTTTTAAGTCTTCACGGTGCACAGATCGGTAGGGATAGCGATGTTAGAGAAATGATGACCTATCATTCAGATAATAGTGATTGGTCCATTACTCCAGCGTGTAAAGAACAGTTGATGAGTGCGCTGATGGACCTTGTGCCTGAAGGCGGCAGTCAGGTGCATAATCGTGTTTTTCTTGATGCGATACGCGATTGGTATCAGGGTTTGGATAGTGCAAGTAAAGTCGATAATTACACAGCGGCTAAAGATCACTTGGGATCACAATAGCAAGGTCGTTTCACTTGTTCAAAGCGAAATGTCTCGGCAGATTATCTGGTCAGGATGAGGGTAATCCACTTTCAGATGGTAAGGGCTTCGATTGTGCAATGTACCAGCACTCGCTGCATCATTTCCCCAGTGCGGAAATTCAGCAGGAAAGTCTGGCACGAATTTCCGAACTTCTAAATGATGGAGGCGTACTGACAATAACAGAACATAACAGCGTTTTAGGCGGGCATGAGCTTGACTTGATGCATATGGTGCTGCAAGTGTATGTGGAACTTCATCAGAATCCGGATATTTCAAGCTCGGAGTTGGAGGCTGTATTCAATGAGTTTGTTGAAAAAGAAACGCCCGCTAATTTTTCTCCCAAACAAGACTTGTCGATATGGCGCAAAAAGTCGGGCTGACGCCGAGCAGCGTAACTGCGGTGGGAGAAAAGGCTGACCGAACTTACTCGATGACTTTCGTTAAAGACGGAGGGCTGCGCCTGGATCGCGATCGTTCATTCGAAGCGCTTGTTGATCCGGATTCATTAAAGGCCGGTATGAAAAAGTTTGAGACATCTTCTATGTTTAGTGGGAGTCGATCTTTGGATGGGATGTTTTAACCTGTAGTCAGTGGCTGTGTGTAAACCGAGCTGATTGAATGTGTTATGGCGAATGCCTGGTTTGGAGCCAAGGCTTTTCAATCTGCAGTGCTCACGGCACTGCAGATTTTTTGTGTGGCAAGGCTGTTTTGTGACTTTGAGTGGTGCGATTTTCCAAAGACTTTTATTGTAGAAATGGGCCTACATGCTTAGTCGTATATTCCTCTTTTGTCTGTGGCGTTTTCCTACGGAATTGTCTCTACCAACTTTCTATAGTCGCGCAGCTTTCATCTTCAAGCCGGTTCAATAACGGCTTGATCGCGCTTCAGTACCTTTCTATAGAGAAGTCTCCGAGTATGGACAGTGCCACTGATCAATCGCCATTCAGGTCGTTCGTTTTCGACCGTTGGCTACTGCAAAGCGATGGAACGCTGATGCGAGACGGACATGGAGTTCACGTCCCCCCCAAAGAGCTGAACGTACTGCGCCTGCTGCTCGGTTCGGCCGGCACAGTGATCAGCAAGGATTATTTGCTCGACATGGTATGGCCCGATGCCGATGCCGCCGAGGAATCGTTGACTCGCTGCATTTATGCCTTGCGCAAGCTGCTCAAGGAGAACAAGGATTTCATTGCGACGGTGTATGGCCAGGGTTACCGATTCACTTGTCCGGCTGTCGAACTCGACGGGCCGAGCCAGGCGAGAACGTCAGCACCCTCGCTGGCCGTTTTGCCTTTTCGCCATCTGCACGAGTCAGCCGCACTGGATTTGCAGGACGCAATGACCCGCCAGTTGTCCATGGCATTCGGCGATGCGCTGCACGTCATCCCCTCAGGTTTGATGGCTGCTTATGGCCAGTCGACCGACGCCCGTTATCTGGTCGAGCGTTTGAAGCCTGACTTTTACCTCAGCGGTCGTTGCACGCTCCGGGATGACCCGTCGCAATGGTCAATCGAGTTGATCCGTAGCAGCGATCATGTGCTGCTTCATGGACAGAGCGTGGGCGGAGGGGACCTGGGGGAGGGGCTCGGTGCATTGACCTGTCTTGTTGCCCAGCGCCTACCGGGACTGCGTCCTTCTGAAAGGGGCTGTGCTTCCTATCCGGCCCTGGTCGCCTATCTCAATGGTTTGTGCAATGTGGAGCGGCACACGCCACAAAGCCTGCGCGATGCGCTGGTGCAGTTTCGATACAGCCTGCAACTGGATGACCGTTATGCCCCTGTCTGGCGTGGCGTGGCCGATGTCTGGCTGGGCCAGGCGATGCTCGGGTTATGTGAGCAGGGGCATGCGCTGGATGAAGCTCATCTGGCAATTTCCAGGGCGTTGCCGCTGGACCCGGGGAGTACGCAAACCATCGCGCGGCTAGCCCTGCTGACCAGCCTTCGCGGATGCGAGGAGGCTGCGCAGGTGCTTTTTCAGCGCTGCCTGTCGAGCGCCGATCAGGCTGATGTTCATTACTTTCACGCCTGGCATCACTGGTATTGGCAGCGCCATGATCTGGCGATTCAAAGCATCGACAAGTGTCTGCGCCACGACGCGAACTGCATGCGGGCGCAGATTTTGCGGGTACGTATCGCCCTTGTCGGTGATCCCCAGGAAGCCGTGATGATGCATCGCGCAATGCAAGACAACCGGCAAGCCGCGTCGTTTGACAGCGGCAGGCGGTTGGCATGATCCGCTGGGGCACTGGCGGCCTTCTGATGCTGATGTCTCTGGGTGCGGTTCCGGCGCATGCCTATTGTTGGGTCTCGGCGGGGCAGCAACATGCCATCGAGCCCGAGCTGCTTCAGGCCATTGCCGACGTGGAGTCGGGACAAATGGCGGACGCGATGAATTACAACAAGAATGGCACCCGCGATATCGGGCTGATGCAAATCAACAGCAGTCATCTGCACCGACTGAGCGCACAGGGCATTACCGAGCAGCGTCTGTTGGATGAGCCTTGTCTGTCGGTCGAAGTCGGGGCGTCGGTGCTGGCCGGTTTTGTATCACTTTATGGCTACAACTGGACGGCCGTGGGGGCCTATAACGCCGGCAATGCTCCGGGTCGGCAGGCAGCCCGTTTGCGTTATGCGCGCAAGGTCTGGCAACGCTACCAGACCTTGATGCCAAACACGCTTGCGCAGCCGCAGGACCTACTGGAGAAAACCCCGCGGCATTAGCCCGGTCCATTCGGGTGGGATTCTGATCCCGCCCGGGGCCGTTCGGCAGAATTCGATCAGGAACTTCCCGGGCAGCGCTTCTAGGATGGGTTTTCATTCACTGCCTGGAACGTGATCGGTGACAGAACTGTCAGCCCCCCCTCTACAGCCCTGTGTTCTGCGGATCCTCAACGGCCCGCTTCAGGGGTGCGAATTCCCGCTTGGTGAGCCTCGAACGCTGTTCATTGTCGCACCGCTCGATTTGTTGGGCCGAGAAGCTCATTCAATCAGCGTTCCCGAGGATGCCATCTTCATTCCCTTGGACGCGGGCGGCTGCAATTTCGAGGTGCTGCTGGCAGACGGCGGGCAGGGCGGTGTGACCTTGCGACTGCTCAACGAGCACGGAGAAACCCGGCAGTGCGAATTCCAGCATCTGGAGCAGATCGGTGACTTGCAGGTGGCCTTGCGCGGTGAAGACCAAGGCTGGGCACCTGAACTCCTCGGCAAACAGCCCCTTTCTTTGACCGAAACGACTGCCCGCCACTGGCCGCAGCCAACCCTCGTCAAATGGGGCGGCGCAGGGTTGGCCCTCGTGCTGCTGATCACTTCGTTAGGCTTTTGGTCTGTGCCCGAGCCGGCGCCCGAAACCGATGTTCGCAGCCTGATTGGCGGCGCCAGTGCCGAGGTCGACGTGGTGCAGGGGCGGGACAAAACGGTTTACGTGTTTGTCGCTTCCGAGCGGGACGCCGGTTGGAGCCGGCAGGTGTTGATGCGCAACAACGGGGTGTCCGGCAAGGTGTTGGTGATCGATCAGGAGCGCCGTCGGCTGGAGAAACTGCTGGTCGACCACGACCCGCAACTGGCCTGGCATTCCCTCGACCTCAAGGACCCCGCGGTGCCTCGGCTGCTGCTCAGTGCCCAGCGCAATCTGCTCACGCCGCAAATGCAGGCGCAACTGCTCGACGTCTTGCTCAAGGCCGCGCCCTACGCTCGGGAAGTCACGGTTCAGGTCCAGGACGACAACCTGCTGGCAGACCTGGCCGAACAAGGGTTGCGTCGCCTTTCTCTGGTGTTCGACCGCGTCGGGCACGACGACAGTGTCACGTTCGCCATCGAAGGCGATTTGCAGGATTCCGAGTTGGCTGCGGCTCGCCAATACGTCGACGGCTTTTATCGGCAGTGGGGTGATCGCTACGTGAACTTCGCTGTCGCGCTCAAGGATGACTCGCTCAAGGGCAAGTCGTTTCAAACCGGCCCTCAGGGCTACATCAAGATGACGTCGTCGTCTTGGCATTTTCCCAAGTAAATCTAGAAGGTGACACATGTCTGGTATCGATTTCCCAATCGACTTTCACGATGATTTTCTCGGACGTCAGGCCGAAGCGTTCGAAAACGGTGCAGCAGGGCTCAAGACTGCTTTGGACAAGGCACTGGAGGATCTCAAGCTGGATGCGTCAGATCCCGGGAAGCTGGCGGCTTACCAGACCGCATTCTCCTCCTACACCGTATTCCGAAACGCCCAGACCAACACGATCAAGGGCTTCAAGGACATCGACATGGCGATCATCCAGGCCGCTCGCTGATTCCATTCCTTTTGACTGGCCATCGTTGTTCGGTGGCCATTTTCATGAGTGCACTGCATGTCTATTCAAAGCATTTCCCGTTCGTTCATTGAGCCCACGGCCGTTACTGAACTGCGAAGTCTGCAGGAGGGCCCGATCGTTTCCCTTGAAAATCGACTGATCGACGCGTTCGCCGGTGCAGCGGTCAACAGCGGCCAGGACGTGTCGTCGATCAATCAACTGATGCAGCGCCCTGATATCACCAGCCCCGAAGTATTGGCGCAGCTGCAGGAGCAAATGGGGCAATACAACGTCGACATCAATTTGCTCAACGTGTTGGTCCGTAAGGCTGTGAGCACCGCCGAAACGTTGTTGCGCGCGTCATGAGGGCGGGTGCGTTGCTGATGTTCCTGTGTCTGGCGTTGGTCGGCTGCCGGCAGCCGAGTCTGCTGGAAGGGCTCGATCAACAGCAGGCCAACGAAGTGCTTTCAGTCCTGCAACGCAACAACATCGCGGCGACGAAAGTCGACGCCGGCAAAACCGGGTACGCGGTGAAAATCAACCCGGTCGATTTCTCCGCCGCTGTCGATTTGCTCAACCTCTATTCGCTGCCGTCCAGGCCACGACTGCAAGTGGCGGAGATGTTTCCCAGCGATTCGCTGGTCGCTTCCCCCAGGGCTGAAAAGGCACGGCTTTACTCGGCGCTGGAACAGCGAATCGAACAGTCCCTGGGTCTGCTCGAAGGTGTGGTGTCGGCGCGGGTCCATGTCAGTTATGACCTGGATGCCGGTGAAGGCGGACGCAAGGCCGGGCCCATTCACCTGGCGGCCGTGGCCATTCATGAGCGAGACATCGAGCCACAGTTGCTGATTACCGACATCAAGCGCTTTCTCAAAAACAGTTTCGCCGCCGTCGAGTACGCAAACATCTCGGTGGTGTTGTCACAGCGCTCGCCCACGCAGCACGTCGCGCCGTCGATGTCAGCAACGCAAAGTGATTCGCGCCCGGTCTGGCTGCTGGCGTCGTTGGCGGCGGTGCTGTTGGCAGGTTGCGCAGGGTTAGGTTATCGACTGTTGAAAGGGGCGCCGCGTGACGTCGTGCGCTGAACGCCTGCGGCGGATTCTTGCGGCGCCGCTGGATTATGTGCACCCGCAGCGGTTGAGCATACCGATGGGGTTTGACAGCCCCGATGCTCGGCGCGTGCTCAACCGGATGCTTCTGGAAGGGCTTGGCGAGCAAGGACCATGGCCCCCGATGCCGCTGACGGCCGTCGCACAGCAGTGGATCCGGCAGTGGCGACAATTGCCTTACATCGCGTGCCTGATGGGTGCCTGGCGACTGTGTCCACAGCTCGCGCGAGGCGGTGCATTGCAGCAGTTGCCGATGCCGTTACGTCAATTCGCCAATTGCAGACCGGGGCCTCGCGCCAGCGTGCCGCTTGAGTCGTCATCGGAACCGTTGAAGCAGGTTGAAGCGGCGGGCTTCAACGCGCTGTCGGGTTTGTCCGGGTTCCTGCCGCCGCTGCTGCTCGAGCGGCTGGCGTTGCAATTCTCTCCACACGTGGTCGGCCTGCACACCCAGTGGCCGGCGACAGAAGCCGATCCGGCTCTTTTCTTTCTGGCGGTGCAGCATGCTCGACTCCATCCGAATCCTGACTGATGTGCCGGCATCGAGTGATGCCCTCGTGGCTCGCGCAGACCTCGACGCGGCGCGCCAGCGGCGCTCATTACAGCAACAGGCGCAACGCCGGGCCCGTGAATGCGTCGAGCAGGCTCAATCTGAAGCCCAGGCCATTCGTGCCCAGGCGTTTCAGGAGGGTTATGCAAATGGCATTCTGCGCGCCGCCGAAAACCTGGCGAACGGTTTGCTCGAGTCGCAGACGCTCGGGCTGCAGTTGCGCAAGGATCTGGCTCAGGCCGCGCGTCAGTTACTGCAAGAATTGCTGACGCGCGTTGAATGGCTGGATGAAATGCTCGAGCGCTGGCTGACGGAGCGGTCCGACACCGGGGCGCCGCTGCAGGTGGTGCTGCCTGCGCGCTGCAAACCTCAAGGTCAGGCGCTGCGGCTGCGCTTGCAAGGACTTTGGCCTGGCGCACTGGTGCTCGACTATCAACCCGAGGAGCGTTACGTGTTCCGTCTGTCCGATCAATTGCTTGAGTTTGATATCGAATCGGTCTGCCAACGACTGGAGCCACAGTTGTTGGCCCGACTGGGAAATCTGCCCGAGTCGGTGCGATGTCTCGATCAGGCCTCGATGACGCGATTGGGTGAGCTGTGTTTAGGTTTCGGTACGAATCCTGTCGGAGGTGTGGAATGAAGATTGAAACGGTGATGAACACTCATCGGCTTGAGCAGATGTCTGCGGTCGTGCCGCTTGACTCACGCCTGTTGCAGGCGTCCGGCATAGCGCCCGATGTCAACGGCAGCAAGCGACCCGGCCCGGACCCCGAATTCGATGAGTTGTATCAGCGGCTATTGGCAATGGAGGGGCAGGGGGAAAAGGCCATCTACGAGTTCCTGCGTTCGCTGCGTGGCACGGACGGAGTCACACCGGCGTATCCAAGTGCGAAGGCGTTGATGGCTGTGACGCTGCAATTATTGGTTCGCTTGAAAGACGACGGGTTGGAAAAAACACAGCTCTATAAGGAGATCAAAGGCGCCAACGGTATGGCCTTCAGCATGAATGTGTTTGTCATGAGTTACACACGCGATGTGTTCCAGCCGATGGGCGACGATGCATGGGAAAAGAGCGAGTGGTGAGGCAGGGAAAACAACCCGCATAACAATAAAAGAGAGGATACAAGGATGACATTGATTGCTGGCTCGGCAGTAAGGGGTACTGCATTACCAGGCTTAACTCTCACATCGGCAGGTAATCCGACGCCGCGTAACGAGTCGGTGGCGCTTGATCCATCAGCACTCGTTGCATCGTCGCGTTTTTCAGCACTCGCATTGGGGACGCCCAGGCAAGTGGCTGCTGGCATGCAGCGGGTGAATCGTGAAGTGACCCTTCAGATGGAGGAATGCTATAGGCCATTGGGTGAGACAGAACGGATTGTGGTTGGGCGGGTCAACGCATTCATTGAGCGTGGGCATCTGCCCGAGGAACTTGTCGATGAGTCACTGTTTGCACGGGTAATTGAGTTGAATGCTGCAGATACCGGGCAAACCCATGAAAGTCGAATGCAAACCGTGCTTCAGGCGGGCATGGAGTGGCTGGACGCGGTCAAGGGGCCCGGACTCAATCTACTCAATGTCGCTGGTCGTACAGGATTGATCGTTGCGTTGACGGTGGTGCTGCGCCAGGTCGTTGCCTACCACGTCGAACAATCTCTGCGCGAAGGCGATTCACCTGAGGCCGGCCGAGCGTGGGCAATGGTCGCAATGACAATGATCGGCCCGGCGCTGACCTTGATCGGAGCGATTCGAAATGAGTGTGACGGTACGGCAAATCTATCGTCGCGCCTGGGGCGTGTGTGCATGGCCAGCATCACGATGGGTGCCCTGATTGCGGCGCACCTCACAGGCGCGTCTGACAAGTTGCTTCCGGCGGTCGTCGGCGGGTCGATTTATACAGTGGCCAGAGGCTTGGCCAATGTTTTCATTCCATTACAGGACAATGCCGGCTCCGCCAACGCGGCAACCACCGGCGTAGCGACCGCAGCTTATGGCGCGGCGCAGTTTTTTCTGGCAGAACTGGGGCAGCTGGCACCGCTGAGTGGTGCGGCCCGAGCCACGGCAGAGCTTGGTTACAGTCTGGGCGCGGATGCTATCCAGGGCGTGCTCAATGGCTTCGGCATTGTTGTGGACGACGTCATTTCCATTCTTTGCAAAAGTTCGCACGTGTTATCTCCAGACCCTGGGTGGGACTCGGTGTTTTCCGATCCGGAAGCTTTGCGGCAAATGGTCCTGGAGGTCCGAGCGGAGGTCCGGCGACCGACCCGGACGCAGTTGGCGGATGCGCTGCTTGATATCGGGGCGTTACGTCTTTCGGCGGGGCACGCCATCGCTTTGGTCATGGGCGCGGTAGCGTCGTTGCTGAGCAGTTGCAGGGTCGATGACGGTGACCAGGGCCATATCATGAGCGGCTGTCTCGCTCTGATGGCGATGATTATTTACTTTCCGCTGGTCTTTGGCAGTGCCAAACGCACCGATAACACCTACGCACTGCAGGAGACGGTGGTTCCTTGAGCCCGGGCAAAGAGATCGCCTGTGCCGGTCAACCCCGGCTATAATCGCCGCCACTTTTCATTGCCCAGAGTCAAACCCGCCCATGTACACCCTGGCCCGTCAGCTGTTGTTCAAACTTTCCCCGGAAACCTCCCACGATCTGTCCCTGGACCTGATCGGCGCGGGCGGGCGTTTGGGCCTCAACGGCTTGCTGTGCAAGGCTCCGGCGAAGATGCCGGTGACGGTCATGGGGCTGGACTTCCCGAACCCGGTAGGCCTGGCGGCGGGCCTGGACAAGAACGGCGCGGCCATTGATGGTTTTGCGCAACTGGGTTTCGGTTTTGTCGAAATCGGCACCATCACCCCGCGTCCGCAGCCGGGCAACCCGAAACCACGGATTTTCCGCCTGCCGGAAGCCGAGGCGATCATCAACCGCATGGGCTTCAATAACCTCGGCGTCGATCACCTGCTGGCCCGCGTGGCAGCGGCCAAGTACAAGGGTGTGCTGGGCATCAACATCGGCAAGAATTTCGATACGCCGGTCGAACGCGCGGTTGACGATTACCTGATCTGCCTGGACAAGGTCTACGCCCACGCCAGCTACGTGACGGTCAACGTCAGCTCGCCGAACACGCCAGGCCTGCGCAGCCTGCAATTCGGAGACTCGCTCAAGCAGTTGCTGGCTGACCTGGCGACCCGTCGTGCGGAGCTGGCTTTGCGCCACGGCAAGCACGTACCGCTGGCCATCAAGATCGCACCGGACATGACCGACGAAGAAACCGCTCAAGTCGCGCAAGCGCTGATCGAAACCGGGATGGATGCGGTGATTGCCACCAACACCACCCTGAGCCGCGTCGGTGTTGAAGGCATGGAGCACGGTGACGAGGCGGGCGGCTTGTCCGGCGCACCGGTTCGCGACAAGAGCACCCACACCGTAAAAGTGCTGGCCGCAGAATTGGCCGGTCGCTTGCCGATCATCGCTGTGGGTGGCATCACCGAAGGCAAGCATGCAGCCGAGAAAATCGCGGCGGGTGCGAGCCTTGTTCAGATCTACTCTGGATTCATCTACAAAGGCCCGGCGCTGATTCGTGAATCCGTCGACGCCATCGCGGCGCTGCGCTGAAGGGCTCTTGTGGCGAGGGGATTTATCTGTGGCGAGGGAGCTTGCTCCCGCTCGGCTGCGAAGCAGTCGTAAACCCTGCAACCGCATTTTACCTGACATTCCGGATTGACCCGTTCCGGGGCCGCTTCGCAGCCCAGCGGGAGCAAGCTCCTCGCCACAAAAGCAGATTTCGGATTCCAGGTAATTTGCAGGCATAAAAAAGGGCTCCTCGAAGGAGCCCCTGGGCCGGAGCCCGCCGCCCGGATGGGGCGTGCGTGGTAAGTCGTTCAGTAATCAGGTTGTCGTGTCGGAGTGTGTGCCCTGTGTTAGCCGACGGCGTGAAGTTCGTTGAGTCTGTGGATTCCCGCAGTGCCGGTCATACCGTCCCAGTTGTCGCCGCGTCCTTCTCGCCAGCCGTTAATCCAGGCTTGGCGTACCGACGGTAGAGTAAATGGGCAAAGCTCACGGGATTTGCCACCAACGCCATATTGATATCCGCGCAAAAATGCTCTTTCCAACGGATCACGCTTAAGTCTTCTCATAGGGTGTTGCCCTCACTTGTTGACTGTATTTATCGCGTTGACCTCAATCGAGGTCTGGCAGAAATGTCTGCCGTTGGGGGGCTCGCTGCCGGCGTGGCGAGCCAGGGTGTTGACGTCCGTTGTGGCGCCAACCTGTGTTGAGTTCTAACCAATGCGTCACATCGAGGGAATGATCATTTTGTCATAAGGACGTAACCATAAAGATGCTATGGCCATAAGTAACACGATGTTTGCCCCGTATTTATTGGTCAAAGCCCTGTATGATCGGCCCTCCGCAAGATGATGGGGTTAATCCTTTAGTGAGAATGGCTCGTGTTGCGTCGAGGCATTATTCGACGAAGGGTCAACTTATGACATTTTGTTGCTTCAACTTTTTTATCTGCCCGTGCATCTAAGCTCTTCTAACCCGAGCAGCACGGGTGGGACGGCACACCTTCGTGCCACGCGGGCGCTCTTTTAGAAAAGCGCCTGATTGAAAACCGGGCCGGCAATGCGTTGCCGGTCCACTTAGCCAAAGGCTCTGGAATTACCATGTCCGATCGTTTCGAACTCTTCCTCACTTGCCCCAAAGGCCTTGAAGGCCTGCTGATCGAGGAAGCCGTCGGGCTTGGCCTTGAAGAAGCGCGTGAGCACACCTCTGCCGTGCGCGGCATGGCGACCATGGAAACCGCTTATCGCCTGTGCCTGTGGTCGCGTCTGGCGAACCGGGTACTGCTGGTGCTCAAGCGTTTCCCGATGAAAGATGCCGAGGACCTGTACCACGGCGTGCTCGATATCGAGTGGCAAGACCACATGCTCAACGACGGCACCCTGGCCGTCGAGTTCAGCGGCCATGGCTCGGGTATCGACAACACCCACTTCGGCGCCTTGAAAGTCAAAGACGCCATCGTCGACAAACTGCGCACCCCGCAGGGCGACCGCCCGTCCATCGACAAACTCAACCCGGACCTGCGCATTCACCTGCGTCTGGACCGTGGCGAAGCCATCCTCTCCCTCGACCTCTCCGGCCACAGCCTGCACCAGCGCGGCTATCGCTTGCAGCAGGGCGCGGCGCCGCTGAAGGAAAACCTCGCGGCGGCCATCCTGATCCGTTCCGGCTGGCCACGTATTGCGGCCGAGGGCGGCGCACTGGCTGACCCGATGTGCGGTGTTGGTACGTTCCTCGTCGAAGCGGCGATGATTGCTGCCGACATGGCGCCGAACCTGCGTCGTGAGCAGTGGGGTTTTACTGCCTGGCTCGGTCACGTACCGGCGCTGTGGAAAAAGCTGCACGAAGAAGCCACCGAGCGCGCCGCGGCCGGCCTGGCCAAGCCACCGCTGTGGATTCGCGGTTACGAAGCCGATCCCCGCCTGATTCAGCCGGGCCGCAACAACGTCGAACGCGCCGGCCTGAGTGAGTGGATCAAAATTTACCAGGGCGAAGTCGGCACCTTCGAACCACGTCCGGACCAGAACCAGAAAGGCCTGGTGATCTGCAACCCGCCGTATGGCGAGCGTCTGGGCGACGAGGCGAGCTTGCTCTACCTCTACCAGAACCTTGGCGAGCGCCTGCGCCAGGCCTGCCTGAACTGGGAAGCGGCGGTGTTCACCGGCGCCCCGGATCTCGGCAAGCGCATGGGCATCCGCAGCCACAAACAGTATTCGTTCTGGAACGGCGCGTTGCCGTGCAAGCTGCTGCTGATCAAGGTCACCCCGGACCAGTTCGTCACCGGTGAACGTCGCACCCCTGAACAGCGTCAAGTCGAGCGCGAACAAGCTGAAGTCGAAGTCGCCGACAACGATGTGGCGCCGGGCAAGTACGAGAAGTACAACAAGAACGGCAACCCGATCAAACCGGCCCCGGTAGTCGTCGAGCAGCCGCGCTTGAGCGAAGGCGGGCAGATGTTTGCCAATCGCCTGCAAAAAAATCTCAAGGCGCTGGGCAAGTGGGTCAAGCGTGAAGGCATCGACTGCTACCGCGTCTACGATGCCGACATGCCGGAATATTCGATGGCCATCGATCTGTACCAGGATTGGGTCCACGTCCAGGAATACGCCGCGCCGAAATCCATCGACCCGGAAAAAGCCTCGGCCCGCATGTTCGACGCCCTGGCAGCCATTCCGCAGGCGTTGAACATCGACAAGAGCCGCGTGGTGGTCAAGCGTCGCGAACGTCAGAGCGGCACCAAGCAATACGAGCGTCAGGCCGCGCAGGGCAAGTTCGTCGAGGTCAACGAAGGTGGCGTGAAGCTGCTGGTCAACCTCACCGACTACCTCGACACCGGGCTGTTCCTCGACCACCGGCCAATGCGCATGCGCATTCAGAAAGAGGCAGCCGGCAAGCGCTTCCTCAACCTGTATTGCTACACAGCGACCGCCAGCGTCCACGCGGCCAAAGGCGGCGCGCGCAGCACCACCAGCGTCGACTTGTCGAAAACCTACCTTGACTGGGCGCGTCGCAACCTGTCGCTGAACGGTTTCTCCGACAAGAACCGTCTGGAGCAGAGCGACGTGATGGTCTGGCTCGACGCCTGCCGTGACGAGTTCGACCTGATCTTCATCGACCCGCCAACCTTCTCCAACTCCAAGCGCATGGAAGGGATTTTCGACGTGCAGCGTGACCAGGTGCAACTGATCGACCTGGCGATGGCACGACTGGCGCCGGGGGGCGTGTTGTACTTCTCCAACAACTTCCGCAAGTTCGCCCTTGAGGAAAATCTCACCGAGCGTTACGCGGTCGAGGAAATCACGGCGCAGACCATTGATCCGGATTTTGCCCGCAATGGGAAGATCCACCGGGCCTGGAAAATCATGGCACGTTGACGCTTTCCGGCATTGGATCCACAGAGCCTTGATTTTTAAAGGCTCTTGGCTTCTTTCAGTGCTGGCCAAATTGATGGCTAATAGCTATAACTCAAGGCATGGCCAATGGGCTTTTCCGGCACCTGGCGTTTTGAGTTGCCTCTATGTCGCTGCACGCCGTGCGCCCCAAGATCCTGGGTTTTATCAGTGAAGATGTTTCGGCCTGGCTGGTCGCGCTGCTGGTATTGATCATCGGCGGAGTGCTTACGGGGCTGTTGGCCTGGTCGACCCTGAACCTGTTTCACCAGCAATTGCGGCAACGTTTCCAACTGATGGCCAGTGAACGTTACAGCCGTATCGAAGAGCGTTTTGAAGATCAGGAGCAGCGCCTCGACGGCCTGCGCCGGTTCTTCGCCAATTCCGATGACGTCGACCGCGAGGAATTCAACGGTTACACCCAACCTCTGCTGCACCGAACCCAGGCGTATTCGTTTGCGCGGCGGGTCAGCGGTGCCGAGCGCGCGGAATTCGAGCGCCAGGTGCGCGAGGAAGGTTTATCCGATTTCAGCATTCGTGAGCTCAACGCCGAAGGCCAGCTGCAACTGGCGGCCGAACGGGATGAATACGTGGTGGTGGTATATAGCCAGACGCAAAGCCGGCTCGGCTCGCCGTTGGGTTACGACTTGCTCGCGCAACCCCTGCGCCGCTCCACCCTGGAACGGGCCGACCAGAATACCCGGATGGCGGTGTCGCAGCCGCTGCACCTGGTCAGTATCGAGCCGGCGTATGCCCGGGGCGTGCTGCTGGTCGCGCCGGTCATCTCCCGCGACAGTCCGGGGTCCAAACCCTACGGTTACGTGATGGCGGTGATCAGCATGCGTCAGTTGCTGGCCGACGGGCTGCCGGAGGCGGGACACGATTACCTGTCGGTGCGCATCCTAGACCTGTCCACCGACGATCAACACGAAGTGCTCTATGAATCCCCCAACGGACCTGCCGTCAGTGAGTTGGCCGCGACCCGGTTGCTGGGGCTTGCCGATCACGATTATCAAGTCGATATCCAGCCAAGCGAAGCGTTCCTGCAAGCCAACCATTCTTCGGTCACCAGCGTGGTGGTGTTGGGTGGTTTGCTCAGCCTGATGCTCAGCGCGCTGCTTTATGTGCTGGTCAGCCAGCGCCAGCGGGCGTTGAGCATGGTGGAACAGCGGACCGAGGAGCTGCGCGCTCGTGAGCAGGAACTGCGCGGCACCCATGGTCAGCTGCGCGGCGTGCTGAATGCCGCGACTCAGGTGGCGATCATCGCCACCGACCTGCGCGGCGTCATCAGCACGTTCAACGCCGGAGCGGAGCAGATGCTCGGCTACTCCAGCATGGACGTGGTGGGCCACATGACCCTGGAAAACCTGCACCTGCCCCGGGAATTGGCGGCGCGCTCGGCGGAATTGAGCGCGCGCTACGGCAAGCCGATTCCGACCTGCCAGGCCATGTTGGTCGAGGGCGGCGAGGAGGGCGGTCACGAAGCGCGGGAGTGGACCCTGGTTCGCGGTGACGGCAGCCATTTGACGGTGAACATGCTGGCGACCCCGGTGCTCGACGAGCAAGGGCTGTGGGTCGGGCACCTGGCAATCTGCATCGACGTCACCGAGCGCAAGCGGGTGCATGAGGCGCTCGCCGCACGGGATCTGCTATTGAAGAAACTCAGCGCCCATGTGCCCGGCGGGATCTACCAGTTCAAGATGGAATTCGACGGACGCTTCAGTGTGATCTACGCCAGTGATGGCATTCGCGAGATTTACGAGCTCGAACCGGACGTGTTGCTGCTCAACGCTGAAGCGATTTTCACCCGGATCCATCCCCAGGACACCACCCGGGTTCGCGCCTCCATCCGGGCCTCGGCAGACACGCTCAGCCCGTGGCGCGAAGAATACCGTGTGCTGCTGCCGGTGCGTGGCCTGCGCTGGGTCCGGGGTGAAGCGACTCCGGAAGAGCTGCCCGGCGGTGGCGTGCTCTGGCATGGCTACATTTCGGACATCTCCGACCTGAAACGGGTGGAAGAAGAGCTGCGGGCGCTGTCGATTACCGACTCGCTGACCGGGATCCACAACCGCCGCTACTTCCAGGAGCGCCTGACCTCCGAAATGGCCCGGGTCGAGCGCGGTGGCGGCGAATTGTCGGTGATCATGCTCGACATCGACCACTTCAAACGCATCAATGACCAGCACGGACATGCAGTGGGCGATCGGGTGTTGCAGGCCGTTTGCGAGCGTATCGGCCATCGGCTGCGTCGCACCGACGTGTTCTGTCGCCTGGGCGGCGAGGAGTTCATGGTGCTCTGCCCGGATATCGACGGCGAGCAGGCGTATGGGTTGGCGCTGGAGCTGTGGCAAGGATTGCGCAGCTCGCCGATCGAGGACGTCGGAATCGTTACCGCGAGTTTCGGGATCGCCAGCTGGCGCGTCGATGAGGGCGCGGATGCGTTGCTGCTGCGGGCAGACTCGGGGGTGTATGCGGCGAAGCAGGCGGGACGGGATCGGGTTCAGGGCGAGATGAATTAACCCCGGCCGTACACACTCCCCCCTGTGGGAGCTAGCCTGCTAGCGATAGCGGTGTGTAATTCAATACATGTGTCGACTGACACACCGCTATCGCTAGCAGGCTAGCCCACATTGGATTTTCGGTGTTTACAACACCGAAGCCGTATCAGGCAGTTTCGGCTGGCGATACAAGTCCAGCAGCACCTGGTCCAGTACCGACGATGCACCAAACGGTGCCTTGTCGTTGAGGATCGCCACCACCGCCCAGGTATTGCCGTTGACGTCGCGGCTGTAGCCTGAGATCGCACGCACGGTGTTCAAGGTGCCGGTCTTGACGTGGGCTTCACCGCGCATCGCCGTCGTCTTCAGGCGTTTGCGCATGGTGCCGTCGGTGCCGGCAATCGGCATCGAGCTGATGAACTCGGCAGCGTACGGGCTGCGCCATGCGGCTTGCAGCATCGCGGCCATTTCACGCGCACTGACACGTTCTGCGCGGGAGAGGCCGGAACCGTTCTCCATCACCAGGTGCGGCGCGGTGATGCCTTTCTTCGCCAGCCACTGACGGACTACGCGTTGGGCCGCCTTGGCGTCGTCGCCGTCGGCGTCGGTGCGGAATTTCTGCCCCAGGCTCAGGAACAACTGCTGAGCCATGGTGTTGTTACTGTATTTGTTGATGTCACGGATGATTTCCGCCAGGTCCGGGGAGAAGGCGCGAGCCAGTACCTTGGCATCTTTTGGCGTGGGTGCCAGAACGTCCTTGCCCTGAATGCTGCCACCCAGTTCTTTCCAGATTGCCCGGACCGCGCCAGCGGTATAAGTCGAGTGGTCGAGCAGCGACAGGTAAGTCTGGGAACTGCAGCCCTCGCCCAGTTGACCGCCGACGGTCACGTTCACGGTGCCATCGGCCTGGGTCACCGGGTTGTAACGCACGCCACCGGTGCATTGCTTGGAGTTGACGGCCTTGACCTGGTTTTCGATGCGGATGCTGGAGATCGGCGGCTCGACCGAAATCAGCACCCGACCGTTGTCGTTGCGCGCCACGAAGCGCAGGGCCTTGAGGTTGACCAGCAGCGAGTCGGGTTTGACCAGGAACGGCTTGTTCTCGTCATTGCCGTCATCGTTGAACTCGGGCAATTGCGGTTGGACGAAGAAGCCACGATCCAGCACCAGGTCGCCGGTGACTTGGGTCACACCGTTGGCGCGCAGGTCGCGCATCAGCAGCCAGAGTTTTTCCATGTTCAGTTTCGGGTCGCCGCCACCCTTGAGGTAGAGGTTGCCGTTGAGAATGCCGCCGCTGAGCGTGCCGTCGGTGTAGAACTCGGTTTTCCACTGGTGGTTCGGGCCGAGCATTTCCAGCGCGGCGTACGTGGTGACGAGTTTCATGGTGGAGGCCGGGTTGACCGAGACGTCAGCATTGAAAATGGTCGGCGTGCCTGGACCGTTGAGCGGGATCATCACCAGTGACAGGGCGTTGTCCTGCAGCTTGCTGGCCTTCAGGGCTTTTTCGACGTTGGGCGACAGGCCGGTGTTGATGGAGGCGGCGGAAACGGGGAGGGCCAGGGGGAGAAGTAGACTGGCCAGCAACAATGGACGCAAAGATTTGATCATGTGAAATAAAACCCTACAGCCGAGGGGAAAAAAGACGAGGGCATGAAGATAAATTCCCTCAGTGGTCATGAAAGTGTCGACATTATGCCCCAAGGTGTAGCGGCTTGTGCCGTGCCCCGGCCACCTTATCCGCTATTTTTTACCGGCGGTAACGTGTCGAGCCCAGAGAATCGGGCAATTGGCGGCTTAAACTGCTAAAGTGCCGCCCGTTATTACTTATGAGGATTGTTCCAATGGCGACTAACCGTTCCCAGCGTCTGCGCAAAAAACTGTGCGTCGATGAATTTCAAGAGCTGGGTTTCGAACTGAACCTGGATTTCAAAGAAGATTTGGCTGATGAAGCCATTGATGCTTTCCTCGACGCGTTCCTGAAAGAAGCCATGGAAGCCAACGGTCTGGGCTATGTTGGCGGCGACGACTTCGGTCTGGTTTGCCTGCAGAAGCGTGGCTCGGTGTCCGAAGAGCAGCGTGCTGCTGTTGAAGCCTGGCTCAAAGGCCGCAGCGAACTGACTGAAGCCACCGTCAGCCCGCTGATCGACGTCTGGTACCCGGAAAAGCCGATCAATCCGGTAGCTTGATGTCATGAAAAACGGCGACCCGCGGGTCGCCGTTTTTTTATGTGAAAATCTTTTGCTCTTTCAGGCTTTACGCCCATTCAGAATCACCAGCGTCAACACCCCCGCCACAATCCCCCAGAATGCCGAACCGATGGAAAACAGCGTCAGCCCCGACGCCGTGACCATAAAGGTGATCAACGCCGCTTCACGTTCCTTCACTTCGGCCATGGCAATGCTCAAGCCATTGATGATCGAACCGAACAGCGCCAGCGCCGCAATCGACAGCACCAGTTCTTTTGGCAACGCCGCGAACAACGCCGCCAGCGTCGCGCCGAAGACCCCGGCGATCCCGTAGAAAATCCCGCACCAGACCGCCGCCGTATAACGCTTGTTGCGATCCTCGTGGGCATGCGGGCCGGTGCAGATCGCCGCGCTGATGGCGGCCAGGTTGATCCCGTGGGAGCCGAAAGGCGCCAGCAGCAACGAGGCGATGCCCGTCGTGGTGATCAGCGGCGAGGCCGGTACCGTGTAGCCGTCGGCGCGCAGCACGGCGATGCCCGGCATGTTCTGCGAGGTCATCGCCACGACGAACAGCGGGATGCCGATGCTGATGGTCGCGGCCAGGGAAAAGTGCGGCGTGGTCCAGACCGGTGTCGCCACTTCCAGGTGAAACGCACTGAAATCCAGCAGCCCCATGAACCCTGACAACGCCGTACCGATGAGCAATGCAGCGAGTACGGCGTAGCGCGGCGACAGACGCTTGACCACCAGGTACGTGAAGAACATTCCCAATACCAGTGCAGTGCGATGCTGGGCTGCGACGAAAATTTCGCTGCCGATCTTGAACAGAATCCCCGCCAGCAACGCCGCGGCCAATGACGCCGGAATCTTCTTCACCAGGCGTTCGAAGCTACCGGTCAAGCCACAAACTGTCACCAGCACCGCGCAGGTGATGTAGGCGCCAATGGCTTCGCCGTAGCTCACACCGCCCAGGCTGGTGATCAGCAACGCCGCGCCGGGTGTCGACCAGGCGATGGTGATCGGCGTGCGATAACGCAGGGACAGGCCGATCGAGCACACCGCCATGCCAATGGAGATCGCCCAGATCCACGAAGAAATCTGCCCGCTGGTCAGGCCTGCCGCTTGCCCGGCCTGGAACATCAGCACCAGGGAACTGGTGTAGCCGGTCATCATCGCGATAAATCCTGCAACGATGGCGGAAGGGGACGTATCCGCCAACGGGCGGAGCTGCGTGTGCGTGGCGTCGTTCATGACAGCGGTGTTCCTTCATGCGTACGAAAATATCCACAGCAGCGCAAGAAATCTTGCAGGAGCCGGTTTTTGGCTACTGCAGGAGATCGCGCTGCGGATTCTGCGGATAAGCCTAAACTCAAACGTAAGCAATCGTTGCAATACAGCAAAGGCGACAAACAGCCGTACAGTCGTGTTGCCACCATCCATTGTGTACAATCGCGGTGTTTTTTACGCGATACTTGCCAGCGACCCACTGTGCCGTATTACAGTCACGGTCAATTCGCCGCAGTTCTCCCGACTCGAGTGCCCATGAACGAACAGTTGCAACCCCTCAAGAAACAACCGCGAGCAGGCAAAGCCGGCCGCAGCGGGACCCAGGACGATATTGTCTACGCGCATATCTTCGAGGCCATCCTCGAACAGCGCCTGGCGCCCGGCACCAAGTTGAGCGAAGAAGCGCTGGGGGAAATATTCGGGGTCAGTCGCACCATCATTCGCCGCGCGCTGTCGCGTCTGGCCCATGAAGGCGTCGTGCTGCTGCGGCCGAACCGTGGTGCCGTGGTTGCCAGCCCGAGTGTCGAAGAAGCGCGGCAGGTGTTCCTCGCCCGGCGTCTGGTCGAGCGGGCGATCACTGAACTGGCGGTACAACATGCCACCGCCGAGCAGATCGCCGAATTGCGCCAAATGGTCAACGACGAACGCGACAGCTTCTCCCGTGGCGATCGCGGTGCCGGCATTCGTCTGTCGGGCGAATTTCACCTGAAGCTGGCCGAAGCGGCGAAGAACGCTCCGCTGATCAGCTTCCAGCGCAGCCTGGTGTCCCAGACTTCATTGATCATCGCCCAGTATGAAAGTGGCAACCGTTCGCACTGTTCCTACGACGAGCACACCCAACTGATCGACGCCATCGAAGCGCGCAACGGTGAGTTGGCGGTGAACCTGATGATGCATCACATGGATCACATCGACAGCAAACTCAACCTCGACGAGGAAAGTGCGTCGGATGATTTGCATGCGGTGTTCTCGCATTTGTTGCAGACCAAGAAGCCAGGGCGTTCGCCAGCGAAAATCTGATGGACCGGGGTGCCCCAATCGCTGGCAGGCCAGCTCCCACAGGTTGTTGGATGTACGGTAGATACTGTGGACACCACAAATCACTGTGGGAGCTGGCCTGCCGGCGATAGCAATCCGACCGGCAACAAAAATCCCCCAGGGCTGAACACCACTGGGGGATTTTTTATGCCTGAAAGAATTAGCGCTGATGCACCTGATTCCCCGCCGCATACGTCTGCAGAACCGTCCGGTCGTCCCCCAGCGTCATCAGCACAAACAACGTCTCGGCAATGTTATTGGCCTGCTTCAAGCGATAGCTCAGCAACGGCGTCGCGTTGTAATCCAGCACCAGGAAGTCCGCATCGGTACCCGGCAGCAACGTGCCGATCCTGTCTTCCAGACGCAACGCACGTGCACCGCCGAGGGTCGCCAGGTACAGCGATTTGAACGGGCTCAGTCGTGCACCTTGCAGCTGCATGACTTTGTACGCCTCGTTCAATGTTTGCAGCAGCGAGAAACTGGTGCCGCCACCCACGTCCGTGCCCAAACCGACGTTCAGCTTGTGCTTCTCGGCCATCGGCAAATTGAACAGGCCGCTGCCGAGGAAGAAGTTCGAGGTCGGGCAGAACGCAATCGCCGAGCCGGTTTCTGCCAGGCGCGCACATTCGTCGTCGCACAGGTGTACGCCGTGGGCGAACACCGAGCGCTCGCCCAGCAACTGGTAGTGATCGTAGACGTCGAGGTAGCCCTTGCGCTCCGGGAACAATTCCTTGACCCACTCGATTTCCTTGAGGTTTTCGCTGATGTGGGTCTGCATGTACAGGTCCGGATATTCGCTCAGCAACTGGCCGGCGAGGGTCAGTTGTTCCGGGGTGCTGGTCGGGGCGAAACGCGGGGTGACGGCGTAGTGCAAGCGACCCTTGCCGTGCCAGCGCTCGATCAGCGCCTTGCTTTCGACGTAGCTGGATTCGGCAGTGTCGGTCAGGTAGTCCGGCGCGTTGCGGTCCATCATCACTTTGCCGGCGATCATCCGCAGGTCCAGCTGCTCGGCGGCCTCGAAGAACGAGTTCACCGATTGCGGGTGCACGCTGCCGAATACCAGCGCGGTGGTGGTGCCGTTGCGCAGCAGTTCCTTGATGAAAATGCCCGCGACTTCGTCGGCGTGAGCCTTGTCGGCGAACTGGCTTTCACACGGGAAGGTGTAGGTGTTGAGCCAGTCCAGCAACTGCTCGCCGTAGGCGCCGACCATGCCGGTTTGCGGCAGGTGAATGTGGGTGTCGATGAAGCCGGGGGTGATCAGCGCGTCTTGATAATGAGTGATCTCGATATCGGCGGGCAGGGTTGGCAGCAGTTCGCTGGCGTGGCCGAGCGCGCTGATCTGGCCGTTATCGACCACCAGCAAGCCGTCTTCGAAATACTCGTAGGAGGCTTCGATGCCAACGATGGCGGGGTCGGCGATGCTGTGCAGGATGGCGGCGCGGTAGGCTTTGCGAGTCAGAGGCATGAGCTTTCTCAGTGGGAGGCTTGGCTGCGGCGTGAAGCAGGCAGCAGTTTGGCAATCGATGATCCGGCGCTGGCGGTCTGCTGGCCGAAACTGGCGTTATAGGTGGCGATGATTTCGCCGGCGATGGAGATGGCGATTTCCACAGGCAATTTGCCTTTGACTTCGCCAATGCCCATCGGGCAGCGCATGCGTTGCAGCACGCTGCTGTCAAAACCACGGTCGCGCAGGCGATGTTCGAACTTCACCCGTTTGGTCTTCGAGCCGATCAGGCCGAAGTAGGCGAAGTCGTTGCGCTTGAGGATCGCGGCGGTGAGTTCGAGGTCGAGCTGGTGATTGTGGGTCATGACGATGCAGTAGCTGCCGGCGGGCAGGTCGTCGATTTCATCCACCGGCTCTTCGGTGACGATCTTGCGTACGCCGTGGGGGATCTGTTCGGGGAATTCGTCTTCCCGCGAATCGATCCAGCGTACCCGGCAGGGTAGGCTGGCGAGCAGCGGCACCAGCGCCCGGCCGACATGGCCGGCGCCGAACACGGCGATCTGCGCCTGCACCTGGCCCATCGGTTCGAACAGCAACACGGTCACGCCGCCACAGCACTGGCCCAGGCTGGCGCCGAGGCTGAAGCGTTCCAGGTGCGTGTCCTGTTTGCCGCTGGCCAGCATGTCGCGACCGATCTGCATGGCCTTGTATTCCAGATGCCCGCCACCGATGGTGTCGAAGGTCTGGGTGGCACTGATGACCATCTTCGAACCGGCATTGCGCGGCGTCGAGCCGAGCTCTTCGATGATGGTCACCAACACGCAGGGTTCACCCCGGTTTTGCAGGTCGGCGAGGGCGTCGATCCAGTTGTACATATTCACCTCGACATCTGTGTGGTCTGTTCGGGCCTCATCGCCAGCGGGCTAGCTCCCACAGGGGAATGCATTCCAAATGTGGGAGCTGGCCTGCCAGCGATTGGCCGCGCCTCGGTCCTTAGAGCGGAGCCAGCTCGGTTTCAGTTTCAACGGCCTTCGCCGCCTTCAACTGCCGCATCTGCTCACACCCCCACAACACCCGCTCCGGCGTCGCCGGTGCATCGATTTTCGGTTGATGCTTGTAGTCGCCCAGGCTCGCCACCGCATCCTTGATCGCACACCACGATGCAATGCCGAGCATGAACGGCGGCTCACCCACTGCCTTGGAATGGAACACCGTGTCTTCCGGGTTCTTGCGGTTCTCCACCAGCTTCACCCGCAGGTCCAGCGGCATGTCCGCCACCGCCGGGATCTTGTAGCTCGCCGGGCCGTTGGTCATCAGCTTGCCCTTGGCATTCCAGACCAGCTCTTCCATGGTCAGCCAGCCCATGCCCTGGATAAAGCCGCCCTCGACCTGGCCAATGTCGATCGCCGGGTTCAGCGAGGCGCCGACGTCGTGGAGGATGTCGGTGCGCAGCATCTTGTACTCGCCGGTCAGGGTGTCGATGATCACTTCGCAGCACGCCGCGCCGAAGGCGTAGTAATAGAACGGCCGACCACGCGCCTGACTGCGGTCGTAGAAGATTTTCGGGGTCTTGTAGAACCCGGTGCTCGACAGCGAAACCTGCGCGAAATACGCCTGCTGGATCAGCGCTTCGAAGGTCAGGATGTGATCGCGAACCCGCACGTGGCCGTTGTGGAATTCCACGTCTTCTTCACTGACCTTGTACTGTCGCGCAGCAAATTCCACGAGGCGTTGCTTGATGATTTCCGCCGCGTTCTGTGCGGCTTTACCGTTCAGGTCGGCGCCGCTGGAGGCTGCGGTCGGCGAGGTGTTCGGCACTTTGTCGGTATTGGTCGCGGTGATCTGCACGCGGTTCATTTCCACCTGGAACACTTCGGCCACGACCTGCGCGACTTTGGTGTTCAGGCCCTGGCCCATCTCCGTGCCGCCATGGTTGAGGTGGATGCTGCCGTCGGTGTAGACATGGACCAGCGCACCGGCCTGATTGAGGAAACTGGCGGTGAAGGAAATACCGAATTTAACCGGCGTCAGCGCCAGGCCTTTTTTCAGGATCGGGCTGTTGGCGTTGTAGCGACGAATCGCTTCGCGGCGCTCGGCGTACTGGCTGCTTTCTTCCAGTTCGGCGGTCATTTCCTCGAGCATGTTGTGCTCGACGGTCTGGTAGTAATGGGTGACGTTGCGCTCGGTCTTGCCATAGTAGTTGGCCTTGCGCACCGCCAGCGGATCGAGGCCCAGATGGCGGGCGATCGCGTCCATCACTTCCTCGATGGCGACCATCCCTTGCGGGCCGCCGAAACCCCGGTAAGCGGTGTTCGACGCGGTGTTGGTCTTGCAGCGGTGACCGTTGATGGTCGCATCGCCCAGGTAATACGAATTGTCGGCGTGGAACATTGCGCGGTCGACAATCGACGCCGACAAGTCCGGCGAACAACCGCAGTTGCCTGCCAGTTCCAGGGCGATGCCGTGGAGGCGGCCGGTGTTGTCGAAGCCGACGTCGTACTCGACGTAGAACGGGTGACGCTTGCCGGTCATCAGCATGTCTTCGACCCGCGGCAGGCGCATCTTGGTCGGTTGGCCGGTGAGGTGCGCGATCACCGCGCACAGGCACGCCGGGCTCGCGGCCTGGGTTTCCTTGCCACCGAAGCCTCCGCCCATGCGGCGCATGTCGACGACGATCTTGTTCATCGAAACGTCCAGAACCTCGGCCACCAGTTTCTGCACTTCGGTCGGGTTCTGGGTCGAGCAGTAGACGATCATCCCGCCATCTTCAGTGGGCATCACCGAAGAAATCTGGGTTTCGAGGTAGAAGTGTTCCTGGCCGCCGATGTGCAGCGTGCCTTGAATACGATGTTCGGCGGTGGCCAGGGCACCGGCCGAATCACCCCGCTGATGCGTGTGGCTGTCGAGCACGAAGTGGCGTTTGCGCAGGGCTTCGACCACGTCCAGCACCGGTTCCAGATCTTCGTATTCGATGATCGCGGCCATCGCCGCTTTGCGCGCGGTTTCCAGGTCTTTCGCCGCAACGGCGAGCACGGGTTGACCGACGAACTGCACGTCATCGATGGCCAGCAATGGGTCGCCCGGCAGCAAGGGGCCGATGTCTTTCAGGCCTGGCACGTCTTCATGGGTGATGGCGATGCGCACGCCTTCGAAGGCGTAGCAAGGCCGGGTGTCGATGCTGATGATTTTCGCGTGGGCGCGGTCCGACAGCCGGGCATAAACGTGCAGCTGGTTCGGAAATTCCAGTCGATCGTCGATGTACTGCGCTTCACCGGATACATGCTTGGCGGCGCTGTCGTGCTTGACGCTGCGACCGACACCGGTGGTCAGGTCCTTGGCGAACAGTTCAGCCAGTTCGGCCTGGGTCTTCTCTACGGCGTGATGGTTAGACATAAGCGGTCACCCGAGTCTCGATGTGCGGCGTTTGCAGTTCGATGAAGTATTTGCGCAGCAGGTTCTGCGCGCTGAGCAGGCGGTATTCCTTGCTGGCGCGGAAGTCCGAGAGCGGCGTGAAATCTTCGGCCAGCGCAGCGCAAGCGCGTTCGACGGTGGCGTTGTTGAACGGTGAACCGAGCAACACGGCTTCGCAGTGGGCGGCGCGTTTCGGGATGGCGGCCATACCGCCAAACGCCACGCGGGCGTCGGCGATCACGCCGTTCTCAAGGCGCAGGTTGAAGGCGGCGCAGACGGCGGAAATGTCATCGTCCAGACGCTTGGAAACCTTGTAGGCACGGAACAGCCGCTCGGCACTGGCACGCGGGATGATGATCTTCTCGATGAACTCGCTTTCCTGGCGCGCGGTGACGCGGTAATCGATGAAGTAATCTTCCAGCGCCAGGGTGCGGCGGGCCTCGCCTTTGCACAGGACGATTTGCGCGCCGAGGGCGATCAGCAGGGGCGGCGAGTCACCGATGGGCGAGGCGTTGCCGATGTTGCCGCCGAGGGTGCCCTGGTTGCGAATCTGCAGGGAAGCGAAGCGCTGCAGCAATTCGCCGAAGTCCGGGTACTCGGCTTTCAAGGCTTCGTAGCAATCGGAGAGGGCGGTGGCGGCGCCGATTTCCAGGCGATCGTCAAAGCGTTCGATGCGCTTCATTTCGGCGACGTTGCCGACGTAGATCATCACCGGCAGGGTGCGGTGGAACTGGGTGACTTCCAGTGCCAGGTCCGTACCGCCGGCCAGCAGCCGGGCTTGTGGATAAGCGTCGTAGAGGTCAGCCAGATCGGCGACGGTCAGCGGCACCAGGCAGCGCTTGTCGCCACTGTTGAGTTCGCCGATATCGGTGGGGGCGATGGCTTTCAGGCGGGCGATGGTATCGGCTTCGCGAGCATCAAACTGGTCAGGTTGCTTGCCGCAGCAGGACTGCTCGGCTGCTTCCAGGATCGGCCGATAGCCGGTGCAGCGGCAGAGGTTGCCGGCCAGCGCTTCGTGCGCTTTATGCGCGTCCGGCTGATCGCTGTTCTTTTGCAGCGCGAACAGCGACATCACGAAGCCGGGGGTGCAGAAACCGCACTGCGAGCCGTGGCACTCGACCATGGCCTTCTGCACGCTGTGCAGTTCGCCTTGGTGCTTGAGGTCTTCGACGCTGATGAGTTGTTTGCCGTGCAACGACGAAACGAACGTCAGGCACGAGTTGAGGCTGCGATAGCGAATGTGTTCGCGGCCATCGTCATCCGTTTGCAGCTCGCCGACCACCACGGTGCAGGCGCCACAGTCGCCGCTGGCGCAGCCTTCTTTGGTGCCGGGTTTGCCCACATGGTCGCGCAGATAGTTGAGCACGGTCAGGTTCGGGTCCAGGGCGTGCTCGCTACGGAGTTCCTGGTTTAGTAAAAACTGGATCACGGAAGGCCTCGCAGACTCATTATTGTTGTTAACCGACTTGGACCGAATTTATCAGGTCTGACTTTCGGGTCAATGATTTTCTGACTTAAAGGTCAGGAAATAGCATTTTGTCGATCAACAACCTGTTCCTTCATTATTGACCCTCACGGGATTGCCTGCTTTTTTGCGGGATTCGTGCCAAAAACCGCCGAGTGGGCACTCCGCCATGACCCTTCATCTGCGCTACACTGCGCCGCTTGTGCAGATCGAAGAGTTTGAAGGGACAACCATGACGTTCAAGGCGCCGGACAGCCTCGCCGAGCAAATTGCTCACCACCTCGCCGAACGCATCATTCGTGGCGAAATGAAGCCCGGGGAGCGCATCCAGGAACAGAAGGTCACGCAGGCCCTCAATGTCAGCCGCGGCTCGGTCCGTGAAGCCTTGCTGATCCTCGAGCGCCGCCACCTGATCGCGATCCTGCCGCGACGCGGCGCACATGTGACCGAACTCACCGCGCACAAGGTGCGGAGCCTGTGCGCGCTGATGGGCGAGATGTACATCCTGCTCGCCAATGCCGTGGCCACGGGGTGGAAAGTCCAGGCCGACCTGGCGCCGTTCGTGCAGATCCAGCAGCGCCTGACCGCAAGCTACGAGCGCCAGGACATTCACACCTTCGTCGACGACAGTTTCAATGTGATGCGCGCCACGTACGGGTTTGCCAACAACCCGTACTTGCAGGAAACCGTCGAGAATCTGCAGCCGGCCATGAGCCGTGCGTATTTCCTCGCCCTGGAGCAGCGCAAGGCCTCGATGAGCGAGTATCTGGAACTGTTCGAACGCTTGCTGGCGGCCGTGATCGCCCGTGACGATGCGCTGATCCGGACCGTGCTGACGGCGTATTGCCAGCGCAGTTGCGATCTGGTGATCTCTGCCCTGACGGACGCTTAAGCGTGCGGCTCAAGTGCATCAAGCTGGCGGGGTTCAAATCCTTCGTCGATCCGACCACGGTGAACTTCCCCAGTAACATGGCGGCGGTGGTCGGGCCCAATGGTTGCGGCAAATCGAACATCATCGACGCCGTACGTTGGGTGATGGGCGAGAGCTCGGCCAAGAACCTGCGTGGCGAATCGATGACCGACGTCATCTTCAACGGTTCGACCAGCCGTAAACCGGTGAGCCAGGCCAGCATCGAACTGGTGTTCGATAACTCCGACGGCACCTTGCTCGGCGAGTACGCCGCCTATGCGGAAATCTCCATTCGCCGCAAAGTCACCCGCGACAGCCAGACCACGTATTACCTCAACGGCACCAAGTGCCGTCGCCGCGATATCACCGATATCTTTCTCGGTACCGGCCTGGGCCCGCGCAGCTACTCGATCATCGAGCAGGGGATGATCTCCAAACTGATCGAGTCCAAGCCCGAAGACCTGCGCAACTTTATTGAAGAAGCGGCGGGCATCTCCAAGTACAAGGAGCGCCGGCGCGAGACCGAAAACCGCATTCGGCGCACCCACGAAAACCTGGAACGCCTCACGGACTTGCGCGAAGAGCTCACGCGTCAGCTCGAACGCCTGCACCGCCAGGCCGAGGCGGCCAAGAAGTATCAGGAATACAAGGGCGAGGAGCGTCAGCTCAAGGCGCAACTGTCTGCATTGCGCTGGCAGGCGTTGAACGAACAGGTCGGTCAGCGCGAAGCGATCATCGGCACCCAGGAAGTCACGTTCGAAGCGCTGGTTGCCGAGCAGCGCAACGCCGACGCGAGCATCGAACGCTTGCGTGACGGGCACCATGACCTGTCCGAGCGCTTCAATCTGGTGCAGGGGCGTTTCTATTCGGTCGGCGGCGACATCGCCCGGGTCGAGCAGAGCATCCAGCACGGTCAGCAACGTTTGCGTCAGTTGCAGGACGATTTGAAAGAAGCCGAGCGCGCGCGCCTGGAAACCGAATCGCATCTGGGCCACGACCGCACGTTGCTGCTGACCCTCGGCGAAGAGCTGGACATGCTCACGCCGGAACAGGAAGTCACCAGCGCTGCCGCTGAAGAGGCCGCCGCCGCGCTGGAAGAATCCGAAACCACCATGCACGGTTGGCAGGAACAGTGGGACACGTTCAACCTGACCGCCGCCGAACCGCGTCGCCAATCTGAAGTCCAGCAATCGCGCATCCAGCAGCTGGAAACCAGCATGGAACGCCTGGCGGATCGTCAGAAGCGTCTCGGCGAAGAGCGCGCGTTGCTCTCGGCGGACCCGGAAGACCTGGCGATCATGGAACTCAGCGAGCAACTCGCCGCGAGTGAAGCGACGCTGGAAGACTTGCAGGCCAGTGAAGAGGCCCAGGTCGAGCGCCTTGAGCAACTGCGTCAGGAATTGCAGCAAGCGCTGTCGGCCCAGCAACAGGCGCAGGGCGATTTGCAGCGCCTCAACGGCCGTCTCGCCTCGCTTGAAGCCTTGCAGCAAGCCGCGCTCGATCCGGGCACCGGCACTGCTGAATGGCTGCGCGAACAACATTTGGCTGATCGCCCGCGACTGGCCGAAGGCCTCAAGGTTGAAGCCGGTTGGGAGCTGGCGGTGGAAACCGTGCTTGGTGCCGATCTGCAAGCCGTGCTGGTGGACGATTTCGGTGATTTCGATCTGGCCGGTTTTGCCCAGGGCGATTTGCGTTTGCTCAGCCCCGCCAGTGATGGCGTGCGCGTGCCCGGCAGCCTGCTCGACAAGGTCGAGGCGCAGGTCGATCTGTCGCCCTGGCTGGGGCAGGTCAAACCGGTTGAAAGCCTCGAACAGGCCTTGGCCCTGCGTGGTCAGTTGAGCGCCGGCCAGAGCCTGATCAGTCGCGACGGTTATTGGGTCGGGCGCCACTTTCTGCGTGTGCGCCGGGCCAGCGAAGCGGAAAGCGGCGTGCTCGCCCGTGGTCAGGAAATCCAGCACCTGACTGTTGAGCGTGAAGAGCGTGAAGCCACAGTCGAAACTCTGGAAACCCAACTGCAAAATCTGCGGGCGCAACAGCGTCAGCAGGAAAACGGCCGCGAGCATTTGCGCCGTCTGCTGCAAGACGAAGCGCGTCAGCAAGGCGAATTGAAAGCTCAGTTGTCCGCGGGCAAGGCCAAGGTCGAGCAACTGACCTTGCGCCGTACCCGGCTCGATGAAGAACTCACCGAGCTGGCCGAACAGCGCGCTCTGGAGCACGAAAACATCGGCGAAGCGCGCCTGCAGTTGCAGGAGGCCCTCGATGCCATGGCGCTGGACACCGAGCAGCGCGAATTGCTGTTGGCCCAGCGTGACAGCCTGCGCGAGCGGCTGGACCGCGTGCGCCAGGAGGCCCGTCAGCACAAGGATCACGCGCATCAATTGGCGGTGCGTCTGGGATCGCTCAAGGCGCAACACGACTCGACGCGTCAGGCGCTGGAACGGCTGGAGATGCAGTCCGAGCGCCTGACTGAAAAACGCGAACAGCTGAGCCTCAATCTGGAGGAGGGCGAGGCGCCGCTGGAAGAGCTGCGCCTCAAGCTCGAAGAGTTGCTCGACAAGCGCATGACCGTCGACGAAGAACTCAAGACCGCACAAATTGCCCTTGAAGACGCCGACCGTGAACTGCGTGACGCCGAGAAGCGCCGCAACCAGGCCGAGCAGCAATCGCAGTTGATTCGTGGCCAGATGGAAACGCAGCGCATGGAATGGCAAGCCCTGACCGTGCGCCGCAAGACCCTGGAAGATCAATTGCTGGAAGACGGCTACGACCTGCACGGCGTGCTCGCCACGCTGACGACCGAAGCCAGCGAAAAGGACGCCGAAGAGGAGCTCGAGCGCATTGCCGCGCGCATTCAGCGCCTCGGCGCGATCAACCTCGCGGCCATCGACGAATATCAGCAACAATCAGAGCGTAAACGTTATCTGGATGCGCAGAACGACGATCTGGTCGAAGCGCTGGATACCCTGGAGAACGTGATTCGCAAGATCGACAAGGAAACCCGCAACCGCTTCAAAGATACCTTTGATCAGATCAATGGCGGTTTACAGGCGCTTTTCCCAAAAGTTTTCGGTGGAGGACGCGCGTATTTGGAACTGACGGGCGAAGATCTACTCGATACAGGGGTGACGATCATGGCGCAGCCGCCCGGAAAGAAGAACAGCACCATCCATTTGCTCTCCGGCGGCGAAAAAGCCCTGACCGCACTGGCCCTGGTTTTTGCGATCTTCAAATTGAATCCGGCGCCGTTCTGCATGCTTGATGAAGTGGATGCGCCGCTGGATGACGCTAACGTTGGACGCTACGCACGGCTGGTGAAAGAGATGTCGCAGACGGTGCAGTTCATCTACATCACCCACAACAAGATCGCCATGGAAATGGCCGATCAATTGATGGGGGTGACGATGCACGAACCCGGATGCTCGCGTCTGGTGGCAGTGGATGTCGAGGAGGCGATGGCGATGGTGGATGCCTGAACCAGCGCTTGAAGGGCGAGTATTTTTAGTCTGTAGGGCTTTTCTGATCGCTTCTACTAGCTGGCCAATCGACATATTCGCGCAAGCCATTGTGACAGACGGTGTAAAGTTGCCTTGGGTCGTGCTAGTTTAATGTCAATTTTTCGTATACGTGGGCAAAACGCCTGTCAGAACATAGAGTTGGCGCCACGTTTTAAAGCGGTTTGCGAGTTGTAAACCCCTTATTTTTCAGCATTTTTTATAGAGGCACGGGATTACATGGAAATCGGTCTGCGCGAGTGGCTGATCGTCATCGGCATTATTGTCATTGCCGGTATTCTTTTCGATGGCTGGCGTCGCATGCGCGGCGGCAAGGGAAAACTGAAATTCCGTCTGGACCGGAGCCTGTCCAATTTGCCGGACGAGGACACCAGCGCCGAGCTGTTGGGCCCGCCCCGCGTCCTGGATACGCACAAGGAACCGCAACTGGACGAGCACGACCTGCCGTCGGTGAGCATGCCTGCCCGTGAACCGCGGGAATCGGGTTCCAAGCGCGGCAAGCGTGGCCATGGCGAACCGTCGCAAGGCGACATGAACCTCAGCCTGGATCTGGATGGCGGCCCGAGCTTCAGCAGCCGTGACGACGATTTCCCGGATGACACCAAGGCCTCGCCGTCAGTCAGTGACAAGGAACAACCGCAAGCCGAAGAAGTGCTGGTCATCAGCGTGATCTGCCGCGACGCTGCCGGCTTCAAGGGCCCGGCGCTGTTGCAGAACATTCTGGAAAGCGGCCTGCGCTTCGGCGAGATGGACATTTTCCACCGCCACGAAAGCATGGCCGGCAATGGCGAGGTCCTGTTCTCGATGGCCAATGCGGTCAAGCCGGGCATCTTCGATCTGGACGACATCGACCACTTCAGCACCCCGGCCGTGAGTTTCTTCCTCGGTCTGCCAGGCCCGCGTCATCCGAAGCAGGCCTTCGACGTGATGGTGGCTGCGGCGCGCAAACTGTCCCAGGAACTGAACGGCGAACTGAAAGACGACCAGCGCAGCGTCCTGACCGCACAGACGATCGAGCATTACCGTCAGCGCATCGTTGAATTCGAACGTCGCGCCCTGACCCAGAAACGCTAAGGTCAAAAGATCGCAGCCTCGTTTCACTCGACAGCTCCTACAGAAAATCGCAATACCTGTAGGAGCTGTCGAGTGAAACGAGGCTGCGATCTCCTGATCTTGATGAAATGAGATTGAGCAGCCTCGGCTGCTCTTTTGCTTTATGAGAGAACACCCATGACCGCCGCCAAAACCCGCATTCTAGAGCTGCGTGCTGAGCTGGATCAGCACAACTATCGCTACCACGTGATGGACGAGCCGAGCATTCCGGACGTCGAATACGACCGGTTGTTCCATGAGTTGAAGGCCCTTGAAGCGGCCAACCCCGACCTCGTCACCAGCGACTCGCCGACCCAGCGCGTCGGCAGCGCGGCGCTGTCGGCGTTCACTCAGGTGCGCCACGAAGTGCCGATGCTCAGCCTCGGCAACGCCTTCGAAGAAACCGACATGCGCGAGTTCGATCGTCGGGTGACCGAAGGCCTCGATCTGCCGACCGGCGACCTGTTTGGCGGCGGCGGTGCGGTGGAATACAGTTGCGAACCGAAACTAGATGGCCTGGCGGTCAGCCTGCTTTATCAGGACGGTGTGCTGGTGCGTGGCGCCACCCGCGGTGACGGCACCACCGGCGAAGACATCAGCGTCAATGTGCGCACCGTGCGCAACATCCCGCTCAAACTGCAAGGCAGCGGCTGGCCGGCGACCCTCGAAGTGCGCGGCGAAGTGTTCATGTCCAAAGCGGGTTTCGAACGGCTCAACGCAACGCAACTGGAAGTCGGCGGCAAGACCTTCGCCAACCCGCGCAACGCGGCGGCGGGCAGTTTGCGCCAGCTGGATTCGAAGATCACTGCCAACCGCCCGCTGGAGTTCTGTTGCTATGGCATCGGCCAGGTTTCGGCGGACATTGCCGACACGCACATCGGCAATCTGAAACAGCTTCAGGCGTGGGGCTTGCCCATCAGTCGCGAGTTGAAACTGGCGCACGGTATCGATGAGTGCCTGGATTACTACCGCGACATCGGTGAACGCCGCAACGGGCTGGCCTATGAAATCGACGGCGTGGTGTTCAAGGTCAACAGCATCGCCTCCCAGCGTGAGCTGGGTTTCCGCGCTCGCGAGCCGCGCTGGGCGATTGCCCACAAATTTCCGGCCATGGAAGAGCTCACCGAGTTGCTCGACGTCGAGTTCCAGGTCGGTCGTACTGGTGCGGTAACGCCCGTGGCGCGCTTGAAACCGGTCAAGGTGGCGGGCGTCACCGTGGCCAACGCGACGCTGCACAACATGGACGAAGTCGCGCGTCTGGGCCTGATGATCGGCGACACCGTGATCATCCGCCGTGCGGGCGATGTGATTCCGCAAGTGGTGCAAGTGGTCGTGGAGCGCCGTCCGGATGATGCGCGTCCGGTGCAGATTCCGCAGGAGTGCCCGGTGTGTGGTTCCCATGTCGAACGCACGCAGCTGGTCAAACGCAGCAAGGGGCGCGAGACCGTCAGTGAAGGCGCGGTGTATCGCTGTGTCGGGCGACTGGCCTGCGGTGCGCAGCTCAAGCAGGCAATCATTCACTTTGTTTCGCGTCGTGCGATGGACATTGAAGGGCTTGGCGATAAAAGCGTCGAGCAACTGGTCGATGAAGGCCTGGTGAGTTCTCCGGCCGATCTGTATGCCTTGAAGTTTGACGACATTGTCGATCTGGAAGGGTTTGCGGAGCTGTCGAGCAAGAAGCTGCTAAGCGCTATCGAAGACAGCAAGAAACCCAGCCTTGCGCGGTTTATCTACGCCCTCGGTATTCCCGATGTCGGTGAAGAGACGGCCAAGGTTCTGGCGCGCTCTCTCGGCTCGCTGGAGCGGGTTCAGCAAGCATTGCCGCACGTGCTCACGTACTTGCCGGATGTCGGCCTGGAAGTGGCTCACGAGATCCATAGCTTCTTTGAAGATGCGCATAACCAGCAGGTTATTGCGAAGTTGCTCAAGCATGGCCTGCAGATTCAGGATCAGGGCGAGCTGGGGGCCGAATTTGCCGCCAGCACGACGCTGGGCGGTTTCCTCGACAAGCTGAACATTCCGTCGGTCGGACCGGGCGGGGCGCAGAAACTGGCGGACAGATTCGGTTCGCTGGAAGGCGTGTTCGGCGCTGACTGGCTGGACATGCGTCAGACGCTGCCGGAGAAACAGGCCAATTCGGTCCGCGAGTTTTTTGCGGTTGCGGACAATCGGCAGATCGCTGAAGCCGCCGAAAAGCAGTTGCGTGATTTTGGTATGCACTGGCAGAGCGAGAAGAAAGTCGTCGAAGGACTGCCGCTGGCCGGGCAGACCTGGGTGCTGACCGGTTCGCTGGAATTGATGAGCCGTGACGTCGCCAAGGACAAACTCGAAAGCCTCGGCGCCAAGGTGGCCGGCTCGGTATCGGCCAAGACCCATTGCGTGGTGGCGGGGCCCGGGGCCGGCTCCAAGTTGGCCAAGGCCAATGAGCTGGGGTTGAAGGTGCTCGATGAAGAAGCGTTTGTCGATTTCCTGAAACAATACGGCATCCCGGTCTGACACAAAACCTGTGGCGAGGGGATTTATCCCCGTTCGGCGACGCAGTCGTCGCAAAACCGGTGCCCGCAATCTGTCTGTGATAATGCAATCGCCGGATTTGGGGCTGCTGCGCAGCCCAACGGGGATAAATCCCCTCGCCACAAAAGCAATGCACACCAGTGTGTTTATCGTGGGAACGATCTTCGCGCGGCAATGATCTAGTCTTGGCAAGCCCCAGGGAGAGATCGCCATGCACCGCTTCTTCGAACAGCTCAGCTCGCGCATTGCCGCCCCCTTCATCGGCGAGCGTTCGCGCAACAGCAAGGTCTGGCATTGCCGCTGTGGGCAGTCGCTGTTCTTTCGCAACAGCCAGTGCCTGGCCTGTTCAGCGGCATTGGGCTATCAGCCTGAACACAGTCGCTTATCGTCGCTGCAACCCGGCTTGCACGCGGACACCTGGATTCTCGATGCCGATCCAGACGCCGGTGTGTTCCGCCGCTGCGCCAATCTCGATTCCCCTGCCGCGTGCAACTGGCTGTTGCCCGCCAACGACCATGATGCGTTATGTATCGCCTGTAGCCTGAATCGCACCATTCCTGATTTATCGATTCCTGAAAATCACGAACGCTGGCGCAAAGTTGAAACCGCCAAGCGTCGGCTGGTCGCGCAGTTGGTCAGCCTGGGGTTGCAGGTCATCCCCAAAACCGTGGACGAAGAGACCGGACTGGCCTTCGATTTCATGGGTGTCGATCTCGAAGGCAAACCGCCGACCACCGGTCATGCCAACGGCCTGATCACCCTTGATATCAAGGAAGCCGACGACGCCCACCGCGAGCAGGTCCGGGTGCAAATGCACGAACCCTATCGCACGCTGCTCGGGCACTTTCGTCATGAAGTCGGGCACTATTACTGGGATCGGCTGATCGCCAGCGGTCAGTGGCTGGAACCGTTTCGCAACCTGTTTGGTGATGAGCGCGCGAGTTACGCCGATGCCCTTGATCGCCATTACCAGCAAGGCGCGCCGCTCGACTGGCAGCAACAGTTCGTCAGCGCCTACGCCACCATGCATCCATGGGAAGACTGGGCAGAAACCTGGGCGCATTACCTGCACATGATGGACGCGGTGGACACGGCCCTGGGTTTCGGCATGAGCGCGCGGGACATGGATTTCGACTACCAGCCGTTCCCGCTCGACACGCTCTACGATCCGCAACATCCTGGCGGCGCGGCGTTCCTGTCCTTCGTCAATGCCTGGATCGAACTGGCCGGCATGCTCAACGAACTGTCGCGCAGCATGGGCCAGCCGGATTTCTATCCATTCGTCCTGCCGCCGGCGGTAATCGCCAAGTTGCACTTCATTCACCTGGTGATCCAGCAGGAGGGTGGCAGGGCGGATGAGGTGTTGGCGCAATAGGATTTTCAGGCGTACCGCATGTCCTTGAAGCCGTTCATATTTTTAATCCACTCGAACGGTTGTAACTTCGTCTCAGACAGGTACAATGGCGCGGCTCGCCGTCAGGTGAGCGTCGTTATGGTGACCCCATCGGTCCCCCCGCAACGATTACCCGTGAACCTGGTCAGATCCGGAAGGAAGCAGCCACAGCGGGAACATTGTGTGCCGGGGTGTGGCTGGTGGGGTTGCCTCCAGTTACCTAAGTAGCTGATTCTTAACGGTTTTTCACCCTTTGCCACGTGGTGGTACAAGGAGTGATACATCCGTGTCGAACATCCCGTCCTACCTAATGTTGTCCCGCCACTCGGTCTATTACTTCCGAATCGTGGTGCCGGATGTCATTCGTCCGTTATTCCCCCAAAGAGAAATCCGCCGCTCCCTGCAGACACGCTGCAAGAGGGAGGCGTTGATTCGTGGGCGTGACATTCTGGCTCAGGTACAAGGTCTCTTTACGCAAGCGTTCCAGGGCATCAGACCATCGCTTGAGTTCATTCGCGGGGCGTGGGAAGCAGGGGGCAAGCGCCTTGCCTGTTGGGCGTCATGGTTGCGTCAGCAGCAATTGGTCGGTACGGCTATGCCTTCGCCTCAAGTCTCTCTGGAGCGGTCCCCAGTAGGCGTTCAGGCCGTTCCGGCTGCACCTTCCGTGATAGCAACAATGCCTGTTCAGCAATCGCCAGGCTTCCTTGTCGTGGTCGACGAGCAACTGATTCAGCAGCGGCGGGAAGGTGTTTCGGTCAAGTCGTTGGACGACAAGCGTGCGGTCGCGGTGCTACTGACCCGAATCATTGGCGACATGCCCATCGACCAGATAACCCGGAAGGATGCCCACCTGTTCCGGGAGACTGCGTTGAAGCTTCCCCCGCGCCTGCACCAGTTGCCCGACCAGCCCCTTGAACAGTCGATTGCGGAGGCGACGACCACCATCAGCGTGACGACCTTCAACAACTACGTGAAGAACTTGACGACGTTCTTTTCGTATGCGGTGAGGGAGGGTTATTGCAGCCGCAATCCGTTCGATGGCCTACGTGTACGTATACGGCGCAAGGTGAGCGAGGAGCGAAGCGCTTTCAGTGCTGATGACCTGAAGGCGTTGTTTAACACTGCCACGTATGCGCCGGCTCATGGTCGTAAGCCAAATCAATACTGGCTGCCCCTCCTGGGGCTCTACACGGGGGCCAGGCTCAATGAACTGTGTCAGCTTTACACTGACGACGTGGTTACCATCGACGGCATTGCCTGCATCCACATACGGGCTACAAGGCCGGACCAGAAGCTTAAGACGACCTCATCCGAACGACTTGTACCGATACATTCCAGGCTCCTTGCGTTGGGTTTCCTGGAATACGTAACGAAGGTTAAGGCGACGGGGAGCGAGCGTGTCTTTCCGGAGCTGACCTGCCATAAGAAGCATGGCTACAGTGCAGCTCCGTCGAAGTGGTTCACCAGGGTGCGTGAACAATTGGGATTCCGTGGCGATGTCGCGAAGAAGGACTTTCATAGTTTCCGCCATTCATTGGCTGACCACCTGAAACAAAAGGGCGTCGCTGAGTCACTGGTCGGTGGCGTGCTGGGACATCAAACGGGAGGCATCACGTTTGGTCGATATGGTAAAGACTTCAGACCGGACGTATTGGCACCTGTAATGGAATTGGTGACCCTTGAGTCGTTCTAGAGTGTGCTTGGCTGAAATATCTATTGCTCGACGGTAGGGGGGAGGGCGGTGACCAGCTTTCAGAATGGCGACCTTGGAGTACACCTCCTGGTTATACGTCCCATCGAACAGGACGCCCTTGAACTTGGCGTATAGTGCTATGGGGTTGGGCGGGCTGTTCGAAATGACGGTCAACGGGTTTCAAGGGCAGGTCGATGCGATAGGGGCTGAGTTGATGGGCGAACATGGAACATACGTTGTAGGTGTGTCGGGCACACTGGGTGGTTATCACGTACAGCTTGACGTTAACGGAAGTGCCAGGAATGGGTGACTCAAACGGGGAAAAGTTTGCGCAATGGATGGTGGCCGAAACTATGGCGGAGCATTTGGAACCGGTACTTAAGCACCATGATGTCAAATGGCGCGGGTATGGGATCATCTATATCGACCATCAGCACTACAACATCAACACCGCGAACCAGGTACTCGTGGACTTGAGTATCAGTCTCGGTGCACCCATTCAATTGGTGCGCTCCAGGTTGGTTGAATTGGGTTGGCTTAACGACGTCCGCAGCGCTTTGCCCATCCAGAATGATGTCACGCGAGTAGTTGAAAGGTTGGCGTCGCGGGCACTGGATGCTCAAGAGGAGGATGACCCTGAGATGAACGAAGAGTATGGCCGGGATTGATCTTGTGATGTGTCCTGTTCTTACTTGGCTATGAGGTTTTATGCACCCGGAACATTTTGATTTATCTGGCCCTGTGTTCTTGCCCATTACGGACGAAACCTGCGCAAGCTTGTTGGCTACCGATGGTGAAAATGCGCTTAGCGTCTTGACGGATCCGGAGTTGGCGGCGGTGTTGGTCATTCAGAATCTGGCTCAAGCAGCAGAGAAAGACCTTAATGCTGGTGCGGCAGAGACAATTTTGTCCAAGCTCATTGCGTGGTCCGTCGATTCCCGACAGTCAGCGGCTATAGGGTTGTTGTCAGAAGCACGGCGGTTGTTCGATCCACGGAAGTTGTACTTCGGTCTAAACGCCGTCAAAGGTTTGAATCTGCGCTTTCTTCTAGCCGATGAAGTATCGGCGCGGGATTACCTGCTGCCAGATGGTAGGTGGGATGTCGCGTACAAGGTCCGCCATCGTAGAAGTAACGACCCATTCAGCGAACAGGTGGTTACACCTAGACACCGCGAGCGTTGGTTGAGCGCTGCACAAGACAAGTTGGTCAGGATCTTCCGCGCGAATCTGGACGAAGACCTGCATGTTCAGGGTTACGCGGGGATAGGCAAGAGCCACATGCTTGGTGCCTTGATGGAATATCTGCGGCCGGAAAAAACATTGTTGCTGGCGCACACGCCTGGAAAACTGGAGGCCCTTCGTGAGCGCATGGGAGGGACGCGTGATAGGAAAGCAGGCTGGACGTTCGGGAGCTTTGCGCAGGTGCTGCTGCACGGCGCCAGGACTCAACCCGCAATTACGCCGGTCAGGATCCCAGGCAGGCAGACGCTGGCGCAGGACCTGAATATTCTTGGTTTTCGTAGCCACGATGCGCAAGCGACCGTTGATGTTTGCCTCAAGGTGATCGAGCGCTTTTCCCGCTCCAGGGGGCACAGTCTGTCGGCCAAGCATCTGCCTCATTTCAAGCAACCCTTGTCCAGCCTAGATGCCAGGGTGCTTCTTGAGTATTCGAGCCGGCTGTGGGGCTACCTTGAGGCAAACCCAGGCTGGGGCAGCCAGACCGGGTTCGAGGCATTGTTAATGATAAAACGTGCGAGCCTGGCGGGCTGCATGGTGCCCGCTCGCTATACGCATGTACTCATTGACGAAAGTCAGGACGTTCCCGAGTCGCTTTTGCAGATTATCGAGCGGGGGCGTCAGGTGCTGATAACTCTGGGGGACGAGTATCAGCAAGCTAGCGGTGTGCAGGTCCAAAGAAAGCGTGAGGTGCGGCAAAGTAATGTCAGCTACTCCGTGCGCTCAGGTCGCAATGTCGAGCGACTGCTCAACCCCTTGATTTCCCTGCATTCTCAGAAGAGTAAGATTCCCTTCGAAGGCGCTCGTAATGCTGATGTTGGTATCGAAATATATCCGGAGCGCTTCGTGCCGCCTGAAGGTTGTGTGGTGCTGACTGCGTCCCCTTGGGACACGGCGAGGTGGGCCATTCAACTGCACGATTCCAACTGCGCGTTCAGTTTGTCGGACAAAAAGGCGCAGGACGATCTCAGGCATTTCATGAGCACTGCTATCGCATTGTTCAAGCCGGACTTCTACAGTCCCGAACACAGCGAAATGGGACCGCATCCGTACTTCAGCGACATGCCCGACTGGCAACAGGTGCGTGACGCGAACCTGTTCGATGAGTCGTTTCTATGGGTGGAGGCCGAGCTGGAAAAAGGCTTTAAGGTTTCCGATTTGACCCGATTGAACAGGATGGTCGGCCGGTCTGGTAAGCGCTGCATGTTGATGAAGGCAGAAGAGGCGGGGGGGATGGAGTTTGACCGGGTGCTGCTGACGCCTGAGTTGCTCACCAACGTGAAGTTCAAGGATGCCTATGAGTTCGATCAGAGGATTTGTGCCGTGTACATCGCAATCTCTCGCGCAAAGCAGCAGCTTTACGTTCCTTACGATGTGGTCGAATGGATCGAGTATCACAATTATCAGGGATTCCGCGAGTCGCATGGCTACTGATTGAATTCATCCTACGGCCTCCTCGGTTTGCTCGTGACGACTTCGCAATCTTTTGGATGGCGTTGTTGAAGCCCTTCAGGATGCCTTCGACGGTGCGGGTGATGAAGGCCTGAAAACTCCAGGGGGGCGAAGACACAAGGCCCTGAATCCCCCTGGACGGTTACGTTGTCTTGGCAGTCCTGGTCAACTCCGAAATGTATTCGCCACTGGATCCCCGAATAGCGAGTGCATCAGCGCGCGCGTTGCCGGCATCACCGTTGTGACCACGGACCCACTCGAAAGCGATATCCCGCTCCCGCATGGCTTGATCTATGAGTTCCCATAGGTCGCGATGTTCGACTGGTTTCTTGTCCTACTTTCTCCAGCCCTTAGCCTTCCAGCCCGGAAGCCATTCCATCGCTCCTTTAACAACGTACTGGCTGTCGGAAACGATAGTGATAGCAACCCCCGGCTTGCATCGGCGGAGCGCCATCAATGGTGCCAGCAGTTCGGCTCGACCATTGGTCTGAGGTTGGTTAGCAGGGACTGGACCAGCTAGCTCCAAGGTATCGCCATGCGGGTTGGTGAGGTAGGCGCCCCAACCGGCTTTGCCGTTGCTCGGGCAAGCGCCGTCGACGTAGATGGTGTACGTGGTCATGCATTGATTTCCTGATGGAGAAGGTTTATCGGGGGGGACGGAGCGGTTGCTCATTGCTGGGTGTGGATTTGCATGGAAAAGGAGGAAAGGAGGAGAGGGCTGCACCGGGCCACTTCAACGTATATATAAAAGAGGGCTGCACCGGGCCACTTCAACGTATATATAAAAGGGGGGCGCACCGGGCCACTGAGTGACTGAGTGACAAGGCACAAGGGCGACCGTGGTAGCTGGCAGTAGCGAAGCTGCTGTCAGGTGTCCGACGAGGTCGACCAACAAGGAAGGGGTCTCAAATAATTATTTTTAGTAGTTGAATCACTAACCATATCTCCCTAAGTCGGTCGTGATTGTTGGTCAGGCTCCATGGACCCATGCAGCAGCTTCGCTACTGCCTGGCTCGCGCCTGCCCTGGATGGCTTAAATGCAGAGAGCATCAATTTCGTCGTCGGATATGAGTTCTGTCTGTCTGATAGCTAATGACACTGATGTTGGCCCCAGCCTTGACTGCAGCGCTTCCGCGGCAGCCATGTTTCGCTCGCACCGCCTCTCCACAGGTTCTTTTGTTGCTTGTTTAATCGCAATGCAGATGAGTTCTTCATATACCCTGGCAGTCGATGATTCGGGATAAGCGCTGCAGAACTCTAAGACTATTTCACTTATTCGATCCTGGAGGTGGCTCGCATGTTCCAGCAATGTTTTGAACGCAGTGATAGGTGTTTGTCGGGGCATCCACTCAGGAATGAAAAGGGGAGGTAGGTAGAGAGCTTGAGTCTCTCGTGATTTTTTCTTCAGGTACGATAATTGTCCATCCGACATGTTCAGCTCGCTGCTTCCGTCGTTTTTGTTTCGTCGAAACCCAAAGTGGGCGGCCAGAATGGACGATAGCTCTGAGTTCTTCACACCCTGTGGTCTGATGCTAAGTGCGTGTATAGCTTTCGCTGCGGCGGCCTTTGTTAACCTTTCTGGTTCGTCGCTGAAAGGGTTGTCGTCGGCCGTCTCAATTGTCCCCACTTTAGCGATTTGCCTTCGACTCAAGCCTGTTTCTCTATGGACTGCTCGCTGGGTCATTCCTGAGGCCAGTAGGGTTCTTATTCTTGTGGTTTCGTCGTTGGTGAGTGTCTTTTCTTCGACCACGGTCTACCTCGCCCGCACGACTGGGCCGAGGGCGCACCAGTAAGGCACCTCTCTATCAGGCTGAAGCAGGTCGAGCATGTCAGCTTCGGTCCACGTTAGGCCGCTAACCAGGGCCAGCTCCAGGGCTTCCGCGAGCCGTGTGTCGCGCCCTTTCCGTTTGCTGATAGCAGTAGCTAAACGGCTTAGTCGGTCGAGGTGATCTTTGCGTAGGTGCAGGTTGAGGCGCACCAGGGGGGATGGTTGTTTCATGGGATGGATGTCCGGTGATAGCAAACGCAAACACCCCGCCGTGGTTGCCCAGGCAGGGTCGTTAGGTCGCAGGGAATGGGATGGTCATGCGCAGCCTGGCGGGACGCCGGCTTGGTTGTACATAGACTGGCAGTAATGCCCTTCGGGGTGGCAACAGCCCTTGCTTATACAAGGATGGGCCGTAATTCCTGAGGGGCGCCTCTGGTTTCTCCTAGACTGGCCGTAATTATCTATCGCAGTCGGAGACAGTGCAGTTCAACGTTATTTGGGTCTTCGCCGCGAGTTTTCAGTGGTGCGGCGTCAGGGCTATGTTTCCTCGACGGCCTTGGTAGACGCGCATGCACGCTTGACCGCTGCGGTTGATATACCCCACTGCTTCGCCGTGTCCGCAATGCTTGCTTTGTTTTCTCGTCTCCAAGTTGCGACAGCGTAGTCGTCGATTTTTTTGACTGCCCCTAGTTTCTTGCCCTCTGCTTTGGCTCGCTCGATGCCCGCCATCTGCCGTGCCTTGATGTTCGAGCGCTCCAACTTCGCGACCGCTGCGAGCATGGCCAGCATCGCGTCTCCTATGGGCGTCGATAAGTCGAAGCCTTCGCGTATCGAGACCACCGCCACTCCTTTCTCTTTTAGCATCTCCACAGTAGTCAGTACGTCAATGGTGTCCCGACCCAGGCGGTCAATGGCCGCAACAACGACTGTGTCACCGTTCCTGACGTACTTGTACAGAGCTTCAAAGCCAGGCCGTTGCAGCGCCTTGGTCACTCCGCTAGTCGCCTCGTCGCTGAACCACTTCGCAATCGTGTAGAGCTTTGCTATGCCGTGGCGCTGCGCGTCGGTGGTTTGGTCGTCGGTGCTGACGCGGACATATGCGATGGTTGTGGTCATGGCGATGCAGTCCTGGCTCAATGTGTTGGCTCGGAATTCTATGGGGTGGATCAGTAAATTTCAACACATCTGAGCCGCCTGAAGGCCGCATCTTCTCGTTGGCTAATTCGTGGTCAAGACCTGGCTCGTGGGGTGTACTTACTGAGCCAAGCAGAGGAGCGGGTTATTCCTCGTCTTCGTCTTCGATGCTATTAGCAGTTAGAGTGTTCTCATTCACGTAATCTTCGCAGCCGTCGTTGAATGAGGGTGAAGGAGTACTACAATCGGATGCGTCATCAATGTCATTTGCTTCCGCCCAATCGTATCCAGCGTCATACCCTTCTCCGGCGGAAGCGATGCTTGGAGCTGTAGTCAGCACTAACAATGCGATTGCGATAGGTTTCAGATTCACGGGTAGTTCTCCAAGGTCGATCGAGGAAGGAGGAAGGGCCATAGAATATTAAGTGCGCAATCTTCACAAGGTAAATAATGGGATGGGGGGCGGGGAGGGGGGGAAGAAATCCGCCTACATGTTTATCTAGAGTGTTCAGATTTTTCACGAAAAAATAGCCGGCTTAACGGTAGGCAGAGTGTGACTTTTGTTAAAATGTTTCTGAATAAAAGAATAATATTTTTTGTTTTCTAGTCACAAGGAAAAATAGATGTCTCTAAGGCCGGATGAAACTATTCAGAAAATTCTAATTTCTACAACAAGTAGATTTGTAGGTGAGTACGAAAGCGCTGATCTTCTAGTGACGCATGCTTGGGGAGGGTTTACTAGTCCGCTAGCGTCCATAAGATGGGAAGAAAATCCAGCTTCACGCAGCGCTTTTATCGTTTCATTTAGAACGCAGCCTTACGAGAAGGCAGCAGGCGTGATGGTTCCCGATTACTCGCCAGTTGGGGATGTAGTATGTTCATATCTCTCGGTTTTGTTCGGTAAAAGATTTGACTGTCATGGTCTCCTTGAAGGCTCAGGATTTTTTCACACGCCAGATTTAAACTTGTATAACGGGATTTGCAATCATCGGCTTTCATTTAACTCCCATCAGAGGCGGATGTGTTTTGGAGTTCCTTTGCGTCTGGAAAACATATCTGTCTTAAGTGCGCTCTTGTATAAGGGTGCAGTAGATGAAAAGTTGACTTCCATTGTGAGAACTGCATGCAAATTTTATCATCAGGCTCTCCAGAGCGCTGAACATGATCCTGAGATTGCATATTTGAACCTCATAACCGCTGGCGAAATAATGTCGAGTTGTTTTGAGTTTTCCGACGAGGAGATTTTGGACTCTGAAACCGTTAATATGTTGGAGGCTATACGGGTAGGTTTGACGGGAGGTGAAAAAATTGCAAGACACCTGCGTGGACGTATGCTTTCCGTCAAAAGAAGATTCGTACGTTCATTAGTTGGCTTGTTGGCCGATGATTTTTTTGATGGTGCGGAGTCTCCGCATGAATTTTCCCGCTTCAAGCCAGATGTGATTGAGTCGAATATTAAGTCGGCATATGACCTCCGAAGTCGGTACGTGCATACAGGTGTTGCATTCGGGCAGTGGATTAGAACTTCGGTTGGTGGGGGGGATGTGCAATTTGGAAAACCTGTTGAACCTGATAGGGACTACGCACGCATTTTGGAGAAGGCTCCAACCTTCCAAGGTCTTGAAAGGCTTATTCGCTACTGTCTTCTGCGGATGATTGAATCAAAAGGGTTGGCGGATTTCTCTAAGTTACCGTTTGGTTTGGAATCTGAGGAGTGATTTGGTCGCAGTAGGGTTCGTTAAAATTGAAGAACCGTATGAAGCTCCTCTGCAAGCAGGCCTGTCAGACAGGCCTAATAACCAAGCTGAATGACAGGCTTTTCAGGAGTTAGGCAGGCGGAGATGCTAAGTAAAGGCTACCGATGGCCGTGGCAAGGAAGTCAGCGTTCTTGTCCAGATGTGACAGACAATCCTGGATGTGGCCAGCGACCGCGTGAGAACCGCGTTCAGCCGCCCATTTGGATAGCTCCTCGACGGCAGCAGCTATGGCCAGTTGGTTTTCATTAAGAGTGCGCAAGATGTCGGGTAGTATGTGGTGGGAAGTAGTCATAGTGGGTTTCCATTCCAGTGGGTGGTCTGGGCAGGTTAGCTTATTGGGAAGGTACGTGCCCCCTCCTAGGAAAAGGGTACGGCAGTCCCTAACTAAAAGCAGTCACAGATTTTTGGGCTGAAAACAGTTGCGTCTCCTGCCCCTTGATACGCCCATTTAGAGGCTGTTTCGAAAATGAACCAACAAGAACTAGCTCAGCACCTTAAGCGCCAGATTATTTTTCTTCGTAACTCTGTAGCAGCATATGACCAAGGGTCCCATGAGGAGGCCCTCCGGATCGCTGTCGTCATCCGTGTGCTTTTCTACGACACGCGCAGTTGTACCTCTCTGCTCAAGCACATGGGCAGGAAAGACACTCTTCAGTTGGTGACCACTGCGAAAGACTTGCCACCCAATTTCCCACGCCCTCTGGAGTTTGGCGAGTTGCTGTCAGGTATGGTCTTTGGCGAGACAATCCACTACGCCCCTATATCTGCAGGCTCACCAACGCTCGCTTGCCCTGATTGGTGGAGTCAGCCCGTCCTTATTCGTGATGACGCGCCATACACCCGGGGAGATGTCGTTCGAGCTGCCGCTCACAAGGATGGCGGCGCTCACGTCGATGAGCCAGATGTACACCTTAAAGCCCTCCGAGAAGGTTTCTGGATGAAGGAGTGGAGGGACGCCCGTGGACTGAAGGTACGTGAGTCTATAGGGGACACTCACTTCAGGATGTTGCGTCGGTTTGCCGACGAGCTACTTCATAGCCCTAATCTACTCGCCTTGATAACGTGACTGAAAGCCCGACCAACACTCCAGTTGGGCGGGAGTAGATGCATAGCACCCCAAGTAAATAATCTTCGCTAGGCAAGTTGCTAAAACAGGTGTGAGGGGAAGCGTATTTGTCACCTTACTTTCATAGTGTGTTTATCATTTTTGCCTAAAAGTAATCCGTATCAGATATGGGTTGCTATGCTTATTATTCTATTAGATGTTGGTAGTGACTTGTGATGTTACGTTGCGGGTAGCAAATAAATTTACAGTTATGGTGTGCAGTCCTGGCTGTTAGGTGGGTTCACGTATTTTCGGTGCTGGCTGGTAACGCGATTTTGCTTGCGTGCATCCTTGAGAATTGGGTATTGTCTGGCCCATTGGGTCGGTCAAAATTAATTTTCTAGATAAGGATTTTTTATGTCGGAGTGGATAACAGACAGTCAGGATGAACAAAATTTTGAAGGCCTTTTGCGAGATGCGGATCAAATTCATATTCCGATATTTCAACGCAGTTATGTTTGGAGGCAGAAGCAACTTTCTGAGTTGCTGGCTGACATAGATCAAGTTAGATCTGAAGTCGAGGAAACTCAGTTCATGGGGGCGATCGTCGCTTATGAGAAGCCACGCAGCGGGAATACAGTTGGTCGTATGCGTGCTTTAGAGATAGTTGATGGGCAGCAACGTATACTGACTTTATATATTTTTGTGATGGCGGTAGTAGAGTGTATTGCTCCGATTGATAAGGAGGAAGCTCTTGAGCTGGTGCGAGAGTACCTCCTCCTGGCTCCTCGACGAGGCCTCGATATCAATACACGAGTTGTTCCTGCCTTTGCTGATCGAAGTCAATTTCGAATTATTTGGGATCGGATCAATAGCCCCTCTGTTTTACAGAGCGAATTATCGGAAATGCAACTACATTTGCCACCTCCGAGTGGTGAGGCAGATGGTGATCTTGTAACTCAGTACTACCGAATACTTAGGCATCTGAGAGCTGAATCGCATGCGGACCTCGATGAGGCCGGAAATTTTCTACGTGAGACGGTTGCTGTCGTCACTCGCCATCTCTCGTTTGTACACCTTAAACTCACTGATGCTTCGGCAGCGACAAAGATTTTCGAAAGGCTAAATTTTAGAGGTGTTAAAGTTGGAGTCGTGGACTTAGTTAGGAATGAAATATTTGCAAGCTTAGCAGATAATCAAATTAAGGCGCAGCGCATTTTTGATCATGTGTGGAGACCCTTTGAAGAGGCATTTGTTGGTAGGGCTGAGTATTTCTTTTTTCCCTATTGCCTAATTCAAGATAGTAATACAAGAAAGTCGGAGCTTTTTATGCAGCTTAGGGCTTCTTGGAAGGGACTGACTCCCGAGCAGATGATTAAGGATATGAAGCCCCTTCAAGGTCCGTTTTTAGCGATTGACCAGACAGGGCATCAGCCAGGGAGCAAAGAGATTTCCAAACGCCTTGAGCGCTTGGTGAGATTGCGTCGTCCTGCTTCAATATACCCGTATGTTATGTCTATGCTACTTGCATTCGAGGACGCTTCTATAACTGAGAAAACGGTCGTAGATCTGCTCGATGCATTAGAGTCTTTTCTAGTAAGGCGAGCTATAGTAGGGTTAGAGCCAACGGGGCTGCATGCCGTATTCAAAGGTCTCTGGTTGCAGATGAAGAAACATACCGTTAGTGAGTTTAAGCGGCAGATTAAAATTAGGCCTACTATACAGTGGCCGAATGATGCGGATGTAAGGGGTGCGGTTGAGAAGCGAGCGCTCGGTCGGGCGAATATCTGTAGCTATCTTTTAGTTGAATACGATCGTGATATGAAAGGAGACAATCCGCCGTTGTCACCTACCATTGAGCATGTTTTACCCCAGACCCTGAGTGAAGATTCTGAATGGGCGAATCTTTTTACCAAAGAACAGCATAAGCAGATGAAGGATCTATTGGCGAATGTCGTACCGCTGTCCTCACCGCTTAACTCCTCTCTTCAGGATTCACCGTACTCCGTTAAAAAGACTAGATATAAAAAAGAGTCGATGTTTACCACCCCTAGGGATTTAGCTAGTAAGTGGTCAAGTTGGGGGCCGAAGTCTATCGAGCAACGGTCTAAAATTTTGGCCGAATGGGCAGTGTTCCGTTGGTCGCAGTCGTTGTAACGTATTATGGAGGAAGAGAAATTATCTAGCAGAGGTTTTATCCCTGTCGTAGACGCGAAACTTCGTCCGAAGACAACTACTTGTTGTCGAAACCATCAAGCCGCCTCCTAAAAATAAAATGAGGCTTTAGGTAACGAGTGCCCGGCGGCGAGCTGGGCATCTCAACCTTGTGGGTGTCGCAACTCAGCCTTTAACTGTGTTGAAACCGCCATAGGTTTTGTTTGCTGGGGCGGGTGACTTCCACCCGGTTCGCCACAGATTACGATTCGCGGTGGCATTTCCGTCATGCTTGTACTTTTGCTCCGCTCCTTTGGCCATCAGGTGAGCTGGCAGTACGATTAAGCCGGTCTTGAGATACTCGACCAGTAATGCCCTCGCCTGAGAAATTACCTTCTGCCTTTTCACGTTACCATTTCTTGCTGCAGTGGTTGCTGATCCATTCATTTGCATGCCCTTATGCCTGCATAGCTTGAACAGGAGGCGGTGGGCGTTTTCGGAGCCGGTGATCCGAACTCCGGCAACAGTTAGCTCATCGATCACTGCTTGAAAGGGATGTTGTCCGCTCACATCGATTTTCCTTATGGTTGATTCAGATAACGAGTTTCATGCGACCCAAAGTGGCCGCATTCGATTGCCTGTGTAACCCAACCATTGGTATCTATAAAACGAAAAAAAATAATGCCGGAACCGGATATATTTCCTGGTTGTAATAGGATTTTATTTCAATGCCGAACGGTCTAGGTCCTAGACTCTTATGGTACAAAAGTGGGGCATAAGAGTGGTACAGGCGGTTGCCAAGCGCACACCTTGCTGATTTACAATACCGTCATCAATCATGTCCGCGTCAGGGGTGTGAAGAACCAAGAATAAATGCGGCCTTGCTTTTGTCTTTGATTTATAAAGCCTTTTAGACAGGTGAGCGTCGTTATGGTGACCCCATCGGTCCCCCCGCAACGATTACCCGTGAACCTGGTCAGATCCGGAAGGAAGCAGCCACAGCGGGAACATTGTGTGCCGGGGTGTGGCTGGTGGGGTTGCCTCCATAACGCCTCGCGAGCCTTCTCTCGCGTTATCCATCAAAAAAACCGTCTTGTCGCTCTGCCATGGATTTCATCCAGGGCGGATTTTCGTCGTTTGGGTTTTTGAAAAGCGGACGCAAAAAAAGGAGGCCGACCTGTCGAATCACGACAAGTCGGCCTCCTTTTTTCATTTCTGCCACTAAGGCTTGGACAAGGCCTGGTCAACCGCTGCAATCAGCTTTCCCAGATCCTTCGGGGTGGCCTTGTGTATGACTGCGAACAGGTACGCCCGCTGTTCGTCTTCGTCGCCCATATCTGCGAAAAAGGCTTTCAGCTTCACGTCCAGCACGTCGGCAAGCAGGAACAGAGCTTCCACGCTGGGAGTGTAGGTGCCGGTTTCGAAGCGGCTGATGGTTTTGGGGTCAAAACCGGTTTTTTCGCCGAGTTCAGCCTGAGTAAGCCCCGCGACCTTGCGGTAACGCCGGATGGCTGGACCCAAACTTGAAATTTGCATCGCTCAATTCCCATTTAGAATCAAGAACTTAACGATAGATTTTTGCATTAGACAACTGCATGATCCATCACCTTGCTTTGCAAAATGTGATGCATTTCGTAGAATCGCCGATCCAAAGGGGTATTCGGTGATCTGTTTTCGGAAGTTCGGCTGATATGGATGAGCCCGCATTGCGCTCCTGCGAGCGGTATGCGGAGCCGTGATGCGATCCTGAGGCCTTGCAAAATGTTACCGAAATCGTTGTTCCTGCCCTTTATCAGGGTCTTTGAGCCTAGTTGATGTTCGGCTGCCAATGGGCCATCAATCGCTGTAAATGGAGTGATCACGTGGCTCTGCGCAGGACGATTCAAAACATCTCTTCCGGGCATTGTGCGCTGGTCGAGCGGTACCACCGCTAGCGACAGTGAGCCTGACTCATGGATGAGAAATACCGCAGGGCCGTGGATGCCGCCGCCATTTTTTCCGAGACGGACCTGACCGGCCGGATTACCTACGTCAACGATCAGTTTTGCGCCGTATCCGGCTATAGCCGCGACGAACTGCTCGGGCAGAACCATCGCCTGCTCAACTCCGGTCTGCACTCCGCTGATTTTTTTGCCGGGATGTGGCGCACCATCGCGTTGGGCAATGTCTGGAAGGGCGAGATCTGCAATCGCGCCAAGGATGGCCGTCTGTATTGGGTTGAAAGCACGCTGGTGCCGGTGCTGGATGACGCCACCGGGCGTATTCACCGTTACCTGGCGATTCGCTTCGACATCAGCGAAAAACGCCAACTGTTGCATTCCTTGCAATGGCGAGTCGGCCATGACGTGCTGACCGGTCTGCCCAACCGCGCGTTTCTCTCGGATCTGCTGGATCAGGCGCTGGCCTTCTCCCGCGAGGAAAACATTCCGCTGGCGGTGTGCATGCTCGACCTCGACGGCTTCAAGGCGGTCAACGACGGCTACGGGCACGCCAGTGGCGATTTGCTGCTGGTGGAGGTGGCCAAGCGTCTGCGCGACATCGTTCGCGGCGAGGATGTAGTGGCGCGGCTCGCCGGTGACGAGTTCGTGCTGGTGTTGCGTTATGTGCGTGATGTGCCGGAGCTGCGTGCGGCGCTGATCCGAGTGCTGGGGGCGATTTCTGCACCGTACGCGCTGCAGGGCAAGGTCTTGAATGTCTATGCCAGCATCGGCGTCACCCTGTTTCCCCACGACAATGAAGATGCTGAAACCTTGCTGCGTCATGCCGATCAGGCCATGTACGTGGCCAAGCAGAGCGGGCGCAATCGCTTCCATTTGTTCGATGTGTTCCGGGATCAAGAGGTCAAGGCCACTCACCAGACCGTCGAACGCGTACGCCAGGCGCTGGCCGCTGGTGAGCTGTGCCTGTATTTCCAGCCCAAGGTCAATATGCGTCATGGTGTTGTCGTTGGCTTCGAGGCGCTGTTGCGCTGGGAACACCCGCAAAACGGTACGGTGCCGGCCCGGGAGTTTCTGCCGCTGGTGGAGGAAACGGACCTGATCATCGATATTGGTGAATGGGTGATGGATCAGGTGTTGCTGCAGCTGGATCGCTGGCAGCAAGCGGGGCAGAGCTGGCCGATCAGCGTCCACATTGCCGCCCGGCATTTTCAGCGGGCCGATTTCGTCGATCGCCTCAGCCAGATGCTCGCCCGGCATGCCCGGGTCGCGCCGCAGATGCTCGACCTGGAAATCGTCGAGTCGGTGGCCATCGAAAACATCCAGCATGTCAGCGCTTGTTTGCAGGCCTGTCAGGCCCTCGGGGTGCAGTTTTCATTGGGTGACTTTGGCACCGGGTACTCATCGCTGAGCTACCTCAAGCGCTTGCGCACCCAGACCATCAAGATCGACAAGTCGTTCATCCGCGACATTCTGCATGATCACGATGACCTGGCCCTGACCACGGCGGTCATTGGCCTGGCCCGGGCGTTTGGCCGGCAGGTGATCGCCGAGGGGCTGGAAAGCATTGAGCATGGTGAGCGGCTGTTGCAACTGGGGTGCGAGGTTGCCCAGGGCTATTTCATCGCCCGGCCGATGCCGGCAGCGGAGGTGCCGGAGTGGGTCGAAGGGTTTGTTGCGCCGCAGCAATGGCGGGGGGCTTGATCAAATCTCCCGACTTCGTTTGTCAGGCATGTGGGAGCGAGCGGTTTCAGGGTTTACCAACATAAAGCCGGATGATGTCATCGATTTCCCCGGACATTTTCATCCTCAGCAAGGTGCGCAGGATTCGCTGCACCGGCACTTTCGGATCGTTGCGCACGTAGCAACCGACACTTTGCTCCTGTAGCACCGCCACGCCTTGCAGTTGCCGCTCAGGCAGCAAGCGTTGATTGAACCAGTCCAGTGTCCACTGGTTACTCACGGCATAGCGATAGCGTCCGGCCAGAAGCTTTTCCAGCACTTGTTCCTGGTTGCGCGCGTCTTCGCGAAGCAGGTGGCTGGCGTCAAACAGCGGTTGCAGGGTCGGGTAGCTGTAACCGAGCACCGTACCGATGGTTTGTCGCGGCAAGTTTGCCGGAGTCACCGCGATCTCCGGTTGTCGCCGGCTGATCAGCACGTCGGGCTGGGTCCAGAGTGGAATGCTCCAGAGGTAGTCCCCTGACTGATTCGGCAGCCACGATTGCGCGGCATAGCAGCGGACATCGACCTCGCCGTGTTCCATTGCGCCTTGCACCCGCGCTCGGGGCAGTACGTGAAATTCGGCCGGAACGCCGACCTGGGTGGCGAGGCTGACCATCACGTCATGCAGGATGCCCTGGGTCGGCTGGCCGCGCTCCAGTTGCACCATCGGCATCGCCCAACTATCAGGCACCACGAAGCGCAACGGCGTTTCGGCAGCCGCGCCGTTCAGACTCATCAACAGCAGTGCCCCCAAGGCCAGCCGCATAAACGCTCCGGTACTGATGAAACCCGAGCCGATAAAAGCCCCAAAGTGCATCTTAGCCAGATTAGACGAGCGCGCCGGATGCAATTTTGGCCTTGCTCCGCTAGCATTAGCCGCTTGTGTTCCTTCGTGGCGACGGTTTTCGATGAGTTATCAGGTTCTTGCACGTAAATGGCGTCCGCGCTCGTTCCGCGAAATGGTCGGCCAGACCCATGTGCTCAAGGCTCTGATCAATGCCTTGGACAGCCAGCGGCTGCACCACGCCTACCTGTTTACCGGGACGCGCGGGGTCGGCAAGACCACCATCGCGCGGATCATCGCCAAATGCCTGAACTGTGAAACAGGTATCACTTCGACGCCCTGTGGCGAGTGCTCGGTGTGCCGTGAGATCGATGAAGGCCGCTTCGTCGACCTGATCGAGATCGACGCCGCGAGCCGGACCAAGGTCGAGGACACCCGTGAGCTGCTCGATAACGTGCAGTACGCCCCTAGCCGCGGGCGCTTCAAGGTCTACCTGATAGACGAAGTGCACATGCTTTCCAGCCATTCCTTCAATGCGCTGCTGAAAACCCTTGAAGAGCCGCCGCCCTACGTCAAATTCATTCTGGCGACGACTGACCCGCAGAAACTTCCTGCAACCATTCTTTCGCGGTGTCTGCAGTTCTCCCTGAAAAACATGACCCCGGAACGTGTGGTCGAGCATTTGACCCACGTGCTGGGCGTCGAGAACGTGCCGTTCGAAGACGACGCGCTGTGGCTGCTGGGCCGCGCCGCCGATGGCTCGATGCGCGACGCCATGAGCCTCACCGATCAGGCGATCGCCTTCGGTGAAGGCAAAGTCATGGCCGCCGACGTGCGGGCAATGCTCGGCACGCTTGATCACGGCCAGGTGTATGACGTTTTGCATGCGCTGATCGAAGGCGATGCCAAGGCGTTGCTCGAAGCCGTGCGTCATCTGGCCGAACAAGGCCCCGACTGGAATGGCGTGCTCTCGGAAATTCTTAACGTATTGCACCGTGTCGCCATCGCCCAGGCCTTGCCTGAAGGCGTCGACAACGGCCACGGCGACCGCGACCGAGTGTTGGCGCTGGCCCAGGCCTTGCCGGCCGAAGACGTGCAGTTCTACTACCAGATGGGCCTGATCGGCCGCCGCGACTTGCCGCTGGCGCCGGATCCGCGTGGTGGGTTTGAAATGGTCCTGCTGCGAATGCTGGCGTTCCGGCCCGCAGACACCGAAGACGCACCGAGGCAACCGCTAAAGCCAGTGGGGATCAGCCAGGCCACAGTTGATTCCGCAAACTCAGTGGCTGCCGCGCCGGTTGTTGCGCCGGTAGTCGCTGCGGCAGTTGCACCCGTCGCTGCGGCAGTTGCTCCAGCTCCAGCTCCAGCTCCAGCTCCCGCTCCCGCTCCCGCGCCGGTCGCGCCCGTTGTCGTGCCTGACCCGGTTATCGTGCCCGAGCCCGTCGCGGTTGAAGCCGTCGTCGATCTGCCATGGAACGACCCGGTGGAGCCCGAAGTCGTTCAGCAGCCAGCCGTCGAGCCGGTGCTGGAAACAGCCGGCGAACAACCCGAATTGCCCCCGATGCCGTTGCCGACGCCTGACAGCGTTGTGCCAGACGCGCCGGAGTGGGCCGCTGCGCCTATCCCCGAGCCGTCCGTGGCCGACGTCGACGCCGCTACCCCGGGCGTCGACTCCGACGACGAGCCGCCGCTGGACGAGGATTACATCGAGCCGGACATGGATTCGGCTTACAGCTACCTCGATGAACTGGCGAGTGAACATACTGCCGAACCAGCACCGGAGCCCGAGCCTGAGCCAGCCGCCATGCCTGCTACCGGCCTGGCCCTGCAATGGCTGGAGCTGTTCCCGAAACTGCCGATTTCCGGTATGACCGGCAGCATCGCCGCCAACTGCACGCTGATCTCCGTGGAGGGCGACCATTGGCTGATGCACCTGGATCCGGCCCACAGCGCATTGTTTAACGCGACGCAGCAGCGTCGTCTCAACGATGCGTTGAACCAGTTTCACGGGCGCACGCTGACCCTGAGCATGGAGCTGATCAAGCCCGAGCAGGAAACCCCGGCCCAGGCTGCGTCCCGGCGCCGCGCCAACCGCCAGCGCGAGGCAGAGGAGTCGATTCACGGTGATCCGTTCATCCAGCAAATGATGCAGCAGTTCGGTGCGGTGGTCCGTAACGATACTATTGAACCTGTCGAAGCCCTGGCCAGTCAGGGCTAATAACTGAAGGCGTCCGGCCGCAAGGGCCGGGGCGCTGTTTTTATCCAAGTACTTTTGAGGTGATTCCCATGATGAAAGGTGGCATGGCCGGCCTGATGAAGCAGGCGCAGCAGATGCAGGAAAAAATGGCCAAGATGCAGGAAGAACTGGCCAACGCCGAAGTCACCGGTAAAGCCGGTGGCGATATGGTCACTGTGGTGATGACCGGTCGTCACGACGTCAAGCGCGTGACCATCGATCCAAGCCTGGTCGAAGGCCTGAGCGAAGATGACAAGGAAATGCTGGAGGCCGTGTTCGCCGCCGCCGTCAACGACGCCGTGCGCAAGATCGAAGCCAACAGCCAGGACAAAATGTCCGGTATGACCGCTGGCATGCAATTGCCACCGGGCATGAAACTGCCATTCTGATTCGCCAGGGCGCGTAGGATGAGCTAAAAAATGCCAGGCATTGCGCCTGGCATTTTTGTTTCTGCCTGATTTTGTAAATCCCTGTGGCGAGGGAGCTTGCTCCTCGCGGACCGGTCCGCGCTCGGGCGCAGCAGTCCCTTTTTTGAGGTCGCTTCGCGACCTGGCGGGAGCAAGCTCCCTCGCCACAATGAAAAGCAGAAACATCGAACGCGACACCGGCACAAAGGTCTGCTCCCCTATACCGCCGAATTCATCGATCAAAGGAGACGCTCACATGCCTGAAGCATTGACCCTCAACCAACGTATCGTTCTGGCCTCGCGCCCGGTGGGTGCACCGACGCCAGAGAATTTCCGCCTGGAACGGGAAGCGCTGCCGGACCTGGCCGACGGTCAGGTATTGCTCAAGACCCTGTTTCTGTCACTGGACCCCTACATGCGAGGGCGCATGAGTGACGCTCCGTCCTACGCGGCGCCGGTGGAAATCGACGAGGTGATGACCGGCGGGGCTGTCAGCCGGGTCGAGCGTTCGCTGAATCCCAAGTTTCACGAAGGTGATCTGGTCGTCGGCGCTACCGGGTGGCAGAGCCACAGCATCAGCGACGGCCGCAACATCATTCCGGTGCCGTCCGGGCTGCCGAGCCCATCGATGGCGCTGGGTGTGCTCGGCATGCCGGGCATGACCGCGTACATGGGATTGATGGACATCGGCCAGCCCAAATCCGGCGAAACCCTCGTGGTCGCTGCGGCGTCCGGTGCCGTGGGTTCGGTGGTCGGTCAGGTGGCGAAGATCAAGGGCCTGCGTGTGGTCGGTGTGGCGGGTGGCGCGGACAAGTGCCGTTATGTGGTGGATGAGTTGGGCTTCGATGCCTGCATCGATCACAAGAGCCCCGACTTCGCCAATGACCTGGCGCTGGCGTGTCCCCAGGGCGTCGACATCTATTACGAGAACGTCGGTGGCAAGGTATTCGACGCGGTGGTGCCGTTGCTCAACCCCAAGGCTCGCATTCCGCTCTGTGGTTTGATCGCGTCGTACAACGCCCACGAAGCCCCGACCGGCCCGGATCGCCTGCCGCAATTGCAGCGCACGTTGTTGACCAAGCGTGTGCGCATCCAGGGGTTCATCGTCTTTGATGACTACGGTGATCGCCAGCCGGAGTTTGTCAGCGCCATGGCGCCGTGGGTGCGCGACGGCAAGGTAAAATTCCGTGAAGACGTGGTCGATGGTCTTGAGAACGCACCCGAGGCGTTCATCGGTCTGCTGGAAGGACGCAACTTCGGCAAACTGGTGGTGCGGGTCGCGCAGGACTGAATAATTGACGCTCATACGAGGCGCGGGTATAAACCGCGTCTCGTTGTTTTGTCGGACGTTTCCCCATGAGCTTCAGCCCTTTGATTCGCCAACTGATCGATGCCCTGCGAATTTTGCCAGGTGTCGGTCAGAAAACTGCCCAGCGCATGGCATTGCAACTGCTCGAACGTGATCGCAGCGGTGGCTCGCGCCTGGCGTCGGCGTTGAGCCAGGCCATGGAAGGCGTGGGGCACTGCCGTTTGTGCCGCACGCTGACCGAAGACGACCTGTGCCCGCAATGCGCCGATACCCGTCGCGACGACACCTTGCTGTGCGTGGTGGAAGGTCCGATGGACGTCTACGCGGTGGAGCAGACCGGTTTCCGGGGGCGCTACTTCGTCCTCAAGGGCCATCTGTCACCGCTTGACGGGCTCGGGCCGGAAGCCATCGGGATTCCGCAGTTGCTGGCACGGATAGAAGAGGCGGGCACGTTTACCGAAGTCATCCTGGCGACCAACCCGACGGTCGAAGGTGAAGCCACGGCGCACTACATCGCCCAGTTGCTCAACAATAAAGGCCTGATCGCCTCGCGCATTGCCCACGGCGTGCCGTTGGGTGGCGAGCTGGAGCTGGTGGATGGCGGGACGTTGGCGCATTCGTTTGCCGGGCGTAAGCCGATAGCGCTGTAACCACATCAAAGTCAAAAGATCGCAGCCTTTGGCAGCGCCTGCAGAATTTTGTGTGCACCCTGTAGGCGCTGCCGAGGGCTGCGATCTTTTTCATGCTCCACCCATCTCCCTATTGAAAACCAAGCAAGCGCTCGGTTAACTTCGCTGGACCCCTCAGTGGAGTTCGCCGATGCCTGCCTTTCAGGAATACTTCGACCCCAGCCACCAATTGGTCCGTGACAGCGTCAGACGTTTCGTCGAGCGTGAGATTCTTCCGGACATCGACCAGTGGGAAGAGGCCGAGAGCTTTCCCCGCGAGCTTTACCTCAAGGCCGGTGCGGCAGGGATTCTGGGGATCGGTTACCCCGAAGCCCTGGGGGGCAGCCACGAAGGTGATCTGTTCGCCAAAATCGCCGCCAGCGAAGAGTTGATGCGCTGCGGCTCCGGTGGATTGGTCGCCGGGTTAGGCTCGCTGGACATCGGCTTGCCGCCGATCCTCAAATGGGCCAGGCCCGAGGTCCGGGATCGCGTCGTGCCGCCCGTGCTGGCCGGCGAAAAGATCAGCGCACTGGCTGTCACCGAGCCCAGCGGCGGCTCCGATGTGGCCAACCTGCAAACCCGCGCCATGCGTGACGGTGACTGCTATCGGGTCAGCGGCAGCAAAACCTTTATCACCAGTGGCGTGCGCGCGGATTACTACACCGTCGCGGTGCGCACCGGCGAACCGGGTTTCGGCGGTATCAGCCTGCTGTTGATCGAGAAGGGCACACCGGGTTTCACCGTCGGCCGCCAATTGAAGAAAATGGGCTGGTGGGCGTCTGACACGGCCGAGCTGTTCTTCGACGATTGCCGCGTACCTGCAGGCAATCTGATCGGCGCCGAAAACATGGGCTTCGCCTGCATCATGGGCAACTTCCAGAGTGAACGCCTGGCTTTGGCGCTGATGGCCAACATGACCGCGCAGCTGGCGCTGGAGGAAAGCCTGAAGTGGGCGCGTCAGCGCGAAGCGTTCGGCAAACCCATCGGCAAGTTTCAGGTGCTCAAGCATCGCCTTGCGGAAATGGCGACGGCGCTGGAAGTGTCACGGGAATTCACCTACCGGCAGGCGGCGAAAATGGCTGCCGGGCAGAGCGTGATCAAGGAAATTTCCATGGCCAAGAATTTTGCGACGGACACGGCGGACCGGATTACCACGGATGCGGTGCAAATTCTCGGTGGCCTGGGCTATATGCGCGAGAGTCTGGTGGAGCGGCTGTACCGCGATAATCGGATTCTTTCGATTGGCGGCGGGACGCGGGAAGTGATGAACGAGATCATCAGCAAGCAGATGGGGTTGTAGTTGGCGGTGTGGCGGCTGGCCCCATCGCGGGCTTGCCCGCGATGGGCATCCTTCCAGACTCGGCTTACTGATCGCTCAACGCAAACTGCGTCAGGCAGAAAGCAGGAATCCCCATGTCTTCCAGTCGCTGCGACCCACCCAGCTCCGGCAAATCAATGATCGCCGCCGCTTCATGCACCCGCGCACCCATACGCCGAATCAGGTTGGCCGCCGCAATCAGCGTGCCGCCGGTGGCGATCAAATCATCGAACATCACCACCGAATCGCCTTCGCAAAGACTGTCGGCGTGCACTTCAAGGAAGGCTTCGCCGTACTCGGTCGCATAGCCCTCGGCCAGCACGTCGGCCGGCAGTTTGCCTTGTTTGCGGAACAGCACCAGCGGCTTGTTCAACTGATAGGCCAGCACCGAACCGATCAGGAAACCACGGGCATCCATGGCACCGATGTGGGTGAAGTCAGCCTCGACGTAACGGTGGGCAAAGCTGTCCATCACCAGGCGCAGGGCCGTGGGCGACTGGAACAGCGGGGTAATGTCGCGAAAGATGACACCCGGTTTCGGGAAGTCGATCACAGGGCGGATCAGGGATTTTATGTCGAAGGAGTCGAAGACCATCGTCGAGTTGTCCTGGCAGGCTGCAAACGTCGCAGTATACCGGCGGCAGAACCGTTTCGCTCAGCCGCCATCGTCGCAATCAACCTTCGATCGAGCCACCGGCCAGGGCGCAGAGCTGGATCGGGTCAAGGATATGGATTTCCTTGCCTTCGGCGGCGATCAGTTCGTTTTGCTGGAAGCGCGTGAACACCCGTGACACGGTTTCCACCGCCAGGCCCAGGTAGTTACCGATTTCGTTGCGCGACATGCTCAGGCGGAACTGATTGGCCGAGAATCCGCGAGCGCGGAAGCGTGCCGACAGGTTCACCAGGAACGTGGCAATGCGCTCGTCGGCGGTTTTTTTCGACAGCAGTAACATCATTTGTTGATCGTCGCGGATTTCTCGGCTCATCACGCGCATCAGCTGACGGCGCAACTGCGGCAGTTGCAGCGCCAGTTCGTCGAGGCGTTCGAACGGAATTTCACAGACCGAGGTGGTTTCCAGTGCTTGCGCCGAGACCGGATGTTTTTCCGTGTCCATGCCCGACAGCCCGACCAGTTCGCTCGGCAAATGGAAGCCGGTGAGCTGTTCTTCACCGCCATCGCTGAGGCCGAACGTTTTCAGGGCGCCAGAGCGTACTGCATACACGGAATCGAAAACGTCGCCCTGACGGAACAGGAATTCGCCCTTTTTCAACGGGCGACCACGTTTAACGATCTCGTCCAGCGCATCCATGTCTTCCAGATTCAGAGAAAGTGGCAGGCAGAGGGGAGCCAGGCTGCAATCCTTGCAATGGGCCTGGTTATGAGCACGCAGCTTTACTGGCTCGGACATTTTCTTAAATCCTTGTGGGAAAACACACATAAGACGTAAGGGTAACTCACGGGAAGACAATCAGGCCAGCGCTGTGCCGTTTTGTCACAGCGCGGTGAGGGGCGATGAAGCGTTAGATCACTCGCGAAAACCGTTGGCGGTTCTGTTCCTCCAGGTAGGCATCGAACACCATGCACACCGAACGCACCAGCAATCGTCCGGCGGGCAGTACGTTGATGCGGTCATTGTTCAATTCGATCAGCCCGTCTGCGGCCATGCCTTGCAACTGTGGCCACAGCTTGCCGAAGTAACCGCGAAAGTCGATGTTGAAGGCCTGCTCGATCTCGGTGAATTCCACGTTGAAACGGCAAATCAACTGTTGGATCACCGCCCGCCGGACACGGTCGTCGGCGTTGCACAGCAGGCCGCGGTTGGTCGCCAGTTGCGTGGAGGCCAAGGCGTTCTGGTACTGGTTGAGGTCGTTGCTGTTCTGGCAGTACAGGTCGCCGATCTGACTGATGGCCGAGACGCCCAGCCCGATCAAATCGCAATGACCGTGGGTGGTGTAGCCCTGGAAATTGCGTTGCAGGGTCGATTCTTCCTGGGCAATCGCCAGCTCATCGTCGGGCAGGGCGAAGTGGTCCATGCCGATATAGCGATAGCCGGCGGCGGTCAGTTGTTCGATGGTGCGCTGGAGCATCTCCAGTTTCTGCGCCGGCGTCGGTAGCTCGTCACTGTTGATTCGCCGTTGCGGCATGAAGCGCTCCGGCAAGTGCGCATAGTTGAACACTGACAACCGGTCCGGTTGCAGGTTGATCACTTCTTCGACGGTGCGGGCGAAATTGTCGGGTGTCTGTCTGGGCAGGCCATAGATCAGGTCAATGTTGATCGAGCGGAATTGCAGGGTCCGTGCGGCATCGATCACCGCCCGTGTTTCTTCCAGGCTTTGCAGGCGATTCACCGCTCGTTGCACGGCCGGGTCGAGATCCTGCAAACCGATGCTGACGCGATTGAAACCCAGTTCACGGAGCAGGCCCATGGTCGACCAGTCGGCTTCGCGCGGGTCAATCTCGATGCCGTAGTCGCCGGTGTCGTCGTCCAGCAGATTGAAGCTTTTGCGCAACTGGGCCATCAGCTGGCGCAATTCGTCATGGCTGAGAAAGGTCGGCGTGCCGCCGCCGAAGTGCAGTTGTTCGACCTTTTGCGCCGGGTCGAGGTGGCAGGCGATCAGCTGGATTTCCTGCTCCAGGCGTTGCAGGTAGGGCAGGGCTCGGCCGCGATCCTTGGTGATGACTTTGTTGCAGGCGCAGTAGTAACAAATGTTCGCGCAGAACGGCACGTGCACATACAGCGACAACGGGCGCAGGGCCTTGCGGCTTTCCCGCAACGCATGGAGCAGGTCGAAGGAGCCGATATGACCATCGAACTGCGCGGCGGTCGGGTAGGAGGTGTAGCGCGGTCCCGCCAGGTCATAGCGGCGGATCAGATCGGTATCCCAACGAATGGCGTCGAGCATCATGCGGGCATTCCCCCGGATAGGCTGGCAGTGTCGGCAAGTCTATGGGAGGCGGCGTTGGGGCATCTTGATTTGCATCAACGGCGATGGGGGGCGGTGGTTGGTTTTTGTGGCGAGGGAGCTTGCTCCCGCTGGAATACGCAGCAGTCCTTTTTTTTGGGGCCGCTTCGCGCCCCAGCGGGAGCAAGCTCCCTCGCCACGGTTCAGTGCCCCATGAGCCAATGTTGATGCGGTCCAGGCAAGGTCCAGATGCCGAACAGCATGACCAGCAGTCCTCCGGTCATGCGCACGCTGCGTTTGCGCAACAGCGCCGTAACGCGCTCGGCCGCCAGCCCCGTCGCGAGCAACACCGGCCAGGTGCCAAGGCCGAACGCGAGCATCAGCAATGCACTGTCCAGCGCATTACCCTGGCTCGCTGACCACAGCAACGTGCTGTAAACCAGCCCGCAGGGCAGCCAGCCCCAGAGCGCGCCGAGCAACAAGGCGCGGGGCACGCTCGACACCGGCAGTAGTTTGTTCGCGACAGGCTGGATATGCCGCCACAGACCGCGCCCGAGGCTTTCGATGCGGGTCAGTCCGCTCCACCAGCCGGCAAGATAAAGCCCCATCGCAATCAGCAGCAATCCGGCGAGGATGCGCATGAACATCGCTGCCGGGCTGTTCGCCACCGCCCAACCCGCCAGGCCGATCAGCAGGCCGGCAGTGGCGTAGCTGAGAATTCGCCCGAGGTTGTAGGCCAGCAGCAATCGAAAGCGTCGGCTGCGTTGTTCCTTGGGAATCGCCAGGGTCAACGCGCCCATCAAGCCGCCGCACATACCCAGGCAATGGCCGCCGCCGAGCAGGCCGAGGATCACCGCAGACACCAGCAGTGGCGCCAACTCAAACATGCGGGGGCGCCTTGTCGTCCGGTTTGACCGGGTGGCCGCTGGCCTCATCGACCGCCGCGGTGTGATTCGGGTCCTGGTCGTCGAACAGGATGCTGTGGGCGGGGCCGTCGAGGTCATCGTACTGACCGCTGTCGACCGCCCAGAAGAAAATGTAGACCGCGATGGCCACGATCAGCAGCGCGGCCGGGATCATCACGTAGAGAGCTGGCATGGGAAGGCTCCATGCCCGCGCGGCTCAGGCCGGCAGCGGGCGGGTTTCTGGCGTGGCGCTGGCGGCCGGCGTGCTCGGCAGGCGAGTCAGGCGCAGGGCGTTCAGCACCACGGTCAACGAACTGATCGACATGCCGACCGCGGCCCACACCGGCGTGATCCAGCCGAGGGCGGCGAACGGCAACATGAGGCCATTGTACAGGCCGGCCCACAGCAGGTTCTCGATGATAACCCGACGGGTACGCCGGGCGAGGCTGAAGGCCTGCACCAGCGCGTCGAGGCGGTTGGACAACAGCACGGCGTCGGCACTGGTTTTCGCCAGATCGGTGGCCGAACCCATGGCGACGCTGATGTCGGCGGCGGCCAGTACCGGCACATCGTTGACCCCGTCACCGAGCATCAATACCTTGCGACCTTCCTTGTGCAGCTGCTGCAGGACCTGCAATTTGTCGTCCGGGCGCAAACCGCCGCGGGCCTCGTCGATGCCCAGTTCCGCGGCGACGCTGGCGACCATGGGCGAGGTGTCGCCCGACAACAGCAGTGTCCGCCAGCCGCGCGCCTTGCAGGCGTCCAGTAACGCCGGCGCATCGGCGCGCAAACGGTCATCGAGGACGAACCACGCCAGTGGTCCCTGACCGTCGCCGAGCAGCAGCCACTGACCGGCCTCATCGGGCATCAGCGGTACGGCGGCGTTGCTGAGTGCACAGACAAAACCCGGTTGGCCGATGCGCAGGCGCTGCTCGCCGACCACGCCTTCCAGGCCCAGCCCCGGTGTGCTGTGGACTTCCTCGGCGGCCAGCGGCGCGCGGCCGAATGCCCGGGCGATCGGGTGCTCGGATCGGTTCTCGAGGGCGGCGGCCAGGCTCAGGCATCGATCGCTGTCGAGTGCACCGAGGGGGCGGATCGAACGCAGCGTCAGGCGCCCTTCGGTGAGTGTGCCGGTCTTGTCGAAAATCACCGTGTCGATCTGGTTCAGACCTTCGAGCACATGGCCGCGCGTCAACAAAAGCCCCAGCTTGTGCAGCGTGCCGGTGGCGGCGGTGAGGGCGGTCGGCGTGGCGAGGGACAAGGCGCACGGGCAGGTCGCGACGAGCATCGCCAGGACAATCCAGAAGGCTCGCGAGGAATCCAGTTCCCACCAAAGCAGGCCAATGCAGGCAGATGCGATGAGCGTCAGCAGCAGGAACCATTGCGCGGCGCGGTCGGCGATCTCTGCCAGGCGAGGTTTCTCGGCCTGAGCGCGGTCCAGCAGGCGGACGATGGCGGACAGCCGGGTGTCCTGGCCAAGGGCGAGGACTTCTACGGTCAGCGCGCCTTCGACGTTCAGGGTGCCAGCGGTAACGGCATCGCCGAGGGTTCTCGGTTGCGGCAGGTATTCGCCGGTCAACAGCGACTCGTCGATGCTTGACTGGCCGTCGAGGATCTTGCCGTCGGCCGGGAGGATCGCCCCGGGATGCACCAGCACGTGGTCGCCGACATGCAGTTCGCTGAGCAGGATGCGCTCGCTCTGGCCGTCGGCACTTAGCCGCAGGCATGAGGCGGGCAGCAGATTGACGAGTTGTGCCGTGGCGGCGGCGGTGCGCTCCCGGGCGCGCCGCTCCAGATAACGCCCGGCGAGCAGGAACAGCGCAAACATGCCGACGGCATCGAAATACAGCTCGCCGACCCCGGTGATCGACGTCCAGATCCCGGCGACATAGGCGCTGCCAATCGCCAGCGACACCGAGACGTCCATGGTCAGGTGGCGGGTGCGTAAATCGCGCATCGCGCCTTTGAAGAACGGCGCACAGCTGTAGAACACGATCGGCGTGGTGAGGAACAGTGCGACCCAGCGCAGGATCGTGTGCAGCTCGGGGCTGAGGTCGATGTTGAATTCCGGCCAGGTGGCCATGGTCGCCATCATCGCCTGGAACCACAGCAGCCCGGCGACCCCGAGTTGGCGCAGGGCCAGACGGTTTTCGCTGGCCAGTTGTTCGCTGGCGCGGTCGGCCTGATAGGGGTGTGCGGCGTAGCCGATGTGCCGCAGTTCGCTGAGCACCTGGCTCAGGGGCAATTGCGCATCGGCCCAGCGCACGTGCAGGCGATGGTTGGACAGGTTCAGCCGCGCTTCCGCCACCGCCGGCAAGCCGCGCAGGTGCTTCTCGATCAGCCAGCCGCATGCCGCGCAGCTGATGCCTTCCATCAACAGGGTGGTTTCGGCGAGCTCGCCGTCGTGGCGCACGAACGGCTTTTGCACGTCGGCGCGGTCGTACAGCGCCAGCTCGTCCACCAACTGTACCGGCAACGCTTCGGGGTTGGCCGAGGCTTCGCTGCGATGCTGGTAATAGCTTTCCAGTCCACCCGCGACAATCGCTTCGGCCACGGCCTGGCAACCCGGGCAGCAGAATTCGCGGGTTTCTCCGAGGACGACAGCGGTGAAGCGGCTGCCGGCCGGGACGGGCAGGGCGCAGTGGTAGCAGGGGAGTGGCGTGGTCATGTGTGTTGCCATGAAAACCATTGTGGCGAGGGAGCTTGCTCCCGCTCGGCTGCGTAGCAGTCGCAAGTCGGCGCACTCGCTAAGACTGAAAGGACCGGTTTGCAGGTTTTGGGGGCGCTTCGCCCCCCAGCGGGAGCAAGCTCCCTCGCCACATTTGATCGCATTCGCACATTTATTTCTTCAGGTCTTCAGCGCCTTGCAGCGGTTCGTCGCCCAGCAGCAGTTCCTTGTCATGGCTGACCAGTTCTTCTTCGAACATACGCCAGATGTGGTCGTCCTGAGTGCCCAGCAGTTCCACGAAGCGGCGGCCATCGACCTTGTCGCTCAACTGGCCGATGTAGCGGCCCTGTCCGGTTTCACTGCGGGTGAGGGTGATCTTGCGATCCTTCTCCGGCTGGGTCGGCGAGATCAGGTTCAGCTCCAGGGTTTTCGGCTGGCTGTTGCCGCTCAGGCGCAGATCGACTTCGCCGGTCACGTCATCCAGGTGCACGCTGGCGCGCAGGAGCAGGGTCTGTGCCAGCAGCTCGCGGTCGAGGGAGCGGTTGATGCCTTTGCCGGCCTCGTAGTAGTTGTCGTTGACCAGGTTGTCCGGGTTGTTCACCGCGATCGTTACCATGGACAAGGTCAGCGTCACCGAACAGGCGAGGATGGCGATGATGATCCACGGCCAAAGGTGCTTGTACCAGGGACTTGCGGCGTTTGCTGCGGGCATGATCACTTCTCTCAACGAATTTGTGGGCCGATGAAACGGCTCTTGGCTTCAACGTGGATACTTTCGTCATCGGCGTCCTTGAGGATGAATTTCACCTCGTTGGTACTCGATGGCAGTTTTTCCGGGGCAATGGACAGTTCGACCGGCTGGCTGAAAATCTCGCCGGCGGCGACCTTGATCTCGCGTTTGCCTTGCAGCTTCAGGTCCGGCAGGCCGGCGGCTTCCAGCACGTAAGTGTGGTCGCGCTGATCCTTGTTCATGATTTTCAGGCTGTAGACGTTTTCGATCCGTCCTTCGGCGTTCTCGCGGTACAGCACGCGGTCTTTGCTGACGTCGAAACCCACCAGCGAACGCATGAAAAACGCGCCCGCCAGCAATCCCATCATGGCCAGCAACACCAGGGCATAGCCGATCAGGCGCGGGCGCAGTTTATGGGTTTTCTGTCCGGACAGGTTGTGCTCGGTGGTGTAGCTGATCAGGCCGCGCGGGTAATCCATCTTGTCCATGATGCTGTCGCAGGCATCGATGCACGCCGCACAGCCGATGCATTCGATTTGCAGGCCGTCACGGATGTCGATGCCGGTCGGGCAGACCTGGACGCACATGGTGCAATCGATGCAGTCACCCAGGCCCAGGGCCTTGTAGTCGACACCTTTCTTGCGCGGGCCACGGGCTTCACCGCGACGCGGATCGTAGGAGACGATCAGCGTGTCCTTGTCGAACATCACGCTCTGGAAGCGCGCATACGGGCACATGTAGATGCACACCTGCTCGCGCAACCAGCCGGCGTTACCGTAAGTGGCGAGGGTGAAGAAACCGACCCAGAAATATGACCAGCCATCGGCCGCGCCGGTGAAGAAGTCGATGGTCAGCTCGCGGATCGGCGAGAAATAACCGACGAAGGTCATGCCGGTTGCGAAGCCGATCAAAAGCCACATCGAGTGTTTGCTGAGTTTGCGCAGGAACTTGTTGGCGCTCATCGGCGCCTTGTCGAGCTTGATGCGCTGGTTGCGGTCGCCTTCGGTGACCTTTTCGCACCACATGAAAATCCACGTCCACACGCTCTGCGGGCAGGTATAGCCGCACCAGACGCGACCGGCGTACACGGTAATGAAAAACAGGCCGAAGGCGCTGACGATCAGAATGCCCGAGAGCAGGATGAAGTCCTGGGGCCAGAAAGTGGCGCCAAAAATAAAGAATTTGCGTTCTGGCAGGTTCCACCAGACGGCTTGATGGCCGCCCCAGTTCAACCACACCGTGCCGAAATACAACAGAAACAAAAAGGCTCCGCCCATCATCCGCAGGTTGCGGAACAGGCCGGTGAAGGCTCGGGTGTAGATCTTTTCTCGAGAGGCGTAGAGGTCGACGCTGTTGTTCGCGTTTTTGGCAGGCGGGGTAACGTCGTGTACCGGAATCTGATTGCTCATCGGTTGCATCCCACGGCAGTGGAAAAATGCCCCGGTCAGTGCATGCCGACCGCGGTCAAAAAGAGGTGTTGCAGTGGCGCAATGATACGCCTGTCGCTCTAGCTCAAGGGTGCGACCTTTGGTCGCGTTGGGGAAAATTTACGAATGGTGTAGCAAATGTAACAAAGCATGATGCAGGTCAATTGACTATAGACGAATCGTACTCTGCCTCGGTGAACACTACACACCCTGATGGATTGCAGCGCCGGCGCTGCAATCCATCAGCAAAACTCAGTCCTCTTCTAAAAGGAGATTGCCGCCCCCCAGCTTGTCCAGCCCGGTTCCGTGGGGTTTTGGTCGATCAGCGCTGTTCGCGGTGTCTGCCGACCTTGCACGGCGCTTCAGTACAGTTGTTTCGCTAACAACTTCAGTCTGTGGCGGATCTTCACTCGGTACGGCGGGGTTAACATTGCAGGAGTTCTGGGTGGTTGTTTTAGTGTTCATGTAATGACTTCCTTGTGTTGAATTAACTATAGCGTTTGCTCGTGTTGGTGTTTAAACCAATCATCAAGTTGCAGGAAATTTATACTCTATCGAAGGGTGTTTTCCATTAAGTAAAGAATTCAAGATATAAGCGTGTCGTGGGTGGCGAGTTTTGTTGTGGGAAATGCTTTGTGTTTGTTTTGGTAGTTGCTTTTGTTTTGTATTTGATCGAAATTTTATGTGCTTTATTTAAATTCAATAGTGTTTAAGTGGAAATGGAATTCTATGAACATAAAAAAGTGTGCAAGATTACTTGCGTGCATGTGGACCCTGTCGCTGGCATCGCTCGCGCATTCATTTGAAGGTGCGCCGCGTCATATGGTCTTCGCTTCTGATCCACAGTATCCGTGGACGGATAAAACGGACAGAGGTGAAACCGAATCAGCTACAGCGTTGGAGCAGCGCGCGAAATGGCTGGTGGAAACACAGTACGACAGTATTGCCGAGTTCAGGCGGCACGAGGGCGGGAGCACGGCGGTGCCCGTGATGATCAATGGCGATATGACCGCCTTCGGTCATGCAGGTGAGCGTTCCTATGTCCAGCAGACGCTGGATACCAAACTTCAAGGGGCTTATGACTACGGGCTGGGTAATCATGATTATCAAAATAACGTGAATGATTGTTTTCTGAATAATTGCGCCGCTGGAAGCATTGAGGATCTGAAGAAGCGCTATTGGGGAAAGGCCGGAAGTATGGATCTGGCGGCACGGGCTTCATGGCCGAGCACTATTTATTACGGCAGCCTTGCGTACTCCAAGGATTATGGCGATGTGCACCTGGTGCAGTTACATAACGAGCCGACGTACTCGGTGAAATTCTCTTCAGGCACTTTTGTCCGCCCGACGGTTTTTGAAATTACCCCGGCACTTGATTGGCTTGAGCGCGACCTTCAGCAGGCACGCGCGCAGGGGAAAATCATTCTCCTGAACATGCATAAACCCAATGATTTCATGGGCGACTGGAGTCAAGAAAAACGGTTCAGGGAGATGATCGATAAATATGAAGTGACTGCAATGTTCGCCGGTCATCTTCATGGGAGTGGCGGCTCCATGTGGTACACGGGCAGTGTGCCGGGTTTCATCAGCGGCAGTGCATCCCAGCAGACTTATCTGATCGCCAGTTTTTCCGAGGATCGTAAAAACCTGCACGTCTATGCGGTCGACAACAACCAGTGGCAGAAACGTGAGCTGATAGCGACAGTGCCGGTGGCATCAACGTAGGCCAATCGCCCATAAAAAAGGCCCCGCCAGATCACTGGCGGGGCCTTTTTTTGCATCAGGCGTTTGCCTTACTGAGCATCTTCCGCCGGAGCTTTCTCACCGTGAGACAAGCTGTAGACGTAAGCGGCCAGCAGGTGAACCTTGTCATTGCCTTGCAGCTGTTCCTGCGCAGGCATCTGGCCCTGACGGCCGTAACGGATGGTCTGCTGCAGTTGAGCGAAGCTCGAACCGTAGATGAACGCCGCCGGGTGGGTCAGGTCAGGTGCGCCCATTGCTGGCGTACCTTTGCCGGCCGGACCGTGGCACGCCACGCAGTTGGCAGCGAACAGTTTCTGACCGGCAACCGGGTCGGCCTTGGTGCCTTCCGGCAGCTTGCGGCCATCGAGGTTGGTCAGGACGAACGCAGCAACGTCCGCCACGCCTTGCTCGCCGATCACTTCAGCCCACGCCGGCATGACCGCATGACGGCCACCCATGATGGTGGTCTTGATGGTTTCCGCTTCACCGCCCCAGCGCCAGTCGGCGTCGGTCAGGTTCGGGAAGCCGTAGGCGCCCTTGGCGTCGGAGCCGTGGCAGACCGAGCAGTTGGAGGCGAACAAACGGCCACCCATCTTCAGGGCTTGCGGGTCCTTGGCGACTTCCTCGATTGGCATGGAAGCGAATTTGGCGAAGATCGGACCGAACCTGGCGTCCGACTTGGCCATTTCCTTTTCCCACTCGTGAACGCCGGTCCAGCCGGTCTGGCCATTGGCGAACGCGGTCTGCTTCTCGTTATCGAGGTAGTTGTAACCTGGCAGCAGGCCTTTCCAGTTGCCCAGGCCCGGGTACAGCACCAGGTAGCCCAGGGCGAAAATGATGGTGCCCACGAACAGCATGAACCACCATTTCGGCAGCGGGTTGTCGTACTCCTCGATCCCGTCGAAGGAGTGGCCAACCGTTTCTTCTGTTTGCTCGGCGCGCTGGCCCTTGCGGGTGGACAGCAGCAGCCAGGTCAAGGCGAAGATGGTGCCGAGACTGAGGACTGTGACGTACAGACTCCAGAACGTAGTCATTCTTTGTTACTCCTAGAAGCTTGCTCGACGTGCTTGATGGCTTCGGGATCATCCGCGAAAGGCAGCAAGGTCGCGTCTTCAAACTCCGACTTGCGCTTGGGGCTGAACACCCACAACGCCAGACCGATGAAGGCCACCATCACGACAACGGTGCCCAGGCCACGAATCATCCCGATATCCATCTAAATCACCGTTTGCTTTTGATGATGGTGCCCAGGCCTTGCAGATAGGCCACCAGCGCGTCCATTTCGGTTTTGCCCTTCACAGCATCCTGAGCGCCGGCGATGTCTTCGTCGGTGTAAGGGACGCCGAGCGTGCGCAAGACTTCCATTTTCTTGGCGGTGTCTTTGCCGTCGAGCTTGTTTTCCACGAGGAACGGGTAGGCCGGCATTTTCGACTCAGGCACCACGTTGCGCGGGTTATACAAATGCGCACGCTGCCAGTCGTCGGAGTAACGACCGCCAACACGGGCCAGGTCCGGACCGGTACGTTTGGAACCCCACAGAAACGGGTGGTCCCAGACGCTTTCACCGGCGACGGAGTAATGGCCGTAACGTTCGGTTTCAGCACGGAACGGGCGGATCATCTGCGAGTGGCAGCCGACACAACCGTTGGCGATGTAGATGTCGCGGCCTTCCAGCTCAAGGGCGGTACGGGGCTTCATGCCTTCGACCGGCTTGTTGGTGACGTCCTGGAAAAACAGCGGAACGATCTGGGTCAGGCCGCCGATGCTGACGGCGATAACCATGAAGAAGGCCAGCAGGCCAATGTTCTTCTCGACTGCTTCATGCTTCATCAGTGAGCTCCAACTACAGCAATCTGAGCGGCGGCTTCGGCTTCAGCCGGGTTCGAGGCACGTACGGTACGCCATACGTTGTAGGCCATGAACAGCATGCCGCTGGCAAAGAACGCACCGCCCAGGGCGCGAACGATGAAACCGGGGTGGCTGGCTTGCAGCGCTTCAACGAACGAGTAGGTGAGGGTGCCGTCGTCGTTGATTGCACGCCACATCAGACCCTGGGTGATGCCGTTGACCCACATCGAAGCGATGTACAGGACGGTACCGATGGTCGCGAGCCAGAAGTGCGCGTTGATCAGGCCGACGCTGTGCATCTGCGCACGACCGAACAGTTTCGGGATCATGTGGTAGATCGCGCCGATCGAGATCATCGCTACCCAGCCCAAGGCACCGGCGTGTACGTGGCCGATGGTCCAGTCGGTGTAGTGCGAGAGCGAGTTGACGGTCTTGATGGCCATCATCGGGCCTTCGAAGGTCGACATCCCGTAGAACGCGAGGGACACGACCAGGAAGCGCAGGATCGGGTCGGTGCGCAGCTTATGCCAGGCGCCCGACAGGGTCATCATGCCGTTGATCATGCCGCCCCAGCTCGGAGCCAGCAGGATGATCGACATCGCCATGCCCAGGGACTGCGCCCAGTCTGGCAGTGCGGTGTAGTGCAAGTGGTGCGGACCGGCCCAGATGTACAGGGTGATCAGCGCCCAGAAGTGCACGATCGACAGGCGATAGGAGTAGATCGGACGCTCGGCCTGCTTCGGAACGAAGTAGTACATCATCCCCAGGAAGCCGGTGGTCAGGAAGAAGCCCACCGCGTTGTGCCCGTACCACCACTGGATCATCGCATCCGTCGCACCGGCGTAGGCCGAGTAGGACTTGAAGAAGCTGACCGGCAGGGACGCGTGGTTGACGATGTGCAGCATCGCCGTCACGACGATGAAGGCACCGTAGAACCAGTTACCCACATAAATGTGCTTGGTCTTGCGCTTGGTGATGGTGCCGAAGAACACCAGACCGTAGGTGACCCAGACGATGGCCAGCAGAATAGCCAAAGGCCATTCCAGCTCAGCGTATTCCTTGGTGGTGGTGTAACCCAGCGGCAAGGTAACGATGGCGCCGACGATCACCGCTTGCCAACCCCAGAAGGTGAAGGCTGCGAGGCTGTCGGAAATCAGTCGCGTTTGGCAGGTTCGCTGCACGACGTAATAAGAAGTGGCAAACAGTGCACAACCACCGAAGGCGAAAATCACCAGGTTGGTGTGCAGCGGGCGTAAGCGTCCAAAAGTCGTCCACGGCAGACCGAAGTTCAATTCCGGCCATACAAGCTGTGAGGCGATGAAGACACCGAGCCCCATGCCAAGGATCCCCCAGACCACCGTCATGATGGCGAACTGGCGGACTACCTTATAGTTATAAGCAGTCGGACTGATTGCTGTGCTCATTCTAAGGTTCCACGGTTTGGGTGTTTTATTAGGAGTAAAAATCGGCCGCAAGTATGGAGAAAGCAGGGGGTCATTGCAACGCGCCATGACCTGGGTCAATGCTTTCAAAAGCTGATTCTGCGGCCTTTCCATGCGCCGCGTAAGGACAAAATCGCCCTCGGACAAAATGTCGCAGCGAACGAAAGTGGTGAGGGGGTCAGGTCAGTTGTAACGGGGTGTGTTCAAACACAACGATCGAGTGACCGACGGCAATTGGCACGACAGCCGGTATCTACCAGCCTTTGCGGCCTGTCATCGAGCAGATTCGTCGAACACATCGGGTTGGGTCGACCTGGAACCGGCTCATGCCAGTCCGCATCGGGGGAAGCTTAGACCCGATTCCGGTGAACCGAAAGGAGGACTAACGGAGGGTGCGACAATGGGTCGCAAAGGGGCAGGGAGCTGCCGCATCCGGGGAGAATGCGGCAGTAGAGCTGTGAAGAATTATTCGCTTTTGCCTTCGGCCTGCAAACGCTCTGTATTCAGACCGTGGGACAGGCTGTACACATAAGCGGCCAGCAGTTGCACCTTATCGTTGCCGAGCAGTTCGTTCTGCGCCGGCATATGGCCCTGACGGCCATGGCGAATGGTTTGTTGCAGTTGCGCCAGGCTTGTCCCGTAGATGAACCCGGCCGGTTGCGTCAGATTCGGCGCGCCCATGGCTTCAGTGCCTTTGCCGTTTGCACCATGACAGGCTACGCACATCGTGCTGAACGCTTGCTGTCCGGCCTGCAGATCGGCGCCGCTGTCAGCCGGCAATGGCAGGGCGGCCAGGTCATGACGTACATAGGCGGCAACGTTTTTCACGCCGGCATCCCCAAGGATTTCACCCCAGGCCGGCATCGCGGCCATGCGCCCACCCATGATCGTGGTCTTGATCATCTCGGCGTTGCCGCCCCAGCGCCAATTGCTGTCGGTCAGGTTCGGGAAGCCAAAAGCGCCCTTGGCATCCGAGCCGTGGCACACCGAGCAGTTCGACGCAAACAGGCGGCCGCCCATTTTCAGCGCTTGCGGGTCCTTGGCCACTTCTTCCACCGGCATGGCGGCGAATTTGGCGAAGATCGGTCCGAACTTCGCATCGGCCTTGTTCATCTCCTTTTCCCATTCGTGGACGCCGGTCCAGCCGTCCTCGTAACCCGGCAGGACGCCTTTCCAGTTGCCCAGGCCCGGATACAAGACCAGATAACCTACGGCGAACACCAGCGTGCCGGCGAACAGCATGAACCACCACTGCGGCAGCGGGTTGTCGTACTCCTCGATGCCGTCGAAGCTGTGGCCCATGGTCTGGTCGACGCTGCCCTTGGTTTCGCCCTTGCGGGTGCCGATCAGCAGCCAGGTCAGGCCGATCAGGCTGCCGATGGTCAGTACGCAGATCCACGTACTCCAGAAAGTGGTCATGACCGGGTACTCCTTGTTTCAGGTTCTTGGGTGGCGTCGTCGGCCAGGGGTTCATCGGCGAACGGCAGCAAACGCGCTTCGGCGAATTCCGGGTTGCGCTTGCTGTTGAACACCCACAACGTCAGGCCGACGAAGGCCACGAACACCACGACCGTGCCCAGGCCGCGGATCATTCCACTGCTCATTTCAAAGATCATGGGGCTCACCTCTTGCTCTTGATGGCAGTGCCGAGCACTTGCAGGTAGGCGACCAATGCGTCCATTTCGGTCTTGCCCTTGAGCGATTCGACGCTACCGGCGATGTCGTCGTCGGTGTACGGCACGCCAAGGGTGCGCATTGCCTTGATCTTGGTTTCGGTGTGGCTGCTGTCGAGCTGATTGGCCACCAGCCATGGATAGGCAGGCATCTTCGATTCCGGCACCACGTTGCGCGGGTTGTACAAATGCGCGCGGTGCCAGTCTTCGGAGTAGCGGCCGCCGACACGGGCCAGGTCCGGACCGGTACGCTTGGAGCCCCACAGGAACGGGTGATCCCAGACGCTTTCGCCGGCGACCGAGTAGTGACCGTAGCGTTCAGTCTCGGCGCGGAACGGCCGGATCATCTGCGAGTGACAGCCGACGCAGCCTTCGCGGATGTAAATGTCGCGACCTTCCAGTTGCAACGCGGTGTAGGGCTTCATGCCTTCCACCGGTTTATTGGTCACGTCCTGGAAGAACAGCGGGACGATCTGGGTCAGGCCGCCGATGCTCACGGCGAACACCATCAGCAACATCAGCAGGCCGACGTTTTTCTCGATTGTTTCGTGTTTCATGGCGGACTCCTCAGGCGATCTGCGCGGCAGCGGCGGCTTCGGCAGGCTGCGAGGCCCGCACGGTGCGCCAGGTGTTGTAAGCCATCAGGAACATGCCACTGAGGAAGATCGCGCCGCCCACCAGTCGCACGACGAAGCCTGGGTGGCTGGCCACCAGGGTTTCGACGAAGGAGTAGGTCAGCGTGCCGTCTTCGTTGACGGCGCGCCACATGAGGCCCTGGGCGATGCCGTTGACCCACATCGATGCGATGTACAGAACGGTGCCGATGGTCGCGAGCCAGAAGTGCGCGTTGATCAGGCCGATGCTGTGCATCTGCGCGCGACCGAAGATTTTCGGGATCATGTGGTACAGCGCGCCGATGGAAATCATCGCCACCCAGCCAAGCGCACCGGCGTGAACGTGGCCGATGGTCCAGTCGGTGTAGTGGGAGAGGGCGTTGACGGTCTTGATCGCCATCATCGGACCTTCGAAGGTCGACATGCCGTAGAACGCCAGCGATACCACCAGGAAGCGCAGGATCGGGTCGCTGCGCAACTTATGCCAGGCGCCCGAGAGCGTCATCATCCCGTTGATCATCCCGCCCCAGCTCGGCGCCAGCAGGATCAGCGACATCACCATGCCCAGCGACTGTGCCCAGTCCGGCAGCGCGGTGTAGTGCAAGTGGTGCGGACCGGCCCAGATGTACAGGGTGATCAGCGCCCAGAAGTGCACGATGGACAAGCGATAGGAATACACCGGACGCTCGGCCTGTTTCGGCACGAAGTAGTACATCATTCCGAGAAAACCGGCGGTGAGGAAAAAGCCTACGGCGTTGTGCCCGTACCACCACTGCACCATGGCATCGGTCGCGCCGGCGTACACCGAGTAGGACTTGGTGAAACTCACTGGCAACTCAAGGTTGTTGACGATGTGCAGGATGGCGACGGTGATGATGAACGCACCGAAGAACCAGTTGCCGACGTAGATGTGCTTGGTTTTGCGCTGGGCCAGTGTGCCGAAGAACACGATGGCGTAGGCGACCCAGACGATGGTGATCAGGATATCGATCGGCCATTCCAGCTCGGCGTATTCCTTGGAGCTGGTGTAACCCAGCGGCAGGCTGATGGCCGCCAGGAGAATCACAAGCTGCCAGCCCCAGAAGCAGAACGCAGCGATTTTCGGCGCAAACAGCTGTGTCTGGCAGGTGCGTTGCACCGAATAGAACGAACTGGCGAACAGGGCGCAACCGCCGAAGGCAAAGATCACCGCGTTGGTGTGCAGCGGGCGCAACCGGCCGAAACTGGTCCACGGCAAATTAAAGTTGAGTTCAGGCCAGACCAATTGAGCCGCGAGAAAAACCCCGAGCCCCATGCCGACGATGCCCCACACCACCGTCATAATGGCGAATTGGCGGACCACCTTGTAGTTGTAGGCGGTACTGATAGAAGTGTTCATGGTTCCCCATCCACGGTTCAGCCGAAGTGAAGGCCTGTCTTTGCGAGCAAGTCGCAAGGCAGACGCTTCCTTCGCCTGGAGTTATAGGCAGACTAAAAGCGAGGCAAGCATGGACAAAGAGCACAAGGCCAGTATTGACGGGGATCAATGGGCGCAGTGTGTAGCCGAACATGGCTGGCTGTGGAGCGCCGCCGCGGCGCCGTCATCGACGACGCTGATTCTCGCCCATGGCGCCGGTGCGCCCATGGACAGCGCCTGGATGAACGACATGGCTGCGCGCCTTGCTGCGCTTGGCGTCAACGTGCTGCGCTTTGAGTTTCCGTACATGGCGCAACGGCGTGTCGAGGGGGGTAAGCGCCCGCCGAACCCGGCGCCGAAACTGCTGGAATGCTGGCGAGAGGTGTATGCGGTGGTGCGACGCCATGTCACTGGGCGTGTGGCGATTGGCGGCAAGTCCATGGGGGGGCGGATGGCGAGCCTGTTAGCCGATGAGCTGGAGGTGGATGCGTTGGTGTGCCTGGGGTATCCATTTTATGCGGTGGGTAAACCGGAGAAGCCTCGGGTCGAGCATTTGGCTGGGCTGAAGACGCCGGCATTGTTTGTTCAGGGGGAGCGGGATGCGTTGGGCAATCGCGAGGCGGTCGAGGCTTACACGTTGTCACCGAGTATCGAAGTGTTCTGGCTGGTAGCGGGGGATCATGATTTGAAACCGTTGAAGGCTTCGGGGTTTACCCATGAGCAGCATTTGGCGGCTGCGGCGGGCAAGGTTGCCGAATTCCTGCGGCGAGATGCATAACCCTGTGGGAGGGGTTTGTCCGCGATGAGGCCCAGACAGGCAACATCACTTTCAGAGTGACGATAAAATGTATGGTCAGCCCATCTCCTGCAACCTCATGGGCTGTTTTCGGTAAAGCTGGCTTGCGCTAATGTATTCGGGCTCGTCGTGAGTGTTGCGTCAACAACGCTCGGCCCTCGATGAGTAGCCGCTCCCGACTGTCCTGAAAAAACCCTCAGCCTCTCCCTCAGCCTCTAAAGCTGATTTTATTGCCAGGTTCTCAGTCGGGCCGTTTGCCGTTTACTGTCATCAGTCAGTGACGTCGCAAAAGCCGGTGGTAAAGCTGTACGTTCAAACGTTCGGATGTGGGTCGTACTGGCCGCCTTTGGCCAGTACCGCCCACACGATTCGCGCCAGTTTGTTCGCCAGCGCGCACGCGACGACATTGGAGTGTCGACGCGTCAGAAGCTCCCGAACCCAAGGCCCAATGGCGTCTTCCCGCTTATCGATATGCTGCATGATGGATCGCGCGCCCTGCACTAGCAGTTGGCGGATGTGCTTGTCGCCGCGCTTGCTGATCCCCAGAAGCACTGTTTTTCCGCCCGTCGAATATTGCCTCGGCACCAGCCCTAGCGAAGCGGCAAAATCGCGTCCACTTCGATAGTTCGACGCATCGCCTACATCGGCCAATACCGCACTGGCGGTGATGGGGCCGATGCCAGGAATACTCTGCAAACGACTTCCGGCATCGTCTTCTTTCAACTGTTGCTTTAGATCGGACTCGATGTCCTTGATTTCATCATTCAGCAGTTGAATTTGATGATGGAGGCGCATCACCACGCCCTTCAGACGCAATGGAACCGGGTGTTGTGGGTCGTCCAGCAGCGCCGGCAAGCGGTGCAATGCAGTTGCGCCAATGGGCAGGCTGATGCCGAATTCCAGTAAAAAGCCATGAATCTGGTTGGTCGCGACGGTGCGATGGCCAATCAAGGAATCTCGGACACGATGCAGGGCTGAAAGCGTTTGCTGCTCTGCGGTTTTGATCGAGCAGAAGCGCATCGCGGGGCGGCTCGCCGCCTCGCAAATCGCTTCGGCATCAATGAAGTCGTTTTTGTTGCCTTTGACGAACGGTTTGACGTACTGCGGGGCGATCAGCTTCACCTCGTGGCCCAATGCACCGATCTGTCGAGCCAGCCAGTGGGCGCCGCCGCACGACTCCATCACCACCGTGCAGGCCGGTAACTGGGCCAATGTGCTGAGCAATTGGCCGCGGTTGGTTTTCTTGCGCAATACCTGATGACCTTTGGCGTCCTGGCCATGCAGGTGGAAACTGTGTTTGCCAATGTCGATACCGAGAAGCGTCATCGTGTTCATGAGAGATCCTCCGCCGAAAACGAGAAAAGCCCTGCAAGCGTAAACCTGCAGGGCTTCTCGGTCAGGCTGACCATCTCATTAAACCCGGAAGCTTTCGCCGTCCGGGTTTTTGTCTTTCCAGCATCAATCAGCGGTTAAACCGCTCCACCAGCGAATACTGAGTATTCGCCGTCTTCGTCAGCTCTTCACTCAACAACGCCGAGTGCTGCGCCTGTTCCGACGTCTGGTCAGCCAGTTGCGAGATGTTGCTGATGTTGCGGCTGATTTCTTCGGCCACCGAGCTTTGCTCTTCGGTCGCGGCTGCGATCTGGGTGGTCATGTCGGTAATGTGCGCCACCGCTTCGCTGATCCCGACCAGCGCCTGATCCGCTTCCAGTACCCGCGCCACACCTTCTTCCGCCTGGCGATGCCCGGCTTCCATGGTTTGCACCGCTGAGCTCGCGGTTTGCTGGAGCTTGGCGATCAGGGCGTGAATCTGCCCGGTGGATTCGCTGGTGCGTTGCGCCAGTTGACGAACTTCGTCAGCCACCACCGCAAACCCACGGCCCATCTCACCGGCCCGGGCCGCTTCGATTGCCGCGTTCAACGCCAGCAGGTTGGTCTGGTCGGCGATGCCTTTGATCACGTCGACCACGCCGCCGATTTCATCGCTGTCCTTGGCCAGTTGGGTCACGGTCATGCCGGTTTCGCCGACCACTTCCGACAGTCGCTGAATGGCTTCGCGGGTTTCCCCGGCGATGTCGCGGCCGCGACCGGTCAGGCGATTGGCTTCCTGAGTCGCGTCCGCGGTGCGTTGCACGTGGCTGGCGACTTCCTGCGTGGTGGCGGCCATCTGGTTGACGGCGGTGGCCACTTGTTCGGTTTCGACGCGCTGACGTTCCAGGCCGGTGGAGCTGCTGTGCGCGAGGGTGTCGGACTGTTTCGCCTGGTCGCTCAGGTGCTCGGCAGTGTCCTGCAGACGGGTCAGGCAGGTTTTCAGGCGGGCTTCCTGACTGAGGATCGACATCTCCAGGCGCGCCTGGGCGCCACGGCTGTCGGTGTACATCTGCGCGATCAGCGGGTCGGATGTAGTCTGTTCGGCCAGGCGCAGCAAGCGCTTGAGGCCGCGCTGTTGCCAGCTCAAACCCAGCAGGCCCAACGGCACCGAAAGGCCCGCAGCCAGGGCGAAGCCCCACTGGGAGTTGAGTGTGGCGCCGATCATGAAGCTCAGCTGGCTGACCAGAATGAACGGCAGCCAGTCCTGAAGCACCGGCAGCCATTTATCGGTGGAAGGAATCGCTGACTTGCCCTGGTTGATGCGTTGGTAGAGCGCTTCGGCACGCTGGATCTGTTCGGCGGTGGGCTTGACCCGCACCGACTCGTAACCGATCACCTGGTTGCCTTCGAAAACCGGTGTGACGTAGGCGTTGACCCAATAGTGGTCGCCGGTCTTGCAGCGATTCTTGACAATGCCCATCCATGGCAAGCCTTGTTTCAACGTGCCCCACATGTGCGCGAATACCGCAGACGGTACGTCGGGGTGACGAACCAGGTTATGCGGCGCACGGATCAGTTCCTCGCGGGAAAACCCACTGATTTCGACGAACGCGTCGTTGCAGTAGGTGATCACGCCCTTGGCATCGGTGGTGGAAATCAACCGTTGCTGAGCCGGAAAGGTCCGTTCGCGTTGTGTGATGGGCTGGTTGTTACGCATGGCTTTTTTCAATCCGCAAGGCTTTGAGAGGTTGTCGGCATGGTCAGGGGTTTATTGAATTTTTATTTCAATAATCAGCGGCGCGTCGCAAAACGACCGTTGCGTCAGCCCGCCAGCATCGGATAGGTGAACAGGCCGAAATGCAGCAGGTTCAAGCCGAAATGCGTGGCGATGGCTGCCGCCAATCCGCCGAAACGGTAGGCCAGACCATAGCCGACACCTGCCAGGGTCGCCAGTAACACCCATTGCCAGCCGGCAGCCAGATGCGCCAGACCAAACAATAGCGAGGCGAGCAGCAGTGCGAGGTTTTCGCCATAAGGCAGGTGTTTGAGGTGTCGGCTCAGACCGCCCTGGATGTAGCCGCGAAACAGCGCTTCCTCTACCAGCGTGACCAGCAGCAGATTGTTGAACAGCCACAACCAGGCCTGATCGGGCCATTTGGGGGCCCAACTGATCACGCCCAGCAACAGCGCGCCGCCGAGCGCCAGCAGGGCACTCAGTGTCAGTCCCATCGCGGTGGCAAAAATGCCAAGCCGCAGCGAACGCTGGCCGACAATCCACGGGCAGACCAGCAACAGCCAGAAACCAATCAGCGGTTTGTCCAGGTTCAGGTACATGGAAAAACGCACGGCATCGTCGGTGAAGCGTTGCGGATTGATACCGCGGCCGTTGTAGAAACCGGGAAGCCAATGCATGGCCAGTGCCAGCGCCATGAAAATGAACAGCGCGTGGCCGAGGTAGCGGCCTATGCGCACGTGTTGTTGGCGTGCGGCGAAACCGGCGGTCAGCAATAGCGCAACGGAGATTCCGGCGAGCCAGCCGAGGTGGCCATAAGTCAGGGCCAGGCCGTAGCCAAATGAGAGCAGGGCCAGATGAATCCATGGCAGGGCGAGCATGTGAAGTCCTTAATGTGACGCAAAACAAATGTGGTGAGGGGATTTATCCCCGTTGGGGCGCGAAGCGGCCCTAAATCTGAGTGCATGGTATTTCAGGCACACCGCATCACAAAGTTTGCGACTGCTTCGCAGTCGAGCGGGGATAAATCCCCTCGCCACAGGGCAGGTGATGGTTTGAGGAGGGTGATTATATGGACGTACCCCAACAAACAAAAACACCGCCCGAAGGCGGTGTCTTTTGTCAGCAGGCAGTCAAGACGCAATCAACTGCCGCAACACGTAATGCAAAATTCCTCCCGCTTTGAAGTACTCCACTTCATTGAGCGTATCGATCCGGCACAGCACCTCGACTTTCTCGCGGCTGCCGTCCTCGCGGGTGATGATGAGCGTCAGGTTCATCCGCGGCGTCAACGCCACTCCCGTCAGACCAATGATATCCAGCGTTTCCTTGCCCGTGAGGTTCAGGCTCTTGCGGTTCTGATCCAGTTTGAACTGCAGCGGCAACACGCCCATGCCCACCAGGTTGGAACGGTGAATCCGCTCGAAGCTTTCGGCGATGACTGCTTTTACACCCAGCAGATTAGTGCCCTTGGCCGCCCAGTCCCGGCTTGACCCGGTGCCGTATTCTTGCCCGGCGATGACCACCAGCGGGGTGCCCGAGGCCTGATAACGCATGGCCGCATCGTAGATCGCCATTCGTTCCCCGGTGGGAATGTAAATCGTGTTGCCGCCTTCCTCTCCTCCGAGCATTTCGTTGCGTATGCGGATGTTGGCGAAGGTGCCGCGCATCATCACTTCATGGTTGCCGCGGCGGGAACCGTAGGAGTTGAAGTCCCGCGGTTCCACTCCTTTCGCGCGCAAGTAGTTGCCCGCCGGGCTGTCGGACTTGATGTTGCCGGCCGGGGAGATGTGGTCGGTGGTCACCGAATCGCCAAGCAGCGCGAGGATTCGGGCACCTGCGACGTCCTTGACCACGGGCGGCGGGCCACCGATATCGTCGAAGAACGGCGGGTGCTGGATGTAAGTCGAATCATCCTGCCAGACATACGTCGCCGCCTGCGGCACTTCAATTGCCTGCCATTGCTCATCGCCGGCAAACACCTCGGCGTATTCCTTGTGGAACATCGCGGTGTTGACCTGATTCACCGCGTCGGCGATTTCCTGGGTGCTTGGCCAGATATCCCGCAGGTAAACAGGGTTGCCGTCCTTGTCGTTACCCAGCGGTTCGCTGCTGATATCAATGCGCACCGTTCCGGCCAATGCATAAGCGACCACCAGCGGTGGAGAGGCCAGCCAGTTGGTTTTCACCAGCGGATGCACCCGGCCTTCGAAGTTGCGGTTGCCCGAGAGCACCGAGGCGACGGTCAGGTCGGCTTTCTGGATGGCTTTTTCGATCGGCTCCGGCAACGGGCCCGAGTTGCCGATGCAGGTGGTGCAGCCATAACCGACAAGGTCGAAACCGAGTTGATCCAGATACTGAGTCAGGCCGGCGGCCTTGTAGTAGTCGGTGACCACTTTCGAGCCTGGGGCCAGCGAACTCTTGACCCACGGTTTACGCGTGAGGCCTTTCTCCACGGCTTTTTTTGCCACCAGCCCTGCAGCCATCATCACGCTGGGGTTGGAGGTGTTGGTGCACGAGGTGATCGCGGCGATGACCACCGCGCCGTTTTTCAAGCGATAGGTCTGGCCGTCGTACTCATAGTCCGTTTCACCGACCAAATCCGCGTTACCTACCGCGACGCCGCCACCGCCCTCACTTTCCAGGCGGCCTTCTTCCTTGCTGGTGGGCTTGAACTGCAGACCGAGGAAATCACTGAACGCTTGCGCGACATTGGGCAGCGACACCCGGTCCTGTGGGCGTTTCGGCCCGGCGAGGCTGGCCTCGACGCTGCTCATGTCCAGCGCCAGGCTGTCGGTGAACACCGGCTCCTTGCCGGGCAGGCGCCACAGACCTTGTGCCTTGCTGTAAGCCTCGACCAGTTTCACGGTTTCCAGCGGCCGGCCGGACAGGCGCAGGTATTCCAGCGTCACGTCATCCACCGGGAAGAAACCGCAGGTGGCGCCATATTCCGGGGCCATGTTGGCGATGGTCGCTCGGTCGGCCAGCGGCAGGTCGGCAAGACCGTCGCCGTAGAACTCGACGAATTTGCCGACCACGCCTTTCTTGCGCAGCATCTGGGTGACGGTCAGCACCAGGTCGGTGGCGGTGATGCCTTCCTTTAACTTGCCCGTGAGTTTGAAACCGATCACCTCCGGAATCAGCATCGACACCGGTTGGCCGAGCATCGCGGCTTCCGCTTCGATCCCGCCGACGCCCCAGCCGAGCACGCCGAGGCCGTTGATCATGGTGGTGTGGGAGTCGGTGCCGACCAGCGTGTCGGGGAACGCATAGGTGCGACCGTCCTCATCCTTGGTCCAGACGGTGCGGCCGAGGTATTCGAGGTTGACCTGGTGGCAAATCCCCGTGCCGGGCGGCACCACGCTGAAGTTGTCGAAGGCGCTCTGGCCCCAGCGCAGAAAGGCATAACGCTCGCCGTTGCGCTGCATTTCGATGTCGACGTTCTGTCCGAAGGCGCTTGCGCTGCCGAACTTGTCGACCATCACCGAGTGATCGATCACCAGATCCACCGGCGACAGCGGATTGATGCGCTGCGGGTCACCGCCGGCCTTGGCCATGGCGGCGCGCATGGCGGCCAGGTCGACCACGGCGGGCACGCCGGTAAAGTCTTGCATCAATACCCGGGCAGGGCGGTACTGGATTTCGCGATCGGAGCGACGTTCCTTGAGCCAGGCGGCAATCGCCCGGAGGTCGGCGCCGGTGACGGTTTTTTCGTCTTCCCAGCGCAGCAGGTTTTCCAGCAACACTTTCAACGACATTGGCAGTTTGTCGAGATCACCGAGGCTCTTGGCTGCATCGGGCAGACTGAAGTAATGGTAGATCTTGTCGTCGACTTGCAGGGTTTTAAGGGTTTTCAGGCTATCGAGGGACGGCATTGAAATGACTCCTTTGGGTCCGCACGGCTACGGACTGACGGGACGAACAGAGCTTTAACCTAGCCCTGTTTAGGCGTTAAGGCTAATAACTGGACTCTATGGACAAGTCCGAGGTTCCGAACTCGGCTATCATGCGCCGGTTTTCGTGACAGGCTTTGCTTCAACGCAAGCCTGGGCATCGTGCAGTGGCTGAATTCTTCGCCAACTGCCCAGGAGTAAGAATGAACACCCTCTTTATGCATTGCCGGCCGGGCTTCGAAGGCGAAGTCTGTTCCGAGATTTCCGAACACGCTGCGCGGCTGAACGTCGCCGGTTATGCCAAGGCCAAGACCGCCAGCGCCTGCGCCGAATTCATTTGCACCGAAGAAGACGGCGCCGAGCGCCTGATGCGCGGTCAGCGTTTTGCCGATCTGATTTTTCCGCGCCAGTGGGCACGCGGGATTTTCATCGACCTGCCCGAAACCGACCGTATCAGTGTGATCCTCGCGCACATGGCAGACTTCCCGCTGTGCGGCAGCCTGTGGCTGGAAATGGTCGATACCAACGATGGCAAGGAACTGTCGAACTTCTGCAAGAAGTTCGAAGTGCACCTGCGCAAGGCGCTGATGGCGGCCGGCAAACTGGTGGAAGATGCGAACAAGCCGCGCCTGCTGCTGACGTTCAAAAGCGGTCGCGAAGTGTTCATGGGGCTGGCCGAGTCGAACAACTCGGCAATGTGGCCGATGGGCATTCCGCGCCTGAAGTTTCCCCGCGAGGCACCGAGCCGCTCGACCTTGAAGCTGGAAGAGGCGTGGCACCACTTTATCCCGCGCGACCAGTGGGACGAGCGCCTGCACAGCGACATGACCGGCGTCGACCTCGGCGCAGCGCCGGGCGGCTGGACCTGGCAACTGGTCAACCGCGGCATGCTGGTGACCGCCATCGACAACGGTCCAATGGCGCAAAGCCTGATGGACACCGGTCTGGTGCAACATTTGATGGCCGACGGCTTCACCTACAAGCCCCGCCAGCCGGTGGACTGGATGGTCTGCGACATCGTCGAGAAACCGGCGCGCAACGCCGCAATGCTGGAGGAGTGGATCGGCGAGGGCCATTGCCGCGAAGCGGTGGTCAACCTCAAGTTACCGATGAAACAGCGTTACGCTGAAGTGAAACGCTTGCTGGAGCGCATCGCCGACGGGTTCAAGGAGCGCGGAATCCGGGTCGAAATTGGCTGCAAGCAGCTGTATCACGACCGGGAAGAAGTGACGTGCCATTTGCGTCGGCTTGACGTGAAGAAACCCAAGTCCCGTTAAAAGGCTGTACGCGGTCCCTAAACAGGTATGGCGTCATGCCACAGATGACCGAATACCCGGCAATGCGCGACAATGCCGGCCAGTTACAGGAGTGAATCATGAGTGAAATGCTTGATACGCCGGTAGACGGCACCCTCGACGCCACCGGCCTCAACTGCCCCGAGCCGGTGATGATGCTGCACCAGCACATCCGTGACCTCGCGCCCGGCGGCCTGCTCAAGGTGGTTGCCACTGATCCGTCGACCCGTCGTGACATTCCCAAGTTCTGTGTGTTCCTTGACCACGAACTGGTCGCGCAACACGAAGAGGCTGGCACCTACCTGTACTGGATCCGCAAGAAGTCCGATTGACCCACAAAAAACTACGGTGGGAGCCAGCCTGCTGGCGATAGCTGATTCAAACTCAACATCATTGTTGACTGAATCACCGCAATCGCCAGCAGGCTGGCTCCCACAGGGTCAACTCAGCCCGTAGCGGATCCGCTTGCGTGCACTGCGCGTCAGGCGGATCGACAGCATCAGCGCGGCGCAGCTCAGGCCGACGATCAAACCTTGCCACAGCCCGCTCGGGCCACTCGGTGTGCCGAACCAGTCGGTCAGCCCCAGCGCGTAACCCACCGGCAAACCAATGCCCCAGTATGCGAAGAGCGTCAGGATCATCGTCACCCGTGTGTCCTGATAGCCACGCAACGCACCGGCCGCCGTGACCTGGATCGCATCGGAAAACTGGAACAGCGCCGAGTAAACGATCAGCATCGCCGCCACGCGAATCACCGTTGGGTCAGCCGTGTAGATGGCCGCGATGTGCTCGCGCAGCAACAGCATTATGCTCGCCGAAATACACGCGTAAGCCAGCGCCGTGCCCATGCCGACACCTGCGGCGAAACGGGCTTCGCGCGGTTCCTGACGACCGAGCGCCTGACCCACTCGTACGGTCACGGCCATGCCGATCGAGTAGGGAATCATGAACACCAGCGAACTGAAGTTCAGCGCGATCTGATGCCCGGCGACTACGGTGGCGCCGAGGCTGCCGATCAGCAGGGCTATCACCGCGAAGATGCTCGATTCGGCGAACACCGCGATGCCGATCGGCAGGCCGATGCCCAGTAGGCGTTTGATCACTGACCACTGCGGCCAGTCGAAACGGCTGAATAACTGGCTCGATTGATACGCCGGCGCCCAGCGCTCCCAGCCGGCCATGCCCAGCGCCATCACCCACATCACAATCGCCGTAGCCCAGCCGCAACCGACGCCGCCCATGGCCGGCACACCGAAGTGGCCATAAATGAAGATGTAGTTCAGCGGAATGTTCAGCGCGAGCCCGCACAAACCCAGGACCATCGCCGGGCGCGTGCGTCCCAGGCCGTCACTGAAACAGCGCAGCACATGGTAGAACGCGACGGCGGGCAAACCGCTGGCGATGCCGTGCAGGTATTGCATGCACGGGCCGATCAGTTCGGGATCGACCTTCATCAGGTGCAAGATCGGTTCGGCGCTGAACAGCATGCCGGTCGCCATCAAGCCCACCACCAACGCCAGCCACAACGCCTGCCGCACGATCGGGCCGATCTCGCTGTGCGTGCCGGCGCCAAAGCGCTGGGCGACTTTAGGTGTGGTGGCCAGCAGAGTGCCGGTCATCAGCAGAAACACCGGGACCCAGATCGAGTTGCCCAGCGCCACCGCCGCCAGATCCCGCGGTCCGACGCGACCGGCCATCACCGCATCAACGAAGCCCATCGCGGTGGTGGCCAGCTGCGCGATCATGATCGGCAACGCCAGGCTCAGCAGATTCTTCAGCTCGAGGCGAACCCGGGCCGGGCGGTTTATGGAAATGGCGGCGGGGCGGTCAGTTACGGAATTCAAGGGCGAAACGTCCAGAGATATTGAGGCGCGAGCCGGCGCATTCTACGCCTTGACGCAATGGTCAGGAAAAGTCCTGTGTTAGCCATTTGTAATCATTTTTCGAACATTGCGACACTCCCCCCCTGTGGTGAGGGAGCTTGCTCCCGCTGGGCAGCGAAGCGGCCCCAAGTCAAACACCTCGGTTTCAACAGACTCACCACATAGGACTGCTTCGCAGTCCAGCGGGAGCAAGCTCCCTCGCCACAGGGGATTAATGCCTGCTGGCCCACCACGTCCTTCTCCGCCTACACTGCCGATCCGCCAAAGGAGCCTGCCATGCTGATTGTTGCCGACGAAAATATTCCGCTGCTCGATGCCTTCTTCGAAGGTTTCGGTGAAATCCGCCGGGTGCCGGGACGTTCAATCGACCGCACTACCGTCGAACAGGCCGATGTGTTGCTGGTGCGCTCGGTGACCAACGTCAATCGCGCGTTGCTCGAAGGCAGCAAGGTGCGCTTTGTCGGCACGTGCACCATCGGCACTGATCACCTCGACCTCGATTACTTCCAGCAGGCCGGCATCACCTGGTCCAGTGCCCCCGGCTGCAATGCCCGTGGCGTGGTCGATTATGTGCTGGGCAGTTTGCTCACCCTCGCCGAAATTGAAGGCGCCGACCTCACCCGGCGCACTTACGGCGTGGTGGGGGCCGGGGAAGTGGGCGGTCGACTGGTCAAGGTTCTGCAAGGGCTGGGCTGGAACGTGCTGGTCTGCGATCCGCCACGGCAAGCCGCCGAAGGAGGGGAGTTCGTCAGTCTTGAGCAAATCATCGAGCAGTGCGATGTCATCAGTCTGCACACACCGTTGAAAAAACACGGTGCCGGATCGACCTGGCATCTGTTCGACAAAAACCGTTTGAACCAGCTCAACCCCGGCACCTGGCTGATCAATGCCAGCCGCGGCCCGGTGGTGGACAACTCAGCCCTGTGCGACGTTCTGCTGCACCGCGAAGACCTGCAAGCGGTGCTGGATGTCTGGGAGGGCGAGCCTGAGGTCGATGTGGCGCTGGCCGACCTCTGCGTGCTGGCCACGCCGCACATTGCCGGTTACAGCCTCGACGGCAAACAACGCGGGACAGCGCAGATCTATCAGGCGTACTGCGCATTTCTCGGGCAGCCGGCGCGGGTCAGCTTGAGCGATTTGCTGCCGGCTCCGTGGTTGTCTCAGGTGACCTTGAACGCTGAGAGCGATCCTGCCTGGGCGCTGGCGATGTTGTGCCGTGGCGTGTACGACCCGCGCCGCGACGACGCGGATTTCCGACGCAGTCTTGTAGGCAGTGTGAGCGAGCAGCGTGCGGCGTTTGACGGACTGCGCAAGAACTATCCATCACGGCGGGAAATTGATGGGCTGCAGGTGCGGATCGAGGGGGATTCGCCGCAGTTGCGCAAGATTGTGGCGGCGTTGGGGGCTGTGGCTGTCTGAAGACCGCGTTGGCTCAATCGCGGGTTTGCCCGCGATTGGGTGCGCAAAACCTGCAAAAAACGCCCACAAAAAACCCGGCCATCAGGGCCGGGTCAAGAAGACGGTGGCTATATCAATCTTGTTTGGCAGGCTTGACCAATCGCTTCTCCAGTTCGCGGCAGGCGTCCTGGATCATGTTTTCAGTGATCGGAACTTCACGGCCTTTTTCGTCAATGATTGAGCAACCCAGAGACTGATCTGGCTGTGTGCGGATCACTTGAATCTTGTCATCGCTGCTGTGTTGCAAGGACATGGCCTGTCTCCTCTTCAGGTTGTGTGCTTACTGTAGAACCGCCAGGTGACCGGGCTGTGACAACTCCCTGCGATCTCTTCTGAGCGGCAATGCCAGTCCACCAGAAATACCGTAACGTTGCCACCCGGACTTTAGACCAATAGCGTCTAGGGGCTGGTCTTTGCGGTCATAATTAACCTGACTCATTGTGATTTACAGAGTTCCCCCCCATTGAGCGGTATAGCCGACCCCTAAACGTGTGAACTGGACCCCCCCCGATGCTATCTGCCCGTCACCGCCGCGCGATTCGCCTGGCCAGCCGTTTCCTTGTGCCCTATCGCTGGCAGGCGTTGGGTGCGTTGCTCGCACTGATTGTCACGGCGGGCATTACCTTGTCCATGGGGCAGGGGATCCGGCTGTTGGTGGATCAGGGATTCATGACCCAGTCACCGCATTTGCTCAACCAGACCATCGGTCTGTTCATGCTGTTGGTGTTGGGTCTGGCGCTCGGCACGTTTGCGCGTTTTTACCTGGTGTCGTGGATTGGCGAGCGGGTGGTGGCCGACATCCGGCGTCAGGTGTTCAACCATCTGGTTTACCTGCATCCGGGGTTTTATGAAGACAATCGCAGCTCCGAGATCCAGTCGCGGCTGACCGCCGACACTACGTTGCTGCAATCGGTGATCGGCTCTTCGCTGTCGCTGTTTCTGCGCAATCTGCTGATGGTGATCGGCGGGATTGTGTTGCTGTTTATCACCAACCCCAAACTCACCAGCATCGTCGTTGTGGCGTTGCCACTGGTGATCGCGCCGATCCTGATCTTCGGCCGACGGGTGCGCAGCCTGTCGCGCCTGAGCCAGGACCGGATTGCCGACATTGGCAGCTACGTGTCTGAAACCCTTGGCCAGATCAAAACCGTGCAGGCCTATAACCATCAGGTCCAGGACGAACAGCGGTTTGCCGCGACCGTGGAGGAGGCGTTCAACACCGCCCGTAAACGGATATTCCAGCGTGCCTGGCTGATTACCCTGGTGATCGTGCTGGTGCTGGGCGCGGTCGGCGTCATGCTGTGGGTCGGCGGCATGGATGTGATGGCCGGGCGGATTTCCGCAGGTGAACTGGCGGCGTTCGTGTTCTACAGCCTGATCGTCGGCAGCGCGTTCGGCACGTTGAGTGAAGTCATTGGTGAGCTGCAGCGCGCTGCCGGCGCCGCCGAGCGGATTGCCGAATTGCTGCGCTCGGAAAACATCATCCAGCCACCGACGACGGGGCTGGTGACATTGCCGGAGCGAGTGACGGGTAACCTGGAGCTGCAAGACGTGCGTTTTTCCTACCCGTCGCGTCCTGAAAGCTACGCCGTCGATGGCTTGAGTCTGACCGTCAAGGCTGGCGAAACCCTGGCGCTGGTCGGACCTTCCGGCGCGGGCAAGTCGACGGTGTATGACTTGTTGCTGCGTTTCTACGACCCGGCCGAAGGCCGCATTCTGCTCGACGGCGTGCCGCTGACTCAGCTCGATCCGCTCGACTTGCGCCGTTGCTTTGCGCTGGTCTCGCAAAACCCTGCGCTGTTCTTCGGCAGCATTGAAGAGAACATCCGCTACGGCAACCCGACAGCGACCCTGGAACAGGTCCGGGAGGCGGCAAAGATTGCCTACGCCCATGATTTTATCGAGGCAATGCCCAACGGCTACCAGACTCACCTCGGCGACGGTGGCCTCGGTTTGTCAGGCGGCCAGCGCCAACGCCTGGCCATCGCTCGAGCGCTGCTGGTGGACGCGCCCATCCTGCTGCTCGACGAAGCCACCAGCGCCCTCGATGCCCAAAGCGAGCACCTGATCCAGCAAGCCCTGCCCAGCTTGATGAAAAACCGCACCACCCTGGTTATCGCCCATCGCCTGGCCACGGTGAAAAACGCCGACCGGATCGCGGTGATGGATCAGGGCAAACTGGTGGCAGTGGGCACCCATCAGGAGCTGATCGCGAGCAATGCGCTGTATGCGCGGCTGGCGGCGTTGCAGTTCAATGATGGAAAGACCGAACTCGATCTCCACCTGTAGGAGCCGCCGCAGGCGGCGATCTTTTAATCTTGCTTAAAAAAATGCCCGCATCAATCGATGCGGGCATTTTTGTTTGCGGCTCAAGGCGACGATCAAAAGATCGCCGCCTGCGGCAGCTCCTGCATGACCGGCTCCCGGTTATTGATCGTCAAAATACCGCTCATGCCAGTCCACCAACGGCTGTGGCGAGTTGAGCTTCTGGCCGTAGATCACCGAGTACGACAATACGTTCTGCACGTACTGGCGGGTTTCGTCGAACGGGATGCTTTCTACCCAGACGTCGAAGCTCAGGTGATCCGCGCCGCGCAGCCACTGGCGCACGCGACCCGGGCCGGCGTTGTAGGCGGCGGAGGCGAGGACGCGGTTGCCGTTGAACTGGCTGTGCACCTGGCTCAGGTAGGCGGCGCCGAGCTGGATGTTCTTGTCGGGATCGAACACATGCTGTGGCGAGGCCAGGGGAATGCTGAACTTGCGCGCGGTTTCCTTGGCGGTACCGGGCATCAGTTGCATCAGGCCGCTGGCGCCGACGCCGGAGCGGGCGTCGTCCATGAAGGCGCTTTCCTGTCGCGTGATGGCGAATACCCAGCTCGAATGCAGGCCACGGACCTTGGCTTCGCGCACCAGGGTTTCGCGGTGGGCCATCGGGAAGCGGATGTCCAGGTCGTCCCAGTACTGCGCCTGACTGATGGTGCGGATCGCCGGGAAGTACCATTTCAGGTCATAGGCCAGTTTCGCCTGGGCGACCATTTCGTCACGGTTGAAGTGGCGGCTGACGTAATACCACTCGCGACGACCGTCAACGATCTGCCCGCGTGCGTGAAATTCAAGGGCGCGACGTACACCTGGCGTGTTGCGCACTTTGTTGATCAGCGCCTGGCTAAGCACCAGCGGCTTGTTGTTCAGCGAGTACGGCAGCTGCGAGCGGTCGGCGGCGAGGAAGCCGTAGAAATCACGCTCACGGGCGAGGCCTTTGTAAAGCGTCTGCGCTTGCGGGTTCTGCGGCTGCGCCAGTTCCAGGCTGCGGGCCTGCCAGTAGCGCCAGCGGTTGGTGGTCGCAAGGTCTTGTGGCAAGCGGCGAGTCAACTGATAGGCATCGTCCCAGCGGGCCAGGCGCAATAGCAGGCGCAGGCGCCATTCGGATACGGTGTTGTCGCGCAATTCCGGGTCGTACTTGGTCATCACGTCCAGCGCCCGGCTATCAAAGCGACGAGCGAGGGTCAGGCCGATTTCCCGGGCGATCGCGACTTTTTCATCACGGGAGAAATGCATGCTGCTGGCATAGCCGTCGAGCAAGGCCATCGCCTTGTCCGGGTCTTGCTTGGCCAGGCGGCGCAAGCCGAGGCTGACGATGTCAGACATCGGCTCATCGGCCGGGGTGAAGCGCGACGGCTGATTAAGCAGTTCAGGTTTCTGCGCCACATCCACCAACAAGCGACCGCGAGGGGCGAGGGTGGTCAGGCCATTGACCAGGCTGTTGGCCAGCGGATAGTTGCGCGCCTGGGCGGCAAGCTTGGTGCGTTCCCAGCGTTTCTGTTCGGTCAGTTGGCCTTCGGCGGCCCAGATCCCGAACAAGCCATCACACGCCCCAGGCAACGATTTACCGGTTAGCCAGAGTTTTTCGGCGTTGGCATAACCTTCGGTCTTCTGGTTGCGCGCGATCTGATTCTGCGCGTTCAGGCAGTCCAGTTCGGTGAAATTGAGCTTGGGGTCGTAGTACTTGACGAAAGTTGCCCAGTCTCCGCGATCGGCCAGCCAGCGCAACCAGCGAAGTTTCATCCAGTTGGCTTGCGGCAGATCGCCGTGTTCGGCGAGGAATTTCTCGATTTCGGCATTGCTCGCGGTTTTCAGACGCGCGGTCAGTTCGTCATACGCAAGATAAGGCTCCAACGGGTAATCACTGAGAGCCTGGCTGTAACGGAAGTACGGACCTGTATCACCCTTGGCCAGGGCACGCTTGGCTTCATCGTAGTATTGGCGTTGGGTAGACAGGTCCACCGCCTGTGCTGTTTGGATGGCTGTGGCAGAAAGAAGAAAACTGGATAAAAGACCAAAAAGGCGGCTGCGCATGAGACGTCCGAACAGAGAAATCATGACAAGCGTTGACGATGCCAACACTGAATTAACTGTAGCTTAGCCTTTTGCCAGCAGCAGGCGAAAGCTTTGCGGGCCCGCCAGCATCAGTTCGCAACATTTGTCATGCAGAGTGCCCCGAAGGTGAAATTGCCGGCCTTCTGAAGCCTCAAGTCAGGTAGAATGCGCGCCCGGTTTTTGGAGAAGCTCATGACCCTGCTCAAATTCAGCGATGTGTCCCTTGCTTTCGGCGCTATGCCGTTGTTGGACAAGGTGTCCTGGCAGATCGCCCGTGGTGAGCGGGTGTGCATCATCGGCCGCAACGGCACTGGCAAGTCCAGCATGATGAAGCTCGTCAAGGGCGATCAGAAGCCCGATGAGGGCTCCGTCTGGCGCGCCCCCGGCCTCAAGATCGGCGAATTGCCGCAAGAATTGCCGGTAGCCGACGAGCGGACCGTGTTCGACGTGGTGGCTGAAGGCCTGGACGGTGTCGGCGAGCTGCTCGCGCAGTATCACCACCTGAGCCAGAACATCGTCACCGACGCCGACCTGGACAAACTGATGCACGTCCAGCACGACCTCGAAGCCCGTGATGGCTGGCGCTTGCAGCAACTGGTCGACAGCACGTTGAGCCGCCTGCAGTTGCCGGCCGACAAGACCCTGTCCCAGTTGTCCGGCGGCTGGCGTCGCCGCGTCCTGCTGGCGCAGGCGCTGGTGTCCGAACCGGATCTGCTGCTGCTCGACGAACCGACCAACCACTTGGACATCGGTGCAATTGCCTGGCTCGAAGAAGCGCTGAAGGATTTCCAGGGCGCCGTGCTGTTCATCACGCACGACCGTTCCTTCCTGCAGAACCTCGCGACCCGCATCCTCGAACTGGATCGCGGTGGCCTGATCGACTGGAACGGCGACTACGCCAGTTTCCTTGTGCACAAAGAAGCCTCGCTGGCCGCTGAAGAAACCGCCAACGCGCTGTTCGACAAAAAGCTGGCCCAGGAAGAAGTCTGGATCCGTCAGGGCATCAAGGCCCGTCGCACCCGTAACGAAGGCCGCGTTCGTGCCCTGAAAGCATTGCGCGTCGAGCGCAGCGAGCGTCGTGAGCGCACTGGCAAGGCCAACATTCAGCTGGACACCGCTGACAAGTCCGGCAAGCAGGTGATGGTCCTCGAGAACGTGAGCTTCGCTCACCCGGGCGGCCCGTTCCTGATCAAGGATTTCTCGATGGTCCTGACGCGCGGCGACCGTATCGGTCTGCTTGGCGCCAACGGTACCGGCAAGACCACGCTGTTGAAACTGATGCTCAGCGGCCTGCAACCGACCAGCGGCACAGTGGAAGAGGGCACGCGCATCGACGTGGCGTACTTCGATCAGTTGCGTCATCAGCTGGACCTGGAAAAGACCGTGATCGACAACGTGGCCGAAGGTCGCGACTTCATCGACATCGATGGTCAAAGCCGTCATGTGCTGAGCTACCTCGGCGACTTCCTGTTCAGCCCGCAGCGTGCCCGCACGCCGGTCAAGGCGCTGTCGGGTGGTGAGCGCGCTCGTCTGTTGCTGGCGAAACTGTTCAGCAAGCCAGCGAACCTGCTGGTCCTCGACGAACCGACCAACGACCTCGACGTGGAAACCCTCGAACTGCTGGAAGAGGTCTTGCTGACCTTCAACGGCACCGTGCTGATGGTCAGCCACGACCGGGCATTCCTCGACAACGTGGTGACCAGTACCCTGGTCTTCGAAGGTGAAGGCAAGGTTCGCGAATACGTCGGTGGTTACCAGGACTGGCTACGCCAGGGCGGTTCGCCGCGGCTGCTGGGCGTGACCGAGAGCAAGTCCGGCAAGGCCGACCTGACGTCGGCGGTCGTGACGGCTGAGGCTGCACCCGTGGCGGCAGTGACCGAAGCGCCTGTGGCGAAGAAAAAGCTCAGCTACAAGTTGCAGCGTGAGCTGGAAATGTTGCCGGCTCAGATCGAGGCCATGGAGCAGCAGATTGCAATCGTTGAGGCCCAGATGGCCGATGCCGGTTTCTATCAGCGTCCTGCTGCCGAGACCGCCGCGGTGATCGCGCAATTGGAGCAGTTGCAGGCTGAGCTCGACGTCATGGTCGAGCGTTGGGCGGAGCTGGATGCCTGATTGATCCTGCGATAAAAAAGCCCGGCTTCACTGACGTGAATGCCGGGCTTTTTGTAGGAGGGGGTCAGCTTTTGTTTTGCAGGCGCACCGCAAGCACATCGCAAGGCGCACCGTGCAGCACGTCGTTGGCGGTTGAACCCAGCAATAGCGCCAGACCGTGCCGGCCATGACTACCCACCACGATCAGGTCACAGGTTTGTTCCTTGGCCAGGTGATGAATCTCCTGGCGCGGCTGGCCGTAGGTCAGGTGACTGTATTCCTTGGAGAGCTCCGGGTACTTCTCGATCAATCGGTCCAGTCGCTCCTTGGCCTGATCGAACTGCTGCTGTTGCAGTTGCGACAGGTCCATCGGCACGTCGCCGCCGAACGCCATGGCCATGGGCTCGACAATGTGCACCAGGGACAACTTCGCGCCATTGCTCACTGACAACTCGCGAGCACGGTGGATGACAGGGTCGCACTCTTCGGTCAGGTCTACAGCGACCAGAATGTGGTGGTAGGGCATGAGGTGCTCCTCCTGAGGATGCAATATTGATAAGTATGGCTGGTTTCAAGCGCGTTGTTTTCAAAGTGACTCAAAGCGCTCATCAAGAATCGGGAGTACAGATATGACGGTCTGGATAGTGGTGTCAATCCTGTTGGTGGTGCTGAGCCCGCTGGCATGGCTGCGACCGTCCCGTGGTCAGAGCGGGCGCATGGCCCTGCGCATGGAGGCGCGGCGCATCGGGCTGGCCATGCAACTGGCGCCTCAGGAGTGGCCGCACTGGCTCAGTCAGGAACCTCCGAGCCCCTGTGCGCAGTACCATCGACCGCGTCGCGGCAATCAGCCAGCGTGCTGGAGTTATTGGCAGAAGTCGCCGGGTGTGTGGGTGAATCAGTGGCAGGAGGTCTGCGAGGATCAAACGCTGCTCAATCATTTCGAAAAATTGCCAGCCAACGTCTACAAGGTCGAAGCGGACAAGCAGATGATCACGTTGTATTGGGGCGAGAGGGGCGAAGCGACGGTTTTGCAACAAATCGATGCCACCCTCAAGGCATTGGCCTGAAACGCGATCCTGCGTATCACGCGGAACACATCATCAGGCAATAAAAAGCCCGACATTCATCATCGGGCTGGAGTTGGCCAGGCAGGCCGGTAATTCGTTGTGGGCTGATCTTACGCCGGGCATTCGCCGACGCGTTCAATTTTTTTCCTCAATCTCACGCCCAGCGTAGCCCTTTAAACAAAGGCTGCCGCGAATTAGGGCGACTTTTCTAACTATTGATTCTATGAATGGCTTCACATGCATCCGTGTGTTGCTGGTGCTCGTGGTACGGAAATGACCGGAAAGTCGCGTTTCAACCCGTATTTTGGGCGATTGACAATTGCCGGAAATTCCGTGAAGGTGGCGTACCCAAATCAAACGGGCGTATGAATCGGGCGTTTGCATTGCAGACCGCTCCTACAGAATCCCGACTATCGCGTTGGCGGGTGTGCCGGGTGGATTGGCGTAGCATCGACGATAAACGTCCCTGCCGAGCCATTCGCCTGCGTCCGACGTGTACTGTTCAGCTTCCATATCGTGGAGATCAGTTGATGATTTACGAAGGTAAAGCCATCACGGTTAAGGCTCTTGAAAGTGGCATCGTCGAATTGAAATTCGACCTCAAGGGTGAGTCCGTCAACAAGTTCAACCGTCTAACCCTGAACGAACTGCGTCAGGCCGTAGACGCCATCAAGGCAGATGCTTCGATCAAGGGTGTGATCGTCAGCAGCGGCAAGGACGTGTTCATCGTCGGCGCCGACATCACCGAATTCGTCGAGAACTTCAAGCTGCCTGATGCAGAGCTTGTTGCAGGCAACCTCGAAGCCAACAGGATTTTCAGCGATTTCGAAGACCTCAACGTCCCGACTGTCGCCGCCATCAACGGCATCGCCCTGGGTGGCGGTCTGGAAATGTGCCTGGCGGCGGACTACCGCGTCATGTCCGCTACCGCGAAAATCGGCCTGCCGGAAGTCAAGCTGGGTATCTACCCGGGCTTCGGCGGTACCGTGCGCCTGCCGCGCATCATCGGTGCCGACAACGCCATCGAGTGGATTGCCGCGGGTAAGGAAAACCGTGCTGAAGATGCGCTGAAAGTCGGCGCTGTCGACGCAGTGGTTGCTCCCGAGAAGCTGGCAGAAGCGGCTCTGAACCTGATCAAAGGCGCCATCTCCGGCGAATTCGATTACAAGGCCAAGCGTCAGCCAAAACTGGAAAAACTCAAGCTCAACGCCATCGAACAGATGATGTCGTTCGAAACCGCCAAAGGTTTCGTGGCCGGTCAGGCTGGCCCGAACTACCCGGCACCGGTCGAAGCGATCAAGACCATCCAGAAAGCCGCGAACTTCGGTCGCGACAAAGCGCTGGAAGTCGAAGCTGCAGGTTTCGTCAAACTGGCTAAGACCTCTGCCGCGCAGAGCTTGATCGGTCTGTTCCTGAACGATCAGGAACTGAAGAAAAAGGCCAAGGCCTACGACGAAATCGCCAGGGACGTGAAGCAGGCTGCCGTATTGGGCGCCGGCATCATGGGTGGCGGTATCGCCTATCAGTCGGCCTCCAAAGGTACGCCGATCCTGATGAAGGACATCAACGAGCATGGCATCGAGCAAGGCCTGGCTGAAGCCGCCAAGCTGCTGGTGAGCCGCGTTGATAAAGGTCGCATGACGGCGGCGAAAATGGCTGAAGTCCTCAACGGCATTCGTCCAACCCTGTCCTACGGTGACTTCGGTCACGTGGACCTGGTGGTCGAAGCGGTCGTCGAGAACCCGAAGGTCAAGCAAGCCGTTCTGGCCGAAGTCGAAGACAAGGTCAAAGAGGACACCATCCTCGCGTCCAACACCTCGACCATTTCCATCACCTTGCTGGCCAAGGCCCTCAAGCGTCCGGAAAACTTCGTCGGCATGCACTTCTTCAACCCGGTGCACATGATGCCGCTGGTGGAAGTGATTCGTGGCGAGAAGTCCAGCGAGCTGGCCGTTGCCACCACCGTTGCCTACGCCAAGAAAATGGGCAAGAACCCGATCGTCGTCAATGACTGCCCGGGCTTCCTGGTCAACCGCGTACTGTTCCCGTATTTCGGCGGTTTCGCCAAGCTGGTCAGCGCCGGTGTGGACTTCGTCCGTATCGACAAGGTCATGGAAAAATTCGGCTGGCCGATGGGCCCGGCGTACCTGATGGACGTGGTCGGCATCGACACCGGCCACCACGGTCGTGACGTGATGGCTGAAGGCTTCCCGGACCGCATGAAAGACGACCGTCGTTCGGCTGTCGACGTGCTTTACGAAGCCAAGCGCCTGGGCCAGAAGAATGGCAAGGGCTTCTACGCCTACGAGACCGACAAGAAGGGCAAGCAGAAGAAAGTCGCCGATCCGTCGGTGCTGGAAGTGCTCAAGCCGATCGTTTTCGAACAGCGCGACGTCACTGACGAAGACATCATCAACTGGATGATGATCCCGCTGTGCCTGGAAACCGTGCGTTGCCTGGAAGACGGCATCGTCGAAACCGCTGCCGAAGCCGACATGGGCCTGGTCTACGGTATTGGTTTCCCTCCATTCCGTGGCGGTGCGCTGCGTTACATCGATTCGATCGGTGTGGCAGAGTTCGTTGCCCTGGCTGACCAGTACGCTGATTTGGGCGCGCTGTACCACCCGACCGCGAAGCTGCGCGAAATGGCCAAAAACGGCCAAAGCTTCTTCGGTTAAGCGCCCCCAACTAGAGTGAGAGTGAATATATGAGCTTGAATCCTAGAGACGTCGTGATTGTCGACTTCGGTCGTACTCCGATGGGCCGCTCCAAGGGCGGCATGCACCGCAACACCCGCGCTGAAGACATGTCGGCGCACCTGATCAGCAAATTGCTGGAACGCAACGTCAAGGTCGACCCGAACGAAGTCGAAGACGTGATCTGGGGCTGTGTGAACCAGACCCTGGAGCAGGGCTGGAACATCGCCCGCATGGCGTCCCTGATGACTCAGATCCCGCACACCGCTGCCGGCCAGACCGTCAGCCGCCTGTGCGGTTCGTCGATGAGCGCACTGCACACGGCTGCGCAAGCGATCATGACCGGCAACGGTGACGTGTTCGTGGTTGGCGGCGTCGAGCACATGGGCCACGTGAGCATGATGCACGGTGTCGATCCGAACCCGCACATGTCCCTGTACGCGGCGAAAGCCTCGGGCATGATGGGCCTGACCGCTGAAATGCTGGGCAAAATGCACGGCATCACTCGCGAACAACAGGACGCTTTCGGCGTGCGCTCCCACCAACTCGCTCACAAGGCGACCGTGGAAGGCAAGTTCAAAGACGAAATCATCCCGATGCAGGGCTACGACGAGAACGGTTTCCTGAAACTGTTCGACTACGACGAAACCATTCGTCCGGAAACCACCCTGGAAAGCCTGGCGGCATTGAAGCCAGCGTTCAACCCGAAGGGCGGCACCGTGACAGCCGGTACTTCGTCGCAGATCACCGACGGTGCTTCGTGCATGATCGTGATGTCGGCGCAGCGTGCACAGGACCTGGGCATCCAGCCTCTGGCGGTGATTCGCTCGATGGCCGTGGCAGGTGTGGATCCGGCGATCATGGGCTATGGTCCAGTACCGGCGACACAGAAAGCACTGAAGCGCGCCGGCCTTGGCATCAACGATATCGACTTCTTCGAGCTCAACGAAGCTTTCGCCGCGCAGGCCCTGCCAGTGCTGAAAGATCTGAAAGTGCTCGACAAGATGAACGAGAAGGTTAACCTGCACGGCGGCGCGATCGCCCTGGGTCATCCGTTCGGCTGCTCCGGTGCGCGTATCTCCGGCACTTTGCTGAACGTGATGAAGCAAAATGGCGGCACCTTCGGGGTAGCCACCATGTGCATTGGTCTCGGCCAAGGCATCTCCACCGTCTTCGAACGCGTTTAAGCGTTTCGTTGATGGAAGCCGGGGCCAAGTGCCCCGGTTTTTGTTTTTCCGGATTTATTTTTGTTTTTATTTTGAAAAGATTTGAGTGAGGGCCAAACCATGCCGATACAACCTGGGCTCTACCAACATTACAAAGGTCCGCAGTACCGCGTATTCAGCATTGCGCGGCATTCGGAAACCGAAGAAGAAGTGGTCTTCTACCAAGCCCTGTATGGCGATTACGGCTTTTGGGTGCGTCCCTTGAGCATGTTCCTGGAGTCGGTCGAGGTTGACGGCGAACAGGTGCCACGCTTTGCTTTGGTGCAAGCCGAACCGAGCCTTTTTTCGAAGGCATAAGCTGAGATCGCGCACAACCCTGCGCTTGACCTCACCTTGTAGCCACTATATATAGCGGTGCCGCGTCAGGCGCCAACCGCCTTTCACTTCTAGAATTCAGGAATTTTCTGATCCATGGGCAAATCGCTGGTCATTGTGGAATCCCCGGCTAAGGCCAAGACCATCAACAAGTATCTGGGTAACCAATACGTGGTGAAGTCGAGTATCGGCCATATCCGAGACCTGCCCACCAGCGGTTCGGCTAGCGCCAGCAAAGAGCCAGCCGCCAAGCGCGGCAAGGCCGCCGCGGGTGAAGGTCCGGTGCTCACGCCGAAAGAGAAAGCGCGCAAGCAGCTGGTCTCGCGCATGGGTGTCGATCCCGATCATGGCTGGAAAGCCAAGTACGAGATCCTCCCGGGCAAGGAAAAGGTTATCGAAGAGCTGCGCCGGCTCGCCAAGGATGCTGACACCATCTATCTCGCAACCGACTTGGATCGCGAGGGGGAAGCCATTGCCTGGCACCTGCGCGAAGCCATCGGGGGTGACGACAGCCGCTACAAGCGCGTGGTGTTCAACGAAATTACCAAGAAGGCGATTCAGGAAGCCTTCTCCAAGCCGGGCGAGCTGGACATCGATCGTGTAAATGCCCAGCAGGCGCGTCGCTTCCTCGACCGCGTGGTGGGTTACATGGTTTCGCCACTGCTGTGGGCCAAGATCGCCCGTGGCTTGTCCGCCGGTCGTGTGCAATCGGTTGCCGTGAAGCTGGTGGTCGAGCGTGAACGCGAAATACGTGCGTTCAACCCGGAAGAGTACTGGGAAGTCCACGCTGACCTCGGCACCGCGAAGGGCGCCACCGTGCGCTTCGACGTGGCTCGTGAGAAAGGCGAGGCGTTCAAACCGTTGAACGAAGCCCAGGCCATGGCCGCGCTGGAGAAGCTCAAGGCCTCCAGCTACAGCATCGTCAAACGCGAAGACAAGCCGACCAGTAGCAAGCCGTCGGCGCCGTTCATCACATCCACCCTGCAACAGGCCGCGAGCAACCGCCTGGGCTTCGGTGTGAAGAAAACCATGATGATGGCCCAGCGTTTGTACGAAGCCGGCTACATCACGTATATGCGTACCGACTCCACCAACCTCTCGGCTGATGCCGTGACGATGGCGCGTACCTATATTGAAGGCGAGTTCGGCAAGAAGTACCTGCCGGAAACCCCGAACGTCTACAGCAGCAAGGAAGGCGCACAAGAGGCTCACGAAGCGATTCGTCCGTCCGACGCCAACACCGAGCCAAGCAAGCTGTCGGGCATGGAGCGCGATGCAGAGCGGCTCTACGAGCTGATCTGGCGCCAGTTCCTCGCCTGCCAGATGTTGCCGGCCCAATACTTGTCGACCACGGTCACTGTCGGTGCCGGGGATTTCGAGCTGCGCGCCAAGGGCCGCATCCTCAAGTTCGACGGTTACACCCGCGTCATGCCGCAAATCGCCAAGCCTGGCGATGACGACGTGCTGCCGGACATGGCCCAGGGCGACGTGATGAAGCTGATCAAGCTTGATCCGACCCAGCACTTCACCAAGCCGCCGGCGCGTTACTCGGAAGCGAGCCTGGTGAAAGAAATGGAAAAACGCGGCATCGGTCGTCCTTCGACCTATGCTGCGATCATTTCGACCATCCAGGACCGCGGGTATGTAGCGCTGCACAACCGTCGTTTCTATTCGGAAAAGATGGGTGACATCGTCACCGAGCGTCTGTCCGAGAGCTTCTCCAATCTCATGGACTACGGCTTCACCGCCGGCATGGAAGAGAACCTCGATGACGTGGCCCAGGGCGAACGCGACTGGAAAAACGTGCTGGACGAGTTCTACGGCGACTTCAAGAAAAAACTCGAAGTAGCCGAAAGCGCCGAAAACGGCATGCGTGCCAACCAGCCGGTGATGACTGACATTCCGTGCCTGACCTGTGGCCGACCGATGCAGATTCGTACCGCATCGACTGGCGTATTCCTCGGTTGCTCGGGTTACAGCCTGCCGCCGAAAGAACGCTGCAAGGCCACCGTCAACCTGGTGCCGGGCGACGAGATCGCGGCGGACGACGAGGGTGAATCGGAGTCGCTGGTTCTGCGCGGCAAGCATCGTTGCCCTATCTGCAGCACCGCGATGGACGCTTACTTGCTCGACGAGAAGCGCAAGTTGCACATCTGCGGCAACAACCCGGATTGCGACGGCTACGAAATCGAAGAGGGCACCTATCGCATCAAGGGCTATGAAGGTCCGAGCCTGGAATGCGACAAGTGTGGCAGCGAGATGCAACTCAAGACTGGCCGTTTCGGCAAGTTCTTCGGTTGCACCAACCCGACGTGCAAGAACACCCGCAAACTGCTGAAAAGCGGTGACGCGGCGCCGCCGAAGATGGACCCGGTGAAGATGCCTGAGCTGAAATGCGAAAAGGTCAACGACACCTACATCCTGCGCGACGGTGCTTCCGGGCTGTTCCTGGCGGCGAGCCAGTTCCCGAAAAACCGCGAGACCCGTGCTCCGCTGGTCATGGAAATCGTGCCGCACAAGGATGAGATCGATCCGAAGTATCATTTCCTCTGTGAAGCGCCGAAGAAAGACCCGGACGGCCTCCCGGCAGTAATCCGTTACAGCCGCAAAACCAAAGAGCAGTACGTTCAGACCGAAGTCGACGGTAAGCCGACCGGGTGGAAGGCGTACTACGATGGCGGCAAGTGGACAGTTGAAGACAAGCGTCCAGCAGCCAAAGCATAAAAGCCACAGGCACAAAAAGGCCGCATGACAACCCTCGGGTTTTCATGCGGCCTTTTTGTTTTGGGCTTGCGGTGAGCTTGGGTGATCCACGACACTGTCTGACCTGCGTGAAGCAATTATTTCGTTGTGGAGGCTGCCGTCATGGCCCACGAACTCTATACCCGTACCAACCAGAAGATTTATTTCGCCGGCCTGTCGCTTGAGGCGCTTGCGAAGGCCGAAGAGGGGCGGGCGATGAATTCCCTGGCGCTGATTCAGGCCGGGCGCGAATCGGCATTGTTTCACTTGTACGGCGCGTTGCTGGGGCTGTGCCATGAAATCGCTGGTTTCTATCGCTTGCCGCAGGCCAATGCGCCTCGGGCGGAAATGCTGCTGACCCGGGAAGTGCTTGAGGCCATCGCCATTCCTGAAATGGCCGAGATGGTCGAGTTGGCGCAGAACCCCGAAACCTGGCTGGCCAAGCTACTGTCAGCGCATGCGGCGCTGTTTCAGCCGCCCCGCGCTCCGCACAAACCCAAAGGCGACGTAACACAGCCGTTGATCCTGGCCGTTAATCTGGATGAAGAGGACGCGCCCGAAGAGTTGAGCCGGGAAGAACTGGAGGGTTGGCGTCAGAACCTCAAAGGTCTGGCGATCCGGTTTCGCGAAGGCTTGAACGAGTGCTGAGGGATTGAGTGTTCGATGGACGGATGCGAGAGACTGTCCGTTCAGGGATGAGCGTGCTGTCAGAAATTTCTCTTCCTGGTGGCATCTGGTCAAGATCCCGAGCGAAGCCTGGCCGATGCCTATATAATCCCCGCCTTTCGTGGAGAACAGACCTTTATGCCAACGTCCTTTCTAGAAATTGTCGAGTTACCAGACGGCCGAATCGAGCTGCGCAGGGCTGAGGACGAGGGTTCTCTGGTTACTTTGGATTTCTCCGAGGATGCCAAGGCGTTCCTGCAAGGCCAGCACGTAGAAGTCGCCAAGGCGATGTTGAGCGTGGGTGTTCAGATGGCTGGTCGCCTGGTTGAAGGCGATTTCAATACCAATGAGGGTGCTCGGGTTCTTCATTGATCCCCGTTCGTCGCATTTAACTGATACCGCTATTGATCGGCTTCTCTGTCCCTGGAGAAGCCCCGCATTGCTCAGCTCACTCTTCGTTCAGCCCAGTCGAATATTCAGGCTTTGTGCGTCACCGGTCCGGGCGGCGCTGATCAACTGTTGGCGTGACGTGGTGCTCAACGGGTTGAGCCAACTGACGACGGTGTGGCTGCGACCCAGGCGCAAGGCTTCGCAGGTCAGCTGTTGTGCGCTTTGGGTGCCGCGCGGTTGCAGTAGCAAAATACGTTCACGATTCAGGCCGGCTTCTCGCAGCCAGGTTTGTGTCAGGCTGGCGGGCGGGGCGATCAGTGTCAGCCAGCGCGCATCCTGATCCTCGCTCAACTCCCTGAGGATCGGTGCCAGAAGGCTCAGGCAGTTCCCGGCCGCACCACGCAGTGACAGCTCACTGAAAACTTCGGGTTCGGCGCTCCAGGGCGACTCGACCACGTCTTTCAGAATCGGTGCCATCGGCTGCACCATGAAAGCCTCGAACAACGGCAGTTGGGCTTGCTGTGATGTGTGTTGGAACTGCATAAAGCCTCCTTTAGCGGCGAATGACGCCGACACTCAAGCCTTCGATCACCAGCTCCTGATCTTTCAGGTTCACTTCGATAGGGGCGAATTCAGGGTTCTCGGCAATCAGCCAGACTTTGCTGCCGTCACGCTTGAAGCGTTTGACTGTCACTTCGTCACCGATACGCGCCACCACGATCTGGCCGTTGCGGGCTTCGCGGGTGGTATGGACGGCTAAAAGGTCGCCATCGAAAATTCCCACATCCTTCATGCTCATGCCATGAACGCGCAGTAAATAGTCAGCACGAGGATGGAAGAACGCAGGATTGATGTTGCAGGACTCTTCGATGTGCTGCTGGGCAAGGATCGGCGCACCGGCAGCGACCCGGCCAATGATTGGCAGGGTGGACTCGTCTGCCTTGGCTTCGAAGCCGGGGATGCGGATGCCGCGGGAGGCGCCTGGCGTCATCTCGATGGCGCCTTTGCGAGCCAGTGCCTTGAGGTGTTCTTCTGCCGCATTGGGCGACTTGAAACCCAGTTCCTGAGCGATTTCCGCGCGGGTCGGCGGGTAGCCGTTGTCTTCCAGGCAGCGTTTGATGAAGGCCAGAATCTCGGCTTGGCGTGGCGTCAGCTTTAGCATATTGATCGCTCTGTCTTTTTATACAGTGACTGGGATTATATACAGTGAAAGCATCTTGGCAATGCCCCATTTTTTTCCGGCCGCCGGACGGTCATTCAGCGTGCTGATTAACACGGCGCAGATGTATGGTTAAATAGCTGACCGAGCATTCCCGAAACGAACCGGCAGGCTTGACAAGGCCAGGGTTGAAACGTATGTTTCAAACAAGTGTTTGTCAGGCGGAGTAGCCATGGCCCAGTCGGAAACCGTTGAACGCATTCTCGATGCTGCGGAGCAGTTGTTCGCGGAAAAAGGTTTTGCTGAAACCTCACTGCGTTTAATCACCAGCAAGGCCGGGGTCAATCTGGCGGCTGTGAATTATCACTTCGGCTCGAAGAAGGCGCTGATTCAGGCCGTATTCTCGCGTTTTCTCGGACCGTTCTGCCTGAGCCTCGATAAAGAGCTGGAGCGACGCCAGGCCAAGCCCGAGAACAAGCCGACACTTGAAGAACTGCTGGAAATCCTCGTCGAGCAAGCCCTGGTGGTGCAGCCACGCAGCGGCAACGATCTCTCCATCTTCATGCGATTGCTGGGACTGGCATTCAGCCAGAGCCAGGGTCACTTGCGTCGGTATCTCGAAGACATGTACGGCAAGGTATTCCGCCGCTACATGACGCTGGTCAACGAAGCCGCACCGCGCATTCCGCCGATCGAACTGTTCTGGCGTGTGCACTTCATGCTGGGTGCTGCGGCGTTCAGCATGTCCGGTATCAAGGCCTTGCGTGCGATTGCCGAAACCGATTTCGGCGTCAACACCTCCATCGAGCAAGTGATGCGCCTGATGGTGCCGTTCCTGGCGGCCGGCATGCGTGCTGAAACCGGGGTGACCGACACGGCCATGGCCACTGCGCAGTTGCGTCCGCGCAGCAAATCGACACAGGTTGCCGCCAAGGTTTAACCGCACACGGGTGGGCGCGGCAGCTGACATCCGCTAAGCTAGCCGCCCATGCCGACTCTCGTTCTGAACCCGCTCCCCATTTTTATCGCCGACCTGCAGGGCACAGCCCAGGGCGGCGAATGCGTGCGAGCCAGGTTTATCGTTATCAAGGAATCTCTATGACTGCTGGCCTGCAAGGCTCGTTGATGGTGGACGTCGCCGGTACCTGGCTGACGGCCGAGGATCGCCAATTGTTGCGCCAGCCCGAAGTGGGTGGCCTGATCATTTTTGCCCGCAACATCGAGCACCCGCGTCAGGTGCGCGAACTGAGCGCCTCGATTCGTGCCATTCGCCCCGATCTGCTGCTGGCAGTGGATCAGGAGGGCGGTCGTGTGCAACGCCTGCGCCAGGGCTTCGTGCGACTGCCGGCCATGCGCGCCATTGCCGACAATCCGAACGCCGAATACCTGGCGGAACAGTGCGGCTGGATCATGGCTACCGAAGTGTTGGCCGTGGGCCTCGACCTGAGCTTTGCCCCGGTGCTGGATCTCGATTACCAGCGCAGCGCCGTGGTCGGCACCCGTTCGTTTGAAGGTGATCCGGAGCGCGCGGCGCTGTTGGCCGGTGCATTTATCCGTGGGATGAACAGCGCGGGAATGGCGGCCACCGGCAAGCACTTCCCCGGACACGGCTGGGCCGAGGCGGATTCCCACGTCGCGATCCCGAATGACGAACGCAGCCTCGACGAGATCCGCGCCAACGACCTGGTGCCGTTCGCCCGGTTGAGCAAGCAATTGGCCGCCGTCATGCCGGCCCATGTCATTTACCCGCAAGTCGATTCCCAACCCGCCGGCTTCTCCCGTCGCTGGTTGCAGGACATCCTGCGCGGCGAATTGCAGTTCGATGGCGTGATCTTCAGCGACGATCTGTCGATGGCCGGCGCCCATGTGGTCGGTGATGCTGCCAGCCGAATCGAAGCCGCATTGTCTGCCGGTTGTGACATGGGCCTGGTGTGCAACGACCGCGCCGCTGCGGAACTCGCCCTGAGCGCCGCCCAGCGTTTGAAGGTCAAGCCGTCCGAGCGCATCGCGCGCATGCGTGGCCAGTCGTACGCCAGCACTGAATACCGTCAGGATCCGCGATGGCTGACAGCCATTGGCGCGCTCAAAGACGCTCAACTGATTGAATAAGGACTTCACGTTATGACGGTTTACGCGATTATTGGTGGCACCGGCCTGACTCAACTCGAAGGCCTGAGCATTCGTCAGTCGTTGGCGGTGGACACTCCTTATGGCGCACCTTCGGCCGAAGTGCAGATCGGTGAGTATGCCGGCAAGGAAGTGTTGTTCCTCGCACGTCACGGGCACCCGCACCGTTTTCCACCGCATCAGGTGAACTACCGCGCCAACCTCTGGGCATTGAAGCAGGCCGGTGCCGAGGCGATCCTTGCAGTCAATGCAGTAGGGGGGATTCATGCCGCCATGGGCACCGGACATTTCTGCGTGCCGCACCAACTGATCGACTACACCAGCGGCCGCGAACACACCTATTTTGCCGATGACCTGGAGCAGGTCACCCATATCGACTTCAGCTATCCCTACAGCGAATCGCTGCGTCAGCAATTGATCGCGGCGCTGGCGGCTGAAGGCGTCGGCTACAGCAGCCATGGCGTGTATGCGTGCACCCAGGGCCCGCGTCTGGAAACAGTGGCGGAGATTGCGCGCCTGGAGCGTGACGGCTGCGACATCGTCGGCATGACCGGCATGCCGGAAGCAGCGTTGGCACGCGAGCTGGAACTGGATTACGCCTGTCTGGCATTGGTGGTGAACCCGGCAGCGGGCAAGTCGACAGCGGTGATCACCATGGCGGAGATCGAGCAGGCGCTGCATGACGGCATGGGCAAGGTCAAATCCACATTGGCGCGGGTATTGGCGGGTTGAGCTCAAGCGACCGGATGACCTCTCCGGTCGCCTCACGATTCACCGGGTTTCAAGCGGCGTTGATTCCATGACGAGAATAATTGAGCCGTATCCTCTGGAAGTCGATGACTGCGGGCACCCAGCTTGCCTCTCACCGCTTTCACCCCCAGTCTGATTCCGGCTCAAGACACGAGCGGCTTGCCCATGATTGCCGCGACCCGGATTCGAGCCGGTCGCAGTACTTTTCCCGGCCTATACTGCTCGCCAGCAAGCAAAGACTTGCCCATCCAGACAACAAACACCGTGCCCCGAGGTTTTCATGCATCCCGCCATTCTCAACCTGAATCAGGTCGACCTTGAACCGCTGCCCGAAGCTCTTGCGCCGACCGGTGAAACGGCCGGGCGCTATCGGCAGCGGATGGCCCGCGTCGGTCAGCAACTGGGTGCGCAAAAGCTTGGCTATCGCTTGTACGTGCTGGAACCGGGGATGCGTGGCAGTCCGTTTCACAGTCATCGGGTCAATGAGGAAATGTTTTATGTGGTGGCCGGGGAAGGGGAGATCCGTCTCGGGGCCGAGCGTTTTCCCATCCGTGCGGGTGACGTGATCGCCTGCCCGCCGGGCGGTCCGGAAGCGGCACACCAGATCATCAACACCAGCACCGGCGAGCTGCGCTACCTGGCGGTCAGCACCCAGCAATCGCCGGAAATCTGCGAGTACCCTGATTCTGGCAAATACGCGGTGATGGACGACTTCAAGGTCGATGCCGAGGGCAATGCGTCGGGCTTCGTCGCCATTGCCCGGCCGTCTGACGGCGTGGATTACTGGGACGGCGAGTAGGTACGCCACTCGCCAAATGTGCCGTCGGTTTATTCGAGCCGTGCCAGCCGCTCTTCCAGCGCCGCAATGCGCGCCTCCAGCTCTTCGATCCGCTCCACGGAAACACCGCTGCCGGCCCCACGCTCGACCGGATTTTGCCGCGCCGCGAGGATCGCTTCGATATCCGCCGGATCACCCAGCGCATGCATATAGCGATCCTCCCGCTGCCCGGCCTGCCGCGGAATCAGCAACGCCAGACCGCGAGCAATCAACCGTTCAAGTTGATGCACGACCTGTTCGGCATCTTCGAACTCATGCATGCGGCCGCTGCGGGTCAGCAGTTCGTTGACCGTCTGCGGACCTCGCAGAAACAGCAGTCCCGTCAGAATCACCTGTGCCGGCACCAGCTCCAGGGCCTTGTCGACCTTGTGTTCCCAGCGATCGGCCCGGCTGCCCATCACCAGTCTGGTAAACCCGCGACCTTCGAGGGCGCGCAGGCTCTGGCCGACCTGGCCCTGGGTGAGGTTCATCACCGGTTCGCGGCTGGTTTTCTGGTTGCAGGCAATCACCAGGGCATTGAGGGTCAGCGGATAGGTTTCCGGGCTGGTGGCCTGTTTCTCGATCAACGAACCGAGAATGCGGATTTCCGTGCTGTTCAGGCGTGGTTCGTCGAAAGTCGTTTCTTGCTCAGTGCTCATGATGCTGCGTCCTTACCCCGGTTCATAGTCTTCTCCTGCTGGCATGCACTTTAGATTGGCGCGCGCCAATGGCAAATGAATTCGTCGCGCCACCCGACAATGGTCATAAAAGCTACATCAATCCATAACGCTATTTTTACATTCCGGCGGGCACCGTATGCAGGGCCGCGAAATGACGGCTGCGCCTGACAGGCGCGGCGTCAGAACGTATCGACGACGTCACTGGCCTTACTGACTGCAACCTGGAGCAAGGCATGACGCTGACATTGGGAACGACCCGTAATAATGCGCTGATCAGCGCGTGCCTGCCATGACCGTGCTGGTCACCGGCGCCGCCGGTTTCATCGGTTTTCATACGGTCAAGCGCTTGTGTGAGCAAGGTCTTGAAGTGGTCGGCATCGATAATCTCAACGACTACTACAGCGTGGAACTCAAACACGCCCGGCTCAAGGAGCTGCGTGCCTTGTCGGGCTTTCAGTTCCAGACGCTGGATATCGTCGACAAGCCTGCGCTATTGGCATTGTTCCAGAAGCACGACTTCACAGAAGTTATCCACCTGGCCGCCCAGGCCGGCGTTCGCTATTCGCTGGACAACCCGGACGTGTATGCGCAATCGAACCTGACGGGGTTTCTGAATGTGCTGGAAGCCTGCCGACACCATCGCCCCGAGCATCTGATCTATGCCTCGAGCAGCTCGGTGTACGGCACCAACAGCAAAATGCCGTTCTGCGTCGAAGATGCCGTCGATCATCCGGTTTCGCTGTACGCCGCGACCAAGCGCGCCAATGAGCTGATGGCCCACAGCTACTGCCATCTGTATGGAATCAAGGCCAGCGGCCTGCGCTTCTTTACCGTATACGGACCTTGGGGTCGCCCTGACATGGCGCTGTTCAAGTTCACCGAAGCGATCCTCAACGACAGGCCGATCGAACTCTACAACCAGGGCTTGATGTCGCGGGATTTCACCTACATCGATGACATCGTCGAAAGCATCGCGCGCCTGCGTCCGCGTCCGCCGTTGCCGGAGTCGGCTGGCGAGGGCATCAACCGGATTTTCAATATCGGACGCGGCATGCCTGTGGCACTGCTGGATTTCGTCGATTGTCTGGAGTCGGCCCTGGACCGGCAAGCCCGGCGCAATTTGCTGCCGATGCAGGCGGGCGATGTGCTCAAGACCTGGGCAGACGTGTCGGCATTGGCGCAATGGGTCGATTTTCTTCCGCAGGTGTCGGTCGAGACCGGCGTTGCGCAATTCGTGAAGTGGTATCGCCACTTTTATCAGATTTGAAACATTGGCCCTCGATCATGAAAAATCCAGGGAAACAGGGGCCTCTATGAGCCAAGACCTATTTGTATCGGTGCTGATTCCGGCCAAGAACGAAGCGAGCAATCTCACCACGCTGCTGGAAGAAATCCGCATCGCACTGGCGGATGAAGCGTACGAAGTCATCGTTGTCGACGATGGCAGCACTGACGCCACCTTGCAGGCATTGCGCGACACCCGGCACAGCGGCCTGAGCACGTTGCGCATCCTGCGGCATGAGCAATCGCTGGGGCAGAGCACTTCGCTCTACCACGCCGCGCTCGCCGCCCGGGGCCAATGGCTGGCCACCCTCGATGGCGACGGTCAAAACGACCCGGCGGACATCCCCGGCATGCTGGCACTGGTGCGCAGTGAGCGCGCAGGCGTCGACCTGCAATTGGTGGCCGGGCATCGGGTCAACCGCCGCGACACCGCGAGCAAGCGCTGGGCTTCGCGGTTTGCCAACGGCATACGCCGGCGCATGCTCAAGGACCAGACGCCGGACACTGGTTGCGGGCTGAAACTGATCCAGCGCGCGGCGTTTCTGCGTTTGCCGTATTTCGACCATATGCACCGCTACATTCCTGCGCTGATCCAGCGCCACAACGGCCGCATGATCACCCACCCGGTCAACCACCGATCGCGCACGGCCGGGGTTTCCAAGTACGGCAACATTGACCGTGCGCTGGTGGGTGTTCTCGACCTGATCGGTGTCTGGTGGCTGATCCGGCGCACGCGTCTGAATACCCAAGCGCAGGAGATCGAAGGATGAACCTGTCCCGCGAAACCCTGTGGCTGGTGGTCGGTTTCAGTGGCCAGATCGCCTTCACCGGTCGCTTCGTCCTGCAGTGGCTGTACAGCGAATACAAAAAACGCAGCGTGATCCCGGTGAGCTTCTGGTACCTGAGCATCATCGGCAGCACGCTGTTGTTCGCCTATGCGATTTACCGGCAGGACCCGGTGTTCATCGCCGGCCAGGCGTTCGGCTCCATCGTTTACTTGCGCAACCTGCAATTGATTGCCCGCAGCAAAACCGTGAAGGACTGACCCATGCGCCGAACCCTGTCACCCGGCGTCGAATGCCTGGGGCTGATGCTGCTTGCTCTGTTGTTGGTTGGCGCGGGACTGGGATTGCGCCAGCCGCAGAATGTCGATGAAGAACGCTTCCTCGGTGTGGCGCTGGAGATGCTGCACAACGGTTCGTGGTTGATTCCCCATCGCGCCGCGGAGATTTACGGCGATAAACCCCCAATATTCATGTGGACCGTGGCGTTTTTCACCTGGATCACCGGGATGCCCGCCATTGCCCTGTATATTCCGGGGCTGCTGTCCGCTACTTCGGTCACGGCCATGCTCTACGACCTGGGCCGCCGACTCTGGAACCGGCGAGCCGGTCGAACGGCGGCGCTGTTGTACCTGGCGACCTATCAGACGTACAGCATTCTGCGCACCGGCCAGATCGACAGTTTTCTGATTCTGTTCACCTCGCTGGGCCTGTATGGCCTGGCCCGTCATCTGCTGCTCGGGCCTGCCTGGCGCTGGTTTTACGCCGGATGCGGCGCCATGGGGATCGGCGTGATCACTAAAGGGGTCGGCTTCGTGCCGGCGTTGATGCTGATTCCGTATGCCTACGCGGTGCGCAAAGGCTGGCCCGGTGTGGTGGCGATGCCGGGCGAGGCGCGCAAATGGTGTATGGGTGTTGTGGTGGTGCTGGGCGCGGTTGCCATCTGGCTGCTGCCCTTGGCGCTGTCCATCGCGCTCAATGGCGGTGCTGACGAGATCGCCTATGCGCGGGAAATCCTGCTGCGCCAGACGGCGGGGCGCTATGCCGCAGCCTGGGACCATCGCGAGCCGTTCTGGTATTTCTTCATCAGCGTTATTCCGCAATATTGGCTGCCGTTGGTGCTCGCGTTGCCATGGCTGATTCCCGCCTGGGGCCGGCAATTGCGCAAGCGCGACGGTCGAGTGCTGGTGCTGCTGGGGTGGGTGCTGCTGGTCGTGCTTTTTTTCTGCCTGAGCAGCGGCAAGCGCAAGTTGTACATCTACCCGGCATTACCGGGGCTGGTGCTGATTGCCGCGCCGCTGATGCCGTGGCTGTTCAAGCGCTGGTTCCGTCGACGCCTGCTCGGCTGGCGGATCTTTCAGGGGGTGGCCGTGACCTGGTTTGCGCTGTGGTTCGCCCGCGGTTTCATCGAGCCGGTCAAGGACGGTGCCAATCCCCACGAGGCGTTGATGGCGCAGGCGGCTGCCATGACCCAGGGCGCCGACCTGGTGTTGGTCAATTGGCGTGAGGGCCATTGGTTGTTCGCAAGGCAGCCGATCGTGCATTTCGGAATGGCGGGTTCAACGGTCGAGCAGGCGGCGCGGTGGCTGCGCGAACATCCGCAGGCGTACGCATTGGTCCCGGATGATCAGCTCGCCCGGTGTTTCAATTCTCAGGCCGCCCGCGAGCTGGGTGAAACCTCCCGGGCGCAGTGGTCGATCGTCGGTGCCGACGCCGATAACGGCAATTGTCATCCCGGCCCGCCCGGCCATATCTATCGCTTCACCTGGGACCGTGCATCGCTATAATCGACCCCACGTTTTACATCTGTCACCACACGAGACTGCCATGACCATTTCCCTGTATGACGCTTCCGTTCCGGTTTTCAAACAAATGCTCACTGCCCTGAGCGATGTTCTGAACAAGGCCGAAGCCCACGCCACCGCCAAGAACATTGACCCAAATGCTTTCCTGCAAGCCCGTCTGTTCCCTGACATGTTCCCGCTGGTGCGTCAGGTGCAGATCGCGGTGGATTTCGCCAAGGGTGTTTCTTCGCGTCTGGCCGAGATCGAAGTGCCGAAGTACGACGACACTGAAACCACCTTCGCCGAGTTGCAAGCGCTGCTGACCAAGGTTCTGGGTTACATCGGTGAGATCAAGCCTGAGCAGATCAACGGCAAGGAAGGCATCGAGATCGTTACTCGTCCAGGCACGCCGAAAGAGAAGCGCTTCAGCGGCCAGGCTTACTTGCTGAGCTACGGCTTGCCGCAGTTCTTCTTCCACGTCACCACCGCTTATGCGCTGCTGCGCCACAACGGCGTGGAAGTGGGCAAGCGCGATTACATGGGCGCGTTCTAAACCGCCCGGGTACAAAAAAGCCCCCGCAGCCTCAGGTTGCGGGGGCTTTTTCATGTGTAGGCATTAGCGCATCACGCCAACTGCTGAACCTTCTCCTTCTCCCCCAAACAAGCCGCCGCCGTAAACAGCACATCAGTAGACGAATTCAACGCAGTCTCCGCCGAATCCTGCAACACCCCGATAATGAAACCGACCGCCACCACCTGCATGGCGATTTCACTGGGAATACCAAACAGACTGCACGCCAATGGAATCAGCAATAGCGAGCCACCCGCCACACCCGACGCACCGCAGGCACAAATCGCCGAAACGACGCTCAACAGAATGGCAGTCGGAATATCCACAGCGATACCCAGCGTATGCACAGCCGCCAGCGTCAACACGGTGATGGTGATCGCAGCACCCGCCATGTTGATGGTGGCGCCCAGCGGAATGGAAACCGAATAAGTGTCCTCGTGCAGCCCCAGACGCTTGCTCAGTTCCAGGTTGACCGGAATGTTCGCCGCCGAGCTGCGGGTAAAAAACGCCGTGATGCCGCTTTCACGCAGGCACATGAGCACCAGTGGATACGGGTTGCGACGCAGCTTCCAGAACACGATTACCGGGTTCATCACCAGCGCCACAAACAGCATGCAGCCCAGCAAAACCGCCAGCAGATGCGCGTAGCCGACCAAGGCACCAAAACCGGAAGTGGCAAGCGTCGATGCCACCAGGCCGAAAATCCCCAGCGGCGCGAAACGAATTACCAGGCGCACGATCAGGGTCACGCCGTTAGACAAATCGCCGAGCACTTCACGGGTGGTGTCGCCGGCATGGCGAATGGCAATGCCCATGCCAATGGCCCACGCCAGAATGCCGATGAAGTTGGCATTCATCAGCGCGCTGACCGGGTTGTCCACCACGCTCAGCAGCAGACTTTTCAGCACTTCACTGATACCGCCCGGCGCCGTCACCGCGACGTCGTGAGTGGCCAGCACCAGGCTCGACGGGAACATCATACTGGCCACGACCGCGACCACTGCGGCGGCGAACGTGCCGAGCAGGTACAGAAACAGAATCGGCCGGATGTGGGTTTCCTGGCCGTGCTTGTGGTTGGCGATCGACGCCATGACCAGCACGAACACCAGAATCGGCGCGACGGCTTTCAGCGCCGAGACGAACACTTTGCCGATAAACGCGGTGGACTTCGCCACCTCGGGCGCAACCAGCGCCAGGGCAATCCCGGCGAGCAGGCCGATGATGATTTGCGAAACCAGGCTCAAGCGTTTCAAGCGTTGCAGTAACGAAGGGGATGAAGCGGTCATAACGGCATCTCTGATTTTATTAGGTGCGGGGTTGTCGCGACATCGGGGCCATCAAATGGGCGATGATCAGGGTGTACGAATCGCAGGGCGCGGACTTTATCACAGCGTCGTCGTCATCCTTCAGACCTGTGACGATCTGCCGCCCGCCGGTTAAACGCGAATTGCAGGTTCGTGCAACCCCCTTCGGAAACACTCTGTTAACATTGCGCATCCTCATTTTCATCTCTGCCAGTGGGCCTTCGGGCTATCGCTGGTGTCGCCGTTTTCTGGAGTTCTGCATGCTGTTGCCCATCCTTCTGTTGTCCGCTGCCGGTTTTACGGTGCTGACCACGGAATTCGTCATCGTCGGCCTGTTGCCGGCGATTGCCCGAGACCTCGAAGTCACCATCCCGCAAGCGGGTTTGCTGGTGACCTTGTTCGCCTTCACCGTCGCCGCGTTCGGGCCATTCCTGACTGCGTACTTCGCCCGATTCGAACGGCGCAAGCTGTTCATCTCGGTGTTGATCATGTTCGGCCTGGCCAACACCCTCGCAGCGTTTGCGCCGAACATTTGGGTGATGGCCATTGCGCGGTTGATCCCCGCGCTCGGGCTGCCGGTGTTCTGGGCGCTGGCCAGTGAGACAGCGGTGGACATCGTCGGGCCGGATTACGCAGGACGCGCCATCGCCAAGATCGGTTTTGGCATCGTCTGCGCCACGGTGTTTGGGATTCCGGTCGGCACGCTGATTTCCGATGCATTCGGTTGGCGCAGTGCCTTCGGCATTCTGGCGGTCATCGCGTTTGCCAAGGCGTTGTTGCTGTTTATCTACTTGCCGAAAACCAGCCTGCACCAGCATCAGGTGAGTTTCCGTTCACAGTTCAAGATCCTGCGCAGTCCGCTGATGATTGGGCACGTGTTGCTGTCGATCCTGGTGTTCAGCGGCATGTTCACCGCTTACACCTACCTGGCTGACATCCTTGAGCGGTTGGCCGGTTTCAACGGCACGGTGGTGGGCTGGTGCCTGATGGGCTTCGGCGCAGTCGGCTTGATCGGCAACTCGTTGGGCGGTCGTGCGGTGGATCGTCATCCGCTGATCGCTTCCGTGACGTTCTGCGCCTTCATGATTGCCGGCATGGTGGCGCTGGTGCCGAACATTCATTCGCCACTGGGGCTGGCGGCCGCGATGGGGATCTGGGGCGTGACGCAGGCTGCGTTGTTCCTGGTCAGTCATGTGCGTTTGATGAAGGCAGCGCCTGAGGCGCCGGCCTTTGCCGCGTCGCTGAACATTGCCGGGGCCAACCTCGGGATCGGTTTGGGTGCGATGGTCGGCGGGCGCGTGATCGACAGCGTTGGCTTGGGCGGGCTTGGCTTTGCGGCGGCGGCTTTCATCCTGGCTTCGATTCTGCTGGCCATGGCGCTGATGACCTTCAAGCCCCGCGAAATCTGCGCCTGACACCTTACATCGCGGTGAACAGTTCGCGCCGGGCACCTTCGGTAATCGCAACGATGCCGGGGTGCTTGACCTTGCGTTCCACCGAAATGGCGTAGAACGATTCGGTCACGGCGTCGGTCTGGCCAATCAGTTCCACGCTGCATTGGCGTTTCACTTCATCGGCAATCACGCTCGGGCCGATGAAAATCCCGCTGCCGGATTGGCCAAACGCCTGCATCAGGGCGCTGTCATCGAACTCGCCGACGATCCGCGGCTGGATCTGTTGCTCGGCAAACCAGCGCTGCAAGCGGCTGCGCACAACGGTTTCCGGTCCCGGAATCAGCAGTGGCGCGCCGTGCAGGCTGCGGGGAAAGTCCCGACCGTACTGTGCCGCCAGTTCAGGGGTGGCGAAGAAGCTGATCCCGCATTCCCCGAGTTTCTGGCTGTAGCCCTTGATGTCCAGGTGCGACGGCATCGGGCTGTCGGAGATCACCAGGTCGAGGCGCTGAATCGCCAGGTCGGCGAGCAAGCGTTCGAGTTTGTCCTCGCGACAGGTGATACGCAGCGGCTCGCTCAACTCCATGGTTGGCGCAATCAGGCGATAAACGATGGATTTGGGCACAACGTCGGCCACGCCGACCCGAAACAGAATCTGCTGCTCGTTGGGTTGCGCCAGCAACATCAACTCCAGTTCGCCGCCGAGCTGAAACATCTGTTCGGCGTAGGGCAGGGCCTGACGCCCGGCTTCGGTGAGCTCCAACTGTCGGCCAACCCGGCGAAACAATTCGATGCCATACGTTTGTTCGAGCAAGGATATCTGCCCGCTGATGGTCTGCGGCGTCAGGTTCAGCTGCTCGCAGGCACGGACGATGCTGCCGGTCTTGGCCACCACCCAGAAATAATGCAGTTGTCGATAGTTGAGCATGGCGACCTACAGTTCGTTAAAATCGAAGTATAACCGCCAAAAATACGAATTTTCCTGAAGTGTTTGCCTCCCTAGAATGCCTCGCTATCAACGGGCCATCGTTTCGGCCTGTTCGGTTCTATCGAGGAAAGCATCATGAAGCTTAAAACCACGGCACTGCTGATCGCGTCTTTACTGGTATTGGCCGGTTGCGACCAGGCTGAAAAAAGCGCTCAGCAACTGATGGGCAAGGCTGCCGAATCCGCCAAGCAGGCGATTGACGACACCCACAAGGCCGCCGAGCAAGCGATCAGCGATGCCACCGGCGGGCTGATCAGCAAGAAAGAACCATCGGGCGACGACAAAGAGAAATCCGAATCTTCGTCCCAGGAAATCTAAACCGTCTTAAACGAGTCAGGACTGACCCATGGAATACCTTTTAGAACTTGCTGCAAGCCCCACCGCCTGGGTTGCCCTGGCTACGTTGGTGGTGATGGAAATCGTGCTCGGCATCGACAACCTGATCTTCATCTCGATCCTGACCAATAAACTGCCGGAGCAGCATCGGCAGAAAGCGCGGCGCATTGGTATCGGCATGGCGCTGATCCTGCGACTGGCACTGCTGAGCACCATTGCGTTCATCGTCCAGTTGACTGAGCCTGTGATCGAGATCCTCGGCCACGCGTTCTCCTGGAAAGACATGATCCTGATCGCCGGTGGCCTGTTCCTGTTGTGGAAAGCGACCACTGAAATCCACCACAGCATGGACCCTGCGCCGGATGATCCGAAGTCGGCCACCTCGACCGTGACCCTGGGCTTTGCCGCAGCGATCGGTCAGATCCTGATGCTGGACATGGTGTTCTCCATCGACAGCATCATTACCGCTGTCGGCATGACCGAGCATTTGCCGATCATGATCATCGCGGTGGTGGTGTCGGTGCTGGTGATGTTGCTCGCGGCGGACCCGTTGGCCAAGTTCATCAACGACAACCCGACGGTGGTGATGCTGGCGCTGGGCTTCCTGATCATGATCGGCATGACGTTGATCGCCGAAGGCTTCGGCGCCCACGTACCGAAAGGCTATGTCTACGCGGCCATGGCGTTCTCGGCCACGATCGAGGGCTTGAACATGATGTCCCGGCGGGCCAAGCAGAAGCGCATCGCCGCTGAAGCGTAACCTGCGATAAACAAAAGGCCGCCTGCGCTCGCAAGAGCTCAGGCGGCCTTTTTTGTTCGGGCCGTTTGAATGCGCGGGTCAATGTGCCGTCGCGTGGCGGGGAGCCGGTTTATCGGTCTTCGCTACCTGAAGGGGGTGGGCAGGGTGATGGTGCCGGCGCGTAATTCGCAGGACGCCCCACAACATGGCGGCGGCAACGGCCAGCCAGCCGGAAATCAACATGATTATGGTCATTGTCAGGCTCATCGGTGCCTCCTCTTTGCCCTGCTGCGGGCACACACTCTCTGCAAGTGACAGTCTAGTCGCTGCCATGTTTCAGGCTATTGACCAAAGGTCGCCTTCATCAACCAGTTCGCTCTATCGAATGCACTGAACTGCCGGTTAAGGCTATACCGCTGCTGCGTGGCGTCCTATGATCGACGGCCAGGCCGGGAGCAGAATGACGGCGATTGAACAACGGAGTGATGAGGGTGCGGGTAATGTCGCGAATTCGAATGGCAGCACTGATTGCCGGTTGTGTTGCGGGTCTGGCCGGCTGCGCGGGAAGCGTTGCGCCTGAGGTCAAGCGGCTGCCGGAACGGGTTGAGCTCAGCGGCACGTTCTACCGCGGGCAAGATTATCAATGCGGACCGCAGGTCCTGGCGAGCATGCTGTCGCAACAGGGCATTGTGATTACACCGGGTTTGCTCGAAAAACCCCTGCACGTACCGGGCGCCGAAGCGCAATTGCAACAGAACATGCAAAACCTCGCCCGCGAGTACGGCATGGTCGTTTATCCCCTCGACAGCCATTTGCCTGCGCTGCTGACCCAGGTCGCGGCAGGCTATCCGGTGATGGTGCGTTTCACCGAGGGCTCGGCCTTTTGGGCGGAACCGCGTTACGCGATTCTCGCCGGGTACAACCGTCAGAAGCGGACCGTCCTGCTGCGCGCCGGGATGAATCGTCGGGAATTGATGAGCTTCGGTTCGTTTGAGTCGGCTTTCAAGGACGCCGGCGGTTGGGCGGTGCTGATCCAGAAGCCGAACCAGATTCCGGCCAATGTCGATCAGCAACGCTGGTTAAAAGCGGCGAGTGACCTGGCTCAGGCCGGTCAGGAGCAAGCGGCGGCTCGTGCGAAGAAGGCACTGGGCGCTCAGTAATTTTCCGTTCGTCATCTGCATTGCACTGCAGCGCGCGGTTGGCCTCTGAGGAATAAGGGCCCGGATTTTTCCGGGCCAGTTCCAAGGAGGCATTCATGACAAATCCCACTGCACCCACCGGCCCGCACTCGTCTGAGCATTCATCAGGCGACGAATTGGGTTTTGACCCTGATTCGCCGGACCTCGCCGATCCGCAGGTCGATCCTGTCGGCCCGGCCAAGGCGCCCAAGGATGTAAAGCCTGGCGAGGATACCAAGGCCCCCGCGAAACCTTACGACCCGCTGGCAAATCTGAAACCCTGACGTTCAGTGCGAGGTGTATATGTCGACCGATTCGAGTTTTGACGACAAGCGTCCGGACAGTGTTCCCACCACCCCCGAAGACGACATTGATCCGGTGATGGACCCTGACAGCCCGATGCGCGACCCATTGGCCAGGCCTGTGGTGGTGCCGACCGAACATCCTCAGGGCAGAAGGGATCCGAGTGCCGGCGATGGCATTCCGGATGACGACCAGATGCCGCTGCCGAATGATTAACGCGGACGAAAAAAAGCCCCGACTGATCGGGGCTTTTGCTGTCAGCGTCGTTACTTCGAGGCTTCAACCACACCGCTCTGACGGTGCTTGAGGTTCTTTTCCGATTTGTATTGCAGGGCCACGGAAGGAACGTCTGCGCCCTTGCCGGTCTCGACCCAGTTGCGAATGCGACTGGCATCGGCAAAGTGCGTGTACTTGCCGAAGGCGTCGAGAATCACCAGCGCCACCGGACGATTGCCCATGCTGGTCACCAGCACGAGACAATGGCCGGCCTCGTTGGTGAAGCCGGTTTTCGTCAGCTTGATGTCCCAGTTCGGCTTGCCGACCAAATGGTCGGTATTGCGGAAGCCCAGGCTGTAGTTGGGTTTGCGGAACGAGACGGTTTTTTCCTTGGTGGTGCTCAACTCGGTCAATAACGGGTACTTGTGCGCGGCGATCAGCAATTTGCTCAGGTCGCGGGCGGTAGAGACGTTACGAGGGGAGAGGCCGGTTGGTTCGACGAAGTGGGTGCTGGTCATGCCCAACGCCTTGGCCTTGGCGTTCATCGCGGCAATGAATGCGACATAGCCGCCCGGATAGTGGTGGGCCAGGCTTGCGGCGGCGCGGTTTTCCGAGGACATCAGGGCGATCAGCAGCATTTCCCGGCGCGGCAATTCGCTTTTGAGTTTCACCCTGGAAAATACGCCTTTCATTTCTGGCGTATCGCTGATGTTGATATTGATGTACTCGTCCATGTTCTGCCTGGCTTCGACCACCACGAGACCGGTCATCAATTTGCTGACGGAGGCGATAGGGACAACCACATCGGGGTTGCTGGCATAGATGACTTTGTTGGTCTGCATATCCAGCAGCAACGAGCTGCCGGAAGCCAGCTTGAGTTGTTTCGTATCTCGAGGTGCCGCGGTGGTATCGGCAGCATTGACCGTTGGCGTGATGAACGTCCCTGTAATTGCAAAAAATAGGCTCAGGATGGAAAGACGGATTTTCACGCTGGCAGACTCATAAGGTGTGGATTTGCCGTTCTGTAACGGGCTGTTTCTTGAAAACCGACGCATTTTAGGAGTATGGCTGAAGAACTGTCGATGGTTGTTCAATCAACCGGTGAAAGTCCTTGAAACCCCCCACAAAACAGCGGGTTTCCGGCGAATGGTAGCGTTCATTCTCCGGGCAAAAAGAACCCCGCCATTGGCGGGGTTCTTTTGTTCATCGCTGATGCTCAAGCGTGAACTCAGCTGTGCAGGGTTTCTGCCGCGTACAGCGTGTTTTCCAGCAGGCAGGCGCGGGTCATCGGGCCCACGCCACCGGGTACTGGCGTGATCCAGCCAGCGCGGGGCAGGGCGGTTTCGTAGATGACGTCGCCGACCAGTTTGCCGTCTTCCTGACGGTTGATGCCGACGTCGATCACGATGGCCCCTTCCTTGATCCACTCACCCTTGACCAGGCCCGGTTTGCCGGCGGCGACAACCACCAGATCGGCGCGACCGACGTGGCCCGCCAGATCCTTGGTGAAACGGTGGGTGACAGTCACGGTGCAACCGGCCAGCAGCAATTCCATTGCCATCGGACGGCCAACAATGTTGGAGGCGCCGACAACCACGGCGTCCATCCCGTAAAGATCGGCACCGGTGCTTTCCAGCAGTGCCATGATCCCTTTTGGCGTGCACGGGCGCAGCAGCGGAATACGCTGGGCGAGGCGGCCGACGTTATAAGGATGGAAGCCGTCGACGTCTTTGTCTGGACGGATGCGCTCCAGCAATTTGGAAGCATCCAGGTGTTCAGGCAAAGGCAGCTGAAGCAGAACGCCGTCGATTGCCGGGTCGTCGTTCAGGCGATCGATCAGATCGGTCAGCGCTTCTTGAGTGGTTTCGGAAGGCAGGTCGTAGGCTTGGGAAATGAAGCCGACCTCTTCACAGTCTTTACGCTTGTGCGAGACATAAACCTGAGAGGCGGGATCGCTGCCGACCAGGATCACCGCGAGGCCCGGCGTGCGCAGGCCTTGCTGGCGACGCTCGGTAACGCGTTTGGCGATCTGCTGGCGCAGGCTGGCGGCGATCGATTTGCCGTCGATTAGTTGTGCAGTCATTGCGCGTGATTAACCATCGAGAGGGGAAAAAAAGAGAACGCATTCTCGCATGTCATGAGGTGAGGGCAAAGGCGCTTGGTCTGCAAATTCCCCTAACCCCTTTAATTAAATGAATTTTTTTTAAAAAGGATTTGACGACCCCCAGGGGGCTCTATACTATTCGTCGCACTTGTCGGGCACAGCCTAGCACTGGTTAAGAAGGCTGCGCAGAATTACGGTTCTGCAAAGCTGAAAAGCACTTAGTTTGTAGTCCTCCAAGAGTACAGATTAATAAGGCGCCCGTAGCTCAGCTGGATAGAGCATCCGCCTTCTAAGCGGATGGTCGCAGGTTCGAGTCCTGCCGGGTGCGCCATTAGGCAGCTTTGGCACAAGTAGCGCGATATGGTGGGCGTAGCTCAGTTGGTAGAGCACGGGATTGTGACTCCCGTTGTCGTGGGTTCGATCCCCATCGTCCACCCCATATTTCGAAAGGCGCCAGATTAACAGTCTGGCGCCTTTGCTTTAACGGCTATACGCGGATGTGGTGGAATTGGTAGACACACTGGATTTAGGTTCCAGCGCCGCGAGGCGTAAGAGTTCGAGTCTCTTCATCCGCACCAAATAAAGCTTCTCTCATGCCGGTTGGCCTGGTTGGAGCTCAACAAAGAAGTTGTTTGGCTTTTTTGTTACGCAATATGGTGGGCGTAGCTCAGTTGGTAGAGCACGGGATTGTGACTCCCGTTGTCGTGGGTTCGATCCCCATCGTCCACCCCATATTTCGAAAGGCGCCAGATTTAACAGTCTGGCGCCTTTTTTGTTTCAGTGTTTTGAGTATCGGCGGCTGCGGTTCCGGGTCGCAAGGGCAGGGCGTTTCGTCGTATTTATGTTTCTCGATGATGCCGCGTTGCCCGCCGGCCTTGCTTGCAGGGTTGGCTGTCAGGGGGATAATCGGCAACCGCTTCTATATATAGAAGGGTTGGCGCAGAGCCTTGGCGTGATGGGTTGTATTTGCCACCGGGGCGAGATGCATTCGTGCATTCGTCCCTCTAAATTGCCTGCTGCGTTTTTACCCGTTTTCAGTAGGGTGACTTCTTGAGTTTGACCTACTAGAATGCATGCCCTTGATTCTGGGGTCGGAAACGGCCGGCCAACGTCTGTGCAACGAGGAATATCCATGCAAGTTTCTGTTGAAAATACTTCTGCTCTTGAGCGCCGCATGAGCATCACCGTGCCGGCTGAGCGCATCGAGACTCAGGTCAACAAGCGTCTGCAGCAGACCGCCCAAAAGGCCAAGATCGCTGGTTTCCGTCCGGGCAAAGTGCCAATGAGCGAAATCAAGCGCCGTTTTGGTGCTGATGCGCGTCAGGAAGCTGTCGGCGACGTCATCCAGTCCTCGTTCTACGAAGCTGTTGTCGAGCAAAAGCTGAACCCGGCTGGCGCTCCTTCCATCGAGCCAAAATCCCTGGAAGCTGGCAAAGACCTGGAATACGTCGCGATTTTCGAAGTGTTCCCTGAGTTCACCGTTGCCGGTTTCGAAGGCATCACCGTAGAGCGCCTGAGCGCTGACGTGGCTGACGCTGACCTGGACAAAATGCTGGACGTCCTGCGCAAGCAGAACACCCGTTTCGAAGTGGCCGATCGCGCTGCCCAGAACGATGACCAGCTGAACATCGATTTCGTCGGCAAGGTAGACGGTGAAGTGTTCGCTGGCGGTTCCGCCAAAGGTACTCAGCTGGTCCTGGGTTCCGGCCGCATGATTCCTGGTTTCGAAGACGGTCTGGTTGGCGCTAAGGCCGGCGAAGAGCGCGTTCTGAACCTGACGTTCCCAGAGGACTATCAGAACCTCGACCTGGCGGGCAAAACCGCCGAGTTCACCGTGACCGTGAACACTGTTTCCGAGCCGAAACTGCCAGAACTGAACGAAGAATTCTTCGCTCAATTCGGCATCAAGGAAACCGGTCTGGAAGGCTTCCGCGCCGAAGTTCGCAAGAACATGGAGCGTGAACTGCGTCAGGCGATCAAATCCAAGGTCAAGAATCAGGTAATGGACGGTCTGCTGTCCACCAACCCGATTGAAGTGCCAAAGGCTCTGCTGTCCAACGAAGTTGACCGTCTGCGCGTGCAGGCTGTTCAGCAGTTCGGCGGCAACATCAAGCCGGACCAACTGCCGGCCGAGCTGTTTGAAGAACAAGCCAAGCGCCGCGTTGTACTGGGTCTGATCGTGGCTGAAGTGGTCAAGCAATTCGACCTCAAGCCTGACGAAGCCCGCGTTCGCGAAATGATTCAGGAAATGGCTTCGGCTTATCAAGAGCCTGAGCAGGTTGTGTCCTGGTACTACAAGAACGACCAGCAACTGAACGAAGTCCGTTCGGTTGTGCTGGAAGAACAAGTTGTGGATACTGTTCTGCAGAAAGCTAGCGTGACCGACAAATCGGTCTCTTACGAAGAAGCAGTCAAGCCGGTAGAAGCTCCACAAGCCGACTGATCGTTTTTGCGGTAGGAACTACACACCATAAGCCAGCCTTCGTGCTGGCTTATGCGTATTCAAGACATAACTATTTGGGAGTGACTGCAGAGCATGTTCCGTAATTCGTATATTCAGCAGAACTCTGATATCCAGGCCGCAGGCGGCCTGGTCCCGATGGTTGTCGAGCAGTCCGCTCGTGGCGAGCGCGCCTACGATATTTACTCGCGTCTTCTCAAGGAGCGAGTGATCTTTCTGGTTGGTCCGGTAGAGGACTACATGGCCAACCTGATTTGTGCGCAACTGCTGTTCCTTGAAGCGGAAAACCCGGACAAGGACATCCATCTCTATATCAACTCCCCGGGCGGTTCGGTGACGGCGGGCATGTCGATCTACGACACCATGCAGTTCATCAAGCCAAACGTGTCGACCACCTGTATCGGTCAAGCGTGCAGCATGGGCGCGTTCCTGCTGACGGCCGGTGCTCCGGGCAAGCGTTTCTGCCTGCCGAACTCGCGTGTGATGATTCACCAGCCACTGGGCGGTTTCCAGGGCCAGGCATCGGATATCGAAATCCATGCCAAGGAAATCCTCTTCATTCGCGAGCGTCTCAACACGCTGATGGCCAAGCATAGCGGGCGCACGCTCGAAGAAATCGAGCGCGATACCAACCGCGACAATTTCATGAGCGCAGAAGCCGCGCGTGAGTACGGCTTGATCGATGAAGTGATCACCCAGCGCCCCGCTTAAAATAAGCAGCTCAAAATAAGGTGGGTCGGCTGGTCCGATCACCAGCGGGCTTGAAAAAGCCCGCAATAGCCTTCATCTTGTGTTGCAAGCCTATCGGATTTGGATCGAACGAATGACTGACACCCGCAACGGCGAGGACAACGGCAAGCTGCTCTATTGCTCCTTCTGTGGCAAAAGCCAGCATGAAGTGCGCAAATTGATTGCCGGCCCCTCGGTCTTTATCTGCGACGAGTGCGTCGACCTGTGCAATGACATCATCCGAGAGGAGGTGCAGGAAGCCCAGGCTGAAAGCAGCGCGCATAAATTGCCTTCGCCTAAAGAAATCAGCGGCATCCTTGATCAGTACGTGATTGGTCAGGAGCGTGCGAAAAAGGTTCTGGCCGTAGCGGTGTACAACCACTACAAACGCCTGAACCAGCGTGACAAAAAGAATGACGACGTCGAACTCGGCAAAAGCAACATCTTGCTGATCGGCCCGACAGGCTCGGGTAAAACCCTGCTTGCCGAAACACTGGCCCGCTTGTTGAATGTTCCGTTCACCATCGCCGACGCAACCACCCTCACCGAGGCGGGTTACGTGGGTGAAGACGTCGAGAACATCATTCAGAAGCTGCTGCAGAAGTGCGATTACGACGTGGAAAAAGCCCAGATGGGCATTGTCTACATCGATGAGATCGACAAGATCTCGCGCAAGTCTGACAACCCGTCGATCACCCGGGACGTTTCCGGTGAAGGCGTGCAGCAGGCCCTGCTCAAGTTGATCGAAGGCACGGTTGCTTCTGTTCCGCCCCAAGGTGGTCGCAAGCATCCGCAGCAGGAATTCCTTCAGGTCGACACCCGTAACATCCTGTTCATCTGTGGCGGTGCGTTCTCCGGTCTGGAAAAGGTTATTCAAAACCGTTCCACCAAGGGCGGCATCGGTTTCAACGCAGAAGTGCGCAGCAAGGAAGAAGGCAAGAAAGTCGGTGAATCCCTGCGTGAAGTCGAGCCTGACGATCTGGTCAAGTTCGGTCTGATCCCGGAATTCGTCGGTCGTCTGCCGGTCCTTGCCACGCTGGACGAGCTGGATGAAGCTGCATTGATGCAGATCCTCACCGAGCCGAAAAATGCTCTGACCAAGCAGTACGCCAAGTTGTTCGAGATGGAAGGTGTGGACCTGGAATTCCGGGCCGACGCACTGAAATCGGTCGCCAAACGTGCCCTGGAACGCAAAACCGGTGCCCGTGGACTGCGTTCGATTCTCGAAGGTGTATTGCTCGACACTATGTATGAAATCCCCTCGCAGTCCGAGGTGAGTAAAGTAGTGATCGATGAAAGCGTTATAGAAGGCAAGTCCAAGCCACTGTATATCTACGAAAACAGTGAGCCGGCTGCCAAGGCCGCGCCAGACGCTTAAGCGTCACGCAGCTGGAATAAAGAAGGGGCCTTCGGGCCCCTTTGCTTTTTGCGCGTTTTAACCCTGTCTTTGCGCTTGTTTTTTTTGAAGGCAGCCCCCATCTTGGTTTCAAGCTTACTTCCATCTGTTTACGGCCTTATGGCCGCCGTAGAGGCGAAATCATGAAGACAACCATCGAATTGCCTCTCCTGCCATTGCGTGATGTTGTGGTTTATCCGCACATGGTTATCCCGCTGTTCGTGGGGCGCGAGAAATCCATCGAAGCCCTCGAGGCTGCGATGACGGGCGACAAGCAGATCCTTCTGCTGGCTCAGAGAAATCCTGCTGACGATGATCCCGGTGAAGATGCACTCTATCGCGTAGGTACGATTGCTACCGTTCTGCAGCTGCTCAAGCTGCCTGACGGCACGGTCAAGGTTCTGGTCGAAGGTGAGCAGCGGGGCGCTGTGGAGCGCTTCAGCGAAGTGGACGGCCACTGCCGTGCCGAAGTCTCATTGATCGACGAAGTCGACGCGCCTGAACGCGAGTCGGAAGTGTTTGTCCGCAGCCTGCTGGCTCAGTTCGAACAATATGTGCAGCTGGGCAAGAAAGTCCCCGCTGAGGTCCTGTCGTCGCTCAACAGCATCGACGAACCAGGCCGCCTGGTCGACACCATGGCCGCACATATGGCCCTGAAAATCGAGCAGAAGCAGGAAATCCTCGAAATCATCGATTTGTCGGCCCGGGTCGAGCACGTCCTGGCGTTGCTGGATGCCGAGATCGATCTGCTGCAAGTCGAAAAACGCATTCGCGGCCGCGTCAAAAAACAAATGGAGCGCAGCCAGCGCGAGTACTACCTGAATGAGCAGATGAAGGCCATTCAGAAAGAACTCGGCGACAGCGACGAAGGCCACAACGAAATCGAAGAGCTGAAAAAGCGCATCGATGCTGCTGGCCTGCCGAAAGATGCCCTGGCCAAGGCCCAGGGCGAACTGAACAAGCTGAAACAGATGTCGCCAATGTCCGCGGAAGCCACCGTGGTGCGTTCGTATATCGACTGGCTGGTTCAGGTGCCGTGGAAGGCGCAGAGCAAAGTGCGCCTGGACCTGGCACGTGCAGAAGACATCCTCGACGCGGACCACTACGGTCTGGAAGAAGTCAAAGAGCGGATCCTCGAGTACCTCGCCGTGCAAAAGCGCGTGAAGAAGATTCGGGGTCCTGTGTTGTGCCTGGTCGGTCCTCCTGGTGTGGGTAAAACCTCCCTGGCGGAGTCGATTGCCCACGCGACCAACCGCAAATTCGTACGCATGGCCCTCGGCGGTGTGCGCGATGAAGCGGAAATCCGTGGTCATCGCCGGACTTATATCGGTTCGATGCCAGGAAGATTGATTCAAAAAATGACAAAAGTGGGCGTCCGCAACCCGCTGTTCCTGCTCGATGAAATCGACAAAATGGGCAGCGACATGCGCGGGGATCCTGCGTCGGCGTTGCTGGAAGTGCTCGATCCGGAGCAGAACCACAACTTCAACGATCACTATCTGGAAGTCGACTACGACCTGTCCGATGTGATGTTCCTGTGCACCTCGAACTCCATGAACATTCCGCCGGCGCTGCTCGACCGGATGGAAGTGATTCGTCTGCCGGGCTACACCGAAGACGAAAAGATCAACATCGCCGTCAAATACCTTTCGCCGAAGCAGATCACGGCCAACGGTCTGAAGAAAGGCGAGCTGGAATTCGACGCCGAAGCGATCCGCGACATCATCCGCTACTACACCCGCGAAGCCGGTGTACGTGGGCTGGAGCGCCAGATTGCCAAGGTTTGCCGCAAGGCGGTCAAAGAGCATGCGCTGGAAAAACGCTTCTCGGTGAAGGTCACTGCCGACATGCTGGAACACTTCCTTGGCGTGCGCAAATTCCGCTATGGCCTGGCTGAATCGCAGGATCAGATCGGTCAAGTGACCGGGCTGGCATGGACTCAAGTGGGCGGCGAGTTGCTGACCATCGAAGCCGCTGTGGTACCAGGCAAAGGGCAACTGATCAAGACCGGTTCGCTGGGTGACGTGATGGTCGAATCGATCACTGCCGCGTTGACCGTTGTCCGCAGCCGCGCGAAGAGCCTGGGGATTCCCCTGGACTTCCACGAGAAGCGCGACACGCACATCCACATGCCGGAAGGGGCCACCCCGAAGGATGGCCCTAGCGCCGGTGTAGGCATGTGCACGGCCCTGGTGTCGGCATTGACCGGCATTCCGGTGCGTGCTGACGTGGCCATGACGGGTGAAATCACCCTGCGCGGTCAAGTGCTGGCGATTGGTGGTCTGAAAGAAAAACTGCTTGCGGCTCACCGTGGCGGGATCAAGACGGTGATCATTCCTGAAGAGAACGTACGCGATCTGAAGGAAATTCCTGACAATATCAAGCAAGATCTGCAGATTAAACCGGTTAAATGGATTGACGAGGTCCTGCAAATTGCGCTGCAATACGCGCCGGAGCCCTTGCCCGATGTAGCTCCGGAGATAGTTGCAAAGGATGAAAAACGCGAGTCTGACTCTAAGGAAAGAATTAGCACGCATTAGTACGCATTTGCCTGGGGGGCTTGTTGACAGCTTTTTAGAGCCCTTGTTATAAAGCGGCTCTTAAGTGTCTGTAGGCCATTCAGCACTCGTTTTTGCTTTCACCAAAAAACTTAGAATCATACTCAAATAGATATAAGGGGACTTAGAGTGAACAAGTCGGAACTGATTGATGCTATCGCTGCATCCGCTGATATCCCGAAAGCTGCTGCTGGCCGTGCGCTGGACGCTGTAATCGAATCCGTCACTGGCGCTCTCAAGGCTGGCGACTCTGTTGTTCTGGTTGGTTTCGGTACTTTCTCCGTGACTGATCGTCCAGCTCGCATTGGTCGTAACCCACAGACCGGTAAGACACTGGAAATCGCAGCAGCCAAAAAACCAGGTTTCAAAGCCGGTAAAGCACTGAAAGAAGCTGTCAACTAAGTTCGATTCAGGTTTTTGCCTATCCGGGTCGGGGTCATGCCTGACCTGGCAGCGGAGCGGTAGTCCAGTCGGCGAGTCGCCGGTCCGAGACGCCGAGGGTCGCAAGTTCGAACCCTTGGTCCGTTCCGCCAGTTACGAGAAGGCGCATCCTCGGATGCGCCTTTCTTCTATCCGGATTCTACCCACGCTCCACGGTTGCCTAATTTTGAAGTTCAACCGTTTCTGGGGGACGCATGCTGCAGAATATCAGGGACAATTCACAAGGCTGGATTGCCAAGACCATTATCGGGGTCATCGTTGCACTGATGGCTTTGACCGGTTTCGACGCCATTTTTCAGGCCACTACCCATCGTAACGATGCGGCCAAGGTCAACGGCGAGGAAATCAGCCAGAACGAGCTGAGCCAGGCGGTCGATATGCAACGCCGTCAGCTCATGCAACAGCTGGGCAAGGATTTCGATGCTTCCTTGCTCGACGAAAAAATGCTGCGCGAATCGGCCCTCAAAGGCTTGATCGACCGCAAACTGCTGCTGCAAGGCGCAGAAAACTCGAAATTCGCTTTTTCCGAAGCGGCTTTGGACCAAGTGATCCTGCAAACCCCTGAGTTCCAGGTGGACGGCAAGTTCAGCTCCGAGCGTTTCGATCAGGTTATTCGTCAGCTCGGCTACAGCCGCATGCAATTCCGCCAGATGCTGGCTCAGGAAATGCTGATCGGTCAGCTGCGCGCGGGTCTGGCAGGTAGCGGTTTCGTCACCGACGCACAGGTTCTGGCCTTCGCCCGTCTGGAAAAACAGACCCGCGATTTCGCGACCCTGAACGTCAAGGCTGACCCGGCGGCTGTGAAGCTGACCGACGATGAGGTCAAGGCCTATTACGACGAACACGCCAAGGAGTTCATGACGCCGGATCAGGTGATCATTGATTACCTCGAGTTGAAGAAGTCTTCCTTCTTCGATCAGGTCACCGTCAAGGACGAAGACCTGCAGGCGGCGTATCAGAAAGAAATCGCGAACCTGTCCGAGCAACGCCGGGCGGCGCACATTCTGATCGAAGTGAACGATAAGGTGACCGAGGCGCAAGCCAAGGCCAAAATCGAAGAAGTCCAGGCCCGTCTGGCCAAAGGCGAGAAGTTCGAAGCCCTGGCCAAGGAGTTCTCCCAGGACCCGGGTTCGGCGAACAACGGTGGTGACCTCGGCTACGCAGGTCCTGGTGTCTACGATCCGGCCTTCGAAACAGCGCTGTACGCGTTGGCCAAGGATCAGGTTTCGGCACCGGTCCGCACTGATTTCGGTTTCCACCTGATCAAGCTGTTGGGCGTCGAGGCTCCGGAAGTTCCGACCCTCGCCAGCCTGAAAGACAAGCTGACACGTGAACTGAAAACCCAGCAGGTCGAGCAGCGTTTCGTCGAGGCGACCAAGCAGCTGGAAGACTCGTCGTTTGAGTCCTCCGATCTGGCTCAGCCGGCACAGGACCTGAAACTGACCATTCACACCTCCAAGCCGTTCGGCCGGGAAGGTGGCGAAGGCGTTACAGCCAACCGTGCGGTGATCACTGCCGCGTTCAGTCCTGAAGTGCTGGATGAGGGTGCCAACAGCACCGCCATCGAACTCGATCCGGAAACCGTGATCGTGTTGCGCGCCAAGGAGCACTTGAAGCCTGCGCAATTGCCGCTGGAAAGCGTGTCTGCCGCCATCCGAGGGCAATTGGCCAAGGAGCACGCCAGTGCTGCCGCCAAGACCAAGGCTGACGAGCTGATCGCCAGCCTGCGCGAAGGCAAGGCGCCACTGGACAAGGCGATTGAGGGTCAGAGCTGGAAAGTCACCGCAGCAGCGACACGCGCTCAGGAAGGGATCGACCCGACTGTGCTGCAAGCGCTGTTCCGCATGCCTAAACCAGCCGCCAAAGACAAGCCGACCTTCGGCAGCGTGACCCTGGCCGATGGTAGCCTGGTGATCGTGCGCCTGAACGGCGTCAATGAAGCCGCTGCGCCGACCGAAGAAGAGAAGGCTCAATACCGTCGCTTCCTCGCCTCGCGCATTGGCCAGCAAGACTTTGCGGCTTACCGCAAGCAGCTGGAAGCCGAAGCGGACATCAAGCGTTTCTGATGCCTGACTGAGTTTCCCGCGCAACACAAAGACCCCGGCCGAAAATCCGGGGTTTTTTGTGGGTGACGGAAAAGTGGGCAGACGCTCCCCGTCGCCTGGTTTTTTACTGAACGACTTTTTCCTGTAAATGGCAGTCATTACACTTGTAACTGTTTCAAGACACTAATCGGTGCGACGCTAAGCATCGATCTGTTGCACAATACGCCCCGGACCGTTTTCTTCAGGATGTTCAATGTTTAAATCATTTCCCGTGCGGGTTGTCGGGCTGGCTCTGGTGCTGGCGGCCGCGGCCGGTTGCTCGTCGAAAAAAGCCCCCATCTATGAGCATGAGAACTTCGACGACTCCGGAACGTTTTCGCGCAACTATCCGGTGACCGATGCGCAAACCTGCGAAGCCGCCCGTCGGGCGCTGCTCAGTCAGGGCTACATCATTACCAGCAGCGATCCGAAACTGATCAGTGGTCACAAAAGCTTCCAGCAGACTGGCGATACCCACATGGAGATAAGTTTCAGTGTGGTCTGTGCCGATGATGGCAGCGAAGGTCACCACGCCACCATGTTTGCCAACGCACTGCAGGATCGCTATGCGCTGAAGAAAACCAACAATTCCGCCAGCCTTGGCGTGGGCGTGCTGGGTTCGGTATCGATGCCGATCGGCTCGTCCGATGATTCGATGGTCAAGGTTGCCAGCGAAACCGTATCGTCGGCGAAGTTCTACGAGCGCTTCTTCACCCTGGTGGAATTGTTCCTGCCGCCGGAAGCGAAAAAAGCCGCGCACATCGTCGAGAAGCCGAAAACCGACCTGGGCGTGCCTGAAACCAAGGCCGCACCGGCGGCATTGGCGCCGGAGCCTGCGCCCGCCGCTGAACCTGCACCGGCACCTGCCGCGGAGCCGGTTGCACCCCCACCTGAACCCGCACCGGTCGCCCCGGCCGAAAACACTGAATCGGCGCCGTCGACGGAAAACGTCACGCCACCGCCGCAGTCGGATTTGCCTCCTCCGAGCGAACCGATTCCAGCCATGCCGGTCACCAGCCAGTAATCGCTCCTGACGTTCCGGGATCAGCCCACAGCTCGTTGATCCCGGAACAGCGTTCAATTGATCCGCGTCAACCCAGGCCGTATTCCTGCAGCCTGTATCGAAAAAATCCTGTGATAAATTCCTGACCGCCTGCTACGTTTTATTCAGTAGCGACGAAGCGTCGTGCCTGCGTCATTTTTCTTTCACTCGGGCACTTTATGCTCAAGGCGCTGGTCATTTATTCAAGCGTTTTTTCAATGAGCTGTGGGAGATTCACAATGGACGATTATCAAGAAGAGCTGCTCGAGTTTCAGGCGTTTGAACTGGACCCGCTGGAACCCGCCGAAGACGCTACCGAGCTGTAAGCGTCAGGCGGATTGGCGGTGACTGCGGCGAAATTCGCCGGGAGTCTGGCCGCTCCAGCGTTTGAAAGCGCGTTGAAACGCTTCGGCTGAGGCAAAGCCCAGCAGGTAGGCGATTTCACCGAACGCCAGTTCGGTGTCACGAATGTAGGTCATGGCCAGGTCGCGACGGGTGTCGTTGAGAATTGCACGAAACTGCGTGCCTTCCTCGGCGAGTTTGCGACGCAAGGTCCAGGTAGGCAGCTTCAGGCGTGCCGCCACTTCTTCCAGGTCGGGTTCCCGGCCACCATTGAGCAACGGCCCCAGTAACTGAGTGATGCGTTCACGCAGGCTGCGGGTGCGTGTCAGTTGTTCCAGTTCCCGTTCACACAGTTGCAACAGGTGCCGCCACGTACTCGGGCAGTGCAGCGGGTTGCGCTGGGCGAGGCTGTCCAGGCTCATGCGCAGCTGGTTCTGTTCGGCGCTGAACTGGATTGGGCAATCGCCCAGCACCGCATAAGCGTCGTGGTAATCCGGTTCGTCGAATTCGATTTCGATGCGTTCGGCGCTCAAGGGAACAGGGCTGACGCTGGACAATTGCTGCAACCATCCGGCGATGATCGAATCCACCACGAAGCGGTTGTAGGCGTTGTAAGGACTGATGGAATAGAACCGCAGCCAGGCGCCTTGGGCGTCTTCGTGGAAGCTCGATTGACCGCGATAGTTGGAGCCGTACAAGGCTTCGAAGCGAATCAGGCAACGTGCCGCTTCCCGTACTGTCGGCGCCTGCGCGGCGGTGACTCCGGCCAGGCCGGCCTGGCTCAGACGGCTGAGCTGGCCCATGCGCAAACCCAGCGCCGGGTTGTCGGTCAGTTGAATCGCGCCGTGGCCCAGGCGCATGTAACGCGGGATCGACAACCGGGCGCAGGCTTCGCCAAGCCGCGCGGGGTCGAGGCCATACTGGTCGAGCAGGGGCTGAGGATCGATGCCGTGACTGCGCACCGCGTCGGCCAGGCTATGAACAAAGCCGACCGACAAATCGCCCAGACGCATCGGCAACGGTTTCATGGCTTACAACCAAAGATTCAGCAAGCGCGCGCCACGGACATTTCCACCGACGAAATGCTGGCCGTTGCTGCTGAGAAAGCTCTGCCCGGCGCTGCCCTGATCCCAGAATTGCCCGCGCAGGAACACACTCACGCCGGCAATGGCCTGGCTGCTGGGCGGTTGAGCGGTCAGTGTCAGGCGATGCCAGGCCTGGCCTTCGCTGAGCTCGCCAGCCTTGAGACTGACGGAGCCGGGCGTCGACAAACCTTTGTAACCGCGCCATGGCTTGTCCCAGGTCCCGCGACCACTGACGAACGCCGGTACCACGACCAACTGCGCACCCTGATCGTCGAGTTTGCGGTAGTTGCCCGGGTACCAACTGTCGCTACCGATCAGCACGCCCAGGCGGCCGGCCGGGGTGTCGACGACGCTGAGCGTGTGTTCGCCATTTGCTTCGATTACATCATGCTCGGCGAAAATCGGGTGCATCTGGCGCTGTGGCTGGCCAATCGGCAGACCATCGCGACCGAATACCACGCTGCTGTTGTACAGCGCGCCGCGACCGATTTTCAGGGTGCCGTCGATGATGCTCGGCTCAGGCAGCACGATGGAGCCCGCCACCAGTGTCACGTGAAATTCTTTCGCCAGACCACCGAACAGCGCCTGGTACTCCTTGGCCATGCCTTTGGCTTTCATGCGCAGGTGCGCATCGTCCAGGCGGTTGTCGCCCTTGGCGCTGATCAGGGCGCGGACGAACTGCAAGGGATTGCTCACCGCCAGCCAGTTCATGGCTTCCTTGATGGTGGTGGCCTGGTACAGCTCGTCTTTTTCGCCACTGACCATCAACCAGGTGCCGACATGTTCAGGCAGCACGACGATGGTTTTTTCATTCAACAAGCCCTGTTCCTGGGCTTTCTGCAGATAGGCCGCGAGTTTGCGGTGCAGGCGCTCGGCGCTTTGATAGTCGGTGGGGAAGAGTTCCGGCTGGATGCCTAGCAGGTTGCCGCGATCGGCAGGGGTGCCTTGATCGATGGCGAGATCGATTCGCAGGTCCGACAGGTAATGACCCACCGGACGGTCCGCGGCCCACATGGCGTAGGTTGTCAGGGCGGCAATCAATGCCATGGAGAAAGTCAGGTACAGAAGTTTGCGCATGGGAAAACAGTCGACGGCCGTTTGCAGGTTTCATGATTGGCGTGCAGATAAGGAACGAGGCTACGGTAAAACAGCGGATCAAGGGGCTGTTTTTTTGATTTTTTTGCGGTTCTTGGCGGAATGATGGCCGATGACGCCAAACGAACGCAAAGTCGTGTCGCCATGATCGATATGTGCTGAATTCGTCATCGCCTTGGCCTAAAGCGATCAAGCCGTTGGTGGGGGAATGGGCCAGTCTGGACGGTCTGTTCAAGGAGGTGATTATGATCCGACTGTCTCTGGCCGAAGCTCGTGAGTTGGCCGAATCGATTTTGCTGCATAACGGTTTCAACCTTGCCCACGCTCAAGCGGTGACTGCCACGGTGATTGCCGGCGAACGCGATGGCTGTGCCTCCCATGGTTTGTATCGGATTCTGGGCTGTGTCAACTCGCTAAGGGCCGGCAAAGTGGCGGCTGATGCACAGCCGCAAGTCATCGATCAGGCGCCATCGATTGTGCGTGTGGATGCGGCGGGTGGTTTTTCACAATTGGCATTCCAGGCAGGGCTGCCGGTGCTGGCGCACAAAGCCCGGGCAAATGGTGTTGCTGCGTTGGCCATCAATCGCTGTGTGCATTTCTCTGCGCTGTGGGTGGAGATCGAACAACTGACGGCGGCCGGTCTCGTGGCGTTGGCCTGCAATCCCAGCCATGCCTGGGTGGCGCCTGCGGGCGGCAGTCAGCCGGTGTTCGGCACCAATCCCATCGCGTTCGGCTGGCCACGCTCGGGCAAGGACCCGTTTGTGTTTGACTTCGCCACCAGCGCGATTGCTCGTGGCGATATCGAGTTGCACCGGCGTGCCGGCAAAGCGATTCCCGAGGGCTGGGGCGTAGACGGTCAGGGACTGCCCAGTACCGACGCCAGCGTGGTGCTTGATGCGGGCGCGATGCTGACGTTCGGCGGGCACAAAGGCTCGGCACTGGCGGCCATGGTGGAGCTGATCGCCGGGCCGCTGATCGGCGACCTGACCAGTGCCGAGTCACTGGCTTACGACGCCGGGAGCAAATCGTCGCCGTATCATGGCGAGTTGATCATCGCTCTTGATCCGCGACGCTTTCTCGGCGACTCCACCGAGCAGCATCTGGCCCGCGCCGAAGTCTTGTTCGAGAGCATTCAAGGGCAGGGCGCACGGTTGCCATCGCAACGGCGCTACGAGGCTCGAGCGCTTAGCCTGGTGGAGGGCGTGGAGATTCCCGAGGGCTTGTACAACGACCTCAAAGCACTGCTGGAATGAGTGAACGAATGCGCCACCGGAAAACCCGGTGGCGTTTTTTTTACAGTGGGGCCCGCTGGCCAATGCCATCCACCAGGCGGGCGATGCCCAGCGGGTTGGCGTTTTTCAGCGGGTCCGGCAAGAGCGCGTCCGGGCAGTTCTGGTAACACACCGGGCGCAGGAATCGCTCGATGGCCAGGCTGCCGACCGAGGTGCCACGTGCATCGGAAGTGGCCGGGTAGGGGCCTCCGTGTACCATCGCATCGCAGACTTCGACGCCGGTCGGGTAGCCGTTGAACAAGACTCGGCCGACCTTTTGTTCCAGCAGCGGTAACAGCTCGCTGTGATTGTGCAGGTCGTCGGCTTCAGCAATCAGTGTAGCCGTGAGTTGCCCGTGCAAATGCTGAAGTGCCTGCTGCAGTTCGGCTTTGTCGGCCACTTCTACCAGTATCGTCGCGGGGCCGAACACTTCTTCCTGCAACAGCGGGTCGTCATCGAGCAACAGACTGACGTCAGCCTTGAACAGTTGTGGCTGTGCTTGCTGGGCTTGATAATCGCGGCCGGCCAGATGAGTGATTTTCGGATGTGCGTACAACGCCTGCACACCGTTGGCGTAGCTGTTCAGCGTACCGTGGTTGAGCATGGTCTGGTCCGGTTGTTCGGCCATCAATGCGCTGAACAATTGGGTAAAGGCACTGAACGCTGGCGAGCGAATACCGATCACCAGTCCGGGGTTAGTGCAGAACTGGCCGCAGCCGAGCACCACGGAGGCGGCGAGTTCGCTGGCAATTTTTGCGCCCCGCAGTTGCAGTGCGTCGGGCAATAGCACCACCGGATTGATGCTGCTCATTTCGGCGAACACGGGAATCGGTTGAGGTCGTGCTGCGGCCATGTCGCACAGCGCGCGGCCACCCTTGAGTGAGCCGGTAAAGCCCACCGCCTGGATGGCCGGATGCTTGACCAGCGCTTCGCCGACCCCCGCGCCGTAGATCATGTTGAACACACCTTTGGGCATACCGGTTTGCTCGGCCGCGCGCAGGATCGCGTCGGCCACCCGTTCAGCGGTTGCCATATGCCCGCTGTGGGCCTTGAACACCACCGGGCAACCGGCGGCCAACGCAGCAGCGGTGTCGCCACCAGCGGTGGAGAAAGCCAACGGGAAATTGCTCGCACCGAACACAGCGACCGGGCCGACGCCGATCTGGTATTGGCGCAGATCAACCCGTGGCAGCGGTTTGCGATCAGGCAGGGCCCGGTCGATGCGTGCAGCATAAAAATCGCCACGACGCAGGACTTGGGCGAACAGGCGCATCTGGCTGCTTGTGCGAGTACGCTCACCCAGAATGCGTCCGTTCGGCAGCGCCGTCTCGCGGGTCACCAGCGCGATGAAATCATCGTCCAGTGCCTCCAGTTGTGTGGCGATGGCTTCGAGAAACTCCGCGCGGCGTATGGCCGACAGCGTGCGAAAGGTCGGGTAGGCGGCTGCTGCGGCCTGGGCGGCAGCGTCGACCTCTTCGGCGGTGGCCTGCATGAACGCGTAGGGCAGCGCCTCACCGGTACTGGCGTCATGGCTGCGCACGATGACCTTGCCGGCGGCGCTGCGCGCACCACCGATGTAGTTGTGTCCGATGATCTCGGGCATGAAAAGCTCCTGTCGGAATGTAGTGGCCCTGTAGGCGTCAGCTTGCTGGCGATGGTGTGTCCTAAGGCATCAATGTTGATTGACACACTGCCATCGCGAGCAAGCGGGCTCCTACAGGGGGATCGTGTCAGGCCAGTGAATCGCTGCGGCGCACAGGCGCAGGTTCGGCGTCGGTCAAGGCGGCGATGCGCGCGGCGGATTCGCTGTCCACCAGATGCAATGATTTACCCCGTGTTTCCCGAGTAAGACCGACAGCGACAATCGAGATCAGCGATGCACCGACCAGGTAAAACGCGATCGGTGTCGAGCTGTGATACTTGTTGAGCAAAGTGATCGCAATCAGCGGCGCGAGGGAGCCGGCGAAGATCGGCGCCACCTGGTAGCACAGGGACAACGCGGTGTAGCGCACGTGGGTCGGGAACATTTCCGCCATCAGCGCCGAGTAGGGTGCGTAGGTCATTGACTCGATCGCCAGGCCCAGGGTGATGGCGGCCATGATCAGCCAGTTGTTGCCGGTGTCCATCATCGGGAAACCGATGAAACCCCAGAACGCCGTGAGCACCGCGCCTGTCAGGTACACCGGCTTGCGCCCGACCAGATCGGACAGATAGCCCATCAGCGGAATCATGAAGAAGTGCAGCAGGTGGGCGCCGAACATCAGCAACAGAATTTCGGAAGTGTCTTTGTGCACTATCAGTTTCAGATAAGTAATCGAGAAGGTTACGACGGTGTAGTAGAGGATGTTCTCGGCAAACCGCGCACCGATACCGACCAGCACCGAGCGCCAGTGGTGACGCAGCACTTCAACCACGCCCAGTTGCTGTTGCCTGGTCTGCGCTTGACGGGCCTGGGCTTCCTTGAAAATCGGCGCGTCATCGACGCTGGTGCGAATCCAGTAGCCAATCAGCACAACGATGGCCGAGAACCAGAACGCCACGCGCCAGCCCCAGGCGAGGAATTGCTCCTCCGACAGGTTCGACGACAACAGCAGCAGCGCAACCGTCGCCACCAGGTTGCCGGCCGGGACACCGGCCTGCGGCCAACTGGCCCAGAAACCTCGACGATTGTCCGGGCAGTGCTCGGACACCAGCAGAATCGCACCGCCCCATTCGCCGCCAAAGGCAAAACCCTGGATCAGCCGCAGCAGCACCAGCAACACCGGCGCGGCATAGCCGATCTGGTTGAAGCCGGGCAGGCAACCCATCAGGAAGGTGGTGATACCGACCACCACCAGGCTCAGTTGCAGCAGGCGCTTGCGGCCGTATTTGTCGCCGTAGTGACCGAACACCAGGCCACCCAGTGGGCGGGCGAGAAAGCCTACGGCGTACAGGGCGAAGGCGGCGATGATGCCGTCGATGGGACTGTCGGTCTGACGGAAGAACAACTGGCCGAAGACCAGTGCCGACGCAGTTCCATAAAGGAAGAATTCATACCATTCGGCGACGGTGCCGGCCATGGCGGCGGCCACGACACGCTTGAGTCCCGAGGGTGTGGTTGCGCTTTGGGTGTGTTGAGCGTTGGGCATGCTGGCGTTTCCTGTAAGGGCGCAAAAAACAGGTAGCCGGGCCGGGCCTGCGAAGCCCCGCCCGGCAATCACTCAGAGACCGACGTCCGGCAAGTGCGGACGGTTGGCCAAGGCCTTGGCCATGATCTGCTCGACGAAGACCCGATCTTCTTCTGGCAGGGCCAGGCGTGGCGGACGGGTCAGCGCGCTGCCGCGACCGGCTATGGCTTCGCACAGCTTGATGCACTGCACCAGGTCGGCACGGGCGTCGAGGTGCAGGATCGGCATCAGCCATTCGTAAATCGGCATGGCTTCGGCATAGCGTCCGGCCTTGGCCAGTCGGAAGATGGTTTCGCCTTCTTTCGGGAACACGTTGGACATGCCCGACACCCAGCCTTCAGCGCCCACGGCAAGGCTTTCCAGCACCACATCGTCGAGGCCGGCGAACAGCACAAAACGGTCACCCACTTCGTTACGAATGTCGATGAAGCGGCGGGTGTCGCCAGAGGAATCCTTGAAGCACACCACGTTGTCGCAGTCGGCCAGGGCAATCAGGATGTCCGGGGTCACGTCGTTTTTGTAGATCGGCGGGTTGTTGTAGACCATCAGCGGCACGTCGGCGTTTTTTGCCACGTAGCGGTAATGCTCGGCGGTTTCGAACGGCTTGGAACCGTAGACCAGCGCCGGCATCAGCATCACGCCATCGACACCGACCTTGCGCACTGCGTTGGCGACCTTGGCCGCTTGCACACTGGTGAATTCGGCCACACCGCAAATCACTGGCACACGGCCGCGCGAGGCATCGACCGCAACTTCGGTCACGGCGATTTTTTCTTCAGCGGTCAGCGAGGTGTTCTCGCCTACCGAGCCACAAACCACCAGGCCCGATACGCCGTCGCGGATCACGTTGGAAATGACCTGATGGGTTTTTTCCAGGTTGATCGAGAAGTCATCGTTGAATTGAGTGGTCACCGCGGGGAAGACGCCACTCCAGTTAATACGCTTGCTCATTATTGCCTCCGGGTTGTTTATTGTATTTCGTATACGATATTTAAAATGAAAAGAATCGGCTAGTGCTTTTTTCAGGTTTGCGGGATTTCTTGCCAGCCGTCGGACCGGATCTTCGGTGCTTTAGCGATCAGGCACCGGGCCAGGTGTCTGACAGTCGATAGCCTTGTGGCCACGGATCACTTGGATCGAGCAGCAGTTGATGGGTGCCGGTAATCCAGGCCCGTCCGGATATGCAGGGGTAAATTGCGGGGTGCCCGGCCACTTCGGTCAGTGAGTCAATCCGACAGTGGAACTCGGAGCCGATAATCGAGCGCCCGATAAAGCGCTCGCCGACGCGCATCAAACCCTTGGCGTGCAACACCGCCATGCGTGCCGAGCAGCCCGTACCGGTCGGCGAGCGGTCGATCTTGCCCGGTTGAATCACCACTGCATTGGCGCCGGTGGCGATGCCGTTCTCATAAACGATGGGCGCGGCGATCTGGCAAAAGGAAATGTGCGACCACTCAGGGTTCAACGGATGCACGAAGCCCAATTGCTCATTGGCAGCACGGGTGATTTTCAGGCCGACCGCCACTAGATCGGCGGCTTCATCGGGACTGATTGCAAAGCCCAGGGTGTTGGCATCGGCGATCACAAAGCTGTCTCCGCCATAGGCGGTATCGACCTTGAGCGTGCCGACGCCTTCCACTTCGATCCACGCGTCGAGGCGATTGGCGAAGGACGGCACGTTTTTGATTTCTACCCGTTCGACCTTGCCGTCACGGCAATCGGCGACGGCCTCGATCAGGCCGCCGGGGGCTTCGAGTACCAATCGGGTTTGAGGTTCGGTCATCGGCACAATTCCGGTGTCGAGCAACACGGTGGCCACGCACAAGGAGTTGGAGCCGGACATCGGCGGGGTATCCGCCGGTTCCATGATGATCCAGGCCATGTGCGCCCGTGGGTCCTTGGCCGGCACCAGCAGGTTGACGTGGCGGAACACCCCGCCACGCGGTTCGTTGAGCACGAAGTTGCGCAGGGTTTCATCCCTGGCGATCCAGCGCGACTGTTCCCACACCGTGGTGCCGGGCGGTGGTGCGACCCCGCCGACAATCACGTCGCCGACTTCACCTTCGGCGTGGCAGCTGACGACGTGAATCACTTTTGATGAGCGCATGGTTTGCTCCTTGTTTTGTCTGTCAGGGCCCTATCGCGGGCTTGCCCGCGATGGGGCCATTAGCTACTTCACCGATTTGAGGAACGCTGCGGTTTCAGCATGCACCGGATTACCAATGACTTGATCCGGTGAGCCGATCTCGTGCACCAGACCGTTGCGAAAGAACGCCACGCGGTCCGACACGTCCCGGGCGAAGCGGATCTCGTGCGTTACCAGCACCATGGTCATGCCGTCTTCGGCGAGCATGCGCATGGTGTCCAGCACTTCGCCGACCAACTGTGGATCGAGGGCCGAGGTGGCTTCGTCGAACAGCATGTAGTCCGGCGACATCGCCAGGGCGCGGGCAATGGCCATGCGTTGTTGCTGACCGCCCGAGAGCTTGCCAGGGAACACCTTGAGCTTGTCACCAAGGCCGACGTGCGTCAGTTGCTGCACGGCCAGCGCCTCGGCTTCGGCCTTGCTTTTGCCCAGGACCTTGCGCGGCGCGAGCATCACGTTTTCCAGGACGGTCAGGTGCGGGAAGGCGTTCCATTGCTGGAACACGATGCCGATTTTCTGTCGCAGGTGATTGAGGTCGGTTGCGCGGTGATGCACCTCGACGCCATCCACGCGGATGCTGCCTTTCTGGATCGGCTCCAGGCCATTGATGCACATCAACAGGGTCGATTTGCCCGAGCCGGAGCCGCCGATGATGGACACCACTTCACCCTTGTTCACCGTCAGGCTGACACCCTTGACCACATCAAGGTCGCCGAAGGATTTGTGTACGTTGTCGATCTCAATCATTTTCTTGCCACCTTCTTTCCAGACGAGCGCCGAGGCGTGCGACCACCAGGCTCATGACGTAGTAGATAAGGCCCGCGATGCACAGCACCAGCAGCGGTTCCTGAATTCGGGTCACGATGGTTTGCGAAGCGCGGAGCAGTTCGACGATGCCGATCCACATCACCAGCGCGGTGTCTTTCATCACCCCGAGCACCAGGTTCAGCCAGCCGGGGAAGGCCACCCGCGAAGCCATTGGCAGGACGATCCAGCGCAGGTCCTGGAAGAAACTCAGGCCCAGCGAACGGCTGGCCCGGCGCACGGTCAGCGGTACCGACAGCACGCCGCCGCGCACGATTTCGGTGAAGTACGCGGCGGCGTAAACCCCGAGCACAATGCAACCCACGCTGAAAGCACTGATGTTCAGGCCGACGATGCTCTTGAGTGAGTTGAACAGCACGAACTGGATCAGCAGCGGTACGCTGCGAAACACATCCAGCACCCACGCCAGTGGCAGGCTGGCCCGTGGCAACAGCGCACGCAGCAGGCCGAACACCAGCCCGGCGAACGTGCCGAGCAGGATTGCCCAGCAAGTCAGTTGCAGCGTGACCCAGGCGCCGTTAAGCAGGAACTGCAGGTCGTTCCAGGAAAAACTGGTGGAAAACATAGTCACGTCCTCAGTAACGGAACAGCCGCCAGGCCATCAGCCGGGCCGTCGCGACGATCGCCTTGGCAATCAGGTAATACAGCACCGCGGCGATGGTGAAATATTCGAAGGTGCGGAACGTCTTGACGTTGTAGTCCTGGGTCACGCCGGTGAGGTCATTGTTGAGCCCGACAATCACTCCCAGAGACGTCATCAACACCGCCCAGACCATCTGGTTGCTCAAGGGGTAGAACACAATCCGCAACAGCTGCGGAACGACGATCATGCGGTAGGTCTGGAAGGCACTCATGCCCAGCGAGCGCGCGGCACGCACTTGCGTGCCAGGCACCGCCTTGAGCCCGCCGCGGAAATTTTCCGCGAGATAGCCCGCATTGTTGAAGGTGATCCCGGCCAGCAGAGCGAACCAGGAACTGACGTGCAGACCCAGTGAACCGAGGCCGAAGTACAGAACGTAGATCTGGAACAGCGACGGGGTATTGCGGGCAATCGACACCCAGCCGTTGCCGATAACGCGCAGCAGCGGGTGTCTGGTTTCGCGCATGACTGTCAGGGCCAGGGCGATCAGTACGCCGAAAATCATCGACAGCGCGGCGGTCTCGAAAGTGACCCAGGCACCGGCGAGCATGTCCGGCAAGGCGCGCAGGGTGGCGCGCCATTGGAAGGTGTAATCAAACATGCGCTAGGCTCTCCATCAGCAGGGCGGGTTGCAACCAGTTCGGCAGTCGCCCGCTGGCGCTGGCAGTGCAAGCGGCGTCAACGCACTCGGCGAGACTGGCGAAGTGCACTTTGCGTCCCACCAGACCGGGCGCGTAATGGGCGTATTTGCCCGAGTTGGTCATTAACGTTGTGGCGTTCGGCGGAATCACCGGCTCGCCGAGCATGCACCAGCAGGTGTCGGTCACCAGGGTGGCGCCGAAGGCTTCAATCACGCCGATGTGTCCGGCGTCACGCGCCTGTTCCAGCACTGCACGACCGCAAGTGATGGCGAGCACCACCTCAGGGTGTTTGTTCCGGCCGCGACACAGCCGTGCGAGGTAGGCGAACTCGCTGAGCGAAAAATGCGGGTTGCCCAGCGAGACCACCTCCACGTGGTTGTCACGGGCACTGTTGAGCTCGCGCCAACTGCGCAGCAAGTCCTCCAGGCGGATTGTTTCCACAGGCACCGGGACGTCGGCTTCCAGCACGTTTGCAGGGTCGAGTGCTTCGGGTGTGATCCCGGCGATATGAAACAACGGCGCGGCCGACGTGGTGGCGAACGCCGCCCCGAAAGCCTTCAGGTCGTCGAGGTCTGGCTGGCGCTGTTCCAGCCCCAGCACCACTGGAATCCGGCTGCCTGCGAGGGCACCGATGTGGTAGCCGAGCAAGGGGTAAAACGCATCGTCCAGCTCGCCCAGTTCCGGCAATTCGACGCGCAGACGGGCCTTGCGTGGCGCGTCCAGATGACAACCGATCAGGGGCGCGCGGCCGGTCAGGGCGATGCAGATATCCAGGTAGTCCGGGTACTTCAGAGTGCGTGCGCCAAGCACGCTGTTGGCGTAGACCACCGCGTTGGATTCGGCCCAGACGATCTGCTCGCCGGCCTTCGGTGCGGTGTCGAGCAAGTAGGGGGCACAGGTGAAACTGAGCTGCGCGCCCATCGCCATGTAGGCATCACCCAAGGCACTGGCCGGTTCGCCGAGCAACGGGTCGATGCCCAACTCTCGCCAGCGACGCTGGTCCACGGAAATTGAATTGAGGGTGGTGGGCACGCGAACCTTTGCGCCCCAGTGCACCAGTTGTTCGGCAAAGCGCAGGCTCGCAGGTCCTGTGTAAATGCAACCGTCGATGTGGGCTTGAGAGATATCCACCAGTTGGTGGGCACCTTGCAGTTCGGCCATGCGCAGAACAATCTGCATGGCCACCTGCGCAGCTTTGCCATGCTCGCCGTCGAGCAGCGAACGGTCGAACCTGGTGAGCTCGATCGGCTCGTTGGATTTGCCTGTGTGCATCAGTGTTTCGGTGGGCCGCCAGCCATCGATGGGCACGTGATCGAACGTCGCCAGCGAGGGGCCTTCGATTCGGGCGAAGGCTTTGCCGCGCAAGGTCGCAAAGGCCTCCTGGCCGATGCACAGCACCGGCAGAGAACGCTCGAAAATAGTCTGTGCCACGAGCACGCCCAACGTCAGAATCTCATCGGCTTCGGCCAGAACCAAAGCGGCAGGTGCATGACCGTTGCTGATCAGCTCCATCAGCACACTGCTGCCGGTACACGAACCGCGGCCACTGGGAATGGCCAGCACACGACCGCTCAGATGTTCGCCACTGAGCGGATGGTGACGGTCGATGACTTCACCTGTGCAAGGGTCGACACCGCCCCAGAAGCTCAGCCCGACATCGGCAAACAGCAGCGCGCCCTGGGCGGAGCCCGAGACCAGGTTACGACCGATGAGAGCAGTGGACCCAGGCATGTCGGACACCTCAGTAATAAACCTTCGGTACGGTCAGGTCGGTCGGCGGGATCTCGGTGCCGACCCATTTGACGAACAGTTCTTTATAGCGACCGCTGCGCACCTGCTGATTGACGAACAAGTTGAGGTAGTTGAGCAGGCCGTACTCGCTGCGTTTGGCGCCCAGAGACACATAGTCGATGGTGTAAGGCGCGTTGCCGGCGATTTTCAGGTTTTTGTATTTGCCCGACTTGATCGTCGCGGCGGCCACGGTATTGGTCACCACCGTGGCGTCGATGTGGCCCTGCGCCACCGCCAGCAGTGTGTCGTTTTGTGACTGGTAGGCGCGGAAGGTGCCGCTGCCCCATTTCTTCACATCGCCTTCCAGGGCGATGGCTTCAAAAGTGCCGCTGGTGTTGCCCAGCGCTTTGCCCTTGATGTCATCGAAGCTATTGATGCCGGTGTTGTCGCGGGTCAGCACGACCATCTGGAAGGCGAAGTACGGCACGGTGAGGCCGACAGTCTTGGCCCGTTCAAGGGTGTCGGAGGTCGAGGCGACGATCACATCAGCCCGTCCGGAGATCAGTGCCGGAATGCGGTCCGGGAACGGCGTTTCCACCACTTCGGCCTCGACCCCGAGGATCTTCGCCAGGTCGTTGCAATAGTCCACGTCGAAACCGGCAGGCGCGTTGCTGGCATCGCGGAAACCCATGGGCGGGAAGTCCAGGGTCACGGCGCAGCGCAGCTTGCCAGAACCGATAATGTCGTCGAGCTTGTCGGCGTGCGCGGTGGCAATGAAGGAGGTACTGAGAACAGCGCTGAGGGCTACGGCAAATGCGGGGTTTTTCATAGAGGCCTCGTTCTGGGAAAGTGCTGTTAAATATCGTATTGAGGATTTCGTATACGATATTAACTATAGCAATGGCCGTGCCGGTTTTGCTTTTATCGCCGAATTTTTGCCAATCCTTGAAGCAGGGCGGCTCAGCGCAAGCGAATGGGCAACGGCGCGAGGGTGTCGATCAAGGAGGTGTTACGGAAGGGAGCACAGCGGGGGCTCAGCGCCCCTTAAAGGAACATTTTAACGACGGCTATCGCGGTACTCGCTGGGCGACAGACTGGTGAGGGCGCGGAATTGGCGGCTGAAGGCACTGTGGTCGGTGTATCCGCAGCGCAGAGCGATTTCGGTGATCGGCAAGTCGGTGTCAAGCAACAGACGCGAGCCTTCTTCCAGGCGGGACTTGTGGATCATCTGCCGTGGCGTGAGCTGGAACACCCGTTTGCAATGGCGTTCCAGTTGCGCCACAGAGAATCCGGCGATGGCTGTCAGTTCAGCAAGACTGATCGGTCGGGCGAAATGGCGGCGGATGTGCGCGTCTACGGCCGCCAGTTTCTGGAAAGCCGGATGGTTGGACTGGGGCAGTTGCAGGTCGCGGGAAATGCCGGCGAGGCCGACGATCCGCCCTTGTTCGTCACGCAGCGCGAGTTTATGGGTCAGGCACCAGACCGGCTGGTTGCCAAAATACAGATGCATTTCCAGTTGATCGGCCAGTTCACGGCCGGTGGACAACACGCGTTGATCCTGCGCGGTGTACAGCGGGCCGAAACGCTCTGGAAAGACTTGGTCGGCGGTCAAGCCGAGCAGTTGTTCGCTGTGCTTGAAGCCACAGCGCCGGGCCAGAGTCTGGTTGACGAAGATGTAGCGCGCCTCGCGGTCCTTGATGAAGAACACCACGTCCGCCAGGGTGTCGAGCAGCGTCGCGATGGGTTGCAGACTGCTCAGCAGCGTCGGCAAATCGCAGGGTTTGAACTGATTGAGTGAGGGGAACATAGTACTGGGGGCCTGGTGGCAACTACCGGGATCATAAAGACTCGGCAGCGCCCCCGAAACCCCGGCGCGAGCGTTTACGCGGGCGGGGTGTCGTCCAGGCACATCAGGGTTTCGATACGTGCCGGGCTGAACGGCGGTCGCGGGGCCGAGGGTTGCCAGTCGAACAGATACTGCACCGCGCCGCCACACACGCGTCCCTGACAGGCGCCCATGCCACAACGACTGGCCAGTTTTGCCGTGCGCCAGTCAACGTGCCCGGCCAGTGCAGCGTAGGGCACGTCTTCGCAACGACAGACCAGCGTGTCGGCCTGCGCCAGCGACTTGAGTTGCGGGTCGAGGCTGAAGGCGCTATTCAACGCCTTGGCGAAACCTTGCCAGCGCGCCCGACGTGGCCGCAATTGACGCGCCGCTGCGATGTTGCCGACGGCGGCATGCCCGGCAATTGCCCCTTCGACCAACGCCAGTTCACTGCCGCCGAAACCGGTGCATTCACCTGCCGCGTAGTGGTCGGCCCGGCTCGTGGCTTGCCAGGCATTGACCGCGAGCGCCGTGCCGTCGAGCGCACAGCCCAGCGCTTGACCGAGTTGGGTATTGGGAATCAGGCCGAAACCACAGGCCAGGCGATCACAGGCCAGTTCGACGATGTTGCCCTGTTGGCGCAGGCGCACTCCTTCCAGCCGTTCATTACCCAGGGCGGCCACGACGTGGGAGCCGGTGCGGTAATGACGATTAAACAGGCTAAAAGATTGCACAAGCTTGCCCGGCCAGCGCGGCAGTTGCAGGGCGAACCCGGCGACTGCGGAGGGCGAGGCCTGCTCGGCAATGCGCAATACGTCGGCACCGCTGTGTTTCGCGGTGGCCGCGCTGGCCAGTAACAACGGGCCGCTGCCGGCGATCACCACACGCTGACCCTGCACCGGCAGGCCGCCCTTGATCAGCGCCTGAAGGCCTCCCGCACCGGTCACCCCTGGCAATGTCCAGCCGGGGAAGGGCAGCAGCAACTCACGGGCACCGGTGCACAAAATCAGTTTGTCGTAGCCGATCAGCCATCCGTGATCGGCGTCTTCCACCAGCAATTGTTTGGGGCCGGAACAGGCGATCACACGGGTGCCACCGTGGTGGCGGATGTTACGGTTGGCGAGCAGTCGCTCGCGCATCTGTCGCGCTTGATTCGGCAGGCTGGCCTGAGGCCCGTCGCGCCAGATCTGGCCTCCCGGCAGTGGGTTGTCGTCGAGCACGATGATGCGTGCGCCACTGGACGCGGCAGCGAGGGCGGCGCTCATGCCGGCGGGGCCGGCACCGATGATCAGCAAGTCGGCGTATTCGTTCATGGTCGGGTCCGCACCTGCATGCCGTCATGGCACAGCGTCTGGCAGGCCAGTCGGCGGCGTCCGTCGATGGTCACCCGGCATTCCTGGCAAATACCCATTCCGCACAGCGGTGCGCGCCGCTGACCACTGATCGAAGTCCGACTGCAACCGTCACCGGCCAGGGCCAGTGCCGCGGCCACCGTCGTTCCTTCGGCGACGCGCAGGGTGCGGCCGTCCAGGATCAAATCAGGCATACACGGCCTCCCCGAGAAAGCGTTGCGGCAGATAGGCTTGCGCCGCTAATGGCGGCGTTTCATTGAACAGTTGCGCGACCAGCAAATCGGCGGTGCCGGGGGCCGTCGTGACCCCCAGACCCTCGTGTCCGACGGCCAGCCACAGGCCTTTGCGTTGTGGGTGTTGGCCAATCAATGGCAGCCCGTCCGGGCTGGCGGCGCGAAAACCGGTCCAGGCGCGGATGCCGTTGAGCTGAGCCAGGCCCGGCATGTACTCGGTGGCGCGCTTGAGCATTTTCGCCAGCATCCAGCCCTCGACCTGCGGGTCGGTGGTGCCGAATTGTCGCGAGGCACCGATGAACAGTTGCCCGGTCGGCCGGGGCTGAATGTTGCAGGCGGTCGAGGGGCCTGTGGCGTTGTGGGCGCTGGTGACATAACCCAGTTCCACCAGCGTGTGGGTGACCTTGCCGGGATAGCGGTCGGTGATCAGCAAGTGGCCTTTTTTCGGCTCGATCGGCAACTCGGGGCACAGGTCGTTGGCCTGGATACCGTTGGCCAATATGACGGCCTCAGCGCTCAACCACTGGCCGTCGTCGAGTCGCACGCGATTGCCATCGACCTCGCAGACTCGCGCCCTGCGTTGTTCTATGTCGGCGGTGTCGAGCATCCAGTTGGCGGTTGCCGGGGCATAGAGAATGCCATCACCGTTGATCAACAAACCACCTTCAAGGCCTTCGCGCAATTCAGGTTCACGGGCGCGCAACGCGTGGCGAGCGATTAACTCGCAGGCAACGCCCTGGGTCTGAAGGTTCAGATATTTGCTGTGGGCCACGGCCATTTCTTCGGCATTGGCTGCCAGCCACAAAGTGCCGTTGCAGCGGTAGGCGCAGCCATCCGGTAAGTCCGGTGCCTGTTCGCGCCAGCGTTGCAGTGAGTATTGGCTCAGGGCCAGCTCGGCCGGGTTGTCGTCGAGCACCAGCAAGTGGCCCATTCCGGCGGCCGTCGCGCCGTGCAAGCCGGCGTCCAGCACCAGCACGCGCAAGCCGCGCCGCGCCAGCGCCTGAGCGCAAGCAGCGCCGATGATGCCGGCACCGATCACGATCACATCGGCCACCAGGCCTTGGCTCATGGGCGAATGCCCCAGGCGAACGGGTCGTCCTGTTCGATGATCAGGCTAGCCTCGGCACTGATGAAGGCACGGCCGCGAATCGTCGGTACGATGCGCTCGCCGTGGGGTTCGTAGGAGCCTTCGAACTCGCTGCCGATGACGCTGGCCTGTCGCCAGATCTGGCCCGGCTGCAATTTGTCATCGGCTGCCAGGCACGCCAGTTTTGCACTGGTGCCGGTGCCGCAGGGCGAGCGGTCGTAGGCCTTGCCGGGGCAGAGTACAAAGTTGCGGCTGTCGGCCTGCTCATCCTCGGCGAACAGTTCGACGTGGTCGATCACGCCGCCGTCTTCGCCGCGTATCCCCTGAACGTCCAATGCCTGCTGCACGGCGAAGGTGTAAGCGGTCAACGCATCCAGGTTGTCGCTGGCGACGCGCAGGCCATGGTCGGCGACCAGGAAAAACCAGTTGCCACCCCAGGCGATATCACCGACCACCTCACCGATCCCCGGCACCTGCAACGCCACGGCTTTGCGATAACGGTAGGCCGGCACGTTGCGCACGCTGACGGAACGGTCGTCGTGCAAGGTTGCCTGCACCGTGCCGACCGGCGTTTCGATGCTGTGCACGCCCGGGCCGATCTTGCCCAGGTGAGCAAGTGACGCCACCAGGCCGATGGTGCCGTGGCCGCACATGCCGAGGTAACCGGTGTTGTTGAAGAAAATCACCCCGGCGCAGGCCGCAGGGTCGACCGGCTCACACAACAGCGCGCCGACCAGCACATCGCTGCCCCGCGGTTCGAGCACGCAGGCGGTGCGCCATTGGTCGTGGTGTTCAGCCAGCCGTTGAAGACGTTCGGCCATGCTGCCGGTGCCCAGGTCGGGAAAGCCGGCGGTCACCAGGCGGGTGGGTTCGCCGCCGGTGTGGGAGTCAATCACGGTGATACGTTTCATGAATGGGCCACGTCCGTTCAGATGAGTGAACGCAAGAGTGGCCCGTGCGGGGGCTTGCAGGCTTGATGGTTTTATCCGGTGCCGATGACGAAATCGGCACAGTCCCGCGAGCGGTCAGTGGTGGTGGGGCAGGTGCTCGAACAGGGTTTTGCAGACCCCGGCGATGTGTTCGTCCAGCAGCTTTACCGCCCGGTCGACGTCACCGGCGCGGCAGGCTTCGAGGATCTCCCGGTGTTCGTGATCGGCGCGCTCCTTCCCCGCCGAGAGGCTCATCTGCATCCGCAGGTAACGTTCCAGTTTGTCGTTGACCGAACGGATCAAACTCACCAGAAACGGACGTTGTGCCGGTTCATAGAGGCAGGCGTGGAGTTCCCAATTAAGCTCGGCCCAGCGGCCCACGTCATCTTCGCCGACGAACTCCTGGCAGATACGTTCGGCGCGGGCGAAGGTCTCTTCCGTCATGTTGGGAATGGCCAGGCGCAGCACCTTGTCTTCGAGCAACATGCGCACTTCGAACATCTGCGCCAGTTCGGCATCGGACACCCGTGTGACCATCGCCCCGCGATTGCGCTGGAACATCACCAGACCTTCGGCTTCCAGGCGTTTGAGGGCCTCTCGTACGGGGATCTTGCTGACGTTGAACTGTCGGGCGATGTCGTCCTGACGAATCGGCTCGTCCTCGGCGAAATGCCCGGCGACGATGGCGTCACGCAGATGGCGGGTTATGATTTCAGAGGTCGAAGGCGCATTGCCCAAGTCTGGAGCGTTGAATTTGGGTAGGGTCACGGCGGCAGTCGTTCGGATTGAGTTGGAGATATGGTATACGAATTTTCGCTGGGCTCAGTGCTCTTGCGCTGCCTTCCGACAGCCGCCCCTGACTCTTTGTCGTTAATTGTCGAGGCGCCGGTGCAACAGTCCGATGCACGAGGTGTTGCGCATTTCGATCATTAAGTTGTCAGTTACGGTCATTGAGCGGCCGGGGGAGTGCTCATAGTCTGTTACACAAGACAGAGGGGCGCCAAAGAGCGCCCACACTTTTTCCGTGATCGCTCGTTGTGGAGTTACCGATGACCGCCGCTCATTACCCGCACCTGTTGGCCCCGCTGGACCTGGGTTTTACCACGCTGCGCAACCGTACCCTGATGGGCTCGATGCACACCGGTCTGGAGGAGAAACCCGGCGGTTTCGAGCGTATGGCTGCCTACTTTGCCGAACGTGCCCGTGGCGGCGTTGGCCTGATGGTCACGGGGGGTATCGGCCCGAACGACGAAGGCGGCGTGTACTCCGGCGCGGCCAAGCTGACCACTGAAGAAGAAGCGCTCAAACACCAGATCGTGACCCGAGCGGTGCACGAGGCGGGCGGCAAGATCTGCATGCAGATTCTTCACGCCGGACGTTATGCCTACAGCCCGAAACAGGTTGCGCCGAGCGCCATCCAGGCGCCGATCAACCCGTTCAAGCCCAAGGAGCTGGACGAGGAGGGCATCGAGAAGCAGATCAACGATTTCGTCACCTGCTCGGCCCTGGCGCAAAAAGCCGAGTACGACGGCGTCGAGATCATGGGCTCCGAAGGTTATTTCATTAACCAGTTCCTCGCGGCCCACACCAACCACCGCACCGACCGTTGGGGCGGCAGCTACGAAAACCGTATGCGCCTGCCGGTGGAAATCGTCCGTCGCGTGCGCGAAGCCGTTGGCCCGAATTTCATCATTATCTTCCGTCTGTCGATGCTCGACCTGGTGGAGGGCGGCAGCACCTGGGAAGAAATCGTGACGCTGGCCAAGGCCATCGAGCAGGCCGGCGCGACCCTCATCAACACCGGTATCGGCTGGCACGAAGCGCGGATTCCGACCATCGCCACCAAAGTGCCGCGTGGGGCGTTCAGCAAGGTCACCGCCAAATTGCGTGGCTCGGTGAGCATTCCGCTGATCACCACCAACCGTATCAACACCCCGGAAGTGGCCGAGCAGATATTGGCGGAAGGCGATGCCGACATGGTGTCGATGGCGCGGCCATTCCTGGCCGACCCGGACTTCGTCAACAAGGCCGCCGCGGGCCGTGCCGATGAAATCAACACCTGCATCGGTTGCAACCAGGCGTGCCTCGATCACACGTTCGGCGGCAAGTTGACCACGTGCCTGGTCAACCCGCGGGCCTGTCATGAGACCGAACTCAATTACCTGCCGGTGCAGCAGATCAAGAAGGTCGCGGTGGTCGGTGCCGGCCCTGCGGGTCTGTCGGCTGCAACCGTGGCTGCCGAACGTGGCCATCAGGTGACGCTGTTCGATTCGGCCAGCGAAATCGGCGGCCAGTTCAACATCGCCAAGCGCGTGCCGGGCAAGGAAGAGTTCTTTGAAACCCTGCGCTACTTCAACCGCAAGTTGCAGACCACCAACGTCGAGGTCTGCCTGAACACCCGCGTTGACGTGGCGAAACTGGTGGAAGGCGGTTACGACGAGATCATTCTGGCGACCGGTATTGCTCCAAGAACGCCGGCGATTCCGGGTGTCGAGAACGCCAAGGTGCTGAACTACCTCGATGTGATTCTGCAACGCAAACCGGTGGGTAAACGTGTCGCGGTCATCGGCGCGGGCGGTATCGGTTTTGATGTGTCGGAATTCCTGGTGCATCAAGGCGTGGCCACCAGCCTCGACCGCGAAGCGTTCTGGAAAGAGTGGGGCATCGACACGCATCTGGAAGCCCGTGGTGGTGTGGCCGGCGTCAAGGCCGAAGTGCATGCGCCGGCCCGTGAAGTGTTCCTGCTGCAACGCAAGAAATCCAAGGTCGGCGACGGCCTGGGCAAGACCACCGGCTGGATTCACCGCACGGGTCTGAAGAACAAGCAGGTGCAGATGCTCAACAGCGTCGAATACTTGAAGATCGATGACGAAGGCTTGCACATTCGCATTGGTGAAACCGGCGAGCCGCAAGTGCTGGCGGTGGACAACATCGTGATTTGCGCCGGGCAGGATCCGTTGCGTGAGTTGCACGACGGGTTGGTCGCGGCCGGGCAGAACGTGCATTTGATTGGCGGCGCGGACGTGGCGGCAGAGCTGGACGCGAAGCGGGCGATCAATCAGGGCTCGCGGTTGGCTGCGCAGTTGTAATCACCGCAATCCCTGTGGCGAGGGAGCTTGCTCGCGCTCGGCTGCGCAGCAGGCGTAAATCAGTGCTGGTGATTAACCTGACACAACACCATTGCTGATAAAAGGAGTCCTTCGGACTCCAGCGGGCGCAAGCTCCCTCGCCACAAATTGGCTGCTAAGATGCTGGCTGTTTACCCAGAGCCGGCATCGATGTTTCTCCCTCCCAGTGACTGGCTGCCCCAAGCCCCGCTCGAACCCCTTCGTCTTGATTGGCTAAGCCGATCGAGCATCGAACTCGCCATCCTGCGCCTCGACCAGATCGACCCACTGATCAGCGGCAACAAGTGGTTCAAGCTCATCGAACACCTCAAAGCCGCCGACCTCGCCGGTGCCGAAGGCATCATCAGCCTGGGCGGTGCTCATTCCAATCATCTGCATGCACTGGCGGCTGCCGGCAAACGCTTCGGGTTCAAAACGGTGGGTTTGTTGCGCGGTCATCCGCAAGAAACCCCTACGGTCAAAGACTTGCAAGCATTCGGCATGCAGTTGCACTGGCTCGGTTATGGCGGTTATCGCGCGCGGCACGAGGCGGGTTTCTGGGAACCCTGGCGGGCGCAATATCCCGATCTGCTTCCGGTGCCCGAAGGTGGCGGAGGATTGCCCGGCGCAAAGGGCTGCATGCGGCTGAAGGTGATGGTCAGTGATCAACTGAACAGTCTGGGCTGGAGCGGCTACGACGGTTGGTGGCTCGCCTGTGGAACCGGCACCACGCTGGCCGGCCTGGTGCTGGCCGAAGCGGGGGAGCATCCGGTTTACGGCGCGCTTGCTGTGCCCGACGACCATGGTGTGGCGCAGCAGGTCGAATCGATTGTGCAAGAAGCCGGCTTGCGCGACCCGGTGTGTGAACTGTTTGACGCCAGTCGCGGCGGCTTCGCCAAAGTCGATCCGTTGTTACTGGACTTCATCGCGCAGACCGAACAGGCCAGCGGCATTCCCCTCGAGCCGCTGTATACGGGCAAAGCGCTGTTGGCGCTCAAACAGCACGTCGAGGCGGGTCGATTTGCCAAGGGCACTCGCCTGATCTTTGTCCACACCGGCGGCTTGCAGGGCCGCCGCGGGCTTCAATAAAAGGCGTTCAACCGCGCTTGGGCATCATCCGCAACAAGGTGTTATCGCCCACCACATAGTGATGATAGAGCCCCGCCACGGCGTGCAGCCCGATCAGCCAATAACCGATGGTGCCGCCGAGCACATGCCAGCCTTCGATCTGCCTGGCCAGCGCCTTGTCCTCTGACACCAGCAGCGGCAAGTCAAAGCCATAGAACATCACCTGATGCCCCTTGGCACTGGTGACCAGCCAACCGAGGATCGGCATCGCGATCATGAAAATGTACAGCGCCCAGTGCATCAACCTGGCGAGGATGGTTTGCCAGTGCGGTGAGGCGGGGAAGATCTGCGGTGCCGGGCCGAGGCTGCGGGCGAACAATCTGAGCCAGACCAGCACGAATACAGTCAGCCCCAGCATGAAGTGCGATTCGGTGATCAGCGTTCGGCCGCCGCTGCCTTTAGGAAAGATCCCGCGAAATTCGATGCAGGCATACACCAGCGCCAGCAGGACCAGCATCAACCAGTGCAGGGTGATCGAGACGGTGCTGTAGCGTGAATCGGAGTTTTTCCACGGCATTCGGTGTTCCTCACAGGTCGGGTCAAGCCACCGTTCTTGGTCGACGGTGCACTTTCACTGTAATCCTGTTTCGCCGGGTTTGCCTGACGCCAGTGGCGGTTCAATGCTCTAGATCAGGTGATCGAGCAAAAAAAAAGCGCCGCGTTCCCTTGTAGGAACGCGGCACTTTGGCTGGTGAATCAGTAGCTTTGCGGCATTTCACCCTTGGCCAGACGCTTGTTGATGTCGGCGATCACTTCCGGCAAGTCGGTGATGGTGTCGATCATGTAGTGCGGGCGCGAACCTTCGAACAGCGCGTGGATACGCTTGCGCTCGCTGGCCAGTTGATCGCTGCCGAGGGCGCGATAACCTTCGTAGTCCAGGCCCAGCGCGTTGCCCGAGCAGATCAGCGCGACGGTCCACATACCGGCGCGACGGCCCTCGAGAATGCCGGGCACGGTGTCGTCGATCTTCACGCAAGCAGCAACATCGTCGATGCCCAGGGCGATGACGTTGGCCAACGCCTGAGCCGGCCATGGACGGCCGTTAGGCACTTCGTCGGTAGCCACCACGTGATCAGCGATGTAGCCGTTGGTGGCAGCCAGCTCGACCACTTTGTCCATGACTTGTTTCGGGTAACCGGAGCACGAGCCGATCTTGATCCCTTGCTGGCGCAGGTTGGCAATAGTGTCCAGCGCGCCCGGAATCAGTGCCGAGTGCTCGGCGATTTTCTCGATCTGCAACGGCATGAAGCGCTGGTAGATGGCGGTGACGTCATCATCGGTCGGCGTGCGGCCGAATGCCTTGCGATAGCGTTCCGCGACTGCCGGCTGATCGCACAGGGTGCGGATGTGATCCCACTTGCCCATGCCCATGGGACCACGGGCTTCTTCGATGGACACCTGGACGTCGAATTCGGCGAAGGCCTCGACAAAAATCTGCGTGGGAGCGAAGGAACCGAAGTCGACGACGGTACCGGCCCAGTCGAGGATGGCGGCCTGGAGTTTGGTTGGGTTTGTGTAGTTCATGGTGATCAAATCCTGTGGCAACTGATAAATGAGGAGCTGCTTTTGGTGGGAGCGGCGGTGCGACGATTCGACTTGCTCGCGAAAGCGGTGCAGCGAGCGACATTTATGTTGAATGTCAGTCCGTATTCGCGAGCAAGCCCGCTCCTCCAGGGGAAATCGGTGTGGTTTAGATCTCTAACACTTCCATCTCGCGCAGCACTTCGGCAATAGCCGCCACGGCGGCGTGCATCTCGGTCTGGTTGACGTGGCCGATGCAGCCGACGCGGAAGGTTTCGACCTGGGTCAATTTGCCGGGGTACAGAATGAAACCCTTGGCCTTGACGCGTTCGTAGAATTCCTTGAACTGGTAGCGCGGGTCTTTCGGCGCGTGAAAAGTGACGATGATCGGCGCCTGGATGGCGGCGGGCAGGAAGCTGCGCAAGCCAAGTTTCGCCATGTCATCGAGCAACACTTTGCAGTTGTCGGCGTAGCGCTGATGCCGGACCGGCAAGCCACCTTCTTCGTTGTATTGCAGCAGGGCCTCGTGCAGCGCGGCGACCACGTGGGTCGGCGGTGTGAAGCGCCACTGGCCGGTCTTGGCCATGTAGGTGTGCTGGTCGAAAAGGTCCATCGCCAGCGAGTGCGAGTTACCGGCGGCATTGGCCAGCGATGCTTTGCGAGCGAAGACGAAACCCATCCCCGGTACGCCTTCCAGGCATTTGCCCGAAGCGGCGATCAGCGCGTCGAACGGCACCTGTTGCGCATCCACCGGCAGCGCGCCGAAAGAACTCATGGCGTCGATGATCAGGCGTTTGCCATGTTGCGCAATGACCTGGGCGATTTCCGGCAGCGGGTTGAGGATGCCGGTGCTGGTTTCGCAGTGAATCAGCGCGACGTGGGTAATGCTGGCGTCGGCCCGCAGCAGACGGTCAACGTCGGCGGCAGTGGTGGGTTCGTCTTCGGCGGTTTCAAACGTGCTGAAGGGACGGCCGAGCACTTCGCAGATTTTCGCCAGGCGTTTGCCGTAGGCGCCGTTGATCAGCACCAGGACTTTGCCGTCACGCGGCACCAGCGTGCCGATTGCCGCTTCGACCGCGAAGGTGCCGCTGCCTTGCAGAGGCACGCAGTGGTGGCTGTCGCCGCCGTTGATGATCGCCAGCAATTGCTCACAGAGGCTGGCGGTCAGTTGATTGAAGCGGTCATCCCATGAACCCCAGTCGACCATCATCGCCTGGCGGGTGCGGGCCGAAGTCGTCAACGGGCCGGGGGTGAGCAGGATGGGTTCGGCAGTACTCATTCTCGTGTCCTCGCAATCGATGGGATGAAGCTACGGGGCTTAAATTGCAATTTGCCGTGCTATCAATCAAATTGTTTGTTGTTATGCCAGCCATCAGTGAGGGTTATTCATGAACCTGTTCCAGCTCCGCGCCTTTGATGCGGTGGCCCGCGAGGGCAGCTTCACCCGGGCCGCCGCGCGGCTGTTCATTAGCCAGCCGGCAGTCACCGGGCACATCAAGGCGTTGGAGGAGCACTACCAGATCACTTTGCTGCGGCGCACCGCCCGACGGGTGGAGCTGACGGAGGAGGGCACCAAACTCGCAGCGATCACTCGGGCGATGTTTGGTCTGGCCGAAGAAGCGCAGGTAATGCTGGAGGCCAATCGTCAGTTGCTCACCGGCCGCCTGGAAGTGGCGGCGGACGGGCCGCACATGGTCATGCCGATGCTGGCCAGTTTGCGCGTGCGTTATCCGGGGATCACCGTGAACCTGCGCCTGGGCAATGCCCAGGAAACCCTGGCGGCGTTGTTATCGGAACATGCCGACGTGGCAGTGCTGACGGAGGTCGAGCCGCGCAAGGGTTTGCATTTGCAGGCACTGAGCGAGTCGCGGATATGTGCGCTGGTGCCCGCCGGTCATCCGTGGGCACAAAAGTCGAAGGGCGTGCAGCTCAAGGAACTGGATCAGGTCATCATGGTATTGCGCGAGCCAGGTTCGATCACCCGGCGCACGTTTGATGAAGCCTGTGTTCAGGCCAAGGTAAACCCGCGAGTGTTGCTGGAGCTGGACAGTCGCGAGGCCGTGACCGAGGCGGTCGCGGCGCAATTGGGGGTCGGGGTCGTGTCATCGGTGGAAGTCAGCCATGACCCTCGGGTAGCGGCGGTGCCGATCATGGGTGAGGGGTTGGTGAATCGGCACATGATCGGGTGTATGGAGCGGCGCAGGGACTTGAGGTTGATACAGGCGTTTTTCGGGTTGGCGCCGTAGGTGCTGTCTTCTGCAGCTTCTACAAAGGGGCTGCCCGCCACCGATTTTTTTGTCGTGTTGGGGAGCTTGGATCGTCGCGGGTACCGGTCACGCGTTGTCACTTGGACAGTAAGCGTCAACGGTTGGTTGTGGATTTCGACGCCGTGGCCACGGTCTCGCTACCGCAATTGATGTACGAAGATTTCTTCAACCAGCGCTGATCCGGGTAGTACGAAAACAGCAACTGCCCGTCTTTCATCGAATCAATCAGCTTGTGTGCAATCGCCGGCCGTACCGCCGGGCAGCCCAGGCTTCTGCCGATTCGGCCATTGGCCCGTGCAAGCACCGGGCTGACGTAAGGCGCTCCATGAATCACGATTGCCCGGTCAAACGCATTGTCGTTGAAACCCGGCTCCAGGCCTTCCATGCGCAGCGAATAACCGTTTTGCCCGACATAGCTCTGTTGCGTGCGATACAGCCCGAGACTGGTGGCAAAGCTTTCATTTTGATTGGAGAAGTTGACGGCCATGTTCTCGCCGCTGTTGCGGCCGTGGGCGACCAGTTCATGAAACAGCAACTTGCGCTTCTTCAAATCGAACACCCACAGGCGCTGTTCGGTCGAGGGCAGGGAATAATCGATCACCGCAAGTCTTTGGACAGGCGCAGTGCCTTGGGCGATGCTGCATTGCGAGGCGCGAACGGCGAGGTTAATGACGTTGGCGTTGGCTTTCGGGGCCGCTTTGATGAGGGCGGCCGCGAGCGAATCGGCGTAGGCTAACGGTACGGACATTGCAGTCAATAGCAGGGCCGGCAGCAGATAGCCAATACGTAGTGGCGCCATATAGATGTCTCATCATGTTAAGTTCGAGTCTAGCAGTGCATTGAAAGCCAGGCGTTGAATGCGGGAGATTAAGGATTATCCATGGTGCTTTTAACAAGGTTATTCGTCATAAGCCGCGTATTTTTTATGGGCTTTCTGATCAGCGGCACAGCGCTTGCGGAAACTTCGCCGATTGAGCCGACAATTGCGCCTAGCTCCGTTATCGAGGCGGAAGCAGGCGATAACGTCGGTCAGGCGATTCAGACCTCGCTTGAGCCGCTGAAAACCGCGTTTCCGCCGTTGCTGACCGCGCCGCGTCATCGGCGGGTGGATGTCAGCCGTCTGGTGATGGATTTTTATACGCATCGCGCTTATCGCGCAGCGTGGACCGATGACCGCGACGTCGCACAATTGATCGCCAGCTTGAGCGCGACTGACGCCGATGGTTTGAACCCGACGGATTTTCATATTGATGAGCTGATCCGATCCCGGGCCACGATGCAGACTACGCCCGTCACCCCCGAGCAACGGGCGGCCTTTGATTTGGCGACGACGCATACGTTTATTACCGCGCTGCTGCAGCTGCGGCGGGGCAAGGTCGATCCCGCGCGGCTCGACATTCATTGGAATTTTGACGCCGATGGCGTCGACCCGCGCGACGACGTCAATGCTTTCTTCGCGGCGCTCGACAATCACGATGTAGCGAAGGCATTTGCCATCGCTCCGCCGCAAGAAGCGGTGTACGTGGGATTGCGTCAGGCGCTGGCGCAATTGCGTGGTATTCGGGACCGGGGCGGCTGGCCGCAAGTGGTTGTAGACCATTCGCTCAAGCCTGGCATGGACGAACCGGCTGTCGCGCAGTTGCGCGCGAGGATGGTCGCTGCAGGTTTTCTCGATCCGCGATTGATCCATGGTACGAAGTACGATGGCGCCGTCACCGCCGCAGTGAAAAAGTATCAGAACGAGCAATACCTCGGAGCGGATGGGATAGCGGGTGCGACGACGCTGGCGGCTTTGAATGTGCCCGTTGACGCACGCATTGATCAGGTTCGGGTGAACATGGAGCGGGCGCGCTGGCTGCTTTACAAGCTTCAAGGCACGTTCGTTATCGTTGATATTGCCGGCTACAAAGTAGCGATGTACCGCGATGGTCAGCCGATCTGGCGATCCCGGGTGCAGGTTGGTAAAGCGGCGCGCAATACGCCTATCTTTCAGGCGCAGATCACCTACGTCACGTTTAATCCGACCTGGACGGTGCCGCCGACGATCCTCAAGGAAGACGTGCTGCCGAAGATCCAGAGCAATCCCGGCTACCTGGCCGCCAACCGTATTCGTGTGATCGATCGCGAAGGCCACGAACTGGATCCTGCGGCCGTTGACTGGACCAACCCGCGTGGCATCAGTTTGCGCCAGGATGCCGGGCCCGATAGCTCATTGGGCCAGGTGGTCATCCGCTTTCCCAACAACTACGCGATTTATCTTCACGACACGCCGCATCGCGAGCTGTTTGCCAAGACTGTCCGCGCGACCAGTTCGGGCTGCATCCGGGTGGAGAACCCGCTGCAACTGGTGGAGTTGCTGTTCAACGACCCGGTTAAGTGGAACAGCGCCGGTATTCAGAAACAGCTGGCCAATGGCAAGACCGAGAATATTCGGCTACCGGTGAAAGTGCCGGTGTTGTTGGCCTACTGGACAGTCGATCTGGGCAGCGACGGGCGCGTCTCATTCAAACCGGATGTGTATGGCTACGATGAACCCTTGCTGCGGGCATTGAATCGACCTTCGCAAATGCCGGTGTTGAATCTACATGCGGCGACAGCATCGGCGGGAACTGGGCAGCCGTAGGGGAAATGGCTGTCAACCGTTCGGCACTTGCGCCGGGGCGCCAAAACAGCATCGCCTAATCTTTGATTTACTGGAAATTCTTCCGGTACTTACAAGGAAGGTGTGGCATGACTTCATTAAAGTTCGGCGCGTCCATCCTGTTGGTCTGCCTGGCAGGCTGCGCAACCACTCCGCGTAGTAACTATGAGCCACCGCCGGTGCCTGCATCGGCGGTGGCCCTTGATGACGCGCAGATAACCAGCACGCTGGTGGGAAGGAAATTTTACGGAACCACCCGAGAAGGCAGTCACCCTTATTCGATGAGTTTTGCGCCGAACGGAGTCGAGACATTCGAGATGGCGCCCTACAAACCGGAGAAGGAAAAGTGGACGCTGAAAGACGGGGTGATTTGTATTGAAGCGAAAGGCTACCCAACCGAATGCGGTCAGGTGAAGACCGCTAACAATGAGTATTGGTTTGTCGATCCGAAGAGCGGCAGAGTCAACGCGCACTTGAAACTGACGCCTTGAAGTTGAGCCGCATAGAGAAACGGGCGTTCATCTCACGCCCATTTCTCCTGTTCATGCCTTGCCCAGCGCCTCCCGCAAAAACTCCACCAGCCCTCGCTGCAATCCGGTCAGCGCGCCTTCGCGACTGATCAGCGCCAATTCTGTCGGCGGTAATTCGGGCAGATCAGTGCACACGGTGTGCTCTGGCAACACCGCCGAAGCGGGCAGCACTGACAGGCCCAATCCGGACGCCACCGCCGCCTGAATCCCCGTCAGGCTGTGGCTGCCAAACGCAACCCGCCACGGTCGCTGTGCCACATCCAGCAGGCGGATTGCCCGTTGCCGATAAATGCAGCCTTGTGGGAACAGCGCCAATGGCAAGACGCCCTGGGCGGAGTCGACCCCCGCACCTTTGACCCACACCAGCGCTTCCGGCCACGCCGCCCAGCTTGGGCCGCTGTCCGGTTCACGCTTGACCAGTGCAATGTCGATGGCGCCCGTCGCGAGCTTTTGCTTGAGATCGGTGCTCATGCCGCTGACGGTTTCCAGCCGCGCTTCAGGTCGGCTGCGGTTGAAGCCGGCGAGGATCACAGCCATACGCCGTGCATCGAAATCCTCCGGTACGCCAATGCGCAGTATTTCCAGGTCGAGATCACTGGCGAGGGCTTCCACCGCCTCCGAGGACAGGGCCAACAGCCGCCGGGCATAGTGAATCAGCAGCTCGCCGTGCTCGGTGACGCTGATGTTCTGTCCTGTGCGGTCGCGAAGCAGCAGCGCATGCCCGACCAGTTCTTCCAGTTTGCGAACCTGTTGGCTCACGGTGGATTGGGTGCGGTGTACACGTTCGGCAGCGCGGGTGAAGCTGCCTTCGTCCACCACGCAGACGAAGCTCTTGAGCAGTTCGAGATCGAGCATGGCGGGCTCCTTTGATATTTGATTTATCACTGACGAGTCGATATTAATTTAATTTCACACTATCACCGTTCGCTCGTAACCTGAAGATCACTTTTCAGAGGATATGACCATGGCACTCAAAAACGCTCCACGCCCCGAGTGGCTGACCTTCGATTGCTACGGCACGCTGATTCAATGGGATGAAGGTTTGAAAGCCGTGGTCGCGCAGATCCTGCGCGACAAGGGTGATCACACCGTCGATGTCGATCGCCTGATCGAGGTGTATGACCGGCACGAACACCGGCTGGAGCAGACACCGCCGCATCGTGCGTTCCGGCAGTTGAGCACCCTTGGGTTGCAAATGGCGCTGGAGGATCTGGGGTTGGCGAGCTCGGACGAAGACAGTCAACGGCTGGCAGCGGCGATCCCGAAAATGCCGCCGTTTCCCGAGGTGATCGACACGCTTGCCCGGCTCAAGACGATGGGCTTCAAGTTGTGCATCGTGTCCAACACCGATGACGACATCATCGCCGGCAATGTGGCGCAACTCGGTGGCCACATCGATCGGGTCATCACCGCCCAGCAGGCCGGTGCCTACAAGCCCGATCCGCGGTTGTTCGACTACGCTCACGCGCAGCTGGGCGTCAGTCGTGATCAGGTGGTGCACATCTGCGCGAGCCCGACGCTGGACCACACCGCCGCGCGCGATATGCATTTTCGCTGCGTGTGGATCGACCGCGGCACCGGTCGCCAATTGCTGCCCGACTATCAACCCGATGCGATATTGAGCACGCTGGATCAAGTCCTGCCCTTGTTCGAATCCCTTGGCTGGTAAACCCCGGAGTCATTGCCATGGCACACACTCTTGCAGGCGGTTCCCGTTCCGCCCGTTACACCGACCTGAACCTGGACTTGCCGGCTGTCATCACGGCGCGCTCGGAATTGGCGGCGTGCTTTCAACTGGCGGCACTGCATGGGCTGGAGGAGGGGATCTGCAATCACTTTTCCGCCATGGTGCCGGGGCGCGATGATCTGTTTTTCGTGAACCCCTACGGCTACGCGTTTGCAGAAGTCACTGCGGACAACCTGTTGGTCTGCGACTTCCACGGCAACGTCGTGGCCGGCGAAGGCCAGCCCGAGGCGACCGCGTTTTACATCCATGCGCGCCTGCACAAACTGCTGCCGAGGGTCAAAGTGGCGTTCCACACGCACATGCCCCACGCCACGGCGTTGTGTTTGCTGCAAGGCCCGCCGCTATTGTGGCTGGGGCAAACAGCGTTGAAATTCTACGGGCGTACGGCGGTGGACGAGGATTACAACGGCCTGGCCCTCGATGAGTCCGAAGGTGACCGGATTGCCAGCGTCATGGGCAATGCCGACGTCCTGTTTTTGAAGAACCACGGCGTGATCGTCGCAGGGCCGACCATCGCCGAAGCCTGGGATGATCTGTATTACCTGGAACGCGCCGCCCAGGTGCAATTGATGGCGATGGCGACCCAGCGCGATCTCAAGCCAGTGCCTCCCGCCGTTGCGCAACGTGCCTACGAACAAATGCGCCTGGGAGATGCAGAAAGTGCTCAAGCACATTTGCGCAGTGCAATGCGACGCCTGCCCAAAGGACAATTGCCCCGCACCATCCCGTAGACTAAGCTCGCAAACATTAAGGGTTTTGGGCCTTCGCCCATGCCTTACCCTTGCAGGACGAGCTTTTGCCTATCTCCGGTGACGACCCGCGCGACGCCAGTGGCGTCAATTTGAAACGGTTACCCCTGCGCAAGGCGGCGGTGCTGTTTATTGTCGTGGTGTGTCTGTGCCTGTGCGGTTTGCTTTATCTGCAACTGGAGCAATCGCGCCGGCACGATCTGGCGGTGGCCGAAGTGGCGTCTTCGAACCTCACCCGCGCCATGGCCCAGCAGGCTGAAGACACATTCATGAAAGCCGACCTGGTACTGACCAGCCTGGCGGACTGGATTCAGGTTGACGGGTTCGTCCCGGCGCAGATCCCGCGTCTACAGAAAACGTTTGCCCGACGGGTACAGACACTCAGTCAGTTGCACGGGATCTTCCTGTTCGATCAAAAGGGGCAATGGGTCGTCACCTCATTCGAGGATCTGCCCCGCGGCCCCGGCGTGGCGGACCGCGACTATTTCCTGTTTCACCAGCAGAACGTATCGTCCCTGGCGCACATCGGCCCGGCGATTCGCAGTCGCGTGAATGGCGAGTGGATCATTCCGGTTTCCAAGCGGGTGAATGACAAGGACGGCCATTTCCAGGGCGTGTTGCTGGCCGGCATCAAAATGTCCTACTTCGATCAGTTTTTCAAAAGCTTCAGCATCGATGACGACGGCTCTATTTTTCTGGCGCTGACTGATGGAACGCTGCTGGCGCGACGGCCGTTTGTGGAAGCGCAGATTGGCCAGTCACTGGCCAAAGGGGAGATTTTCAGCAAGTACCTGGCAGGCGCAATGTCCGGCAACGCCATGATCAGTTCTGTACTCGATGGCACTGTCCGCTTGCAAGGCTACCGGCAACTCGACGCCTATCCGCTGGTGGTGTCCGCGGCCTCGTCCCGGGATTCGATTCTCAAGGGCTGGTATGACACGGCGTTTAAATCCAGCGTCATTGTGGCGCTGGTTGTGCTGGGCGTGGGGCTGTTCGGTTGGGTGTTCGTGCGCCAGGTGCGCCTCGGTGAACGGGTCGAGAAGGATTTGCGCAAGGCCAAGGAGGCGCTGAAGCTGATCGCGACCCATGACAGTCTCACCGGCCTGGCCAATCGCCGACTGTTCGAACAAGCGCTGGACCTCGAGTTTGGCCGTGGAATCCGGCAGTCGAGTTCGTTGAGCCTGATCATGCTCGATATCGATTACTTCAAGCGCTACAACGACGCTTACGGCCATGTCGCGGGTGACCATTGCCTGGCCGAAGTGGCGAGGGTGGTGAAGAGTTGCTGCCATCGAACCACCGATCTGGCGGTGCGTTACGGCGGCGAGGAATTCGCTGTGTTGCTGCCGAATACGGATATTCAGGGTGCGATGGTCATTGCCGAGCAGATCCGCCGCAGCGTCATGACCCGGAACATCAATCACAGCGCCGCGCCCAGTGGTTATGTGACGGTCAGTCTCGGTTGTTATGCCTTCGTACCGACGCGCCTGGACAGCACCGAAGTGCTCATTGAGCGCGCGGACGCGGCGTTGTATCAGGCCAAGCATTCCGGACGAAACCGTTCGGCGGTGCTGTCGATGGACGGCGGTGTCGGGGAACTGATGCGCTCGGATCGTTGAGATGAGGTCGGCTTGCGCGCGGTCAGCTACCGCCAGTTTCGCCTCCCGCACCTGAGCGACTGGAGCTGCCCGTTTCGCCGGAGCTGTCGCTTGAAGAGCCCGAGCCGCCATCGCCCTTATTGCCGCCGTCGCTGCTGTGGCCGCCGGAAGGCTCACCGGGATTATTGTTGGGCGCCATCGTCGATCCGGCCGACGCAACCACCGGAATGCGTGGATGTCACACACTGAACACACATGTCCGGAGCGCTGGCCCATGAAGAATCTGCGAGTCGCAACGTTCAACGTCAATGGCATGCGCGCCCGGCTGCCAAACCTGCTGGCCTGGCTGGAGCGGGAGAAACCGGACATCGCCTGCCTGCAGGAGCTCAAGTCGGTGGACAGTGCATTTCCTGCCGCAGAGCTTGAGGCTGCCGGCTACGGCGCGATATGGCAGGGTCAAGCCTCGTGGAACGGGGTGGCGATTCTGGCCCGGGATGCGCAACCGCTGGAGAGTCGCCGTGGTTTGCCGGGTGACGACGGTGATACCCACAGTCGGTATCTGGAGGCTGCTGTGCACGGTGTCCTGGTGGGCTGCCTGTATCTGCCAAACGGCAATCCGCAGCCGGGGCCGAAGTTCGATTACAAGCTGGCCTGGTTCGAGCGGCTGATTGCCTACGCCAAGGATCTCCAGAGCAGCGAACACCCGGTGGTGCTGGCCGGTGACTACAACGTGGTGCCGACTGACCTGGATATCTATAACCCACGGTCCTGGCTCAAGGATGCGCTGCTGCAACCGGAAAGCCGCGAGTGTTATCAACGGTTGCTGGATCAGGGGTGGACCGACGCCCTGCGCCATCTGTATCCGGAGGATCGGCTCTACACCTTCTGGGACTATTTCCGACAGCATTGGCAGAAAAATTCCGGGTTGCGCATCGATCATCTGTTGCTCAACCCGGCGCTGAGCCCTTATCTGCAAGACGCGGGTGTCGATGCGTGGGTGCGCAACGAGCCACATGCCAGCGACCATGCCCCGACGTGGATTCAACTGGGTTCACGCAAGCGCCGTTGATTGTATATGCGTGGCTATTGGCGAAATCAATTGTCGGGCGGACCGCTTTTTCCCTTATACATGGCGCCCATCGGCGGAGAGATCCGCGGCCCCATGCATAAGGATCGAGCAATGAGCGAGCTACGTCTGAGCAATCTTGCGTTGTACCTGCAACGTCTGGGTTTCGACGCGCCACCGGCGCCAACCCTGGAAACCCTGCGTCAGCTGCAGTTTCGTCACACCGCTGCGTTCCCGTTCGAAAACCTCACCACGTTGTCTGGCGAGCCGGTACTCATCGACTTGCCGTCCATCGAGCAAAAAGTCCTGCACGATGGCCGCGGTGGTTACTGCTATGAACTCAACAACCTGTTCCTGGCCCTGCTTCAGGCGCTGGGTTTCGACGCTTGCGGCATTTCCGGCCGCGTGGTCATGGGCCAGCCCGAGGGGGCGTGGACCGCGCGTACGCACCGCTTGAGCCTGGTCACCCTGGGGGGCGTGCGCTACATCACCGATGTGGGATTCGGCGGTATGGTCCCCACCGCGCCGCTGCTGCTCGACACTCCGGAGGAGCAACTCACGCCTCATGAACCTTATCGGATTGAACGCCACGCAGACGGCTACACCCTGCGCGCCAAAGTCGCTGGTGAGTGGCGCGCGATGTACATCTTCGACCTGCAACGCCAGGAAGACATCGATTACGCCGTCGGCAACTGGTATGTCTCAACCCATCCCGAATCATCTTTTGCCAAACAGCTTATGGTGGCGCGGACAGGGGAAGGGTGGCGCCGTACGCTGAACAATGGCAGTTTTGCCATCCACCGGATCGGCAGCGAGAGCGAGCGGCGGCAGATCACTGAGGTGGCTGATCTGGTCCGGTTGCTGGCGAGCGAGTTCGGGATCCGGGTGCCTGAGCACGCACATTTGAAGCAGGTGCTTGGGCGGTTGATCGAACAGGACTAGGGGCGGACGTCAGGCTCCATCAATTGACGGATTTCGCTGACGGCATCCAGCAACTTCTTTTCCAGGCTTTTCAGATCGGAGGGCGTTATGCCCTTTTTGAGATGCCCGGTCCCGGCAGGTGTGTTTCTGTCGCTGAGCAACGCGTGTCGCAGTGTGTTGTTGATCACCGTCTGGTAGCCATACCCCTCGCTTTCCGCAAGCGTGCGAGCGGCTTCTATGACCGCTTCATCCAGCATGATGGTAATGCGGGTCTTGCCTTTGCCGGGGGCAACCGCCCCACGCTTGGCATTGCTGAAGTCGTATTCATCTTTCATTACTCAAGCCTCCAAATATTGGCGACGCTCGTTTTTTGTGGCGAGACGCGCGGAAATGATTCGAACGAAATTCGGCTCACGGTAGGTGTACGCGACGACCAGCAGGCGACCTTTGGCGTCCAGCCCCATGATGATCCATCGTTGCTCGTCATGAAGATCATCCTGGAGCGTCAGCGCCCGTTCGTCATGGAACACGGCTTCAGTCTCTGCGAGGCTGATGCCTTGGTGCTTCAGTTTGTTCGCCGCGTTTTTTGCCTTGTGATACTGAATTTCGAATGGCTTCATTATGCATACTTTATATGTATAAAAAAGAGAGCGACGCTACCGGCGGTCGCCAGGAACTCAAAAGACTAGCGGGGGAGCGAACGAGGCTCGGGACGGATATATTTCAAGGTTTATTGAAGGATGCTGCGGGTGGGGATGGACACCTGTCCATAATCTGACTGGCGAGTTGTATACAACTCTATAGACATTTGTCCTGAGTCTTGCATACAGTGTGCGCATAACAAAAAACCAGGGAACCCCCCAACCATGAAAACGCCCCATGTTTCACACCAACGGCCTGAGGACGAAAACCTCGGAGTCGGCGCGAATATGGCTTACGGCCTGCAACATGTTCTGACCATGTATGGCGGTATCGTCGCGGTGCCTTTGATCATCGGCCAGGCGGCCGGGCTCTCGCCGGCGGACATCGGCTTGTTGATTGCTGCTTCATTGTTTGCGGGGGGCTTGGCGACGTTGCTGCAGACCCTCGGTTTACCGTTTTTCGGTTGCCAGTTGCCGCTGGTGCAGGGCGTGTCGTTCTCTGGCGTCGCGACGATGGTGGCGATCGTCAGCAGTGGTGGCGAGGGCGGGTTTCAGTCGATTCTCGGGGCGGTGATTGCCGCGTCGTTGATCGGATTGCTGATCACGCCGGTGTTCTCGCGCATCACCAAATTCTTCCCACCGCTGGTGACGGGCATCGTGATCACGACCATTGGCCTGACGCTGATGCCGGTGGCCGCGCGCTGGGCCATGGGTGGCAACAGTCATGCACCAGACTTCGGCAGCATGGCGAACATCGGTCTGGCGGCAGTGACGCTGGTGCTGGTGCTGTTGCTGAGCAAGGTTGGCAGCGCGACCATTTCCCGGCTCTCGATTCTGTTGGCCATGGTGATCGGCACAGTCATCGCGGTGTTTCTCGGCATGGCAGACTTCTCGTCCGTCACCCAGGGCCCGATGTTCGGCTTCCCTACACCGTTCCACTTCGGCATGCCGACCTTCCACTTCGCAGCGATCCTGTCGATGTGCATCGTGGTCATGGTGACACTGGTGGAAACCTCGGCGGACATCCTCGCCGTCGGTGAAATCATCGACACCAAGGTCGACTCCAAACGCCTGGGCAATGGCCTGCGCGCCGACATGCTGTCGAGCATGATCGCGCCGATCTTCGGCTCCTTCACCCAAAGCGCGTTCGCCCAGAACGTCGGCCTGGTGGCGGTGACCGGGATCAAGAGCCGTTTCGTGGTGGCCACCGGCGGGTTGTTTCTGGTGATCCTCGGCCTGCTGCCATTCATGGGCCGAGTCATCGCCGCCGTGCCGACTTCCGTGCTGGGTGGTGCCGGAATCGTGCTGTTTGGCACCGTGGCGGCCAGCGGCATTCGCACACTGTCCAAGGTCGACTACCGCAACAACGTCAACCTGATCATCGTCGCCACCTCCATCGGTTTCGGCATGATCCCCATCGCTGCGCCGAATTTCTACGACCACTTCCCAAGCTGGTTCGCGACGATCTTCCACTCGGGCATCAGCTCCTCGGCGATCATGGCCATCGTGCTGAACCTGACCTTCAACCACCTCACTGCCGGTAACTCGGATCAGCAGTCGGTGTTTGCGGCGGGTACTGAACGGGTCCTGCGTTATCAGGATCTGGCCGCGCTGCGCGAAGGGGATTACTTCAGCGAAGGCAAGTTGCACGACTGCGACGGTAAAGAGGTCCCGGTGGTGGAGGTGGATCATGGGCATGGAGAACCACGGGCGGTGCCTGCGAAAAGCAGTGAGCATGTCTGACGTTTGAGCGTATGAAAAAAGGCCGATCTGTTGAGCGACAGATCGGCCTTTTTACAGATCAGAAGGTCGCAGTCATTCTTGCTCGCTTTGCGTCCAGCGCCCCATCAACGTATTGGACGGCAGTTGTTCATCCAATAGCTTTCTTGCCGTTTCCACTCCCGCCACCGGCAGCCCTTCAGGATTCAACAAGCCAATCTGCACCAGCACACTGGCCTGGTCCCAGTAGATGTGCTCGTGGTACAGCTTGTCCCCGCGGAACTTGATCACACCCAGCATCGGAATCTCGACGTACCGGCCGGTCGGTGCGACGTTGGGCAGCATCCAGTCAATTTCAGTGCTGTGGGTGAAGCACATGATGAACTCATCCACGATCTGCAGTGCGCCGATGGTGCGGGAAATCGGGATGAGCTTCATGTCCGGTGGATTGCCGTGGACAAAATGGTGTTGATAGAAGCGGCTGAGTTCCCTGGCGCCAACGCCGCCGGTCATGGTCGGGATATGGTTGACGTAGGGTTCAGCGACCATGGTAGCCATGGTGGCGGGTACGTCGCGGGTCTCGAATTCGTGGCGGATGTGTTCTTCCCACAGGGCTGACAGGTTGAAGTGGGGGCCGATCTCGCGCTTGAGTGCGGCGATGCTGCGTTCATGGGCCATCAGCGTGGCTGGCTTGTCATAGTGTGAGCCCCCGGCCCTGGCGAAGGCATGGTCGACGCCTGGGTACACGTAGATTTCCGCTTTGTCGTTGCCGGCCAGGTGCTCGCTGATCCGGGCGCGGGCATTGGCGTCGCAGTAGCCATCATTCTCGGCAAAATGCAGTACCAGCCGGCCCTTCAGGTTTTTCGATTCGTGCAGCAGGTGTTCGATACCCATGCCGTAGTAGCCGACCGAGCAGGCCACATCGGTACGCGCGGCGGTCAGCCAGGCCAGTTTGCCACCCATGCAGAAGCCGACATAACCCAGGCCCGAACCTTCGACTTCAGGCAGGGCACGCAGGGCTTTGAAGCTGGCGTCGATGTCGGTGATGGCCTTGTCCACGTCCAGACGCTGAAACAGGTCGATGGCAACGGCGAAATCCGCTTCGGTGTAGCCCAGGTCAACGCCCGGTTGCAGGCGCCAGAACAGGTCCGGCACCAGTGCCACGTAGCCCTCTTCGGCATAGAAATCGGCCACCGCGCGCATATTGGCGTTGACACCGAAAATCTCCTGGCCGATCACCACCCCGGGGCCCTTGCCGCTGGCTGGCAGAGCCAGGTAACCGCCGAACGTGGCGTTGCTGTCCGTTGCCCGTATCTCAATCATCTTGCCCATGTTTTCTACCTCACTCGGTTATCAGGTTTTATTGGCTGTCACGGTGTTGTTGAAACCACACTCGCGGCGACACGCCACGGTCTGGCCCGAGGATCGAAAAGCCGCCGTCCACCGGCACGTCGACACCGGTCATCCAGCCGGCGCCGGCACTGCATAGAAAAGCCACCACGCTTGCGATCTCATGACCCCGGCCAATGCGCCCGAGCGGATGGAAAGGTGCCCCGACCCGATCGGCCAAGTGCGGATCGTTGTCGCTGAGGTCGGCGACGCTGGGCGACCAGGTCCAGGCCGGGGATACGCTCAGCACCCGGACTTGCTCCGGGGCCAGGGTCACGGCCAGGTTTTTCGTCAGTTGCAGGATGCCGGCCTTGGAGGCGGGGTAGAGTGCACGCCCGGCTGCGCCGAATTTACCGCCGGTGCTGCCAATGTTGATCACTACGCCGCCGCTGGGCAGATGCACCGCGGCCTTTTGGGTAAAGATCGCCGCCGATACCAGATTGACGTTCAGGGTTTTCAGCCACTGCGCGCGGTCAGAGGCCAGTCCCTGATCGGCGTACAGGCACGCGTTGTTGACCAGAATGTCGAGCCTGCCGAAGTGGGCCAGCGTGGCCGTGATGCACGCGTCGATATCTTCGTCGCGCTCCACGTCGCAGGCTGAAAACCCGCATCCCATTGCTTGCGCCAATGCTTGACCGCTATCGGCGTTACGCCCCACCAGCATCACCTGAGCGCCCTCGGCCAAGAGCTGTCGAGCGATGTCCAGACCCAGTCCCTGAGTGCTGCCGGTCACAATCGCCACTTTGCCTTCGAGCATCATGCCCAGTCCTCCAGTGCTTCGTTGACGTGACTGATACGGGCGATCAGCGCCATGCTCGCCAGCGAGGCCGCATGCGTGCCGCTGTCCGCACTGGCGCAGGCATCTGCCGCCACCGTCACTTCGAATCCGCAATCCACCGCATGGCGCACTGTGCTTTCCACCACCGAGTGTGTCGCCACGCCAGCGATTAACAGGTGCGTAGGGTTGAACTGGCGCACCACGGTTTCCAGCGGTGAGCCATAAAAAGCATTGATCCGGTTGTGGGTGACGACGAATTCATGGCGGCTGTCCAGCGGCGCCAGGGCACTGAAAAACTCCGCTCCCCAACTGCCTTCCCGGGCAGCGCCAAGGGTGGCGACAGTGCGCAGAATCGGCGCGTTCTGGATCAGGTCGGCATAGTCCGGTCGGAACGCCACGCGCACGTGAACGATCGGCCATCCCTTGGCGCGTGCGCCGGCCAGTAATCTGCCGGCGGCATCGAGCAGTGCAGCACGCAGGCTGTCATCTGACCCCAGCCCGACCCTTATCTTGCCGTCGGGGTGCAACACGTCATTCTGATAGTGCAGGGCGATCACCACCGGCGCGTTCATCACACGAAGACCTCAAGGTTGGCGAACACATCGTTGCAGTTGATGAGGTCGACGCGCTTGAGCTGGATCTGCCAGCCACCATTGTCCTGAGCGGCCAATTTATAGGTGTAGCGACCAGCGAGTTGACGTTGCTCCAGGCGCCACTCGCTGTACTGGAAGCTGGCGCTGACCACCAGCAGCCCCTGGGTGTCGAGACCCTCGACCATCACATTGCCGACCAGGTGCGCGGTCTGGGTTTGCGGTTGCTGGGACCAGTTGCGGGCGTTTTCCACCCGCCGAATCCGCACCTCGCGCAGCATGCGGTTTTCCCAGAACAGCGAGATATGATCGAACGGGTCGGCTTGCTCATGCTTGTGCGGCACCCAGTACATGCCGGTGTCGGTAAACAGCTTGTCCCACTCCCAGAAACGCCGCTCGTCCAGCAGGCGCGCCTCGCGGTAAAGAAACTGTTCGATCTGGCGCAGGGTCTCGACGGGAACCTGGGCGGGGGTCAACTGGCGCGTGTCGACGTCGATTCGGCGGTCAAGCAGCATGGGTGCTCTCCTTGGCGATCAGGGTGGCGGTCATGAACTGTTTCCAGGCGGCAAACTGGTTGCGCATCGGCAGTTCGCTGGTGCCGTTGGTGGACACCGCGCCGTCCTCCAGCGGCCTGTCGGTGCCAACATAGCGGTGCATGCTGATCCACTCGCCACCGCGGGTCATGTTGCCTTCCTGGCAGCGGGCATAGACTTCGACATCGTCGGGCATCACGTTGGAGGAGGGCGAGTTGATGACGTTGGCGTAGGTCAGCGCGCGGTCGAACACGGCATCCGGAGCACCCTTGCAGCGGAAGGTCTGGATCTCGACCATGGTCCGGTCCACGGCGATGGGGCGGATCACCCGGAACTGCATGAACACTGTGTGCGGCGAGCCGCTGCCGTAGATCACCGTGTTGTGACGGTTCATGCCCAGGATTTCCTTGGCGCGTTGCTCGCCGTAGGCCTGGCTCAGGCATTCGAAGTGAGCGCGGGAGACCTCGTCGCGTTCGGCAGCGCCCGGGTCGAAGATCGCTTCCATGTAGCCGTGGCCGTTATGGTAGGCGCGCAGTTCGAGTTTTTCCCAGAAGTCGTAGGGTTCGCCATTGCCGTCCATGATCAGCAGCTCGAAGGGCATTTCACCGATGGCCTGGGCTTCGTCACGCGCAGCGTCTACCGACGATTCATGGGTCACACGGGCGTGCATGGTGTCGTGCAGGTTCTCGTAGAACACTTTCCAGTTTGAGCGTTGCTGAACTCGGAAGATGCCGCCGGCCACCTCGACTTCGCCGACGGGTGAACGGTCGCAGAGGTTGTCGATGGAGGTGATGACGCCACCCAGAAATGCTTTCAGGTCCGGTCCGAACGCCGCCTGGCTGGCGAACACGAAGCCGCGATAGGTCTCGACGCGGGCAAGGCTGACCATGGAGAAATCCGGGTGTTTGGGGTCGTAGCAGGTGCCTTCGAAACCGCTCTTGAGCGGTGCCGACAAATGCTGGCCGTCGAGTTTGAAGGTCCAGGCGTGATACGGGCAGCGGAAGAATTTGCCGACACTGCCGTCACCGTCGGCCACCAGTTTGGCGCCCTTGTGCGGGCAGCGGTTGTACAGCACGCTGACCTGCTGGTTGGCGCCGCGCACCATGATCACGTCCTGATCACCGATACGCGTGGTGTGGTAGTCGCCGGGGTTCTTGACCTGGCTTTCATGGCCGACGTAGATCCAGGCGTTGCCGTAGATGCGCTCCATCTCCAGCTTGAACAGGGTCGGGTCGGTGTAGACGCTCTTGTGGACGCTGTCCTCACGGATCAAGGCAGCAATTTGCTCGTTGGTCGGTATCACGGGATGTCCTCGGTTTGTCACAGATCGAGCACCAGCAGCGCGCTGCGGGCACGGGAGACACAAGTGCAGAAACTGCCGCTGGCGCGGTCACGCTCCGACAGGCAGATATCGCGGTGATCGGGTTGCCCGTCGATGACCTGGGCGACGCACACGCCACAGTCACCCCGTCGGCAGTCGAACATCGGGTCCAGGCCGGCCTGGAGCATGGCGTCCAGTACGCTTTGCCCGGCGGCCACTTGCAGGCTCACGCCGCTTTCGCGCAGGTGCACCTCAAAACCTTGATCGCCGGCCATTTCCAGGGCGCCGCTGAACAGTTCGTAATGCAGGTGATCTTCTGCCCAACCCTGTTCTCGAGCGCAGGCCAGCACGCTGTTGAGCAGGGCGGTAGGGCCGCAGATGTAGAGGTGCAGGCCGGGTCTTGGCGCGGTCAGGATTGCAGCGGCCGGAAGGCGCTTTTGCGGGTCGCCGCCGCTGATCCAGCAATGGTTGTCCTGGCAGGCGCGGGCCTCTGGCAGATAGGCCATCTGTGTTTCATCGCGACCGGCGTAGTGCAGGGTGAAGGGCTTGCCCGCTGCTCGCAGCGACCGGGCCATGCCCAGCATGGGCGTGATGCCGATGCCGCCGGCGATCAGCAGTGCATGTTCGGTGTGCTCATGCAGTGGAAAGTGGTTGCGTGGCGATTCGGCCAGCAGTTCATCGCCGACCTTGAGCGAGTGCACCCAACGCGATCCACCTGTACTCGACACTTCGAGCTGGACGGCGATTTCGTAGTGCTCGCCGTCGGGCAGGTTGACCAGCGAATAGGCCCGGCGTTGAGTGCGATTGCCGGGTACGTGCAACTCAAGGTGCGCCCCGGCGGTGAAACCCGGCAGTGGCCGGGCGTCGCTGGATACCAGCAGGACGCGGCGGATTCTGGGGGTCAATAGCTCGATGTGTTCGACCCTGAGCGAGAGGCTGGACATACGCAATTCCTGTCTGAATTCGTAGCCACTGTATGAAGCTTGAGGAGGGCAAAAAAGCCGTTAAAGGCAAACCGGTATCCACTTCTGGCGAGAGTGAATTGCAGGAGCGAGCGCGCTCCTGCAGGCAGGCTAACGCTTGAGATGCACAAGCAGGGCTCGCAAGTGTTCGCCATCCGCCTGGGCCAGATCGTCCAGCACAGCGAAGTGATGACACCCTGCAAGTTCGACCAGGCTCACGGTCTGCCCGGCCTCGCGACAGGCACTGGCGTACTCGCGCGAATGTCGAATCAACTCCGGCAACTCATCCGCGCCCACGGTCACCAGCAACGGTGCTCCATCGCCGATCAGCCTTTGCGGGCTAAAGCGCTGGATATCCTCTTTGCTCAGTTGCAGCTTGTCGTTCAACCAGCAGCGGCTGATGGGGTCGAGCTCCATCAGGCCGCTGATCGGCAGGGCCAGGGTCACTAGCGGATGTCGGCGATGCAGCGCGGTCAGATGGCCTCCCGCCGAGTGCCCGCAAAGCACCACCTGTCGATCGATGTTCAAGGCTTCACGGTGCGCCATCAGGTGGTCCAGTGCCTTGGCGATCTGCCCGACGATGGTGCTCATGTTCGCCTCGGGCGCCAGGGTGTACTCGAGCAGTCCGACGTTGAAGCCGGCCTCGATCAGCCCCTCGGCGATAAAGGCGTAGTCGTCCTTGTCCGAGGCCTGCCAGTAACCTCCATGAATGAACAGCAGTGTCGGCGCCCCGGCATCCGCGTGGGCGTACCAGTCGAAACGCTCGCGCGGGGCATCGCCATAGGGCAAGTCACGCTGCCAGGCGTGACTCGCATAGGTCTCGGCGCTGCGATGGCGAAAACGCTGCATGATCTGTGGAAAATCACCCACTGCTGCAACGTTGTTGTAAGCCTGATCGAGGTCCATGGCTGCTCACACTCCCAGGTAGCGTTGCGACAGTTCGGGTTGAGCCGCGAGCTCCACAGGCGTGCCATCCCAGACCTGCCGTCCTTTCTCAATGATGTGATGACGGTCAACTACCCGAGCCATTTCCTTGAGGTTCTTGTCGATCACCAGAATCGTCTCGCCCTCGGCCTTGAGGGTGGCCAGGCAACGCCAGATCTGCTCGCGGATGATGGGTGCCAGGCCTTCAGTGGCTTCGTCGAGAATCAACAGGCTGGGGTTGGTCAGCAGCGCGCGGCCCACCACCAGCATTTGTTGCTCGCCACCGGACAGGGTGCGAGACAGCTGGTCCTGTCGCTCCAGCAGGCGCGGGAACAGTTCATAGACCCGCGCCAGGTCCCACTTGCCCCGCGTGGCGGTGGCCAGCAGGTTTTCCCGCACACTCAAGGTGCCGAAGGCGCGGCGGCCTTCCGGCACCAGTCCCAGGCCGGCCTTGGCGATGCGATAGGGCGCAGCACCCCGCATTTCCGTGCCATTGATACGGATGCTGCCGGCACTGGGCTTGAGCAACCCCATGATCGATTTGACCGTGGTGGTCTTGCCCATGCCGTTGCGGCCGATCAACGACACCACCTGGCCTTGCTCGATACTCAGGTGCATGTCGAACAACACCTGGCTCAAGCCATAGCCCGCTTTCAAGCCTTGAACGTCAAGCATGTTCTTCTCCCAGGTAGGCGGCCCGCACTTGCGGGTCGTTGCGCACTTGTTCGACGCTGCCGGTCAGCACCGTCTGACCGTAGACCAGCACAGTGATACGGTCGGCGAGGGCGAATACCGCGTCCATGTCATGTTCCACCAACAGGATTGCGTAGCGGCCCTTGAGGCTGTGCAGCAACTCGGTCATGCGCGCGGATTCGTCGGCCCCCATCCCGGCCATAGGCTCGTCGAGCAATAGCACCGATGCTTCCTGAGCCAGGGCCAGTGCGATCTCCAGTTGCCGTCGTTCGCCATGGGAAAGCTCGTGGACCGGGTCTTGCGCGCGAGCGCCCAGGCCCACTTGCTGCAAGTAGCCCAGCGCCGGTTCCAGCAGGCGAGTGTCGCGGCTCAGCGGACGCCACATGCCGAACGTCTTGCCGTCACGAGCGGCGATAGCCAGGGCGACGTTCTCCAGCAGGGTGAACTCGGTGTACAGCTGACTGACCTGGAATGCCCGCGCAAGTCCCAGGCGCGGCCGCTGCCAGGCTGGTACGCGGGTGATGTCCTGACCATTGAGATGGATCTGGCCATGGTCTGGGAAAACTTCCCCGGCGATCTGCGCGATCAGCGTGGATTTACCGGCGCCGTTCGGGCCGATGATGGCGTGCAACTCGCCTTCGGCCAGTTCAAGGCTGGCGCCGTTGGTGGCTTTCACCGCACCGAAGGCCTTGTGCAAATCCTGAATCGACAGTTTTGCGCTCATGGGCGTGCCTCCACGGCGGTGTTCGATTTGACGGCAACCACGTTCTGTTTGCGCTGCAGCAAGCTCAGCAGCAGTCCGTAAACGCCTTTTTTGCCGAACAGCACCACCAGCAACAACAGCGGGCCGAAAATCAGCATCCAGTGTTCGGTCCACTGGCTCAGCACTTGTTCAAGGCCCAGGTAGGTGGCCGCGCCCAGCAGCGGGCCGAGCAGGGTGCCGACGCCGCCGAGGATCACCATCGCCATCAACTCGCCGGACTTGTGCCAGGCGCCCATGTCGGGGCTGACGAACAGCGCGTAGTTGGCCCACAGAATTCCCGCCAGGCCACCGCCGGTGCCCGCGATCACAAAGGCCGTCAGGCGATAGCGCAAGGGTTTGAGGCCCAGGCTGACGCTGCGCCGCTCGCTCTGCTTGAGCCCGCGTAGAACAAAACCGAAACGCGAATTGACCAGTCGCCGGCACAACAGCAACCAACCGGTCAGCAGCGCTACACACAGGTAGTAGAAGTGGTTGGCGTCGCCCAGGTCCAGTGCGCCGAGGGTATTGCGCTCGTTGAGCAGGATGCCGTCGTCACCGCCGTACAGCGACAGCGAGCCGAGCACGAAGTAGAGCATCTGGCCGAACGCGAGGGTGATCATGATGAACTGCACGCCGCTGGTACGCAGCGACAGATAACCCACCAGCAACGAAAGCAACGCACATACCAGCAGGGCCAGAGGCCACACCACCAGCGCGCTGTTGCTGCCTTCCCAGCCCCACAGCGGCATGCCTTGTGACGTGTGGAAGGCAACGATGCCGACGATGTAACCGCCCAGTCCGAAGAACGCCGCATGGCCAAAGCTGACCATGGCGCCGTAGCCGATCAGCAAGTCCAGGCTGATGGCCGCCATGCCGTAGATCGCAAGGCGGGTGAAGAAGCTGACCAGGTAGGGTTCGTGCAGCCAGTGGGCCAGCAGCGGCATGCAGGCGAAGGTCGCCAGGCACGCAAGGTCAATGATAAGGCGTGGTGACATAGCGTTCTCCTCAGGCACGGGCCGGCAGCAGGCCGCGCGGACGCACCAGCAGCACCAGGGCCATGACGATGTAGGCGCTGGCGGAAATCAGCCCGGCGCTCAGGGTGCCGCTGGTTTCGCTGGGCAGCAGTTGGTCCAGCAGCGGCGGAATGTAGGCACGGCCCAGGCTGTCGACCATGCCGATCAGCAGGGCCCCGACCAGCGCACCGCGCACCGAACCGACACCGCCGACGACGATGACCACGAAGGTAGTGATCAGGATCTTTTCGCCCATGCCGATTTCCACCGACAGCAGCGGTGCCGCCATGAAGCCGGCCAGGCCGCACAGTACGCAGCCGAAGACGAACACCAGGGTGTACAGTCGGGCGATGTTGACGCCCAGCGCGCCGACCATTTCATGGTCGTCGGCACCGGCGCGAATCAGCATGCCGAGGCGCGTGTGGTTGATCAGCAGCCACATGCCGACCGCCACCACCAGCCCTGCGGCGATGAACAGCAGTCGGCTGACCGGGTACATCAATCCCGGCAGCACTTGGACAAAACTGGAATACCACTCGGGCGTGGGCATCGCCGGTGGGCTGCGACCGAAGATCAGGGTCAGCAATTCGTTGCTGAAAAACACCACGGCCAGCGTCGCCAGCACCTGATCCAGGTGATCGCGTTTGTAGAGGTGACGCATGATCGACGTTTCAATCAGCGCGCCATAGCAGGCCGAGCCGATCAGCGCGGCCAGGCCGCCCAGCCAGAACGAGCCGGTCGCCATGGCGGTGTAGGCGGCACAGAAGGCGCCGACCATGTAAAAGGCACCGTGGGCGAGGTTGATCACGCCCATGATGCCGAAAATCAGGGTCAGGCCCGAGGCCAGCAGAAACAGCAAGGCGCTGTATTGCAGGCCGTTGAGAATCTGTTCGAGCAATAACATGACTGCGTTCCTCATGAAAACGCCCCGCAGGTTTCTGCAGGGCGAGGACGGGGGCTCAGGTGCCGGTCAGATCGAGCATTGAGCGGCGTAGCTGTCGACATGGCGGGTCGCCAGCGTCTTGATCGGCACTTCGATCAGCTTGCCGTCGGCGCCGGCCTGTACTTGCAGCAGGTACCAGTCGATCACCGGGTGCTGGTTCTGGGCGAAGCTGAAGTCACCGCGAATGGAGTCGAACTTGACGTTCTTCATGGCCGAGCGGAAGGCCGCCTGGTCTTTCAGATTGCCCTGGGAGGTCTTCAGGGCGGCGCCGATCAGTCGTGCCGTGTCGTAGGTCTGGGCGGCATACACCGTCGGGGCGCGCTTGTATTTCTCGGTGAAGGCTTTGACGAAGGCTTGGTTGGCCGGGTTGTCCGATTGCGGGTTCCACAGGGTGACGATGTTGGTGCCCTTGGCCACATCGCCGGTGGCGGCAAGCATGCGTTCATCCATGGAGAACACCGGCACCACCATCGGGATTTGCGCCGACAGGCCCGAACCGCCGTACTGCTTGGCGAAGTTGATGCCGCCGCCGCCCGGGTGAAACTGGAAGATCGCATCCGGCGCCAGCGCACGCACGCGCGCCAGTTCCACCGAGAAGTCGAGCTGGTTGAGCTTGGTGTAGATCTCGGTCACTTCGCCCTTGAAGGTGCGCTTGAAACCGGCCAGTGCGTCACGGCCGCCCTGATAGTTGGGCGCCAGAATCACCATCTTCTTGTAGCCCAGCTCGTTGGCGGCGACACCGGCCATCTCGTGCGGGGTATCGTTCTGGTAGGAGGCGACGAAGTAGTTGGCCATGCACTTTTCACCGGCCAGGGTCGAGGGCGCGGTGTTGTTGCTGACGTAGAAACCGTCCTTGGTGGCGGTGTTGATCACGGCCGCCAGCACGTTGGAAAAAATCACCCCGGTGTACAGCGAAATACCGTCCAGGCTCATGCGGTCGGCGATCTGCTTGGCCTTGGCCGGTTGCAGTCCGTCGTCTTCCACAATGAGTTGCACCGGCACCCCGCCGAGCTTGCCGCCCTCCTGATCGATCGCCAGCTGGAAGCCGTCCCGCGAGTCTTCGCCCAGGTAGCCGGCGGGGGTGGAGAGGGTGGTGATGAAGCCGATTCGGACAGGCTCCATGGCCTGGGCAGCCGTCGCTGCACAGAGGGAGGTTGCCAGACATGCACGCAATACCAGGTTTTTCATGAGGCGGCCTATGAAGTAGGTCGTGCCAACGCACGGTGGATATCGATGAGGGCAGTGATTCAGTGTTCGGTCGGGCCGATTGATTGTTGTTATGGGGTGCCGTGTCAGCTGTTGCTCTCGGTGAACTTCTCCAGATAAAGGCGGCTTTGATCCAGGCCTTGCTGCTGTCGCCAGTCCTTGATCGACTCGACCATCGGCGGCGGGCCGCACAGGTACAGGTCGAACGGCTGGTCGCGCAGCTCGGCCAACTCCAGGTGTTCGGCGATATAGCCGGTCTTGCCCGGCCACTCGGGGTTGGGATTGCTGACCACGGGCGTGAAACGGAACCCGGGGATGCGTGCGGCATAGGCCTCGATGCGCGAAACCTCGCACAGGTCCGCAGCCTCGCGCACGCCGTAGTACAGATGCACCGGATGGCCGCAGCCGTGCTGGTCGGCGATCTGGTCGAGCATGCCCAGGAACGCCGACAGCCCGGTGCCGCCGGCCACCATCACCAGCGGGCGGTCGATATGACGCAAGTAGAAAGCACCCAGCGGTGCTTCCATGTGGATCACGTCACCGACCTGGCAACGATCGCGAACGTAATCGGTCATCACGCCGCTGGGCAGCAAGCGAATGAGGAACTGCAGGTTGCTGCTGCCCGGCGCGCAGGCAAAGGAATACGAGCGCCGATGCTCGGTGCCCGGTACTTGCAGGCGCGCGTACTGGCCTGGCAGGTAGTCGAGCGCCGCACCCGCTGCACCGACTTCCACATGCACGATGGCGGTGCTCGGGGATACCTGTCGCACTTCGCTTACGGTGCCTTGCAGACTGCTCGGGCCGCTGCTGCCGCAGAGACTGGAATCGAAGTCGAAGTAGAAGGCGGCGTCGGACTGCACACGCGTCTGGCAGGTCAGCACCTTGCGCTCGGCCAGGTCACTGGCCGACAGTGCTTCATCGTCCACATAGTCCTGAGTGTACTGCCCGGATTCGCAGCGGCCCTGGCAGGTCGCGCAAACCCCTTCGCGGCAGTCCAACGGAATCTTGATTCCGCTGCGCAGGGCCGCGTCGAGCAGGATTTCATTGTTCTGCACGTTGCAGAAGAGTGTTTTGCCATCGGCGAAACTGAAGGCGACCTTGTACGTCATGAGCGTTAATCCGCAGGGTTCAGAGATGGTAGAAATCGAGCACTGAGTTGATCGTGTCGTTGAGCAGCACTGCGTGTTTGCGGGCGATCTTCCAGCTCTCGCCGTTGGGGCGCAGGCGGTAGGTCGCGCGGCCGAAGAACTGCTCGGCGGTTTGCATGCGGTAGTACAGGGTGCTCCAGTTGACCCGGACCTCCAGCTCATCATCCTGCAGCGGCGCGATTCGCACGTTGCTGATCAGGTGCAGGGTGCGCGGCATCGGGATGGTCGATGCCGCCTTGCCGGTGCGAATGCGGAACACCCGGTCTTCCAGGCCACCCCGGTTGGGGTAGTAGATCAGCGACATGCCTTTTTTCGGGTCGGTGGTGTAGACGTGCTCCGAATCCCATTGCGGCAGGTGGAATTCGCTGTCATCGCTGAACATGGCCAGGTAGGTGTCCCAGTCCTGGGCATCGCAAGCCTCGGCGTTGCGGTAGAGAAATTGCTCGACGCGGTATTGCAGTTGCGAATTCATGTTCACACCTCACGCAGTTTCAACGGTTGTTGTTCGGCCGCCTTGCGCGCCAGGCCCTCCAGCAAAAAGCGCTGCCAGTTAGCGTGCTGGTTGACGTACAGGCCTTCATGGGTGAACTCGGTGCCCGTCAGCGCCGGGGCGATGCCAATGGTTTCGCTGTTGCGGGTAGCGCCTTCGACCCATTTGCCCTGGCCGCGGGAAATGTCGCTCCAGCGTTCCAGGCGAGCCTGGAAGCCACGCTGGGCTTCACGGAACTCCACCAGGTCATCGGGGGTGCCCATGCCGGATACGTTGAAGAAGTCTTCGAACTGACGAATGCGGTTTTCCCGATCGGCGTCCGATTCGCCGACCACGCCCAGGCAGAAGCTGTTGATCTCGGTCTTGTTCCAGGCCAGCGGGCGGATGATGCGCAGCTGCGAGCTGATCTGGTCGAGGAAGAACATGCTCGGGTAGACGTTCAGGTTACGCAGGCGGTGCATCATCCACTCGGCCTTGCCCTGGCCGTGTTCCTTGACCAGGCGCGGCATGATGGTGGCGTAGCCCGGGCGCACGGCAGGGTTGGGCATGTCGCTGAACAGAACGCTGTGGCCGTTGTTGAAAGCGAACCAGCCGTCGTCGGTTTCCTTGTCGCCGGCCCCCAGCTTGCTGTAGTCCAGGGTGTCGCTGGAAGTCAGGCCTTTTTCGGCGTTGACCTGTTGGCGGTGCTGCACGGTGGCCACGTAGTTGTAGTGGACGGTGCTGACGTGGTAACCGTCCAGGCCGTTCTCGTTCTGCAATTTCCAGTTGCCGTCGTAGGTGTAGGCCGACTTGCCCGGCAGCACTTCGAGCTGGCCGGTAGGAGACTGCGCCACCATCATGTCGAAGAACACCTTGGCGTCACCGAGGAAGTCTTCCAGGGTGTCGGTGCCCTCCACGTCGAGGCTGACGAACACGAAGCCGTTATAGCTTTCAATACGAGCCTTCTTCAGGCCGCGGGTAGCCTTGTCGAAGCCTTCGGAGTATTCGCCAGGCGCCTTGACCTTTACCAGCCGGCCGTCGCTTTTGTAGCACCAGGCGTGGAAGGGGCACGTAAAGGTTGACTGGTTGCCCTTGCCAACGCGGGTAAGGGTGGTGCCACGGTGCTGGCAGGCGTTGATCAAGGCGTTGAGACGACCTTCACCGTCGCGGGTGATGATCAGCGGCTGGCGGCCGGCACGCAGGGTCATGAAGTCGTGATTATTGGCGATCTCGCTTTCATGGCAGGCGTAAATCCAGTTCTTCTCGAAGATCAGTTCCATTTCCAGATCGAACAATTCCGGGTCGGTAAACATATCGCGAGCGATGCGGTAAACACCGTCTTCCGGACGGAAGTCCAGGCAACTTTCTATATAACTTTTCCACTGTTCGATACTTCGTGTAGTTGTCATATCCCAGTCCTCGGCCAATGGGCTAATTCACGCCTTCATTAAATGACGTGGCGATGGACAGGGTCTATCCGCTTATTAGTGGAAACCCATCCGGAAAATAAGCCTTGATCTTGGGTTGCTGGTGGTTTTATCCCGTAAACACTGGGTTATGTCGCATATGAAGGCTGAGCAAACGGCTAATTGTCTTCCAGTAACGGGATAGCCGCTGGGGAACTTGTTGCGGCTTAATTTCAATCGAAGCACCACCAGAGTGTCTCGCTGCAGGTCACTGGAAACTGCCATTACTCATGGCCCTGGTTTTAACCAGAAGTGCCTTCTATTCATGTGTTGCTCTAAACGCGGCAGGGGGAAGAAATAATATGTTGCATAAAACGTGGTTAGTTCGAGGGATTCAAACAGTTGGCTTGTTGACGCCAATACTGGCGCAGGCCGACGTGGTCTCTGACAGCCGGCTCACACTGGGTACCCGCAACTTTTACATCGATCGGGATTTCAAGCAGGACAACCCACCCCATTCACGGGTGGGCAGTTGGACTCAGGGTTTCGACCTGCGTTTCGCCTCCGGCTATACCGAAGGCCCGGTGCAGTTCGGCCTGGATGCCGAGGTGCAGTATGCCTACAGACTGGATGGCGGTGGCGGGCGCGGCGATGACTCCATCATCCCTTACAGCCGAAGCCGTCAGGAGCAGGCCGATGAGTATGGCCGTGGCGGGGCGACGCTGAAAATGCGCTATTCGAAAACCGAGCTGAAAGTCGGTGAACTGCGGCCGTTACTGCCGGTGGTGATCATTGACGATTCACGCCAGTTGGTCACGACCTATCGCGGTGGTCTGCTCGAATCCAAGGAAATCGACGGCCTGACATTGACCGCCGGGCGGCTGACGCAGATCGGTGCGCGTAACTCCTCCAACTACGAAAAACTGTACCTGCAGACCGGCTCGGGTGTGCGCCACGGCAGTGACGGGCTCAACCTTGCCGGTGCCAGTTATGCTTTCACTCCGTCGCTGACCGGTACTTACTTCTACGCGCAACTGGAAGACATCTACCAGCAGCACTACCTGGGCATCACCCATCTGGCAGACCTGGGCGACGGCTATGCGCTGAAGACTGACCTGCGTTACTTCAACAACAGCGAAGACGGCGACGCTCTCTACGGCGACATTGACAACCGTTCCTATGGCGCCATGACATCGCTGAAAAAGGGCGGTCACCGATTCGGCGTGGGATACCAGCGCATGCTCGGCGACAGCAACTTCCCGACACTGGGCGGTTATGTGCCGCAACCGTTCCTGGTGAACTGGTCGCGGGTGGCGTTCATCAAGCCCAACGAAAAATCCTGGCAACTGCGTTATGACTACGACTTTGCCGCCATGGGTCTGCCGGGCCTGAGTTTCATGACCCGATACTTGAAAGGCAGTTCGGTGGACCGCGGTGACAACCTCAGCCAGGCAGCGGAGCAGGAGCGCAACCTGGTGCTGTCTTACGTGGTGCAAAGCGGTCCGCTCAAAGGCGTGGGCGTGGAGGCCGGCAACGTCGTCGCCAAATTCAGCCACGGCAATGACTGGGTGGAAAACCGCCTGATCACAACTTACACCTGGAAATTTTGGTAACGTCCTGCCCTGAAATCGGACGCGGTTGCGCGCGGAAGTGACGCATCGGGTAGCGTTTTACCCATTGCGTCGACCGCTCTTGGCACCATCGCTGTGCGCGTCAAGGCCGCGCAACGCGTTCGATATCCAGATAGTTTCCGATTACTGGCCGAAAAGTGCGGATTTCGCCTGTTCGCACCGGCTGGGCATAGCCCTTGCAAATCCAATGAGAATACGCGCCGAAGAGCGTGTCGATGTTCATTGCCGTGGGTGCACCGTCATGACCGAACCAAATGTTGTCCAGTTTCGAGATATCCGCATAGATCGCTACGACCTGGCTGGTGCCCGGGCGTGGATGGCCGGCATTTGCGGGCCGCACGAACTGCAGACCTCGCAGCCGAACCGGATTCAGTTTCACCACAAGGCCAATGTCTTCAAATCCATGTCCACGACCTTGGGCCGGATGGAATACGGCACAGACGTGACCATTGGCGTCGAGGATGCCGAACACCTCAATTGCTACAGCCTCAGCCTGCCGATTCGCGGCGAGCAGGAGTTGGTCAAGGATGGCCGTCGGTTGTACTCCAATCAGGATCAGGGACTGATCGTGACACCGCACGAAACCCAGACACTGAGCATGGCCGGTGACTGTCACAAGATCTCCGTGGTGATCACCCGCATGGCCATGCGCCAGACACTGGAAGGCATGCTGCAACGCCCTTTGGAAATGCCGCTGAAGTTCGAGCCGGTGATGGATGCGGTCAACGGCGCCTCTGCCTCCTGGTGGCGGCTGGCCCGTTACTACATCGATGAGCTGGAGCGCGGTCACGACCTGTTCAGTCAGGTGTTTTTCACCCGCGATATCGAAAGCGCGCTGATCAAGGGGCTCATCCTTTCCCAGCCCAATAACTACAGCGCCGAACTTCGTGATCAACTGGGCGTCAAGTTGCCGTATTACCTGGTGCGCGCAAAGGATTTCATAGAAAGCAACGCCCGCGAAGACATCCACCTGGAGGACATCGAGGCGGCGGCGGGTGTATCCCGCTTCAAACTGTTCGAAGGCTTTCGCAAGCACATGGGTGTCTCACCCATGGCTTACCTGAAAAAGTTTCGCCTCGGCGCCGTTCGCCAGGAAATCCTCGAAGACGCCTCGGTGCGCAACATCTCCGTGATCGCGATGTGCTGGGGGTTTTCGCATCTGGGCCGGTTCGCCAGCGAGTACCGCAAGCTGTTCAACGAAACGCCCAGTGCGACTCTTCAGCGCAGCGAAGCCCGTCGCAACCGGTCGCTTTGACATGACGACTTTCCACGCGGCCACCGCCAACAGCGTGGGCCTGAACTTATCGCTGATGTGCCGCGAGCCGGTCTTCACCAGTCGCTCGGCGCAGGAAACCCAGCGTTTGATGGGGCAGGCGCTGGTGGAACATGAGCTGGATTGGCCGCGGGGCGGCGTCGATACGGCGTTCTATCGCGGCCAGGTCGCCAGTTGCGAACTGTATGCGCTGCGTTACGGCGGCCAGGTAGAAATCCGGCCACAGCCTTTCGAAGATTTCGTGCTGGTACAAATGCCGCTGCGAGGCAGTGCCACTCTCGAGTCCGACGGCATGGGCTATGACGTCAGCCCGGGAGAAGTAGCGATCCTGTCTCCGCGCAAGCAGGCTCGAGTGGTGTGGGAGGAGGGTTGCGAGCAACTGATCCTCAAACTGCCACGGGCATTGCTCGATGCCAGCCAGAATGCGCTGGCCGATGACTTGCCGTCGGGCTTCACGTTAGCGCCGGTCAGCCGCCTGGAACGGCCACTGGCGGTGCGCTGGTTTCGTCTGGTCAGCGAGTTGCTGGAGCACTTGCCCGAGGGCGAATCGAGTGCACCGCCTTCACGCTGGTTGCAGCATCTGGAGCAAAGCCTGCCTCTGTTTCTGCTCAGCCATTGTGGCGTTGCTCAACAAGAGTCGCCTTTGCCGCGGCAGCCCTCCCGTCAACTGCAAAAAATCGACGCCTGCATGCGCGAGCACCTTGTTCAAGGCATCTCCCTGGCTGAACTGGCGGTTGCTGGCGGGGTGAGCATTCGCAGCTTGAACACCTTATGCCAACGCGAATACGGCCAAAGTCCGATGGACCGCTTGCGCGGATTACGGCTTGAAGCCGCCAGGGAGTACTTGCTGGCGAGACCGCACACCAGCGTGACCGAGGTAGCGCTGGAGTTCGGGTTCGGGCATGTGGGGCGGTTTGCCAATTACTATCGGCAGCGCTTTGGAGAGTTGCCGAAGCAGACGATGAGGTCTCAGGCATGAGAGGGGTGAGGGGCGATTCCGGTTGGCCTGACTCAAGCGGCGCGGCTCGATGTTGCAGGCCAAGATTTCTGGATAATCATGCCGAAATGAAAAAACCCGCCATTAAGGCGGGTTTTTGGTGTTCAGAGATTTTGAAAGCATTCTCCGAACCTTGTCTGGCTCCACGACCTGGACTCGAACCAGGGACCCAGTGATTAACAGTCACTTGCTCTACCAACTGAGCTATCGCGGAATGGCGTGTATGTTACTGATTCAAAAAGAGAAGTCAAGCACCTGCTGACAACTTGAGGAATTCATCGGGACGGACGGTGGTTTATCGGCGATTGGCGGTTACCAGAACGGCACCAGAGGTCTACCATGGCCGCCCGGAAGTGGTTACACGCGCTGCCGGCCATTCGCCGAAAAGGTACGCGCCATGAATCACCCAGCCCTCACACTTCGCAACAACGAGGTGTCCGCATGAGCATCGCTCAGATCAGCCTGCCCAAAGGGGTCGGTCCGCACGCCGAAAAACTGTTCGACGCCATCACTCAGGCCAGCACCGCTGACGAATTGAATCGCGCAGGCGGCAAGGCCGAAGGTTTTGTCCTGGGCCTGGAAAGCACCAAGGCCATCAAAAGCCAGGTCGCCGAATCGCTGTACGTCGCCTATGACGATGCAGCCAGCCAGCGCGCGACCGAACTGGCTTAACCGCCGAACGTCACGGTGGCGAGCATCAGTTTGGCGTAAAGCAGCGTCGCACCCAGTTGCACCAGCCACAAGGCCAGCCCGCCGAGGAACACACCCGCAGCCACTTGCAGCACCAGGTTACTGCTGCGTTTGGCCGGGACGCGGGGGATGAAGTCATTCAGGTCATTCAGGTCATCGCGCTCAGCGCGCAGGTCATCGTTTTTCATGTGGGTTCTCGTCAGAATTCCGGAATGTACATAGAACTTGTGGAAGCGGGCTGGCCCGCGATAGGGCCCTCACATTCAACACAGTTGTTGGTTGACCGGCCACCATCACGGGCAAGCCCGGCTCCCACAGTAATATGATGTGCAGTCTAGAGCGCTCGACCATGAGGTTGAGAATTATCTGAGCCAATAAAAAAACGGGAAGCCCAGAGGCTTCCCGTTTTTCGTATTACCGTACGACTCAGATCACCGCAACGATGGCCTTGGTCACAACATCAATGTTGTTCTGGTTCAACGCGGCGACGCAGATGCGGCCGGTGTCCAGGGCATAGATGCCGAACTCGTTGCGCAGACGGGTGACTTGCTCAACCGTCAGGCCGGAGTAGGAGAACATGCCGCGCTGACGCCCCACAAAGCTGAAATCGCGCTGTGGCGCGTTTTTCGCCAGCAGGTCAACCATCTGGGTGCGCATGCCGCGAATCCGCAGGCGCATTTCGGCCAGTTCTTCTTCCCACTTGGCGCGCAGCTCCGGGCTGTTCAGCACAGCGGCGACGATGCTTGCACCGTGGGTCGGCGGGTTGGAGTAGTTAGTGCGGATCACGCGTTTGACTTGCGACAGCACGCGCGCGCTTTCCTCTTTCGATTCGCTGACGATCGACAGGGCGCCCACGCGCTCGCCGTACAGCGAGAAGGATTTGGAGAACGAGCTGGAAACGAAGAAGGTCAGGTCCGATTCAGCGAACAGACGCACGGCGGCGGCGTCTTCGTCGATGCCATCGCCAAAGCCCTGGTAGGCCATGTCGAGGAACGGTACGTGACCCTTGGCCTTCACGGCTTCCAGAACGTTTTTCCAGTCCGCCGGGCTCAGGTCCACGCCGGTCGGGTTGTGGCAGCAGGCGTGCAGCACAACGATCGAGCCGTTCGGCAGGGCGTTCAGGTCTTCCAGCAGGCCGACACGGTTAACGTCGTGGGTCGCGGCGTCGTAGTAGCGATAGTTCTGCACCGGGAAACCGGCGGTTTCGAACAGCGCGCGGTGGTTTTCCCAGCTTGGGTCGCTGATCGCCACGACAGCGTTCGGCAGCAGTTGCTTGAGGAAGTCGGCACCGATTTTCAGTGCGCCAGTACCGCCCACGGCCTGAGTGGTGATGACACGGCCAGCAGCGATCAGCGGCGAGTCATTGCCAAACAGCAGTTTCTGAACGGCCTGGTCGTAAGCCGCGATGCCATCGATCGGCAAGTAGCCACGGGAAGCGTGTTGAGCGACGCGAATCGTCTCGGCTTCGACAACGGCGCGCAGGAGTGGAATTCGCCCCTCCTCGTTGCAGTAAACACCGACCCCCAGGTTGACCTTGTTGGTACGGGTATCGGCGTTGAATGCTTCGTTGAGGCCCAGGATTGGATCGCGTGGTGCCATTTCGACAGCGGAGAACAGGCTCATTTTTGCGGCGGCTCTGAATGGAGAGTGGAGGGACGTGTCGCGCTCCAGCCGAATGCACTAGAGCGGTGCACAAACGGGGAGCTAGTATAGAGGCCATCTGCGATTGATGGCGACAGTCGATTTGGCTTTTACCGTAAGTTTTCCCGATTATTTTTCGACCGTTAGTCGATTGATCCCGTCAAAGACTTCAAGGGATGTAGGACGTTTGCCTTGAAAGCGAGGGCAATCGGCTCCACATTGAGCACAATCCAGTTTTTTCCTCGGGCGACGTCGGTCGTTTGTGGTCTTTTTCGTAGCTGTCCGGCTTGACCGGACGGGCGCGACCCAGAGGGTATTTCATGTCTGAATTCCAGCTAGTCACCCGCTTCGAGCCCGCCGGCGATCAGCCGGAAGCCATTCGCCTGATGGTCGAGGGCATTGAAGCCGGGCTGGCGCACCAGACATTGCTCGGTGTGACCGGCTCGGGCAAGACGTTCAGCATTGCCAACGTCATCGCCCAGGTTCAGCGCCCGACACTGGTGCTGGCGCCGAACAAGACCCTGGCCGCGCAGTTGTACGGTGAATTCAAAGCGTTTTTTCCGAACAACGCCGTCGAATACTTCGTGTCCTACTACGACTACTACCAGCCCGAAGCCTACGTGCCGTCCTCGGACACCTTCATCGAGAAAGACGCCTCGATCAACGATCACATCGAGCAGATGCGACTCTCGGCGACCAAAGCGTTGCTGGAGCGCAAGGACGCGATCATCGTCACCACGGTGTCGTGCATCTATGGTCTGGGCAGTCCGGAAACTTATTTGAAAATGGTGCTGCACGTGGATCGGGGTGACAAGCTCGATCAGCGCGCTTTACTGCGTCGCCTGGCGGACCTGCAATACACCCGCAACGACATGGATTTCGCCCGAGCGACCTTCCGCGTGCGCGGTGATGTGATCGACATCCACCCGGCAGAATCCGATTTCGAAGCGATCCGCATCGAGCTGTTCGATGACGAAGTCGAGAGCCTGTCGGCCTTCGATCCGCTGACCGGCGAGGTGATTCGCAAGCTGCCGCGCTTCACCTTCTACCCGAAAAGCCACTACGTGACGCCGCGAGAAACCCTGCTCGGTGCCATTGAAGGGATCAAGGTCGAGTTGCAGGAGCGCCTGGAATACCTGCGCTCCAACAACAAACTGGTGGAAGCGCAACGTCTTGAGCAACGCACGCGCTTCGACCTGGAGATGATCCTCGAGCTGGGCTACTGCAACGGGATCGAAAACTACTCGCGCTACCTCTCGGGCCGTGCGTCCGGCGAGGCGCCGCCGACCTTGTTCGATTACTTGCCGGCCGATGCCTTGCTGGTGATCGACGAATCCCACGTCAGCGTGCCGCAGGTCGGTGCCATGTATAAGGGCGACCGCTCACGTAAGGAAACGCTGGTGGAGTACGGCTTCCGTCTGCCCTCGGCGCTGGACAACCGACCGATGCGTTTCGACGAGTTCGAAGGCATCAGCCCGCAGACGATTTTTGTCTCGGCCACGCCGGGCAACTACGAGGCTGAACATGCGGGCCGGGTGGTCGAGCAACTGGTGCGCCCGACCGGTCTCGTGGACCCGCAAATCGAAATCCGTCCGGCGCTGACTCAGGTCGACGATTTGCTGTCGGAAATCACCAAACGCGTCGCCCTCGAAGAGCGGGTGTTGGTCACCACGCTGACCAAGCGTATGTCCGAAGACTTGACCGATTACCTGGCCGACCACGGGGTGCGGGTGCGTTATCTGCACTCGGACATCGACACCGTGGAACGGGTTGAAATCATTCGCGATTTGCGACTCGGAACCTTTGATGTGCTGGTGGGGATCAACCTGCTGCGTGAAGGCCTGGACATGCCGGAGGTCTCGCTGGTGGCGATCCTTGATGCGGACAAGGAGGGCTTCCTGCGTTCCGAGCGCTCGCTGATCCAGACCATTGGTCGCGCGGCGCGTAACCTCAACGGTCGGGCGATTCTGTACGCGGACCGCATCACCGGCTCCATGGAGCGGGCCATCGGTGAAACCGAACGTCGACGCGACAAGCAGATTGCCTTCAACCTGGCCAACGGCATTACGCCGAAAGGTGTGTTCAAGGACGTTGCCGACATCATGGAAGGCGCCACCGTGCCAGGCTCGCGCAGCAAGAAGCGCAAAGGCATGGCCAAGGCCGCCGAGGAAAGCGCCAAGTACGAAGCGGAATTGCGTTCGCCGGGAGAGGTCGCCAAGCGCATCAAGGCCCTGGAAGAGAAGATGTACGCCTTGGCGCGCGACCTGGAATTCGAAGCGGCGGCGCAGATGCGCGATGAAATTACCAAGCTGCGGGATCGGTTGATCGCTGTTTGAGATTTGCAGTGCCTGTCAGGCCGCCATCGCGAGCAGGCTCCCACAGTTGACCCAGTGAGCGCGATCCAATGTGGGAGCGAGCCTGCTCGCGATGAGGCCAGTCTTGACGACACAATACTCAACTAGTGCGCCTCGCCAGCCTTCAACCCCGCCGGTAATTGCTTGGTCAGCAACACCGCAATCATGCTGATCCCCAGCGCAATCCCGACAAAATGAAACGCATCGTTGTAAGCCATGATCGACGCCTGTTGATGGGCGATCTCACTGAGTTTGCCCAGCGCCGCCGTTTCACTGCCAAACCGGTCGGTCAGCGACGCCATGCGCTCGGCGACCTGCGGGTTGCTCGGCACGATGGATTCACGCAAATAATCGAAGTAGGTCTTGGTCCGCGCATCCAGCAAGGTGGCGAGGAGGGCGATGCCGATTGCGCCGCCGAGGTTGCGCAGGATGTTGAACAGGCTCGACGCCGAGCCCGCATCCTGCGGCAGGATGTACGCGGTGGCGATCAGCGAGATGGTCACCATGATCAGCGGCTGGCCGAGTGCGCGGATGATCTGGATCTGATTGAACTGCGGTCCGGCAAAGTCCGGGTTCAGCACACCCGAGGAAAAACTCGCCAGGCCGAACAACCCGAAGCCCAGCGTGCACAGCCATTTCGGCGAGACGTATTTCATCAGCTTCGGCACCAGCGGAATCAGGAACAGTTGTGGCACGCCCATCCACATGATCACTTCGCCGATCTGTAGGGCGTTATAGTTCTGGATCTGCGCCAGGTACAGCGGCAACAGAAAGATCGAGCCGTACAGCCCGACGCCCATTCCCAGGCTGGAAATACTCGATAAACCGAAGTTGCGATTGCCCAGGATGCCGAGGTTGATCAGCGGATTGGGCTTGGAAAATTGCACGATCACAAAGGTGATCAGGCTGATCAGGGCGATGCTGCCGAGCGCAACGATCAGGTCCGATTCCAGCCAGTCCTTGCGATGGCCTTCTTCCAGAAACACCTGCAAACAACCGAGGCCGATACCGAGGGTGACAATCCCCGTGTAGTCGGTGCTTTTCAGCAGTTCCCAGTGCGCTTCTTTTTTTTCCAGGCCATACATCAGGCCGGCGATCATGATCAGGCCCGGCGGGATGTTGATGTAGAAGATGTATTCCCAGCCCCAGTTCTCCGTCAGCCAGCCGCCGAGTGTCGGTCCGATGGACGGCGCGAACGTTGCGGTCATGGCGAACATCGCCATGCCTTTGGCGCGGTGGTGCTCGGGAAGCTTGATCAGCGTCAGGGTGAACGCCAGAGGAATCAACGCGCCGCCGGTGAAGCCTTGCAGTGCGCGGAAAATGATCATGCTTTCCAGGCTCCACGCCATCGAGCAGAGCAGGGACGCGGCAAGGAATCCAAGCGAAACCCATACCGCCAGTCGACGCGCCGAGAGCAGCTGCACCAGCCACGCCGTCAGCGGAATCATGATGATTTCCGCGACCAGGTACGACGTGGAAATCCAGGAGCCTTCTTCCAGGGTCGCCGACAGCGCGCCCTGAATATCCTTGAGCGACGAATTGGTGATCTGAATGTCGAGCACCGCCATGAACGCGCCGAGCATCACACTCATCACCGCGATCCAGTCCCGCCGGGTCGGTTCGCCGGCCGGGCGGATCAGTTGATCACCGGCCATCGTCAGGGGCGTCTTTGATGTTCACTTTGGCGGTAACCGACATGCCCGGACGAATCTTTCCGTGCAGCGGGTTGTCCGCGGCGAACGTCAGTTTTACCGGAATCCGTTGTACGACTTTGGTGAAATTGCCGGTGGCATTGTCCGGCGGCAACAGGCTGAACTGCGCGCCTGAGGCCGCGAACAGGCTGTCGACCCGCGCTTCAATCGGTGTGTCGCTGTAGGCGTCGAACGTCAGTTCGGCTTTCTGGCCGGGCTGCATGTGGCCGATCTGGGTTTCCTTGAAGTTCGCCTGAATCCAGATGTCCTGATCCGGGACGATCGACAGCAAATAAGCGCCGGCCTGCACATACTGGCCTTCGCGGGCGGCGCGCTGGCCGATCAGGCCGCTGATGGGGGCGTGGATTTCGCTGCGGGTCAGGTTCAGTTCAGCCTGGGCCAGATCGGTTTTGGCGTTGGCGATCATGGCGTCGAGGCGCTTGATTTCGGCGCTCAGGGAATTGACTTGCTGGCGCTGGCTTTGAGCATCCGCCTGGGCTTTGGTTACCTGTGAGCGGGCGATGTGGTTGTCGGCGGAGAGGGTGGTGACCCGCTCTTCGGAAACGTAGCCCGGTTTGCGCAGGGTTTGCGCGCGGGACAAATCGATTTGCGAGCGACCGAGGCTGGCTTGACTGGAGGCCACTTGCGCCTCGCTCGCGGCAATCAGGCTGGCTTGCTGGGTCAGTTTGCTCTGGGCTTGCAGGCGTTCGGCCTGGCGAGTGGCGAGGGCGGCGTTGGCGCGGTCGACGGCGAGGTGGAAGTCATCGCCTTCGAGCTTGATCAGCAACTGGCCTTTCTCGACGTGCTGGTTGTCCTGCACCAGCACCTGATCGATGCGCGCGCCCAACTGGCTCGACACACGGGTGATCTCGCCCTGGACGTAAGCGTTGTCGGTGCTCTCATAAAACCGTCCCTTGAAGAACCACTGGGCAAAGAAGCCGCCGGCAATCAGCAGGACGATCAACAGGAAAATAAACAGGCGACGCTTGAGTTGGGCAGGCATGGGGCAAACTGTAGTCGAGAAATTGTAAGGAAAGTTATCAGCAGGCGAATCTGGCATACAGTCGATAGTGGGTAAATGCCATCGGCTGATAATCCATCATTCATCCCGGCCCGAGCCCGTTGTAGACGCAAACTTGGCTTAAATGCCCTGTTCGCTGGAGCCGGGCGGGCAACGCCTGTTACCATTCGCCCTTTGTTTTATCTTCATTTCGAGACTTGCCATGACCACCGTCCGCACGCGCATCGCGCCATCGCCTACCGGGGACCCCCACGTAGGTACCGCTTACATCGCTTTGTTCAACTACTGCTTTGCCAAGCAGCACGGCGGTGAGTTCATCCTGCGGATCGAAGACACCGATCAATTGCGTTCGACCCGCGAGTCCGAACAGCAGATTTTCGACGCCCTGCGCTGGTTGGGGATCGACTGGAGCGAAGGCCCGGACGTCGGCGGCCCGCACGGTCCGTACCGTCAGAGCGAGCGCGGCGACATCTATCAGAAGTACTGCCAGCAACTGGTCGAAATGGGTCACGCCTTCCCGTGCTTCTGCACCGCCGAAGAACTGGACCAGATGCGCGCCGAGCAAATGGCTCGCGGTGAAACCCCGCGATACGACGGCCGTGCACTGTTGCTGTCCAAGGAAGAAGTCGCGCGCCGCCTGGCCGCCGGCGAGCCACATGTGATCCGCATGAAAGTGCCAAGCGAAGGCGTGTGCGTGGTGCCGGACATGCTGCGTGGCGACGTCGAGATCCCGTGGGATCGCATGGACATGCAAGTGCTGATGAAGACCGACGGCCTGCCGACATACTTCCTGGCCAACGTGGTCGATGACCACCTGATGGGCATCACCCACGTCCTGCGCGGCGAAGAATGGCTGCCTTCGGCACCGAAACTGATTCTTCTGTACGAATACTTCGGTTGGGAGCAACCGGAGCTGTGCTACATGCCGCTGCTGCGTAACCCGGACAAAAGCAAGCTGTCCAAGCGCAAGAACCCCACCTCTGTGACGTTCTACGAGCGTATGGGCTTCATGCCGGAAGCGATGCTCAACTACCTCGGGCGAATGGGCTGGTCGATGCCGGACGAGCGCGAGAAGTTCTCGCTGCAAGAAATGGTCGACAACTTCGACCTGAGCCGCGTCTCCCTCGGCGGGCCGATTTTCGACATCGAGAAGCTGTCGTGGCTCAACGGCCAGTGGCTGCGTGATTTGCCGGTGGCAGAGTTCGCTTCGCGCCTGCAAACCTGGGCACTCAACCCTGAATACATGATGAAGATCGCGCCGCACGTGCAGGGTCGCGTCGAGACTTTCAGCCAGGTCGCACCGCTGGCCGGATTCTTCTTCGCCGGGGGCGTGAACCCGGATGCCAAGCTGTTTGAATCGAAGAAACTGTCGGGCGACCAGGTACGTCAGCTGATGCAACTGATTCTGTGGAAGCTGGAAAGCCTGCGTCAGTGGGAGAAGGACAACATCACCGCGACGATTCAGGCGGTGGTCGAATCCCTCGAGCTGAAACTGCGTGACGCCATGCCGCTGATGTTCGCTGCCATCACTGGCCAGGCCAGTTCGGTATCGGTGCTGGATGCGATGGAAATCCTCGGCCCGGACCTGACGCGTTTCCGTCTGCGCCAGGCGATCGACCTGCTGGGCGGCGTGTCGAAGAAAGAAAACAAAGAGTGGGAAAAACTCCTCGGCAACATCGCCTGATCCACACAGGAGGAGCTGGCGCAGGCTGCGATCTTTTGATCTTGCTCTTCGGCGTAGCCAAAAAGATCGCAGGCTGCGCCAGCTTCTACAGACCCGTGTTCTTTCCGAAGTCCCCCGTTTTCCGGGGGGAGGGCGGTAAGTGATTGTTATGTCGGCAAAAAACTTTGGAAATTGTTAAAAATAAATTTGACACGTTTCCAAAGCGCCATTAAGATTCGCCCCGTCCTCAGCGATGAGGGGCTATAGCTCAGCTGGGAGAGCGCTTGCATGGCATGCAAGAGGTCGACGGTTCGATCCCGTCTAGCTCCACCAATTTACACTTCAAGGTCTGGCCACACCGGCCTTGAAGCGATCAACACTCAGCGTTGATCTGTTGTATAGAAGGGTTTGCGTCCCCTTCGTCTAGTGGCCTAGGACACCGCCCTTTCACGGCGGTAACAGGGGTTCGAGTCCCCTAGGGGACGCCAGTTTTACAGAAGCGATGTTGCAAGATGTCGCTCCGCCGCGAGGCGAAAAATCCGGGGCTATAGCTCAGCTGGGAGAGCGCCTGCATGGCATGCAGGAGGTCAGCGGTTCGATCCCGCTTAGCTCCACCAATTTTACAGTTCAAGGTCTGGCCACACCGGCCTTGAATCGATCAGCCCTCAGCACTGATCAGTTGTATAGAAGGTTTTGCGTCCCCTTCGTCTAGTGGCCTAGGACACCGCCCTTTCACGGCGGTAACAGGGGTTCGAGTCCCCTAGGGGACGCCACGATTACCCGCTCTGCGGGATTTTATAAGGGTCATTCAATTATTGAATGGCCCTTTTGTTTGTCTGGCGTTTGGCCAAATCCCCTCATTTCTTTCAAACTGTGCTTCAGACCAACGGTCACACCCACGACTTGCGTAAAATTATTATGAGAATAATATTCTAGTCGTAATATTCGGAGGCAACGATGAACGATAAAAAAGCTCAAACCCGCGAACGCATCCTCAAGGCCGCCAGCGCAGCGCTGATTCAGCGCGGCCCGGCCGAACCGAGCGTGGGCGAAGTGATGGGCGCAGCCGGCCTGACGGTGGGCGGCTTCTATGCGCACTTCGAAAGCAAGGACGCAATGATGCTGGAAGCGTTCAAGCAACTGCTCGGTCATCGCCGTGGCCTGATCGCCGACATGGACACCGAATTGACCGGCGAAGAACGTCGCGCCTTGGTCGCTGCGTTTTACCTGTCACGCAAACACCGTGATTCCTCTGAGTCGGCATGCCCGATCCCGGCGTCTGTCGGTGAGCTGGGTCGCCTGCCGGACGCGTTTCGCGTGGCGTTGAATGAGCATGTGGAAATGATGGTCGCGCAGTTGGCGGCCAGCCCGGAAGACACCGACAAAGCCTTGGCCGACATGGCCTTGATGGTGGGTGGTTTGGCTCTGGCGCGAGCGTTGGGGCCGGGAGAGTTATCCGATCGATTGCTGCGTGCCGCCAAGTCGGCGGTGATATGACCTGAAGGCAATGGCCTGAGGAGTGAGAGCGATGAGCACGTTAAAGTGGGTTCGTGGCGTTAATGGCACCTTGGGCTGGTTTGCACCGAAACTGGTCGCAAGCAAAATGCGACTGGCATTCATGACGCCGCGGGATCTGCCGCCGCGAGACTGGGAATTGCCTCTGCTGGCGAAATCCGAGCGCATCACTTTACGCTTCGGCCTTTCAGCGTTGCGCTGGGGGCAAGGCCCGGCGGTGTTGCTGATGCACGGTTGGGAAGGCCGGCCGACGCAGTTTGCCAGCCTGATTACCGCGCTGGTGGATGCCGGTTACACCGTCGTCGCGTTGGATGGGCCTGCCCATGGTCGCTCACCGGGCAATGAAGCAAACGTCGCGCTGTTCGCCCGGGCCATGCTCGAGGCCGCCGCCGAGTTGCCGCCGCTGCAGGCGGTCATCGGTCACTCGATGGGCGGTGCCAGTGCCATGCTCGCCGTTCAGTTGGGTTTGCGCACTGAAACCCTGGTGACGATTGCTGCGCCGGCGCGAATTCTCGCGGTGCTGCGTGGTTTTGCCCGTTACGTGCGACTGCCGCCAAAAGCCCGTTCGGCGTTCATCCGCCAGGTAGAGAAAGACGTTGGCATGCGTGCCGCTGCACTGGATGTCTCGCACTATCAACTCGACATGCCCGGGCTGATCGTTCACGCCGAAGACGACTGCTTCGTTCCGGTCAAGGAGTCCCAGCTGATCCACGAAGCCTGGTTCGACAGCCGTCTGTTGCGACTGGAAGAAGGCGGTCATCAACGGGTATTGGCTGACCCTCGGGTGATTGATGGCGTGTTATCACTGCTGGCCGGCCGCAGCCTGCAATCGCGCCAATCGGCCTGAGCATCCGTTACACTGCCCCGGTCGACATAATCTGACCGGGAGTGGGGCATGGGCTGGGATCGGGCAACGCCATTTATCATTGATCTGGAGGTGGGCGCCGAGGACATCGACGGGTTGGGTCACGCGAACAACGCGGTGTATGTGACCTGGCTCGAGCGCTGCGCCTGGCGCCACTCTCAGCGGCTTGGCCTGGACCTGGTCGAGTACCGGCGGCTTGATCGGGCGATGGCGGTGGTGCGGCACGAGATCGATTACCTGGCTGCGGCCTACGAGGGCGATGAGTTGCAACTGGCGACCTGGATCGTCGATTGGGACCAGCGTCTGAAAATGACCCGGCACTTCCAGCTGAAACGCCCCAGCGACAACACCACGTTGCTGCGGGCGCAGACCACGTTTGTCTGTATCGAATTGTCCACGGGCAAGCCCAAGCGCATGCCCGCCGAATTCATCGAAGGCTACGGCCCGGCGTTGCAGGTTCCGAGCTGACACGATCGCTGTGGCGAGGGAGCAAGCTCCCACGCCACAGCGGTATGAACAAGTCTTTCGACAGGGAATCCAGTAAACTGCCGCACGTTTTTCGTCGAGTGTGTTTTTCATGCAAATTGCTTTGGCACCCATGGAGGGGTTGGTCGACAACATCCTGCGGGACGTGCTGACCCGTGTGGGCGGTATCGATTGGTGCGTCACCGAGTTCATCCGGATCAACGATCAGTTGCTCACGCCTGCCTATTTCCACAAGTTCGGCCCTGAATTGCTGACGGGCGCACGCACGGCGTCTGGCGTGCCTTTGCGCGTGCAACTATTGGGCTCCGATCCGGTGTGCCTGGCGGAAAACGCCGCGCTGGCCTGCGAGCTGGGCTCCGAAGTCATCGACCTGAATTTCGGTTGCCCGGCCAAAACCGTCAACAAGTCGCGCGGTGGCGCGGTGTTGCTCAAAGAGCCTGAGCTGCTGAATCAGATCGTCGAGCATGTCCGCCGCGCCGTTCCAGCGCACATTCCGGTCACTGCGAAAATGCGCCTGGGCTTCGACAGCCCCGACGGTTCGCTGGTCTGCGCCACGGCCCTGGCCGAAGGCGGCGCGGAACACATCGTGGTGCATGCGCGGACCAAGATGGACGGTTACAAACCACCGGCACATTGGGAGTGGATTCCCCGAGTGCAGGAGGTGGTCAAGGTTCCGGTGTTCGCCAATGGTGATATCTGGAGCGTCGAGGACTGGCGCCGTTGCCGAGAAATCAGCGGCGTGGAAGACATCATGCTCGGCCGCGGGCTGGTGTCGCGTCCGGACCTGGCCCGGCAAATCGCTGCCGCCCGTGCCGGTGAAGAAGTGGTCGAAATGAGCTGGGCCGAACTGCTGCCGCTGATTCAGGATTTCTGGCTGCAAGCCAAGGCGCAGATGACGGCGCGCCAATCGCCGGGTCGCCTGAAGCAGTGGCTGGCGATGCTGACGCGCAATTATCCCGAAGCGGTTGAGCTGTTCACCGTCCTGCGCCGTGAAACCGAACTGGATCAGGTCTCGCGTTTGCTGGGGTTACAGGTGTTGGAGGCGGCTTAAAAAAATTTGAAAAAATCTCTTGAAAAGCAATCGGCGGTCCTTATTTAAGGATTACGCGATGCCGAATTCGGGTCGCGGAGACAAAAAAACTTGCTGATATGTTTTCAGGAGATTTGAATCATGAGCACTGCATTTTCCATGGCACCACTGTTCCGTTCCTCGGTCGGTTTCGATCGTTTCAACGACCTTTTCGAAACCGCACTGCGCAATGAGCCAGGCAGCACCTATCCACCTTACAACGTTGAAAAACACGGCGACGACCAATACCGCATCGTCGTAGCGGCCGCCGGTTTCCAGGAAGAAGACCTGGAACTGCAAGTGGAAAAAGGTGTGCTGACCATCAGTGGCGGCAAACGTGACGCGAACGAAGACGTCACTTATCTGTACCAGGGCATCGCGCAGCGGGCCTTCAAACTGTCCTTCCGCCTGGCGGACCATATCGAAATCAAGGCCGCCGGCCTGAGCAACGGTCTGTTGAGCATCGACCTGTTGAGGGTGGTTCCGGAAGAGGCGAAAGCCAAACGTATCCCGATCAACGGGACGCAAAAACCAGCACTGCAGCACTAAGGCAGGGCAATGAAAAGGGCGCCAATGGCGCCCTTTTTTTCTTTTTCCATGTAGGAGCTGCCGAAGGCAGCTCCTACACCGTCCGCTTTATTTCAGAAGCTTCTGAAACGCCTCCACCGGCAGCGGCGAACTGTGCAAATACCCTTGATAAAAATGGCAACCCAGCCCCTGCAAGAACTCAAGCTGCTCCGGGGTTTCCACCCCTTCGGCAATCACTTTCAATTGCAGGCTGCGAGCCATGGCGACGATGGCGCGGATGATTTCGGCATCGTTGGGGTCGGTGGTGGCGTCGCGGATGAATGACTGGTCGATTTTCAGTGTGTCCACCGGCAGTCGCTTGAGGTAGGTCAGCGAGGAATAACCGGTGCCGAAGTCGTCCATGGCGAAGCTCACGCCGATTTTTTTCAAGCGACGCATTTTGCTGATGGTGTCTTCCAGATTCTGGATGACGATGCCTTCGGTGATTTCCAGTTTCAGCAGCGAGCAGGGGAGGCCGTGGCTGAAGAGGCTGTGCTCGATACGCTCGACGAAGTCGTTCTGGCGGAATTGCCGCGGGCTGATGTTCACGCACAGGCTGAAATTCAATGGGTCGATCAGGCCCTTTGCGATCAACTTTTTAAAGGCCGCGCACACTTCGTCGACGATCCAGGTGCCGACCTCCAGAATCAACCCGCTGTCTTCCAGCACCTTGATGAATTCGGTCGGCGATTGGGCGCCGAGTTCCGGGTGGCTCCAGCGCACCAGCGCTTCGGCGCCGACGATACGGTTGTCGCGAGCATCCACTTGAGGCTGGTAATGCACCTCGAACTCGCCCCGGGAAAGGGCCAGGCGCAAGTCGGTTTCCATGCGCAGGCGTTCACTGGCGGCCTTCTGCATGGTGTTGTGGTACATCTGCGTGGTGTTGCGCCCGGAATCCTTGGCCCGATAAAGCGCAATGTCGGCGCGTTTGAGCAGGTCGGTCGGGGTCGAGCCGTGATCGGGAATCAGCGCGATGCCGATACTCGGCGTCACTTGCAGGCGTTGACCATCAAGGAACATCGGTTCGGACAACAGCTCGCGCAAGGTGTCCGCGAGGTCACGGACCTGGGCGCTGACTTCATTACGCGAGCCTTCCAGGCCGCTGAGCAACACCACGAATTCGTCGCCGCCCAGCCGGGCGACGGTGTCTTCCATGCGCACGCTGGCTTCAAGGCGGGCGGTGATGATCTTCAGCACCGTGTCGCCCACCGGGTGGCCGAGCGAATCGTTGATGTGCTTGAAGTGGTCGAGATCGAGAAACATAAGGGCGCCACGCAGGTTGTGGCGTTTGAGTAGGGCGATCTGCTGGCTCAGGCGGTCCATCAACAGTGCGCGGTTCGGCAGGTTGGTCAGCGGGTCGTGGTAGGCCAGGTGACGGATCTGCGCTTCGGCGTTTTTCAGCAGGCTGACGTCCCGCGCGGTCAGCAGCAGGCAAGCGGTTTCGTTGAGCGTGATCGGTTCCACCGACACTTCGACGGTCAGCAGTTCGCCGCGCTTGTTGCGGCCGAGCATTTCCTGGTGATGCACCCGGCCCTTGATCTGTAGCTCGGCCAGCAGCGCCGAGCGTTGTTTTTCTTCGGCCCAGATGCCGACCTGGTAGACCGTGCGGCCGACCACTTCATCGGCGCGATAGCCGGTCAGTCGGCAGAAACCATCATTGACCTCCAGATAACGCCCGGTGTCGCGCTCGGTGATGGTGATGGCGTCAGGGCTGGAGTGGAAGGCCTTGGCGAACTTCTCTTCGCTGGCCTTGAGCGCCGCTTCCGAACGTTGTTGCTGGGTGATGTCGCGCAAGGTGGTGACGATGCACGGCTGGTCGCCGACGCTGATCTGTCGACTGGATATCACGCAGGTCAGCGATTGACCGTCCTTGTGCTGAACGAGGATGGCCACGTTGTTCAGGCCCTGTTCGCGGATGACTTGCTCGATCCGGCGCAGGCTTTTTGCCGACGCGTCCCACAGGCCGATTTCGTCGGCGCTGCGGCCAATCACCTCGACGGTGCTCCAGCCGAAGGTCTGGGTAAAACTGGAGTTGATCTCGATGAACTGGCCGGTGTCCTGGCGAGTGACGCAGATCGGGTCCGGACTGACCTGGAACAGGGTGGCAAACTTTTCTTCGGAGGCGACCAGTTTCTGTTCGCGCTCGACCTGATCGGTGATGTCCAGCAAGGTGCCGGCCATGCGCAATGGGGCGCCGTTTTCATCGCGATAGAGGCGGGCGCGGCTTTCCAGGTAGCGCGAAGTGCCGTCCTCAAGTTGCACGCGGTAGGTCAGCTGATAGTTGCCCGCCGGGCCTTCACGCAGGCTGCGGTAGGCATCGCGCATGCTGTCGCGCTCTTCGCCGGGCACACCTTCGAAAAACGCTTCGAACGACTCATGGAACGGTATGGGATCCAGCCCGTGCAGTTGCGCGGCCCGGGCCGAGCCGTAAAGCATGCCGCTGGGAATGTGCCAGTCCCAAGTGCCGAGTTGTGCCGAGTCCAGCGCCAGATCAAGGCGTTCCTGGCTGTCTTTCAGGGCGAGCTCGGCGATCTTGCGCTCAGTGGTGTCGAGGAAGGTGCTGAGCAGAAAGGGCTGGCCCTCGAGTTCGACTTTCTGCGCGCTGAGGATGCCGTCGTGGACCTGGCCATTGCTGGCCCGAAACTGCACTTCCATACTGACCAATTCGCCTTTGGCCTTGGTCGCCTTGACCAGTTTCTCCCGTTGCTCAGGGTGAACCCACAAACCCAGTTCAATGGTGGTGCGGCCAATCGCGTTTTGCACCGGCCAGCCGAACAGGCTTTCGAAATACTGGTTGGCTTCGGTGATCAAGCCGTCTTCCTGGCGGGTCAGCAGCACCATGTTCGGACACAGGTGAAACAGCGTCGCGAAACGTTTTTCCGAGCTGCTCAGGGCCTGTTCACGCTGGCGCTGATGGGTGATTTCGCGGATCACCCCGATCATGCGCGGCCGACCGTGTTTATCCGGTAGCAAACTGCCATTGATCTCCAGCCAGTGCAGGCTGCCATCGGGCCAGCGGATGCGGTGGTGCATCGCCTGCTCCAGCGGGGCGCCGGCAATCACCGCGTGGAACGCGCGAATGGTTTTGGCCCGATCTTCGGGCGGCAGCAGGTCGAGGTATTCCAGGTCGGCCGGCAACGGCTGCCGGGGATCGAAGCCGAACAAAGCCTGCGTGCCCCGCGACCAGCTGATCTGCCCGCGCTCAATGTCCCAATACCAGGCGCCCAGCCGTGCGCCGTTGAGGGCGGCCAGCAACTGCGGCGCGCTTTCCCAGCTCTGCTCGGACCGTTTCGGGTCAAGCGCCTGTATACGTGGCATCGGCGGAATACGGTCAACAGATTTCGGCATTGGCAGGCCTTGGGCTGAATTGGGCGTTAGGCACAGGAATTCGCGGCTCTATAGGCGTAGCACAAGTTAGCCTGGAGTCCCTGGCAAATCGATTTGTGCATCCAGCAAGGCCATGAAGGCCCGTGCTGCGTTCGACAGCGTCCGTTCGGTGTGCAAGATATAGCCTAGCTGGCGAGACAGTTGTATGCCCGGCAAAGGTATTCGTGCAACTTGATCGTCGAGCATGGTGCGCGGCAACACGCTCCAGGCCAGGCCGATCGAGACCATCATCTTGATGGTTTCCAGATAATTCGTGCTCATGGCGATATTCGGCGTCAGGCCTTGCGCTTCGAACAGGCGCTGGACGATGTGGTGAGTAAAGGTGTTGCCGCCGGGGAATACGGCCGGGTGCAGGGCAATGTCCGCCAGGGTCACCGCGCCATTGCTGATCAATGAATGCTCCGGGGCGACCACGAAATCCAGCGGGTCGTCCCACACCGGCGTGGCCTTGACCAGCGCGTGGGGCTCCGGCGCGAGGGTGATGACCGCCAGTTCGGCACGGCCGTGGAGAATTTCTTCGTAGGCCACTTCCGAATCGAGGAACTGAATATCCAGCGCGACTTGCGGGTAACGGCGGGTGAATTCCCTCAATAAGGGCGGCAAACGGTGCAGGCCGATGTGGTGACTGGTGGCCAGGGTCAGGCGGCCGCTGACCTCGCCGGTCAGGTTGGTCAGGGCGCGGCGGGTGTCGTCCAGCACGTTCAGAATCTGATAAGCCCGTGGCAGCAGGGCTCGACCGGCCTCGGTCAGCCCGACTTCGCGGCCCAGGCGGTCAAACAGGCGCACCTTCAACTGCTGCTCCAGCCCGGCAATGCGTTTACTGATCGCCGGCTGTGTCAGGTGCAGCCGTTCACCGGCGCCGGAGAAGCTTCCGGTCTCGGCGATGGCAATAAAGGCATTGAGGTTGGCGAGGTCCATTGCTGTATTCCAGTTGGTTATCCAAAGCATAAAAAATATGAATTTGAGTTATTTAATGTAACCCCCTAGGATCGACCTCACAAGCCAAAGGGTTATTGAAAATCTCAAGACCCGGGGCATAGAAACAAGCTGATGAGGAACCGTCTGATGGCCGGCAAAACGCTCTACGACAAGCTCTGGGATTCGCATTTGGTCAAGCAGCGCGACGATGGCTCTGCGCTGATCTACATCGATCGTCACATCATCCACGAAGTGACCTCGCCGCAAGCCTTTGAAGGCCTGCGTCTGGCCGGGCGCAAGCCTTGGCGCATCGATGCCAACATCGCGACCCCGGACCACAACGTACCGACCACGCCGGAGCGCAAGGGCGGCATTGACGCCATTGTCGACCAGGTCTCGCGTTTGCAGGTCCAGACCCTCGACGACAACTGCGATGAATATGGCATCGTCGAATTCAAGATGAATGATGTGCGTCAAGGCATCGTGCACGTGATCGGCCCGGAGCAGGGCGCGACCTTGCCGGGCATGACCGTGGTTTGCGGCGACTCCCACACCTCGACCCACGGCGCATTCGGTGCTCTGGCTCACGGTATCGGCACTTCCGAGGTCGAGCACGTACTCGCCACCCAGTGCCTGGTCGCCAAGAAAATGAAGAACATGCTGGTGTCCGTCGAAGGCAAATTGCCGTTCGGCGTGACGGCCAAGGACATCGTTCTCGCGGTCATTGGCAAGATCGGCACCGCCGGCGGTAACGGCCATGCGATCGAGTTCGCCGGTAGCGCGATTCGCGATCTGTCGGTCGAAGGCCGCATGACCATCTGCAACATGTCCATCGAGGCCGGCGCTCGCGTAGGCCTGGTGGCAGCGGATGAAAAAACCGTGGCTTATGTGAAGGGTCGTCCATTTGCCCCGAAAGGCGCGGAATGGGACTTGGCTGTCGAAGCCTGGAAAGACCTGGTGACGGATAAAGACGCCACGTTCGACACCATCGTCGAGCTCGACGCGACCCAGATCAAGCCGCAAGTCAGCTGGGGCACCTCGCCCGAGATGGTGTTGGCCGTTGACCAGAACGTTCCCGATCCTGCGAAGGAAATGGACCTGGTCAAGCGTGGCTCCATCGAACGCGCTTTGAAATACATGGGTTTGACCGCCAATCAGGCGATCACCGACATCCAGCTCGACCGTGTTTTCATTGGCTCCTGCACCAACTCGCGGATCGAAGACCTGCGCGCTGCAGCTGTCATCGCCAAGGGCCGCAAAGTGGCTTCGACCATCAAGCAGGCCATTGTGGTGCCGGGTTCGGGCCTGGTGAAGGCGCAGGCCGAGTCGGAAGGCCTGGACAAGATTTTCCTCGACGCCGGTTTTGAATGGCGCGAGCCGGGTTGCTCGATGTGCCTGGCGATGAACCCGGACCGTTTGGAGTCGGGCGAGCATTGCGCATCGACCTCCAACCGTAACTTTGAAGGCCGTCAGGGCGCCGGTGGTCGTACCCACCTCGTGAGCCCGGCCATGGCCGCCGCCGCCGCTGTGAACGGTCGTTTTGTCGACGTCCGTGAATTGATCTAAGGAGCGCAGCATGAAAGCTTTTACCCAGCACACTGGTCTTGTCGCGCCTCTGGATCGTGCCAACGTCGACACCGACCAGATCATTCCGAAGCAGTTCCTGAAGTCGATCAAGCGCACCGGTTTTGGCTCGAACCTGTTCGATGAGTGGCGTTATCTGGATGTGGGCCAGCCGTATCAGGACAACTCCAAGCGTCCGCTGAACAAGGACTTTGTCCTCAATGCCGAGCGTTATCAAGGCGCCAGCGTGTTGCTGGCCCGCGAAAACTTCGGTTGCGGTTCCAGTCGTGAACACGCGCCGTGGGCGCTGGAAGAGTACGGTTTCCGCAGCATCATTGCGCCGAGCTACGCCGACATCTTCTTCAACAACAGCTTCAAGAACGGCTTGCTGCCGATCATCTTGAGCGACGCTGAGGTGGATGAGCTGTTCCAGCAGGTTGAAGCGAATCCTGGCTACCAGTTGCAGGTGGATCTCGAAGCTCAGACCGTGACCCGGCCAGATGGCAAAGTGTTGAGCTTCGAAATCGACGCATTCCGTAAGCATTGCCTGCTCAATGGCCTGGACGACATTGGTTTGACCTTGCAGGACCACGAGGCGATTGCGACGTTTGAAGCCAAGCACCGGGCGAGCCAGCCCTGGTTGTTTCGCGACGCGTAAGTTTGCGTAAGGCGTGATGACGCCATCGCCAGCAGGCTGGCCCCACATTGATTTGCGGCGTTCACAAAACCCTGTGGGAACGAGCTTTCTGGCGATGACGACAGTTCAGACAACACACATATCAAGGATATGACTATGACCAGCACCGCCCAGCACACTCAGGTTGTACAAAAGCAATTCGGTGAACAGGCCGCAGCCTATCTGAGCAGCGCCGTGCACGCTCAAGGCACCGAATTCGCACTGCTACAAGCCGAAGTGGCCGGGCAGGGCGATGCCCGAGTGCTGGACCTGGGTTGCGGCGCCGGCCACGTGAGTTTTCACGTGGCCCCGCTGGTCAAGGAAGTGGTGGCCTACGACCTGTCCCAGCAAATGCTCGACGTGGTCGCCGCCGCCGCCGTTGACCGCGGTTTGAGTAACGTGACCACGGCCCTAGGCGCCGCCGAACGCCTGCCGTTCGCCGATGGCGAGTTCGACTTCGTGTTCAGCCGTTATTCGGCGCACCATTGGAGTGATCTCGGCCTGGCCCTGCGCGAAGTCCGTCGGGTACTGAAGCCGGGCGGCGTGGCGGCGTTCGTCGATGTGTTGTCACCGGGCAGTCCGTTGTTCGACACTTATCTGCAAAGCGTCGAAGTGCTGCGCGACACCAGCCATGTGCGCGATTATTCCGCCGGCGAGTGGTTGCGCCAGGTCAGCGAGGCGGGGCTGCACACTCGCAGCACCACGCGCCAGCGCCTGCGTCTGGAGTACAACAGCTGGGTCGAGCGCATGCGCACGCCACAGGTGATGCGCGCCGCGATCCGCGAGTTGCAGCAGTCGATGGGCAATGAAGTGCGCGAATATTTTGAGATTGAACCCGATGGTTCATTCAGTACCGATGTGCTTGTGCTGATGGCCGAGCGATAGAATTTTTCCGGGTGTGCTCAAGGGCACACCGATTGAAGACATGAGGAAAGCATGAGCAAGCAGATTCTGATTCTCCCGGGTGACGGCATTGGTCCGGAAATCATGGCCGAAGCGGTCAAGGTGCTGGAACTGGCCAACGACAAGTACAACCTGGGCTTCGAGCTGAGCCACGACGTGATCGGCGGCGCCGCCATCGACAAGCACGGCGTGCCACTGGCCGACGAAACCCTGGAACGTGCCCGCGCAGCCGACGCTGTCTTGCTGGGCGCCGTGGGCGGTCCGAAATGGGACGCCATCGAGCGTGACATCCGTCCTGAGCGCGGCCTGCTGAAAATTCGTGCGCAACTGGGCCTGTTCGGCAACCTGCGCCCGGCGATCCTGTACCCGCAACTGGCCGAGGCTTCCAGCCTGAAAGCCGAAATCGTTTCCGGTCTGGACATCCTGATCGTTCGCGAACTGACCGGCGGTATCTACTTCGGCGCGCCACGCGGCACCCGTACCCTGGAAAACGGCGAGCGTCAGTCCTACGACACGCTGCCGTACAGCGAAAGCGAAATCCGCCGCATCGCCCGTGTCGGTTTCGACATGGCCATGGTACGTGGCAAGAAGCTGTGCTCGGTGGACAAGGCCAACGTCCTGGCTTCCAGCCAGTTGTGGCGGGAAATCGTCGAGGAAGTGGCCAAGGATTACCCGGAAGTCGAACTGAGCCACATGTACGTCGACAACGCCGCCATGCAACTGGTGCGCGCACCGAAGCAGTTCGACGTGATCGTCACCGACAACATGTTTGGCGACATCCTGTCCGACCAGGCGTCGATGCTCACCGGTTCCATCGGCATGCTGCCCTCGGCGTCCCTGGACACCCACAACAAGGGCATGTACGAGCCGTGCCACGGCTCTGCGCCGGACATCGCGGGCAAAGGCATCGCCAACCCGCTGGCGACCATTTTGTCGGTGTCGATGATGTTGCGCTACAGCTTCAACCAGCAGGGCGCGGCGGATGCGATCGAGAAAGCCGTCAGTCTGGTTCTGGACCAAGGCCTGCGTACGGGTGACATCTGGTCGACCGGTTGCACTAAAGTCGGTACGCAGGAAATGGGTGACGCAGTAGTCGCCGCGCTGCGGAATCTGTAATCTCTCGGGCCCGCTGCAACTTTCACTCTTGAAAGCAGCGGCCCACTTTTTAAGAAGGTGTAGTTGCGATGAAACGTGTAGGTCTGATCGGTTGGCGCGGTATGGTCGGTTCCGTGCTCATGCAGCGGATGCTGGAAGAGCAGGATTTCGATCTTATCGAGCCGGTGTTTTTCACCACTTCCAATGTCGGTGGCCAAGGCCCGTCCGTGGGCAAGGACATTGCTCCGCTCAAGGACGCTTACAGCATTGAAGAGCTGAAAACCCTCGACGTGATTCTGACCTGCCAGGGTGGCGACTACACCAGCGAAGTCTTCCCGAAACTGCGCGAAGCCGGCTGGCAGGGTTACTGGATCGACGCCGCTTCCAGCCTGCGCATGCAGGATGACGCGGTGATCGTGCTGGACCCGGTGAACCGCAAGGTCATCGATCAGCAGCTCGACGCGGGCACCAAGAACTACATCGGCGGCAACTGCACCGTCAGCCTGATGCTGATGGGCCTGGGCGGTCTGTTCGAGGCCGGTCTGGTCGAGTGGATGAGCGCTATGACTTATCAGGCGGCCTCCGGTGGCGGCGCGCAGCACATGCGTGAACTGATCAAGCAAATGGGTGTGACTCACGCCGCTGTCGCCGATCAACTGGCAGACCCGGCCAGTGCCATCCTCGACATCGACCGCCGTGTCGCCGAAGCCATGCGCAGCGACGCGTACCCGACCGAAAACTTCGGTGTACCGTTGGCCGGCAGCCTGATCCCGTGGATCGACAAGGAACTGCCGAACGGTCAGAGCCGCGAAGAGTGGAAAGCCCAGGCCGAGACCAACAAGATCCTCGGTCGCTTCAAGAGCCCGATCCCGGTGGATGGCATCTGCGTACGCATCGGCGCCATGCGTTGCCACAGCCAGGCGCTGACCATCAAGCTGAACAAAGATGTGCCGATCGCCGACATCGAAGGGCTGATCAGCCAGCACAACCCATGGGTCAAGCTGGTGCCGAACAACCGCGACATCAGCATGCAGGAGCTGAGCCCGACCAAGGTCACCGGCACCCTGAATGTTCCGGTGGGTCGTCTGCGCAAGCTGAACATGGGTTCGCAGTTCGTCGGCGCGTTCACCGTCGGCGACCAGCTGCTGTGGGGCGCGGCCGAGCCGCTGCGTCGCATGCTGCGGATTCTGCTTGAGCGTTGATTGATTGAAGCAATGAAAGAGCCCGTGCCTTGAAAGAGGTGCGGGTTTTTTTATTCCCGGTAGTCTGACATTGATCAGGTGCTTGCCATCCACCCCTCTCACCCCAGGGTTTATCCCTAGGCCTAGACACAAGCGGGCTTGCTCGCGAAGGGGCCGGAACAGACGCCGCAGACCCAGGCCGAATTGCCTGCACGCCACCCACCCGGTAAAGTGCCGCTCCCCCCGTTTCGCCAGAGGTAGAACCATGAGCCAGTCCTTTGATATTGCCGTGATCGGCGCCACCGGTACTGTTGGCGAAACGCTGGTGCAGATACTCGAAGAACGCGACTTTCCGGTCGGCAATTTGCACCTGCTGGCCAGTAGCGAATCCGCCGGGCATTCGGTGCCGTTTCGCGGCAAGAACGTGCGGGTGCGGGAAGTCGATGAGTTCGACTTCAGCAAAGTGCAGTTGGTGTTTTTCGCCGCAGGCCCGGCGGTGACCTTGAGTTTCGCCTCGCGCGCCACGGCCGCCGGGTGCTCGCTGATCGATCTGTCCGGCGCCTTGCCGGCCGATCAGGCGCCGCAAGTGGTGCCGGAAGCCAATGCCCGGGTGTTGGCCGGCCTGAAAAAGCCATTCCAGGTCAGCAGCCCAAGCCCGTCGGCCACCACATTGGCCGTGGTGCTCGCACCGTTGCTGGGTCTGCTCGACTTGCAACGCGTCAATGTGACCGCCAGTCTGGCCGTTTCTGCCCAGGGCCGCGAAGCCGTTACAGAGCTGGCACGCCAAACCGCCGAACTGCTCAATGTGCGTCCGCTGGAGCCGACTTTTTTCGATCGGCAGATGGCTTTCAACCTGCTGGCGCAAGTCGGCAAGCCGGATGATCAAGGCCATACGCTGCTGGAAAAACGTCTGGTGCGTGAGCTGCGTCAGGTCATGGCTTTGCCTTTATTAAAGATTTCCGTCACTTGCATTCAAGCCCCGGTGTTTTTTGGCGATAGCTTTAGTGTGACCTTGCAGTCAGCAAGCGTCGTGGACCTGGCAAAAATCAACGAAGCGCTGGAAGACGCACCCGGTGTAGAGCTGGTGGAAGCCGGTGATTACCCGACCGCTGTCGGCGATGCGGTAGGGCAGGATGTGGTCTACGTCGGTCGGGTTCGCGCTGGAATCGACGACCCGTCGGAACTTAATTTGTGGCTGACGTCAGATAACGTACGCAAAGGCGCGGCGCTCAATGCTGTGCAGGTGGCTGAATTGTTGATAAAAGACCTGCTGTAAAAGATACTTGGCAACAAATTACAGAATGATTCTAGCCGGGCGATGCCTGGCCGGATTGCTGAAGGCGAGCTACCCTGCGGGGCTTTCCGGGGCATGCAAGAAAAGTTCGCGCGCGACGACACTTCGCCGTCGCGCGCAATGCCTTGCGGCAGCGACTATCAACACCTTCTCGCTGGCCGAGGAATGTTCAAACAAAGGATGAGGCTATGGTTCAAGTTCGCAAACTGGTGTTAGCAATAGCGGCCGCCTCGGCGCTGTCCTCCGGTATGGCGCATGCCCTCGGACTCGGGGAGCTGACCCTGAAGTCGTCGGTGAACCAGCCGCTGGTGGCGGAAATCGAATTGCTCGACGTCAAGGAACTCACCGCTGCCGAAGTGGTGCCGAGCCTGGCGTCGCCCGAAGATTTCGCCAAGGCCGGTGTCGACCGCCAGGCATTCCTCAATGACCTGAGCTTCACCCCGGTGCTCAACGCCAGTGGTAAAAGCGTCCTGCGTGTGACCTCCAGCAAGCCGCTGTCCGAACCGATGGTGAAATTCCTGGTTCAGGTGATGTGGCCCAATGGTCGCCTGCTGCGCGATTACAGTGTGCTGCTCGATCCATCCAAATTCTCGCCGCAAACCGCTGAAGCGGCTGCGCAACCGGCGCCGACCCAGACGGTCACTGCTCCCGTGACGGGCGCCGCCAAACCGACCGAATACACCACCACGCCGCGCGATACCCTGTGGGAAATCGCTGCGAAGGCGCGTAATGGCGGCTCGGTTCAGCAAACCATGCTGGCCATCCAGGCGCTGAATCCGGATGCGTTCATCAACGGCAACATCAACCTGCTGAAGACCGGTCAGGTCCTGCGCCTGCCGGATCAGGCGCAGGCCACCAGCGTGCCGCAACCCAAAGCCATTGCTGAAGTCGCCGCGCAGAACACCGCGTGGCGTCAGGGCCGTCGCTATGTAGCCAAGCCTGGAACAGGACAGCAGCAACTCGACGCGACCAAACGCGCTCGCGGTGAAGGCACTCCTGCGCAGGCTGCCAAGGACAATTTGAGCCTGGTGTCCGCCGAGTCCGGCAAGGCCGGTGGCAAAGGTGCGGGCGGCGACGCCAAAGCCTTGAACAACAAGCTGGCCGTGACCCAGGAAAGCCTCGACACGACCCGTCGTGACAACGCTGAACTGAAAAGCCGCATGACCGATCTGCAAAGTCAGCTGGACAAGCTGCAACGCCTGATCGAGCTGAAGAACAATCAACTGGCCAAGTTACAGGCTGAAGGTGCTGCGGGTGCGCCGGCTGCTGCGACGACGGCGCCGGCCATCTCGGCCGAATTGAGCCCGACCCCTGCGCCTGTCGAAGGCGCGCCGGCGACGCCAGCCCCTTCGGCGACGGCCCCCGAAGCAACGCCGGCCCCGGCCGAGACGCCTGCCGAGCCAGCGCCTGCAACATCTGACGACCAGAAGTTTAATGAACTGCTGACCAATCCGTGGTTGCTGGGCATGGTCGGTGGCGGGGCGGTGGTTCTGCTGCTGTTGCTGCTATTGCTGGCCCGTCGCCGCAAAGCCCAGCAGGAAGCCGAGAAGCACCTGCGCATGGCGCGTGCGTTGTCCGAGGAGCAGGAGTTCTCTGCTGATCTGGACTTGCCTGAAAGCAGCTTTGAAGGTCTGGAAGTGCCGCCGCCAAGCGTGAAGCTCGCGACTGCACCGGCTCCTGCGCCAGCGCCGACCCCGGCACCGGCACCGGCTCCAGTGATTGCACCAGTGGTGGTAACGCCACCGATCGCCGCGCCATTGGTCGCGCCTGCCGCTGATCGCGATGACGACGTGCTGACCAAGGCGCAGTCGCACATGGCTGCCGGTCGCCTGAATCAGGCGGCTGCGTTGCTGGAAGACGGCATCAAACAAGAACCTCAGCGCAGTGACCTGCGTCTGAAGCTGATGGAAGTCTACGGTCAGCAGGGCGATCGCGATGCGTTCGTGGCCCAGGAGCGTCAGCTCGTGGCCAACGGCGAAAACTTTGCCCGTGTCGAAGAGCTGAAAAGCCGCTTCCCGGCCATGGCGGTCGTCGTGGCGGGTGGCCTGGCGGCTGCGGCTGTCGCCGCCGAACTGGACGCCCAGTACGTCAAGGACCTGCTGATGGACGAGCCCGAAGCCCCGGCCCCGGCACTGGCTGATGACGATTTCGATAGCGCGTTTGATCTGAGTCTGGATGATCTGGAAAATGCTTCTCCGGCGGTGGCTGCGCCTGAGCCGACGCCTTCGCCAGAGGCTTTGGCCGAACTGGATGAATTCCCGCTGGACGACGACCTGAGCTTTGAGTCGGTGCTGCAGCAGCAGACTGAAATCAAGGAAAATCTCGACGACCTGTCGGACTTCGACCTGGACATGGACCTCGGTGGCGACGCGTCGCCAGCGACCCTCGCTGAAGACGATTTCCTGTTGAGCCTGGATGACGACGTCAAGGACCTGCCTGCCGCTGAAGCGCCAGTCGTTCCTGAGGTGGCGCTGGACGATCTGGAGCTGCCGGCTGATTTCGATCTGTCGCTGGCCGATGAAATGGATGCTCCGGACGCCTTCGCGGCAGAGCTGGATGACGTCAACGCCGAGCTGGATCGTCTGTCCCAGAGCATCAGCGAGCCGACCTTCACCGCGGAAGACGCATTGGCCTCCGCCGCAGACGAGCCGGAATTCGATTTCCTCTCGGGCACCGACGAAGTCGCCACCAAACTCGACCTGGCCCAGGCCTACATCGACATGGGCGACGCCGACGGCGCACGGGACATCCTCAACGAGGTTGTGACCGAGGGAGATGCGGGTCAGAAGAGCGAAGCCAAGGAAATGCTTGCGCGTCTGGCTTGATTGATCGGTAAAGCGTAAACAAAACGGCAGCCCTTTGAGGCTGCCGTTTTTGTTTCTTGGGAGTGGCGAAATTCAATGTGCGAGCCAGCAAGCCCGCACCGACATTTGATTTTCTTAAGCCAGCAAATCCTCATAAAGCGCACCGAACGGCCGGGTAGGCTATCTATATAAAGAGGTCGGTATGGGCGCTGCAGCGGCACAAACGGCACGCGCCTCTGGCGTCCCGGTCCGGCGGCCTTATAATGCCCGCCTTTGCGTTGATCAGCAGGCTGTTACTCCTTGGCAAATATAGATAACCCGGCTGCCGAAATGGCGGCTGACGGCTTTTTCCGCATCGCCTTGGGCGTTGAATACAAAGGCTCGCGTTTTCGCGGCTGGCAGCGTCAGGCGTCCGGTGTGCTCACAGTGCAGGAGACCCTGGAAAAGGCCTTGTCCAAAGTCGCCGACTCACCGGTGTCGCTGCTCTGCGCCGGGCGCACGGATGCGGGCGTGCATGCCTGCGGTCAGGTGGTGCATTTCGACACGCAAGTCGAGCGTTCGATGAAAGCCTGGGTCATGGGCGCCAACATCAACTTGCCCCACGACGTCAGCGTCAGTTGGGCCAAGGTCATGCCCGCGCATTTCCATGCTCGGTTCAAGGCCATCGCCCGGCGCTATCGCTACGTGATCTACAACGACCAGATCCGCCCGGCGCACCTGAACGAAGAAATCACCTGGAATCACCGCCCCCTCGACGCCGAGCGCATGGCCGAGGCCGCGCAGTACCTGGTCGGCACCCACGACTTCAGTGCTTTTCGTGCGGGTCAGTGCCAGGCCAAGTCGCCGATCAAGGAATTGCATCACCTGCGTGTCACGCGCCACGGCAAGATGATCGTGCTGGATATTCGCGCCAGCGCTTTCCTGCACCACATGGTGCGCAACATTGCCGGAGTACTGATGACCATCGGTGCCGGCGAGCGTCCGGTGGAGTGGATGAAGGAAGTGCTGGAGAGCCGGATTCGCCGTTCCGGCGGGGTGACGGCGCATCCATTCGGCCTGTACCTGGTGCAGGTCGAGTACCGCGACGAGTTCGAATTGCCCGAGCGTTACATCGGTCCACACTTCTTGACCGGTTTCGCCGAACTTGACGGCTGACGCCCTCGAACGCATTTGTTACCATCCGGGACTTTCCCGGATTTGCCCTGAGGTTTTATCGACATGTCAGCCGTTCGCAGCAAGATTTGCGGGATTACCCGCATAGAAGATGCGTTGGCGGCAGTCGAGGCCGGGGCTGATGCCATCGGGTTTGTGTTTTACGCCAAGAGCCCACGGGCCGTGACGTTTCAGCAGGCGCGCGACATCATCAGGGCGCTGCCGCCGTTCGTGACCACTGTGGGGTTGTTCGTCAACGTCAGCCGTTGCGAGTTGGGCGAACTGCTCGATGCCGTGCCGCTGGACTTGCTGCAGTTCCATGGCGACGAAACCGCTGCCGATTGTGAGGGGTGGCACCGGCCGTACATCAAGGCGCTGCGGGTCAAGGCCGGCGACGACATTGCCGCGGCATGCAATGCGTTCCCAAGTGCCAGCGGTATCCTGCTCGACGCTTACGTTGAAGGCGTACCCGGCGGAACCGGCGAAGCATTCGACTGGTCTCTGATACCTCAAGGCTTGAGCAAACCGATCATCCTGGCGGGCGGCTTGACGCCGGATAACGTCGCCGAGGCGATTGCCCGGGTTCGGCCTTACGCCGTGGACGTCAGCGGTGGGGTGGAGGCGAGCAGGGGCATCAAGGATCACGCAAAGATTCAGGCATTCATCAAGGCTGTACGCAGTAGCACGTAGTTGATGTGACGGCTGGCAGACTGCCGCCGTCCCAAAATGCACTGCGCTGCACAAAGCAGGCACGGCTGAGGATTGATGGGTTGTACGCAGGTCATGCTTCATTGACCCGGCTATCCACCGATCATCGCCACACACATGAATTTAGCTCAAGGGCATACGCGGGGCTGCGAACCAGAGCGTTCGGGCCGCCGGTACTGGAGAAAGAAAGCATGAGCAACTGGTTAGTAGACAAACTGATCCCTTCGATCATGCGTTCCGAGGTCAAGAAGAGCTCGGTGCCTGAAGGTCTGTGGCACAAATGCCCGTCTTGCGAGGCTGTGCTGTATCGTCCGGAGCTGGAAAAGACCCTGGACGTTTGCCCCAAGTGCAACCATCACATGCGTATCGGCGCGCGCGCCCGTATCGACATTTTCCTCGACGCCGAAGGCCGCAGCGAGCTGGGTGCGGACCTGGAGCCGGTCGACCGCCTGAAATTCCGTGACGGCAAGAAGTACAAGGACCGTCTGACCGCAGCGCAAAAGCAGACGGGCGAGAAAGACGCACTGATCTCCATGAGCGGCACGCTGCTGGGTATGCCGGTGGTGGTTTCGGCTTTTGAATTCTCCTTCATGGGCGGTTCCATGGGTGCCATCGTCGGTGAGCGCTTCGTGCGCGCCGCCAACTACGCCCTGGAAAACAAATGCCCGATGATCTGCTTCGCCGCTTCCGGTGGTGCGCGGATGCAGGAAGCCCTGATTTCCCTGATGCAAATGGCCAAGACCTCCGCGGTGCTGGCGCGTCTGCGTGAAGAAGGCATTCCGTTCATCTCCGTGCTGACCGATCCGGTCTACGGCGGCGTTTCCGCCAGCCTGGCGATGCTCGGCGACGTGATCGTCGGCGAGCCGAAAGCCCTGATCGGCTTCGCCGGTCCGCGTGTGATCGAGCAAACCGTTCGCGAAAAACTGCCGGAAGGCTTCCAGCGCAGTGAATTCCTGCTGGAGCACGGTGCGATCGACATGATCATTCATCGTCAGGAACTGCGTCCGCGTCTGGGCAACCTGTTGGCGCAACTGACCGGCAAGCCGACGCCGAAATTCGTTGCTGCACCCATCGAGCCGATCGTGGTTCCACCGGTGCCAGCCAACATATGACTGAACGTACCCTTGGCGAGTGGCTCGCCTACCTTGAGCAGTTGCACCCTTCGGCCATCGACATGGGCCTTGAGCGCTCGCAACAGGTAGCGTCCCGCATGGGGCTGGGCAAGCCGGCGCCTCGGGTGATCACGGTCACTGGCACCAACGGCAAGGGTTCTACCTGCGCATTCGTGGCTTCGTTGCTGCGGGCGCAGGGTCTGAAAGTCGGTGTCTACAATTCCCCGCATCTGCTGCGTTACAACGAGCGGGTGCAGGTCAACGGCGTCGAAGCGACTGACGCTGAGCTGTGCGAGGCCTTTGCTGCGGTAGAGGCGGGGCGTGGCGAGACTTCCCTGACCTATTTCGAAATGGGCACCCTGGCGGCGTTCTGGCTGTTTCAACGGTCCGGGCTTGATGCCGTGGTGCTGGAAGTCGGCCTGGGCGGACGTCTGGACACGGTCAACGTGGTGGATGCCGACATGGCGCTGGTGACCAGCATCGGCGTTGATCACGCCGATTATCTGGGTGACACCCGTGAGTCCGTGGCTTTTGAGAAAGCCGGCATCTTCCGCCAGGGCGCGCCTGCGCTCTGTGGCGATCTGAATCCTCCTCAACCTCTGCTGGACAAGGCGCGCGAGCTGGCCTGCCCGTTTTTCCTGCGGGGTCGTGATTTTGACCTCGGCGTTACCGATCACAACTGGCAATGGCGCGGTCTCGACGCTCAGGGGCGAGTAGTCGAGTTGCATGATCTGCCACTGCTCGATCTGCCGATGGAAAATGCCGCACTGGCGCTACAGGCTTATCTGTTGCTCGGTTTGCCTTGGGTGGACGCGCAGATTATTGCTGCGCTGAAGGCCACGCGGGTTGTCGGTCGTCTCGATCGCCGCCAGTTTGACTGGCAAGGCAAGCGCCTGAACCTGTTGCTGGATGTGGGGCATAACCCCCACGCAGCCGAATACCTGGCCCGCCGTCTGGCTAGTCGTCCACCGGTCGGCAGGCGTCTGGCGGTGTTCGGGTTGTTGGCGGACAAGGATCTGGATGGTGTTGTCAGCGAATTGAATGCTAGTGTCCAGCACTGGGCTGTTGCGCCGCTGGATTCACCGCGGGCGCGGCCGGTTGCCGATTTGCATGGGTCGTTGCAGAACCTTGGTGCTTCGGTAACGTCCTATGACAGCGTGGCCGCTGCCCTGGACGGGCAGTGCGCGCAAGCGACGAGCGACGACGAGATTCTGTTGTTCGGATCATTTTATTGTGTCGCCGAGGCCCTTGAATGGCTGGCCCGGCGCTCCACGGAGGAAGCGGCAAATGGCATTGCTGGATAAGGCCTACAAACAGCGCATGGTCGGCGCCCTGGTGCTGGTGGCACTGGCAGTGATTTTCCTGCCGATGCTGTTTTCCCGTCAGGATGAGCAGCGTCAGGTCACGGTCGAAGCGCCGGCTGCGCCGCAAGTGCCTGCGGTGCCGCAGGTTCAGGTTGAGCCGGTGGTCGTGCCTGAGCCTCAAGCCTTGCCGCAAGAGCCTGTGCCGAGTGATGACGAAATCGCCCAGCAGGAAGAGCCAGAGATGCCGATCGCACCGACGGCTCCCGTTGCGCCTGCACCTGCGCCCGCCGCCAAGCCGGTTACACCGCCTCCGGCACCGGCTCCGGTCAACAAACCAACGACTGCGCCAAGCCAGCCGATCACTGCCGCACCGGGTAAACCGGACACGACGCAAAGCCGGGTCGACGCCAATGGCCTGTCGGTCAGCTGGTCCGTGCAACTGGCCAGCCTGTCGAATCGTGCCAGCGCTGAAAATCTGCAAAAAACCCTGCGCAGCCAGGGTTACAACGCCTACATTCGCACGGCTGACGGCAAGAATCGGGTATTCGTCGGGCCGCTGATCGAGCGGGCAGAAGCCGATCGTCTGCGTGACTTGTTGAACCGTCAGCAGAACCTCAAGGGTTTTGTGGTGCGCTTCCAGCCTGAGCGCGGTTAAAAACTATCGCCCCGATTTGAAATGCACTGACAATCGCAGCTTACCGATAAGCATGGGCTCTGCTAAAATGCGCCGCCTTATCCGTCTGTAGGCTGCACTGTGCCATTTACCTGGGTTGACTGGGCGATCGTTGCAATCATCGCCATCTCCGCATTGATCAGTCTGAGCCGCGGCTTCGTCAAGGAAGCATTATCGCTGGTGACCTGGATCATCGCAGGAGTCGTTGCCTGGATGTTCGGTGGTGCATTGTCCGAGTACCTCGCCGGATACATCGAAACGCCATCGGCTCGCGTGATCGCGGGCTGCGCAATAATGTTTGTCGCCACGCTGATCGTAGGCGCAATGATCAATTATCTTATCGGCGAGTTGGTTCGCGTTACCGGGTTGTCCGGGACCGATCGATTCCTCGGCATGGCCTTCGGCGCTGCGCGTGGCGTGTTGCTGGTGGTCGTGGCGGTCGGGCTGTTGAGCCTGGGGCCGGTACAGCAGGACGGGTGGTGGCAACAGTCGCAGCTCGTGCCAAAATTTCTATTGGTCGCAGACTGGTCCAAAAACCTGATCCTCGGGTGGAGCAGTCAGTGGCTTGCCAGCGGTATCAGCGTACCCGCTGAAATACCGTTCAAGGAGCACCTCTTGCCGACGGCCAAAACGCCTCAGTGAGTTGTGTTCAGTTCAGATCCATTAAGTAGGGGTTGCGTCGCATGTGTGGCATCGTCGGTATCGTCGGTAAGTCGAACGTCAATCAGGCGCTGTATGACGCGCTAACCGTCCTCCAGCACCGCGGCCAGGACGCTGCCGGTATCGTGACCAGCCATGACGGCCGGTTATTCCTGCGCAAGGACAATGGCCTGGTGCGTGACGTGTTCCATCAGCGTCACATGCAGCGTCTGGTCGGCCACATGGGCATTGGCCATGTGCGCTATCCGACCGCGGGCAGCTCGACCTCGGCCGAAGCTCAACCGTTTTACGTCAACTCGCCTTACGGCATCACCCTGGCGCACAACGGTAACCTGACCAACGTTGAACAGCTGGCCAAGGAGATTTACGAATCTGACCTTCGCCACGTCAACACCAACTCCGATTCGGAAGTGCTGCTGAACGTGTTCGCGCACGAACTGGCCCAGCGCGGCAAGCTGCAGCCGACCGAAGAAGACGTGTTCGCTGCAGTCACTGACGTGCACAACCGCTGCGTCGGTGGTTACGCCGTCGTGGCGATGGTGACCGGCTACGGCATCGTCGGTTTCCGCGACCCGCACGGCATCCGCCCGATCGTCTTCGGCCAGCGTCACACCGACGAAGGCGTCGAGTACATGATCGCCTCCGAAAGCGTGTCCCTGGACGTGCTCGGTTTCACCCTGATTCGCGACCTGGCACCAGGCGAAGCGGTCTACATCACTGAAGACGGCAAGCTGCACACCCGTCAGTGCGCGACCAACCCGTCTCTGACCCCGTGCATCTTCGAGCACGTCTACCTGGCGCGCCCGGACTCGATCATTGACGGCGTGTCGGTCTATAAAGCCCGTCTGCGCATGGGTGAGAAGCTCGCCGAGAAGATCCTGCGCGAGCGTCCGGATCACGACATCGACGTGGTCATCCCGATTCCGGACACCAGCCGCACCGCAGCGCTGGAGCTGGCGAACCACCTGGGCGTCAAGTTCCGCGAAGGCTTCGTGAAGAACCGCTACATCGGCCGTACTTTCATCATGCCGGGCCAGGCCGCACGGAAAAAGTCGGTACGCCAGAAGCTCAACGCCATCGAGCTGGAGTTCCGCGGCAAGAACGTGATGCTGGTGGACGACTCGATCGTTCGCGGCACGACTTGCAAGCAGATCATCCAGATGGCCCGCGAAGCCGGCGCCAAGAACGTCTACTTCTGCTCCGCGGCGCCGGCCGTTCGCTACCCGAACGTCTACGGCATCGACATGCCGAGCGCTCACGAGCTGATCGCGCATAACCGTTCGACTCAGGACGTTGCGGATCTGATCGGCGCAGACTGGCTGATCTATCAGGATTTGCCTGACTTGATCGAAGCGGTGGGTGGCGGCAAGATCAAGATCGAGAAGTTCGATTGTGCGGTGTTCGACGGCCAGTACGTGACCGGCGACGTCGACGAGGCTTACCTGAACAAGATCGAGCAGGCACGTAACGATGCCTCCAAGGTCAAGACGCAGGCAGTCAGCGCGATCATCGATCTGTACAACAACTGAGTAACTACCGGCCCTGAGGGGCCGGTTTTGTATCTACTAGAAGAGCAAGGCAAGGAGTGACAGCATGAGTCAGGATTGGGATGCCGGTCGGCTGGACAGCGACCTCGAAGGCGTAGCGTTCGATACCCTGGCCGTACGCGCCGGTCAGCACCGCACGCCGGAAGGCGAACACGGTGATCCGATGTTCTTCACTTCCAGCTACGTCTTCCGTACCGCCGCCGACGCGGCCGCGCGCTTCGCCGGGGAAGTGCCGGGCAACGTTTACTCGCGTTACACCAACCCGACCGTTCGCGCGTTCGAAGAGCGCATTGCCGCGCTGGAAAGCGCTGAGCAGGCCGTGGCGACCGCCACCGGCATGGCCGCGATCATGGCGGTGGTGATGAGCCTGTGCAGTGCTGGCGATCATGTGCTGGTGTCGCGCAGCGTGTTCGGTTCGACCATCAGCCTGTTCGAGAAGTACTTCAAGCGCTTCGGCATCGAAGTCGATTACGTGCCTCTGGCGGACCTGTCCGGCTGGGATGCGGCAATCAAGGCCAATACCAAATTACTGTTCGTCGAATCGCCGTCCAACCCGCTGGCGGAGCTGGTGGATATCGCCGAGTTGTCGAAAATCGCTCACGCCAAAGGCGCGATGCTGGTAGTGGACAACTGCTTCTGCACGCCTGCGTTGCAGCAGCCTCTGAAGATGGGCGCGGACATCGTCGTGCACTCGGCGACCAAGTTCATCGACGGCCAGGGTCGTTGCATGGGCGGCGTCGTGGCCGGTCGTAGCGAGCAGATGAAAGAGGTCGTCGGTTTTCTGCGCACTGCCGGGCCAACCTTGAGCCCGTTCAATGCCTGGATTTTCCTCAAGGGCCTGGAAACGCTGAGCCTGCGCATGAAGGCGCACTGCGCCAATGCCCAGCAACTGGCCGAATGGCTGGAGCAGCAGGACGGTGTCGAGAAAGTCCATTACGCTGGCCTGAAAAGCCACCCGCAGCACGCGTTGGCTCAGCGTCAGCAGAAAGGTTTCGGTGCCGTGGTGAGTTTCGAGGTCAAAGGTGGCAAAGAGGGCGCCTGGCGCTTTATCGATGCGACCCGGTTGATTTCGATCACCGCCAACCTCGGTGACAGCAAGACCACCATCACCCACCCGAGCACCACCTCCCACGGCCGTCTGGCGCCGCAGGAGCGTGAAGCGGCGGGCATTCGTGACAGCCTGATCCGAATTGCGGTCGGTCTGGAAGACGTGGCCGACCTGCAGGCCGATCTGGCGCGCGGGTTGGCTGCCTTGTGATCGAGTTGTCCATCCCGACGACCGGTTCCAATGGCCGCGTTGCACTGGTAACCGGTGCCGCACGAGGCATTGGTCTGGGGATTGCGGCCTGGCTGATCAGCGAAGGCTGGCAGGTGGTGTTGACGGACCTGGACCGGGTGCGTGGTTCGAAAGTGGCGAAGGTTCTGGGTGATAACGCCTGGTTCATCGCCATGGACGTCTCGAACGAGGGGCAGGTCGCGCTGGGTGTTGCCGAGGTGCTGGGGCAGTTCGGGCGTCTGGATGCGCTGGTGTGCAATGCGGCAGTGGCCGATCCGCACAACATCACCCTGGAAAGCCTCGATCTGGCTTACTGGAATCGGGTACTGGCGGTGAATCTCAGCGGGCCGATGCTGTTGGCCAAGCACTGTGCGCCGTACCTGCGCGCTCACAGCGGTGCGATCGTCAACCTGGCCTCGACCCGTGCCGGGCAGTCGGAACCCGACACAGAGGCTTACGCGGCGAGCAAGGGCGGGCTGTTGGCCCTGACTCATGCGTTGGCGATCAGCCTGGGTCCGGAAATTCGCGTCAATGCCGTCAGTCCTGGCTGGATCGATGCGCGGGACCCTGCGGTGCGGCGTGCCGAACCCCTCACCGAAGCTGACCACGCGCAGCATCCGGCGGGCAGGGTAGGGACGGTCGAGGACGTGGCGGCGATGGTTGCCTGGCTGCTGTCGAAGAATGCGGGTTTCGTCACGGGCCAGGAATTTGTGGTCGATGGCGGCATGACCAAGAAGATGATTTACAGCGAGTGACAGGGCAGCGGCGTTGGCGCGAATGACACGATTTTGTCTTTTTCAGAAAAACTTCAAGCGGGCTATTGACTTAGCTTCGTTAGGTGCGTAAATTTCGCGGCCTCAGAGAAGCAAAGGGTGATTAGCTCAGCTGGGAGAGCGTCTGCCTTACAAGCAGAATGTCGGCGGTTCGATCCCGTCATCACCCACCACTTCTTGAGAGTCTTGCGAAAGCAAGATGGAAGCTGAAAAGCCTCCACCGACGCGCAGCGGTAGTTCAGTCGGTTAGAATACCGGCCTGTCACGCCGGGGGTCGCGGGTTCGAGTCCCGTCCGCTGCGCCATATTTTCCGGGTCAGGTTTGCCTGACTCGAGATTGAAAGGCTCGAAGCTTTCGATCAGACGAGTTAGGACGCAAGTCCAAAGCGATACGCAGCGGTAGTTCAGTCGGTTAGAATACCGGCCTGTCACGCCGGGGGTCGCGGGTTCGAGTCCCGTCCGCTGCGCCATATCTGCCTCAAGGCCCACTGAACGCCTTGGAGCTACGAAGAAAGCCTTTGGTTTACTTCGAGTCGATAGCAAAGACCCTGGTCGAAAGACCGGGGTTTTTTGTGTCTGAAATTTGGCTTTTTATGCCACTCCAGCCTTTCCAGAGCCAACTTTCTGCCCGTGCGGTGCATAAAGGACTTGGTTCCCGGCTTCGATATTAATTAGAATCACTCTCATTTACGATAACTCCTTGGCACAGGGCTTCTTGAGATGAGTGATGCAGTGATGCCGAAGGAGCAAACCCTTCACGACCTGTACCGCGATCACCGGGGCTGGCTTGAAAGCTGGTTGAGAAGACGCATGGGCAACGGCTGTGATGCGGCGGACCTGAGCCAGGATACGTTCCTGCGTTTGCTGGCCAGCTCCCAGCGGATCGCCGACCTGCAAGAACCCCGTGCCTATCTGCTGACGGTGGGCAAACGCCTACTGAGCAATTTCTACCAGCGTCGCAGTCTGGAGCAGGCCTATCTGGCCGCGTTGGCGTCGATGCCCGAAGAGTGTGCGCCATCACCCGAGCAGCGCTGGTTGCTGCTGGAAACCCTGCAAGCGCTGGATGAACTGCTCGACGGACTGCCGAGGGCAGTGCGACGGGCGTTTCTCTGGAGTCAGCTCGAAGGTTTGAACTACCAGCAAATCGCCGAGCGCCTGGAGGTGTCCGAGCGCACGATCAAACGCTACATGGCGCAAGCCTACGAGCATTGCCTGTTGGTGGACCTGTGAACAGTCAAGCGTCCGATGCCCGTCAGGCTGTCCGTGCTGCGGCGCAGTGGCTTGCGTTGTTGGAATCGGGCGGCGCCAATGAGCAGGACCGGGCGAATTTGCAACGTTGGCGTGAGACCTGCGCCACTCACGAGCACGCCTGGCAGAAGGCGCATGCCTTGCGTCAGCGTTTCGCCGACCTGCCTTCAGGGCTGGCGCTGAGCAGTCTGGATCGTCCTGATCCGGGGCGGCGCGTGGTGCTCAAGCGCGCATTGGGCGCCGTGGCGTTGGTGCCGACGGCCTGGCTGATCAGCCGACAATTGCCTCTGGATGTCTGGCGTGCCGATCTGCACACGGCCACTGGCGAGCGTAAAAAAGTGCAGCTCGCCGATGGCAGCTCCTTGCAACTCAACACCGCCAGTGTCGTCGATGTGGATTTGCAGAGCCGCCGTGTGAAACTGATCGAGGGCGAACTGTCGCTGAAGGTGCCGGGGACTGCGCCGCTGACGATCCAGACGAAGTTCGGCAATGTCATCGTCAGTCAAAGCGAAGTCTGCGTTCGCCAGCACGCGCAAGGCTGTCGAGTGTCGGTGTTCAACGGGTCTGTGCAGTTGCAGCCCTTGCAAGGGCCGGCGCTGGCAGTGCGCGGCGGCCAGCAGGTCACCCTGCAAGCGGTGGGTGTCGGAGCGATCACGCCATTCGATGCGCTGGCTCCCGGTTGGCGCGAAGGTGTGCTGATGGCCAGGAACCAGCCGCTGGGGGATTTCCTCCGCGAACTCGGCACTTACCGTCCGGGCGTTCTGCGCTGGGAGCCGGAGCTGGAAACACTGCGCGTCACCGGCAGTTTCCGGCTGGACGACACTGATCGCGTCCTCGCGCTGCTTGCGGCCAGCCTGCCGCTAGAGGTGCATTCCCGAACCCGCTACTGGGTCACGTTGCTGCCGCGCAAAAATAGTGTGTGAAGCCTGTCCCCTTTTTTCGACTCGCTTGTCATTCAAGGCATGTGAACGAATCAAGAGAGCCATTTCAATGTCCGCAACCTGCCATCCACGCCCGGCTTCTTTGCGCCTGCGTCCGTTGTTGCACCTGAGCCTGTTGTTGGGCCTGAGTGCCAGTCCGTTGTTCATCACCTCCAGTTGGGCCGACGACAGTGCCCGGCGCAGTTATCAGGTACCTGCCGGCAGCCTGAGCGATGCGCTGACCCGTTTCGCCGGGTTGGCTGGCGTCAATCTCTCGGTAGACCCTGCGTTGGTGAGCGGTCGCAACAGCACCGGTCTTTCCGGCGAATATGCCGTGGAGGAGGGCTTTGCGCGATTGTTGCAAGGTTCCGGTCTGCAACTGCAGCCGGTGGGCGAACAGGCTTACATCCTGACCCCGGCCCCAGAAGGCAGCAGCCTGCAGCTGGCCCCCACCTCGATTCTTGGCGCCACAGGCGGGGCGGACGGCGAGGTGTATGCCGGTGGCCAGGTCGCGCGCCGCGGTTCCCAGGGCTTGCTGGGCTCGAAAGACTTCATGGAAACGCCGTTCAGCATGACCACTTACACCAGTGAGGTGGTCAAGAATGTGCAGGCGCGTACCTTGGGCGAACTGATCGCCAGCGATCCTTCGGTTCGCGCCACCAACCCGGCCGGTGGGCGCTATGAGCAGTTCACCATTCGCGGGTTCAGCCTGTTCAACAGTGATGTCGCCTATAACGGTCTCTACGGCGTTCTGCCGACCTACACGATCGACATGGAAATGGCCGACCGCGTCGACATTCTCAAAGGCCCGAGCCAGCTCATCAACGGCATCTCGCCGCGAGGCGCCGTGGGTGGCGGGATCAACGTGGTGCCCAAGCGCGCGACGGACAAGCCGATCACTTCGTTCACCGGCAACTACGCGTCCGACAGCCAGACCGGCGGTGCCGTGGATATTGGCAGGCGCTTTGGTGAAGACAACAAGTTCGGGATTCGTTTCAACGGCGTGAAGCAGTCCGGCGACACCGAATGGGATCACCAGAATGTCGACCGCGAGATGGCCGTACTGGGCCTGGATTTTCGCGGTGAACGCCTGCGACTCTCGACCGACCTGGGGCGCACCGAGCGTGATACCGACGCACCGCAAGAGCGCGTGCAAGTCGGCGCCAACGCACAGGTTCCGCACGCCAGCGACGTACGTCACAACTATGCGCAACCCTGGAGCAAGGCGAGTACCAACGATACGTTCGGCACGGTGAACGGCGAATTCGATGTCAGCGATAACGTCATGTTGTACGGCGGCGTAGGCGCGCGTGAAAGCAATCATGACTTCCTCCGTCACGCCGTTTCAGTCACCAACAACAAGGGCGACTTCACCGTTCAGCCCCGTGACTTCACCCGAGACGAAAGTGTCCGCACGGCTACCGCCGGGGTGCGCAACTGGTTCCACACCGGCCCGGTGAGCCATGAGGTCAACCTGGCGGCCAGCTATTTCTACATGGACTTCGAAAATGGCGGCGCCCGGTATGCCAATGCCAACAGCAACCTCTACAACCCCGTGGAAACGCGCACGCCGGTCACGCCCACTCGACTCGATTCGAAGGTCTACACCGAGAATCGCTCTACCGGTGTGGCGTTGTCCGACACCCTGGGTTTCTTCGATGACCGGCTGCTGCTGACCCTCGGCGCTCGATGGCAGCGTGTGAAGGTCGACGACTGGACGGCTGATGTCAAAGGTGACACCGCCTACGATGAGGAAAAGGTCTCGCCGTCGGGCGGTATCCTGTTCAAGGCGACCGATAAGCTGTCGCTGTATGCCAACTACATGGAAGGCCTGAGCCAGGGCAAGATCGCCCCGTCGACCTCGATCAACGAGGACGAGATCTTCCCGCCGTTCGTCAGTCGCCAGGTCGAGGTCGGCGCCAAGTATGATGCGGGTCAGTTCGCGGTGACCGCTGCGGTGTTCCGGATCAAGCAGCCGGCCTATGAAACCAACGCCACGACGCGCGTCTTTGGCCCGAATGGCAAACGTCAGAACGACGGTGTGGAGCTGAGTGTTTTCGGTGAGCCGCTCAAAGGTTTCCGCTTGCTCGGTGGTGTCATGTACATCGACAGTGAGTTGACCAATACCACCAATGGCACCTTCGACGGCAACCGCGCGCCGGCAACGCCCAAATACAACGTCAACCTCGGCGCCGAGTGGGACGTGCCGACCGTACAGGGCTTGACCCTGACCAGCCGCGGCATCTATTCCAGCTCGCAGTTCCTGGACCAGTCCAACAACAAGGAAATCGATTCGTGGGAGCGTTTCGACGTGGGCGCACGTTATGCGTTCAAGGTCGAGGACAAGAACATCACCCTGCGGGCCAATGTCGAGAACGTGGCGGACAAGCGCTACTGGAGTTCGGCCGGGGCTTCGGATGACAGTGAGCCTGGATTGACGCTGTCGACGCCGCGAACCTACCTCCTTTCGGCGACTGTGGACTTTTAAGCAGTCAGCAAATTGTGGCGAGGGAGCTTGCTCCCGCTGGACTGCGTAGCCGTCCCCTCTGTGGGTGCTTCGCACCCGGACGGGAGCGAGCTCCCTCGCCACAGGTTCATTGCCAGTTTCAGCCTTGCAAATACACCGCATGCGTATGGGTGTACTCATACAACCCGTGCTTGCCATCCGCACCGCCAATCCCGGATTTACGCACCCCGGCATGGAAGCCCTGCATGGCTTCGAAATTCTCCCGATTCACGTAGGTTTCGCCAAAATCCAGCTCGCGCATCGCGTGCATGGTTTTGCTCAGGTCGCGGGTGTAGATCGACGACGTCAGGCCGTATTCGCAGTCGTTGGCCAGGGCGATGGCTTCGTCGAGGTCATCGATGATCTGAATCGGCAGCACCGGGCCGAAAATCTCTTCGCGCATGATGTCCATCGTAGCGTTGCAACCGGCGAGCACGGTGGGCTGGAAGTGGAAACCGTTCGGCAGATCGGCAATCTGCCCACCGCTGATCAAACTCGCACCCTGGCTCAACGCCGTGCGGACTTTACGGTTGACGCTGTCCAGGCCCTGACGGTTGATCAGCGGCCCCATTTCCACATCCGGCTGGGCGATCGGGTCGCCGAAGCGGGTAGCGCTCATGGCTGCCGCGATACGCTCGATAAACTGGTCCGCGACCTTGCGCTCGACATACACCCGCTCGGCGCAGTTGCACACCTGACCGCTGTTGATAATCCGCGAATCGCGGATGGCCTTCACCGCCAGATCCAGATCGGCATCCGCCAACACAATCGCCGGCGCCTTGCCGCCCAGTTCCAGATTGAGTTTGGTGATGTTCGGCGCGGCGGCGGCCATGATTCGCGAGCCGGTATCCACGCTGCCGGTGAAGCTGATCATGTCCACGCCCTTGTGCGCGCTGAGCGCCGCGCCGACTCGACCGTCGCCGCAGACCACATTGAACACGCCGGGCGGCAGGTCGGTTTCCGCCACCAGTCGGGAGAATTCGAAGCAGTTGTTCGGGGTTTCTTCGCTGGGCTTGATCACGATGGTGTTGCCGGTCAGCAGTGCCGGCGCCATTTTGCGGGCGATCAGGAAGAACGGAAAATTCCACGGCAGAATCCCGGCGACTACGCCTAGCGGCTTACGGAACAGAAAGATGTTTTCGTTCTGGCGGTCGCTGGTGATGATTTCGCCTTCGATGCGTCTTGCCCATTCGGCCATGTAGTCGAGGTAATCGGCGGTGAAGTTGACTTCGACTTCCGCCAGGGCGCTGATTTTGCCCTGTTCCAGCGTGATGGTGCGCGCCAGGTGCGCGACGTTTTCCCGCAGCTTGGCGGCGATGCGACGCAGATGCCCGGCGCGCTCAATCGCCGGTTTGCGCGACCAGTCTTTTTGCGCGGCGCGGGCGGCGGCGAGGGCGCGGTCTACGTCTTCGGCAGTCGAGGCCGGGACTTTCGACAGCACCGCGCCGGTGGCCGGGTTGATCACGTCGAGATGAGCAGCGCTGGCCACAAACCGGCCGTTGATGAAGTTTTCGTAGACAGGCATGGAGACGACTCCTTGATCAGTAGGTACGCGATGGCGCTTGAGTGGTGGCCGGTGTGCGATAACGCGCCAGGGTGGCCATGGCGCTCTGACGCAGCAGGCTGATATCGATGGCCACCGCAATGAACTGACAACCCCAGCTCTGATAGCGGCGCGCGTCCTCTTCGTTCGGCGCAAGAATGCCGCAGGCCTTGCCGGCCGCCAGCGTGGCGTTCACCGCGTGTTGAATCCGTTCCTGGACTTCCGGGTGACCGGGATTGCCGGCGTGACCAAGCCCGATGGACAGATCCGCCGGGCCGATAAACACCGCATCGACGCCTTCGACGGCGGCAATCGCTTCGACGTTTTCAACACCCGTGCGCGATTCCACCTGAACGATCAGGCACAGCTGCTCATGCGCGGTGTTCAGGTAATCCGGTACGCCATCCCAGCGTGTAGCGCGGGTCAAACCGCCGCCGACGCCGCGAATACCGTGCGGCGGATAACGCATGGCGCGGACCAGTGCCGCTGCCTGCTCAGCGGTTTCGACCATCGGAATCATCAGCGTCTGCGCGCCGATATCCAGCAGTTGCTTGATCAGGTTGGCGTCGCCCGTCACCGCACGCACCACCGGCGCGGTGGCGTAGGGCGCCACCGCCTGCAGTTGCGCCAGCACGCCGGGCACGGTGTTCGGCGCGTGTTCGCCGTCGATCAGCATCCAGTCGTAACCGGTGGTGGCGACGATCTCGGCGGCGTAGCCCGTGGCGAAACCGGCCCAGATTCCATATTGGGTTGCCGGGTTTTTCAGGGCGGCCTTGAAAGCGTTGTGAGGCATGTTCATGACGGGGTCCTTACTCAGCGGTTGTACGGCCGATGCAGTTGGCATTCCGGGTTGAGCGTTACGCCAAAGCCGGGCTGGTCGAGTGCGGACAGGCGCATGCGGCCGTTTACCGGCACCGGTTCGCCGAGCAATTGCGGGTGGAACATCGGTACCACTTCGTCAGCCTTGGGCGCCATCATCAGGAACTCGGCGAACGGACTGTTATGCCGAGTGGCGACGAAGTGATAGCTGTAAACCGACGAGCCGTGAGGAATGACCAGCGCGTTGTGGGCGTCGGCCAGGGCGGAAATTTTCACCAGTTCAGTGATCCCGCCACACCAGCCGACATCCGGCTGGATGATGTCGCAGCAGCCCATCTCCAGCAGCATGCGGAAACCCCAGCGGGTCGCTTCATGTTCACCGGTGGTCACCAGCATGCCCTTGGGCACGTTGTTGCGCAGGGCGGCGTAACCCCAATAGTCGTCCGGCGGCAGGGCTTCTTCGATCCACTTCAAGCCATAGTCGTGGGCGCCGACTGCGAGTTTGGTGGCGTAGTTGAGGTCCAGGCTCATCCAGCAATCGAGCATCAGCCAGAAGTCCGGGCCGACCCGTTCGCGCATGGTCGCCAGTTCTTCGAGGTTCTTGCGCAGGCCTTCCTCGCCCTCGGCCGGGCCGTGGTGCAACGGCATCTTGCCGCCGATGAACCCCATTTTCTGCGCCAGGTCCGGACGGGCGCCGGTGGCGTAGAACTGCAATTCGTCGCGGACCGCGCCACCGAGCAACTGATGCACCGGCTCCTGGCGGATCTTGCCGAGCAAGTCCCACAACGCCAGGTCGACGCCGGAAATCGTATTGATGACGATGCCTTTGCGCCCGTAATACAGGGTCGACTGGTACATCTGGTCCCAGATTTTTTCGATGTCGGTGACCCGTGCACCTTCGAGAAAACGTGCCAGATGTTTTTCGACGATGTAGGCAGCGGGCTCGCCGCCCGTGGTCACCGCGAAACCGACGGTGCCGTCGCTGGCCTCGATCTCCACCACCAGCGTGCCAAGCACGTTGATGCCGAATGTGCGGCGGCTCTGGCGGTATTCGGGGTACTTGCTCATCGGCGTGGCAATGTGATCGTCGATCCAGTGGCCGTCCGCCTGATCGTGATAGTCCGCGCCGCCGCCTCTCAATGTGAAGGCGCGGACGTGTTTGATGGTTGGAATGCCCATGGTGTGACTCCTCAGGTTTAAACGGTGGCCGGTTTGCTGGAAGGCTTCTGCACGGGTGAACGGATGCCCAGGACCAGCAACGCGGCAATGACAGTGGTGCCGGCCAACACGTACAGACCGGCGGCCGGTGAATGGAAGGCGCCTTCGGCCCAGTTCTTCAGCACCGGGGCGATGAAGCCGCCGAGGGCGCCGAACGAGTTGATCAGGGCGATCCCGGCCGCCGCAGCGCTGCCGGCGAGGTAACTGGAAGGGAAGGTCCAGAACACCGGTTGCACGGCGATGAACCCGGAAGCGGCGAAGCACAGGGCGACGATGCCGAGGAACGGGCTGGCGAAGGTCACCGAGCAGGCGATCCCGGCTGCCGACATCAGCAAAGTCAGGCAAGCGGTGCGTCGACGTTCGCCGGTGCGGTCGCTGTAGCCGGGGATCAGGTACGCCGCGACTATCGCGCAGATCCACGGAATCGCCGTGACCAGTCCGACCATCAGTCCGACCTTGGTGCCCAGCAGTCCGCCGACCTGGGTGGGCAGATAGAACACCACGCCGTAGACACTGGCCTGAATCAGCAGATAAATCAGGCACAGGTACAGCACCGACGGCTGGCACAGGACGTTGAGCAGGCTGCGGCCGTGGTTCTGTTTGTGGCTGTCTTCTTGATCGAGGATGCCTTGCACTTGCTGGCGTTCTTCAACGGTCAGCCACTTTGCATCGGCCGGGCGATTGTCCAGGTACCAATAGGCCCAGACACCTACCGCCGTGGCCATCAGGCCTTCAACTGCGAACAGCCATTGCCAGCCGTGGACACCGGCAAACCCGTCCATCTCCAGTAACAGGCCGGACAACGGGCTGCCGAAGATGAACGCCAGGGGTGCACCGAAGTAGAAGAAGCCCATGGCTTTGCCGCGCGCGGCGCTGGGGAACCAGTAGGTGAGGTAAAGGATGACGCCGGGGAAGAAACCGGCTTCGGCCACGCCCAGCAAGAAGCGCAGAACGTAGAAGCTGGTTTCGGTGTGGGCGAAGACCATCGCGGCGGAGACCAGGCCCCAGGTGACCATGATCCGGCACATCCACAGACGGGCGCCGACGCGGTGCAGGATCAGGTTGCTCGGCACTTCGAGCAGCGCGTACCCGACGAAGAACACCCCGGCGCCGAAGGCGAACGCGGCGTCACTGATGTTGGTGTCGGCTTGAAAGGCTTGCTTGGCGAACCCGACGTTGGCGCGGTCGAGAAAAGCCATGATGTACATCAGCAGGAGAAACGGGAGCAGCCGCCAGGAAATTTTGGCGAGCAGAGGCGCAGGTAGAGTCTTCATCGCAGTTTTCCTTTGGTAGGGCATTTGTTCTTATGGGAAAGACTGTACGGCTGCGGATCGATGCGTTACAAATCGAATCTAGCTAACAACTGATACCCTCAGGGTATCGATAAAAGGCCCGCCATGACGACACCCACCGTTTCCCGCAGCCTGCTCAACCGTCTGCGCTACAAGCATCTGCACATGCTGGTGGCGCTGAGTAGCAGTCTGAACCTGCACCGCGCCTCGCAAAACCTGAACATGTCGCAACCGGCCGCCACCCGCATGCTGCATGAGATTGAAGACATGTTCGGTTGCGACCTGTTCGAGCGCCTGCCGCGCGGGATGCGGCCGACGGCACTGGGCGCCGAGTTGATCCGCTTCGCGGAGTCAGCCATCAGCGGCCTCGATCGCTGCGCCGAAGACCTGATCGCACGGCAGCAGGGCGGCTACGGCTACCTCTCCATCGGCACCATCATGGGCGCGGCACCGGACCTGGTGATGGATTCGATTGCCGAGATCAAGTCGCTGAATCCGCAACTGCGAATCCGCATCATGGGCGACACCAGCGACCAGGTGATTCAACTGCTGGAGCAGGGTCGCATCGACCTCGCCATCGCTCGACGCAATGCGGCCACTGACAGCGAGCACTACGCGTTCGAGCAACTGGGCAACGAACGATTGCTGGTGGTGGTGCATGCCGGTCATCCACTGGCCAGGCGCAAAAAACTCGAGCTGTCGGAACTGGTCAGCGGCTGGCCGTGGATCCTGCAACCGGAAACCAGTCCGGCGCGCATTGGGCTTGACCAGGCCTTGCAGCGCCTGGCCTTGCCGACACCTGCCGACATCATCGAATGCAGCTCGGTGTATTCCATGCAGCAGCTGATCCAGCTGACCGACGCCATCATGGTGTTGTCGGAAACCGCATTGCGCGACTACCTGAAAATGGGTCTGGTGGTGGCGCTGCCGGTAGAGCTGGACGTGCAATTGGCGCCGTTCGGATTGCTGTTGCGCAAGGGTGAACACATCAGTCGGGAGTTGGGTTTGTTCATCGATTTGCTTCGCCGCAAAGCAGCGGTTTTTTGATTCCTCGGTCAGATTTTTGTAACCAGTTGTTTTCTATAGGCGCATAAATCTATAAAGTTAACCTTTCGGTCAGCTTTGCACTGTCAACACAGCCCTTTGCAACGTCAAAAAGGGCTTCTGCAAGACTCGAGATTTCCAGAACATAACCAGAAGGGCGGGCCCATAACCGCCCAGAGGATGATCCATGTCCAACCGTGAAATATCCCGGCGCTCGTTCCTTCAGGGCGGGCTGGTGGCGGGTGTGAGCGTGACGCTGACACCGCTCGGCAGTCCGGCGCTGGCAGCCTTGATGGAAAACAGCGTGACCGTGCCGTCCGAGCAATGGCTCGGCAACAACGGCAAGGCGCGCTCGCGTAACGATGCCTTGTCCAAGGTCTGCGGCAGCAAAGTCTTTGCCCGCGACATCCGCGCCAAGGACATGCCGGGCTGGCCGCAGCAGCAGGGCCACGCCATGTTGCTGAAAACCATCAAGGCCGACCGCATCTATGCGGGCTACGACCTGTCGTGGCTTGGTGCCGACTTGCAGCCCGATCGCATCGTCACCGCCGCGGACCTGGACAAGGACGGCATCGCTTTCCCGGAAGAGCACGCACCCGATCCGCTGCTGCCCGAAGGCAAGGTGCCGATGTTCATCGGCCACCCGGTGGCGATCCTGATCTGGAACGACTTCGAGCGCTTCCGTCAGGCCAAGGCGCAACTCAAATTCAATGACAAAGCGATTCGTTACGGTGCCCAGGTGCCGTTCTACGAAGGCGATCCCTACGGCAGTTTCCGCTACGTACGCGTCGGCGGCGCCACTTCGGCGGACGAAGACGAATTCGCCAGTCTCAAGGATTCGATCCTGTTTCCGATGCTGAAAAACCGTCGCCCGGTATGGAATTCCCAGCCGGACCTGCACGGCAACCTGACCGAGCGCGGTCTGTTTTACGCCGAGCGCATGAAGCAGCAGATCGATACGCCGCCAGACAACTGGCTGGTGTTCGACGAGCGCTACAAAACCCCGTCGATCGAACCGGCCGCAATGGAGCCGGACAACGGCAACGGCTGGTACGACCCGGCGACCAAGACCCTGCATTTTGTCGTCGCCACCCAGTGCCCGCTGGAAACCGCGACCGAGACCGCGAAGATGATCGCGCCGTCGCGTTTCGGCCTGGCCAACCTGCACATGCATCCGGGCTACACCGTCGGCTATGGCTCCAAAGACCACAACATTTTCGTCTACTACGCGGCCCTTGCGGCGTTGTACGGCGCCGGTGTGCCGGTGCGTCTGGCCAATGATCGCTACGAGCAATTCCAGAGCGGCATCAAGCGTCACCCGTTCGACATTCGCTACCAGCTGGCGGTGGACAAGACCGACCACAGCTTCAAGATTTTCCGCGCCGAGATGAGCGTCGATGGTGGCGGGCGGATCAACTACAGCCCATCGGTGGCGGCGGTTGGCGCCACGGCGGCGCAGTCGATCTACTACATGCCGCAGAACGATTTGCAGGTCACGGCTTATCACTCGCGTGCCGTTGAAGCGGGCTCGATGCGTGGCTACGGCACGCTGCAAAGCATGGCCTCCACCGAAATGATGGTGGATGAAATTGCCGGTCGCCTCGGCATCGACGCCATCGACCTGCGCAAGAAAAACGCCATGGTCTCGGGCATGAAAAACACCCAGGGCGCGGTGCCGGCGGGTGCCTTGCGTCTGCATGAAATTCTCGACAAGGCCTCCGTTCACGAGGTCTGGAAAAACCGCGACGCAATCAAACGGCAGCGCGAATCCGCAGACCCGGATAACTGGTATGGCGTCGGTTTTGCCATCTGCCAGAAAGACTTCGGCACCGGCTCCGAAGCACCGATGGCCAGCGTCGAATTCACCGCTGAAGGCCGCATCCATCTGCGCCACATCGGCATTGAAATCGGTACCGGCATGTCCACTTCGCAAGCACTGGTCGTGGCCGATTTCCTCGGCAACCCGGCGCACGAAGTGAAGACCGGCGAGACCGAATGGAAAGAGTTGCAACTGATCACCGGCGGCAACCCGTACATCATGAGTCAGGCCGAGCAGGACAACTTTCTGCGCAACCCGCGCTGGGTCGGCAAACTCGCTTCGGCCTCGTCGGCGACCAACTCCGCGTACTACTTCAGCCACGCCACCCGTGAAGCAGCGCGCGTGCTGTTCAACCACGGTTTGTGGCCGGCAGCGTTGCAGATCTGGGGGCAGGGCCCTTACGGCGGCCAGGCCAATCCATATGTGGTTCGTCGTGAAGACGCGCATTGGGTCGACGGCAAACTCACGGCCAACGGCATGCAGCCACTGAGCTTCGAGCAATTGGCGAAACACGCTCACGAAAAAGGGTTGGTGACCGGCGCAACCGTGCACGGTTTCAACCGCTGGAGCTGGGCCGAGGCCGAGTTCAGCATCGACGGCGTGCGTGAGCGTCTGCCGCTTGACGGCCTGGCGGTGAAGTACGGCGATGGCGCACCGAACGTGAAAAAAGCGCAGATGAACAGCGCCGGTTTCCATCTGCTCGATCGCCAGAACGTGCATTACCCGGACATTCAGTTGAACAACGCGGCGGTGACTTACTACAGCCCGGTGGCGACGCTGGTGGAATTGAAAGTGAACAAGGGTTCGGCCGAAGTGCAGGTGCTCAACCATCACTCGTGGGTCGAGTGTGGTCGGGTACTGGTGGAGGAGCTGGTCAAGGGCCAGGTCGAAGGCGGGATCGCCATGGGCATCGGCCACGCGTTGATGGAAGAAATGCCGCTGTACGAAGGCGGGCCGGGGGAGGGTGACTGGAACTTCAACCGTTACCGCTTACCGATGGCGCGCCACGTTGCGGTCTGGAAGCAGACGGCGGAAATCCTGCCGCCGCTGTCGCCGAGTGATCCATCGAAGGGCATCGCCGAAGTGGTGATGATCCCGGTGGTCGGTGCCATCGGTAACGCCGTGGCCCATGCCATCGGCAAACGGGTCCGCGACCTGCCCATCACTTCTGCCCGCATCAAGGAGGCCCTCAATGGCTGACCGTCCGCTTCAACTGACCCTCAACGGTCAATCCGTCGGCCCGGTGGCCATCCCTGATGACCTGCCGATGATCGACTACCTGCACGAATACAGAAACCTCACCGGCTCACGCCTCGGCTGCGGCCAGGGCATTTGCCACGCCTGTGTGGTGATCGTCGACCACCCCGACGGCACCAGCGAAGAAGTGCGCACCTGCATCACGGGCGCGCACTACTTCGAAGGCAAGAAAGTACGGACCATCGAAGGCCACGCGACCCGTGACGAACAGGGCAAGGTCACCGAACTGAACCCGATCCAGCAGCGCTTCGTCGATGAATTCGCCTTCCAGTGCAGCTACTGCGCGCCGGGTTTCGTGAATGCCGCGACCGTGTTGGTGGAGAAGCTGCAACGTCAGCCGATCGTCAAAAGCCAGCTGGAACAAGTGATCGAGGACAGCCTCGGTCACCACGTCTGTCGCTGCACCGGCTACGTGCGCTACTACAGTGCGACGCGCAACGTGCTGACCGATCTCGGCCTGGTCAAGGAGGGTTAAGCATGAAGCCTCTATTTTCCCGTCTCGCATTGGCGGTTGGCCTGGCTGCGCCGGTGTTGCTGGCGCAGGCGGATGATCAGGTTGTCCGCGGTGCCTATCTCGCTCGCGCCGCTGACTGCATGGCGTGTCACACCGCACCGGGTGGCGCGCCGTATGCGGGTGGCCTGCCGATCGTCTCGCCGTTCGGCACGATCTACGGCACCAACATCACGCCAAGCAAAGAGCACGGTATCGGCCTCTACAGCGATGATGAATTCTTCGCCGCGCTCACCGAAGGCAAGCGTCGCGATGGCGCGAACCTGTACCCGGCGATGCCCTACACCTCGTATCACTTGATGCCGCGTGAAGACTCCGACGCGATTCACGCTTACCTGAAAACGGTCGAGCCGATTGAGCGCGCAGCGCCGGTCACCAGCCTGAGCTTCCCGTTTAATGTGCGCCTGGGTTTGATGGGCTGGAACCTGCTCTATGGCAAGGACGTGAAACTGTCGTCGACCGAGGGCAAAAGCGAAGCCTTCAAGCGCGGCCAATACATGGTCGACGTGCTTGGCCACTGCGGCGAATGCCACACGCCGCGCGGTTTGCCCGGTGCGATGCAGCAAGACAAACGCATGACCGGCGGCCTGCTCAACGGCTATCTGGCGCCGAGCCTGCTGGCCGACGATCTGGCTGCACGTGGCTGGAATCATCAGGACCTGAGCTCGTTCCTCAAGCACGGCATGAGCGCCCAGGGCACGATGTTCAACGAGATGTTCCCGGTGTTCCACAACAGCACCCAGGGCCTCAATGAACCGGACCTGGCGGCCATGGCGACCTTCTTGCTCGGCGATCAGCCACCGACGGCAAAAGTGCTGAACGAAGTGCCGTTCGAGAAACTGAGCGCCAGTGCCCAGCGCGGTCGACAGGATTACCTCAATGTTTGCGCCGGTTGCCACGCGGTCAACGGCGAAGGCAAGCCGCACATCGCGGTCGCCATGCGCGGCAACACCACGCTGCGTCTGGAAGATCCACGCAACCTGGTGCGGGTGATCGACGATGGCATCGGTGAGCAGAAGTTTGCCGGGTTCGAACACATGCAACCGATGCCCGGTTTCGCGGAGAAGCTCAGCCACGAGCAACTCACCGATCTGTTGAACTACCTGCGTCAGGGCTGGGGAGGTCAGTCGGAAGACCTGGCGGTGGGGGATGTGCAGGCGCTGCGGGCTGATGCACCGCCGCTCGAGCACAAGGCGCACTGACATGCAGCATCTCGATCTGCAAGTGGTGCGCCGGGCGCTGGACTGGTCGACGGCCGGCCAGCGCTTCTGGTTGTGCACCGTGCTGGCCACCTATGGTTCAGCGCCCCGCGCGCCTGGATCGCTGCTGGCGGTGAATGCTCAGGGACAATGGATCGGCTCGCTGTCCGGCGGCTGCGTCGAGGAAGATTTCCTTGAGCGCGTCGCCGAGGGCGTATTTGATCAAGCCGTCAGCGTCGTGCGTTATGGCGAGGGCGATGATCCGCGTTCCCGGGTGAGCCTGCCCTGCGGCGGCGTGCTCGATGTACTGGTGGAGAGGCTGAACCCTGATTGCGAGGTTCAGGCGCATTTGCGGGAACTGGAGTCGGCGTTGTTGGGGCAGCGTCGGTTGATCCGCGAAGTCGATCTTGCCAGCGGCGCGCGCAGCGTGTTCGCCGATCGCGAGCAGGGCGTGCGCGTCGAGCGCGAGATCGACCGGGTTCGACTGCGGATCGGTGCAGCTCAGCGCTTGTTGCTCGCGGGATACTCCAGCGTCGCCCAAGCGTGTGCGGAGTTGGCGGTGGGCCTGGGTTTCGAGGTGATCCTGTGCGATCCCCGCGACGAAGTGCTGGAAGGCGTGGTGCTGGAAAATGTCGAGGTCCGCCGTCAGTTGCCCTCGGTGTTCATCGCCGACGGTGGCTGTCACCGCGACACGGCGGTGGTTGCGCTGACCCACGATCCACGCATCGACGATTTGGCGATGATGGAAGCGGTCCGCACCGAGGCCTTTTACATCGGCGTGATGGGATCGATGCAGACGTCGCAGAAACGTTTCGAGCGGTTGCGCAGGATTGGTGGTTTGGGAGATGCGGAGTTGGCGCGGATTCATGCGCCGATCGGACTGAACCTGGGCAGCAAGACCCCTGCGGAAATTGCCCTCGCCGTACTCGCCGACATCATTCGGATCCGCAGCGGCATCCCACGAGATCGGCTCTGACCCCAAATCAATGTGGGAGCAAGCCTGCTCGCGAAGAGGCCGGCACATTCAACATTCATGTTGACTGTCTGGCCGCCTTCGCGAGCAGGTTCGCTCCCACAATGGTTTTACCGTGTCGGTCAGTACCCGAACTTGTCCCGCAACCCGTAATACCAAGCCCCCAGCGCCGCAAACGGCGTGCGCAGCAGTTGTCCACCGGGGAACGGATAGTGCGGCAAGCCAGCAAACGCATCAAAACGCTCAGCCTGACCGCGCAACGCTTCAGCCAGCACCTTGCCCGCCAGATGCGTGTACGTCACACCGTGACCGCTGCAACCCTGGGAATAGTAGATGTTATCGCCCAGGCGCCCGACCTGCGGAAGACGCGACAGGGTCAGCAGGAAATTGCCGGTCCACGCGTAGTCGATCTTCACATCTTTGAGCTGAGGGAACGCCTTGAGCATCTTCGGCCGGATGATCGCCTCGATGTTCGCCGGGTCCCGCGCGCCGTACACCACGCCGCCGCCGAAAATCAGGCGCTTGTCACCGCTCAGGCGATAGTAGTCGAGCAGGTAATTGCAGTCTTCGACGCAATAATCCTGTGGCAGCAGGCTTTTCGCCAATTCATCACTCAACGGTTCGGTAGTGATGACCTGAGTGCCGCAAGGCATCGACTTGGCGGCAAGCTCCGGCACCAGATTGCCGAGATAAGCATTGCCCGCGACGATGATGAACCTGGCCCGGACCTTACCCTGAGGCGTATGCACCACCGGGTTCGCGCCGCGCTCGATGCGCACTGCCGGCGATTGCTCATAAATAGTGCCGCCCAATGACTCGACCGCCGCCGCTTCGCCGAGCGCCAGGTTCAGCGGATGAATGTGCCCGCCACTCATGTCGAGCATGCCGCCGATGTATTGCTCGCAGTTCACCACTTCACGAATGCGTTTCTGATCCAGCAGCTCGAGCTGCGTGTGACCGAAACGCTCCCACAGGCGCTTCTGCGATTCCAGATGGCCCATCTGCTTGGCGGTGATCGCGGCGAACACACCACCGTCCTTCAGGTCACACTGGATGTTGTATTTGGCGACCCGCTCACGAATGATCCGCCCGCCCTCGAACGCCATCTGCCCCAACAACTGTGCCTGCTTGGGGCCAACGGTGCGTTCGATCACATCGATGTCGCGGCTGTAGCTGTTAACGATCTGGCCACCGTTGCGGCCCGACGCGCCAAAACCCACCTTGGCGGCTTCCAGCACCGTGACCTTGAAACCGTGCTCCAGCAGAAACAGGGCAGAGGACAGACCGGTGTAACCGGCACCGATCACACAGACATCAGTCTCTACATCACCCTGCAAGGCCGAGCGTGGCGGAACCGAATTGGCCGATGCGGCGTAATAGGACTCTGGGTAGGGGGTGTTCGCCATCCTGCAGCCTCTGTTTAATATATTTTACGAGTGCCCCGATCCTACCCGAGTTAAAAATCGACCGCCAGCCACCACAAAATCTTCTTCGCAGACGCAAAATTAAATATTTTGCATATTCATAGGGTTAGCTCGAAAAAAGGTGTTGACACCCCTCCGGAATTCCGTAGAATGCCGCCTCACAGCAGGCACGTAGCTCAGTTGGTTAGAGCACCACCTTGACATGGTGGGGGTCGTTGGTTCGAGTCCAATCGCGCCTACCAAACAAAATCCGCTCTGCTGGGCGGTCTAGAAGGGCTCACCGAAAGGTGGGCCCTTTTTTGTTGCCTGCGATTTGCAAAAATTTTGCAAAACTCCCACCTCAGAACGCCAATTCGGCGCCCACCTCTAAGTACTCGATCTTCTTTTCGTCGTGCCCCTCCTGATAGTGCTTTGTCATCTTCTCGTCCGTATGCCCCATCAGCGCCTGGATGTACTCCTGCGGGAAGTTCTGCTGCTCGTACAGCCATGCCCCTAAAGCGCGGATCTCGTGAAACGTGGGGCGTTCACCGTCCGGCACATGGTTGTAAGCGTGCGCGGCGTCCCTCGCCTTGCTGAACTCCTTGGTCAGGTAGTCCGGTGTCACCGACGTCCAGTGATCCTTCGCGTCGATCTGTTCCCGGCGCCGGGCTTTCGGTTTGTAGTGGATCAGGTAAGGCGACACCAGCGGCGATCGCAGGCACTCGCCGACCACCTCCCGCAGCGCTGCACCCATGGTGACCTTCAAATGGATAGGGTTGTCAACAGCTACGGACAGCTCATCGCTACCAACGAGGCCGCTGTTGCCAATGCTGGTGCAGCGCAGGCGCGCAAAGCACTGGAAAAGCAGCAGGCGGCGGAGCAGGCACTCGCCGCCCTCGACCAGAAACATCAAAAGGAGAAGACCGATGGTCTCGCCCAAAATGAGAAGCTGCGCCGCGCTGCTGACGATTCTGCTCGCCGGATGCGCATCGCGGGAAGTTGTCGTGCCTGTAGTGGGGACGTCCCCAGTTCCGCCGGCGCCACTAGCTTGTGCGATGCAGGAACCGTCGAGCTCTCTGCGGCTTCTGGGTCGACTGTTTTCGATATCCGCGCCGGGATTGTCTCAGACCACGTGGCACTGAGGGTGCTTTAGGGCTACGTCGAGGACGTGTGCCTCGCACCCATACCGTGATCGCGTCGAGAGTGTATCGACCTTGTAAGCAGAAGGCTCACAGATTAATATGGCCCGCTTTTTGGCAGTTTATTATTAATTATATTATCAATTTGATCCGCAAGTAGCGTTGATGGGTTTCTAAATTATCCTTTAATGTTGCGCTGGTCACGGATGATAAGTGTGAAGGCGTGCAGCAAAGATGGAATACAAAGAAATCAATAAGCTGAGAGTTGATAAAGTTAGTAGCTACCGTCCAGATATTGATGGAATGCGCGCGCTGGCAATTTTGTCAGTCGTTCTTTTTCATGCTTTCCCAAACGTTGTCAAAGGCGGTTTCGTCGGGGTCGATATTTTCTTCGTCATTTCCGGATATCTTATCTCTGGAATAATATTCAAAGGCCTTGATGAGAATCGGTTCAGTTTCGGCAGTTTTTATTCGCATCGTGTCAAAAGGATATTCCCAGCTTTAATCGTGGTGTTGCTCTTTGTGTTAGTGGCTGGGTGGTTTTTACTGTTGCCTGATGAATTTAGGCAATTAGGTAAGCATTTGGCCGCTAGCGTGGTGTACCTACAGAATTATGCTCTAGCCGGAGAGTCAGGATACTTTGACGTAGCATCTGATCTTAAGCCGCTGAACCATATGTGGTCACTTGCAATCGAAGAGCAGTTCTACTTGCTATTCCCTCTATTGCTTGTATGTGCTTGGCGCCTTGGCCTGAATTTACTTGCGCTTATAATTGTCGGCTTGGTGGCTTCGTTTGTAATAAATATTCAAGAGATTAGGGTGAATCCCTCTATAGCGTATTATCTACCTCAAATCAGGTTCTGGGAGTTGTTGGCCGGATCTGTACTTGCTTACATTGATTTGTATAAGAAAGGTGTCGTCGTAGAGGCAATTGCAAAAGTTGTATATTGCAGATTGTTTTTCTCTAGGCCACCGACTCCCAGCCGTAGACAGGAAATTCTCTGCAGCCTCATCTCAGCTGCTGGGCTCGCACTTATTGGGGTTTCGCTCTACGTGATCGAAAGGGGGTACTCGTTCCCTGGATGGTGGGGTGTAGGCCCTGTCCTGGGGGCGTTCCTTGTAATCTTCGGCGGCCCAAGCACCCTGGTAAATAGAGCGATCCTCTCCAATCGTTTCATGGTTTTCATTGGCCTTATCAGTTATCCGCTTTACCTGTGGCACTGGCCTTTGCTGTCGTTTGCCCAGATAGTTTCTGCTGGAGAAGTATCAGCATTTACTCGCTTCGCCCTGGTCATGGTGAGTGGTGTCCTCGCTTGGTTGACCTATCTCTATATCGAGAAGCCGATCAGGACAGGACGTGGCGGGGTGATGAAAGTTACAGCCCTGGTAATTTTGTCTTTTGTGCTGGGAGTTGTGGGTTACTACTCCTATTCCAAAAATGGTTTCCCCGAGCGATTGGAGCAGTTTTCAAAAGTGACCAAAGCGGCAGGCGAGTGGGATTATCCTGGGCGACTATCTCCAGCGAGCTTCGGATCCATCAATTACGGCCTCCAACAATCCAGTATTGCGAAAACAACCCTTTTTGTTGGCGACTCAAATATTGAGCAGTACTACCCGCGAGTTGAAGCGCTTATCAATGCATCACCGAATTCAGTGGGGACTGCCATATTCAAGACTGGAGGCGGTTGCCTGCCAGTCACTGGCTTGAAATACGACAATGGGCACGCGCATTGTCGCGACATGATGCGCGATGTTGTAGCACTAGCTAAGGGTAAGCCTGAAATTGACCGCGTGGTAATTGGGGCTCAGTGGAATGGTTATCTCACAAGCGGGTTTGGCTTAGCGAAAGTCATCCACCTGGGTGATGACGCCTACGAGCAAGCGCTCGCCAGCCTTTCTGGATTTATCAAGGAAATGGTTGGTAGTGGCAAGAAGGTGTATTTGGTTACTAACATCCCCATCGGGAGAGAAGTTGATCCAAAGTACATAGCACAGCGCGATGTCTTGGCTTTCCCGGACGTCTTCAAATTACGTTCCGGCGGCATAAGCAAAACTGATCTCGACAAAAAGTACGGGAAAATCCGTGGTGATTTGAAAAGGGTCGGGCTTGAGTCTGGCGCAATCGTGATTGACCCTATGGATCACCTTTGCAGCGATCGATGCGAGTCCCTGGATGAGAATGGCAACCCGATCTACAAAGACGTTTCTCACCTCCGTCCTTCGTTCGTGCGTGAGAAAGTGGAATTTCTCGACCAGACAATTCAGAGATAGCCCCCAGTCTTGTGCGTAGCGCGCCCAGTTCGGGGCGTCGTTGCTCGGGCCGACTCGTCAAGCGACCTGCCTCCTGACGAGTCGGTAGCGTAGTTCATGCGGTTGCGAACAGAGCAGCTATTGCAGCTCACTCATCTCCCTGAGCAGCCTGGTTCTCGCTAAACAGATAGTCTCGTTGATCTGCAATCAGCCGCAAGCTACGAACTTTGCTGGATAGATCTGAGTTATCCTCATGAAGTCGCACCGCTTCGGCTTTGGATGCTCTCCGCTCGCTAATCAGACGTGCATTGCTGGCGGACATATCGTCATTCATCTGAACCAGACCTTGAACGTTTTCACGAGCTCTAGCCAGTTGACGCGTCAGGTCTTCGAAATCGTTTTCGTACATGCGCAGGAAGTGCCTGCAGGTTTCCAGCGGTGATGGATTGCCCAGCCAATCGCTGGTGTCTTCGGTTTCGTATGTATCTATGTTGAAGCCTTATCGATACTGTTTTTATATACAGGAGTCGAGACGCCACGATTCGGCGAGGGTGGGTGCGACGAGCGGTAGCATTTGAAGCGTTGTTCGTTCGAGATTTCCCCGGAAAATGGTGCTGTCATAGGAATAACCAACGCTCAGCTTATCGATCATAATTGAAGTCATATGCCGTCTTAGCGAGTATAATTGTTCGCTATTTTTATTTTCGGTACTGGGCCGGAGGCCCGAATGATGTTCAAAAAAGGCTTTGTGTGCATCGCAAAAATACTGTTGATTAGCATTCCTCTTTGTGTGGCAGTTGAGCATTTCGCTCATGATATGCAGCCCACAGCAAGGGGGATGGATTTACCTGGATACGACCATATAGCTGGTCCCACCCTGGAAGATATACCGCCACGAGTTTGGGTTATAGGAAGGGCTGAGCCGGTATTGGCTTATGTATCTCGTGTGACCCGTACAGTTCATTCTGCGACGTATCATTGTCTCCCGGAAGACAACTCGCTTTCTTGGATAGGAACTGTTGGCAATGAAGCTGCGAAGCTATTCGGTTATGACGCTGCATATGAGCTAGGGCTATTCAGATTCAGCACGCTGAGATGCGGCTATTGCAGTGAGCGCGCAGCAGCGGTCACTAGAATTCTCCGTGCAAATGGAATCGATTCCAGCACATATGGGCTGGGTGGCCATGTCGTCACTCAGGTGGTGATCGATGGAAAAACGTATTTTACCGATCCTGATTACGGCATCGGCCCTTATCCATCAGACCTAGGCTTTGATTCAATCCAAGAAAGATATAAGTACAGCGTTATTCCTTCGAATGCAAAGTTAGTGGCCAAGATAGTTACCGAATCCTCAGGCGGAGCTCCATATCTTTCAGACGAATATTTTGACGAATTACGATTTCTGAGACGGCAACTTGCCTATGCTTCGAATGCAGTGGCTACCGGCCTAATAGCGTTATCTGTATTTTCAATGTGGTTTTTTTGGCCTCGGAAACTGCGTGCGCGACGTAAGTTTGGTGTTAATCCGGGGTCATCAGCACCGCAAGCGTCAGCTTGATGAACTCTTCATTCTTGTCGATAGTGTCCAGAACACCGCGCACGTTGTCCGCGACTTTGGCGGCGCCTTGCTGCTCGACCTAGTTGGACAGTTCAAGGATTGCGGCCTCAAGGGCCAATTGGTTTTCGTTGATCTTGTAGAGCAGGGAAGGGAGCAGGTCTGAATTTGGCATGGTGTTCCTCCGTGGAAGAGGAAAGCGTAGCAGTCAAAAAAGGATTGGGATTCGTTCGGCAGGACGCCGGAGAAGGGGTACTACTGTAGGAATATACAACGCTAAGTTATTGATTCTTATAGGGTGATCTGCAGGTTTTGATGGTATCAAAAAAACACCCCATTTCCCTTTTATATCAATAGGTTGCAAACGACTCCCTGTCACCTTGACATGGTGGGGGTCGTTGGTTCGAGTCCAATCGCGCCTACCAAACAAAATCCGCTCTGCTGGGCGGTCTAGAAGGGCTCACCGAAAGGTGGGCTCTTTTTTGTTGCTTCGAATTTCATGCAGAACGTTTGCAACACCCCCCGCTCAAAACGCCGATCAGCGCCCATCTGCAGTTCATCACCTCAAGGCAATCGCCGAGATATCATCCTGCGCAACCGGATGCGATTCTGAGGTGATGGCAATTTGGCATTGCTGAGATTTACGGGTATCGTAGCGCCCAATCTTTTACAGGCAATGGACGGCAGTAATGACAACAGGGACTTCAATCGTTACGAAGCAAGAGACTTACTCAGGTTACGAGATCCTTGTTGCTACAGTCGGCCCCATCAAAACAAATCCAGACGAACCAGAAAATCTGCAAACGCATCACACGACAAAAATTTCGATTTGGTTCGACGGAAAAGAAGTCAGAGGGGCCAGTGAAGCGCCTTCGATGCTTTTTGTATCCCGTGAAGATGCAGCCGAGTTTGGCTTCGAAATTGGCCGAATGATTGTCACCCAGCGTCGCAAGTCAGCTACTTTCAAGCGGATAGTTCGTACCAGCGAGCTCTTTAAGCTACCGCGATTGCTTTTCCGTTATTAAGAATTCAGGTCGCGAAGCGGGTGGACTCATCCGTCATCATTCACTGCCGGGCTGGCACTCCATGACGTGCCGGATAGCGCAGGTAGCCTCTGTCGCAGATGCTTGAAGCGGGCAATGCGATGTTTTTTGGGCTACTACTTCAGGCCAATCCGAACGTTGGCCTGAGGGAGTATATCGATGCTTGTGCACTGGTTTCTTGCTGCGATCCATCTCTTGGCGTTTGCCCTGGGTTTCTGGGCAGTCCTGTCTCGCGGTACGGCCTTTCGGCGCCTGGCTACAGGCGTGGGGGAAGCGCGCAGCGTATTGATCGCGGATAACCTGTGGGGGATTTCTGCAGTCCTCCTGTTGGTCACCGGTGGGATGCGCGCCTTTGCCGGGTACGAAAAGGGCGCGGACTACTATCTTCACCAGCCGCTGTTCCACCTCAAGATGACGCTTTTCGTCCTCATTCTGCTGCTTGAAGTTGCGCCGATGGTGACGCTGATCAAATGGCGGATTGCACAGGCGAGGGGGGCGGCCATCAATACCGGCCGTGCAGCGCTGTTTGCACGGATCAGTCACATCGAAGCGCTGCTGGTTCTGTTGATGGTCGTGGCGGCTACCGGGATGGCGCGGGGTGTGACGTTTGGTTAGTCGAGTGCGGTTGCGCACTTCCCCGGGATTTATCCGAAACGTCCGACAGCCATGACGTGAGACATGCCGCTAGTATCGGCTTCACGTTCCGGGTGGCTGCGGTGGTGATAGCGACGCTTGAATCTTAGCCAGCCGTGGTTCCGGGGCGAACGGGCTGGCTACTGACTGCAGCAGGATTCAGGGTTGTGGCTTGTCCGGGGCGGTCAGGCCGGCCTGAATGCGCTGATAAATTTCTTCGCGGTGCACCGCAACGTCTTTCGGGGCGTTGATGCCGATTCTGACTTGCTGGCCGCTTACGCCCAGAATGGTGATCGTAATGTCATCGCCAATGTTTATGCTTTCACCGACTTTGCGGGTGAGTATCAGCATGGTCTTCTCCTTGATTGCTTTATAGGGCACCTGATTCGGACAGTGCAGAGGTCGGTGGTATGTATAGATTAGTGCGAAGTCTCACGGTTTGGGTGCCTCTTTCTGACGCGCAGATGCTGCATTAATTCCCAAGGCGTAACTATACAGAGGCCGCATCCATCATTCTCGTTGTTTTGAGCCCATTTTGCGGCACTCGGGAAGTATTCATGAATGTTAAAATCCCTGCTTTCAGCATTCAGAGGGAAGCGTTGTGCGCAAAATGGCCTTGGTAATCGCAGTACTGGCATTGGCGGGATGTGGTGAAGGCAAGAGCGTAGAGGCGCAAAAACCGCAGCCAGCGGCGACTGCCGCCCCAGTGGTGGCCGCCGCACCCCAGTGGGATCTGGAAGTACGAGGTGAAATAACCCAGGCGGTCAGCGATCTTAGCGGCTGGCTGATCGAGCACAGTTTTGTTGCCAGCGTGGTCAAGGAAAATGGCAAGACCCGCATCCTGATGGGCCCATACAATTCGAAAGCCGAAGCTGAAGCCAAGCAGGCGGAGGTTCGCGCGGCGCTGACCCGGGCGAAAAAACAGAACATCGAATTGCTGGTCATCGAGCGTCCGGTGACTCAGTAACGGCGATTGACCACCCTGGTAAAGCGAGGGCGGTTAAAAACAAAAAAGGCCTTGGGCATTCAACCCAAGGCCTTTTTTGCGTTCAGTCAGCGTTCAACCGCACGCTTTCAAGTCAACCGGCCCGACAAACTCGTTACCACGTCCCATCACGCACGCCACACTTTGATTGCGTTGCCGTTCCCAGGCTTGCACCGGATAGGTTTTGTTCCAGGCCTCGTACAGTTGCCGATCCTGTTTTGACAGGCGCAAGCCGTACTGCTTGCTCATGTAGAAGTAAGTCCGGGCGATCATGCCGCGAATGGAAGGGCGAGGCATGACCTTCTTTGCCTTGAAATCAACCTGGGTCAGGCACGAGCCATATTGCCCGGATTGCTCAGGCAGCCAGCCAAAACTGAAGTTGCTGCGATCGCCGTTTACTTCGCCGATGCTCGGCACCAGATTGTGCAAGTCGGCCTCGGCTTTCTGATAGGTCGGGTCGTAGCGCGTGCAGTTCTTGCGTCCGCCTTCCTGCCAGCACTGACGCTGGTGGCCGATCTGCCAGGCAGGGACGATGTGCTCCCATTCGATGCGAGCAGCACGCTTGGCATTTTTGCGCGGCACATAACCACAGGCGGAGAGGTTCACCTTGTTGCCGGTGTACTTGCACCCGCAGTAGAACTCGGTGGATTGCGGCGCATACAACTTCCAGGCGACTTTCTTGGCTTCGCTGAAGGTGCGCGGAGCGTCAGCCTGGGCACCCATCGCGAAGAGCAGAAACAGCAAAGCAAAACAACGGACACTCATTGACTCAATCTTCCTTCGGCACAACCCAGAAAATCTGCACACCGCCATCGTCGCGATAGGCGAGGGTGACGTTGTCGTTCTCGTCGATTTCTTCGAGCAACTGTTCCCACTCATCCACGGGCTCGTCCGGAAGACGAAAGATCAGCGCAGCTTTGGCTTTTTGAGCGGTGGGGGAATTGATGATTTTCTGGACGCGCATGCCCATGCGTTCATAGGCGTCAGGAGAGGCAGAGGTGGTGGCCACGGAATTATCCTTATTAAGCTGTACGTGCATACAGTATTTAACTGTAGGCAATTTCGCAACTGCTTAAAATTCAAGAAAATCCTCTGACAGCGGTTTTTTCCGTTTGGTGTAGGAAGAGGCGAATTTTTTTATCGGATAAGAAACCACTCGCCGGGGATGGCGAGTGGCAACAGGTGCCCGACCGGGACCGGTCGGGCGAGGGTGAATCAGTATTCCCAGAACATCCGCTGCAGCTCTTTGCTGTCATTGGTCTTGGTCAGTGCGACCATGGCCAGGATGCGTGCTTTCTGTGGATTCAAGTCATGCGCAACGACCCAGTCGTACTTGTCGTCAGGTTGTTCAGCGTTACGCAGTACGAAACCGCCAGCGTTGACGTGGGAGGACCGAATGATCTGCACGCCGTCCTTGCGCAGGGCCTGCAAGGTTGGAACGACCCGCGAAGACACCGATCCATTACCGGTGCCGGCGTGGATGATGGCTTTGGCGCCGGACTGAGCCAGCGCTTTGTAGGCAGTGTCACTCACGTTGCCGTAGGAATAGGCGATTTCGACGTCAGGCAGACTCTTGATGTTCTTGATGTCGAATTCCGAATCCATGGTGTGGCGCTTGGCTGGCAGGCGGAACCAGTAGGATTTGCCTTCGACCACCATGCCGAGTGGACCCCAGGCACTTTTAAACGCCTCGGTCTTGATGTTGATCATCTTGCTGACGTCACGACCTGACTGGATTTCATCGTTCATGGTCACCAGCACGCCTTTGCCACGAGCGTCTTTACTGCTGGCTACAGCGACGGCGTTGTACAGGTTCAGCATGCCGTCGGCGGACATCGCGGTGCCCGGGCGCATGGAGCCCACGACGATGATCGGCTTGTCGGTTTTTTCGACCAGGTTCAGGAAGTAGGCGGTCTCTTCCAGGGTGTCGGTGCCGTGGGTGATGACGATGCCATCGACGTCTTTGCTGTCGGCCAGTTCGGCCACACGGCGGCCCAGTTGCAGCAGGTTGTCGTTGGTGATGCTTTCTGACGCAATCTGCATGACCTGTTCACCGCGAACGTTAGCCAGCTGGCTCAGTTCCGGAACGCCGGCGATCAATTGTTCGATGCCGACTTTCGCCGCTTGATACGTCGCGCTGTTGGCGGCGCTGGCGCCTGCGCCGGCAATGGTGCCGCCGGTGGCGAGGATCACCACGTTCGCCAGTTTCTGTTTGGTTTCGACTTCTTTCGCTTGAAGGGCGGTCGGAAGGAGCAGCAGGAGGGCCAAAGCGCCCGGAACGAAAGTCTTGAAAGCAGATGTCATTATTTTTCTCTCTAGTTGTGAGACGGTGCTGATGCAGGTTCATCTAGATGCGCCCCAGGTTGATCTGAGCGCCTGGGGTGGGGGAGAGGGAGCAGGATCTGTACCAGTCACATCCAGAATTGAAAAAATGCCTTTAACCTAATGATTTGTATCAATTATGTGGTTTTTGTCAGGGGGGCCTTAAACAGCTTGTTGTCCGGGTTTCCGAATATGTTTGGCATTTACGTTCGGCTCTCCGAAAAGGGCTACGGTCACTTTTAAACAACTTGTCATGCCAGTTGCCAATCAGTGCTAAAGAAACCCGTGCACAGGTCGATGCCCTTCAAAGGATCTTTTTCTCCAGGAGTTCACATGTCATTTTCGGTTGGCTTTCCCAATGCAGGCGCGATCACCATTGGTGGCAAGTCCACGGCGACGATCAACGCTTTGAGCGAATCGACTTCCGAAGCGTCGGCGCCGGCGTTGGGTAACGAGGAATCGGCTGACAAAACCAAGGTTCGCACCGGTGGCGGCACCCCGGCCGAAGCCAAAGCAGAAAGCGGCAGCGACCAAAGCATCGCAGTAAAGATGTTGCTCAAACGCATGCAGGAGCTGCAGCAGCAACTGCGCGAGCAACAGCAGCAATTGGCGGCAGCCCAGGCTGCGACTTACCCGACACCGGAAGCCAAGGCTGCAGTGGTCATGTCGATTCAGGGACAGGTCGCCGACACCAACGGCGCGCTATTGGAAGTAACCGGCAATCTGGTCAAGGAACTGGCCAAGGGTTCCAGCGCGGGTGGTATTGTCAGCACCACGGCATAAAAAGAGACACCCGCCGAAGTACAAAACGTTTTTTCGGTCGTTGACAAATGACCACAGGGTTCGCATAGTTCGGTCTACGCAAACGTTTGCGCGGCTCCGCCGATGGCTTGTTCCTCGGCGAATGCAGTGAAGCTTATGCCAGCGCAAGCGTTGCTCAGAATAATCATAAGATCGGAGTGAACCCATGAAGCTGCCATTCGCTGGACGTCTTCTCGCTGTCGCTATGCTGGCTGCCGCATCCGCCGCGTTGCCTGTCTCCTCGGCTTTGGCCGAATCCCCTGAAAAACCCAAAGTCGCGCTGGTCATGAAATCCCTGGCCAACGAATTCTTCCTGACCATGGAAGACGGCGCCAAGGCCTACCAGAAAGACCACTCCGGCGATTTCGAACTGATCTCCAACGGCATCAAGGACGAAACGGACACGGCCAACCAGATCCGCATCGTCGAGCAGATGATCGTCTCCAAGGTCAATGCGCTGGTCATCGCGCCGGCTGATTCCAAAGCCATGGTGCCAGTGATCAAGAAAGCGGTGGATGCCGGCATCACCGTGATCAACATCGATAACCAGCTGGATCCAGCCGTCGTCAAAAGCAAGAACATCACCGTCCCGTTTGTAGGTCCGGACAACCGCAAAGGCGCGCGGCTGGTGGGCGAATACCTGGCCAAGCAGCTGAAGGCCGGTGACGAAGTCGGCATCATCGAAGGCGTGTCCACCACCACCAATGCCCAGGCCCGTACTGCTGGCTTCAAGGATGCGATGGAAGCGGCGCAGATCAAGGTCGTATCCCTGCAATCCGGCGACTGGGAAATCAACAAGGGCAACCAGGTTGCCTCGTCCATGCTCAGCGAATACCCGAACATCAAGGCTCTGCTGGCCGGTAACGACAGCATGGCCGTAGGCGCCGTGTCTGCAGTCCGTGCCGCGGGCAAGGCCGGCAAGGTGCAAGTGGTCGGTTACGACAACATCAATGCCATCAAGCCGATGCTCAAGGATGGCCGTGTCCTGGCTACCGCTGACCAGTTTGCCGCCCGCCAAGCCGTGTTCGGTATCGAGACGGCGCTGAAAATCATCAAGGGCGAGAAGGTCGACAGCGGCACTAACGGTGTGATCGAAACGCCGGTAGAGCTGGTTACCAAGTAGTCCTTCCGGCGATACAACGGTGCTCGCCCGTCCGGGCGAGCACATGGAGATTCTTATGTCAGTTTCCGCTCCGAACGCTGTCCTCTCGGTCAGCGGTATCGGTAAGACCTATGCGCAGCCAGTCCTTGCCGGCATCGACCTGACGTTGATGCGTGGTGAGGTGCTGGCGCTGACCGGCGAGAACGGCGCCGGCAAAAGCACGCTGTCGAAGATCATCGGCGGGCTGGTCACGCCGACCACCGGCCAGATGCAATTCCAGGGTCAGGATTACCGCCCCGGCAGCCGCACCCAGGCTGAAGACCTGGGCATTCGCATGGTCATGCAAGAACTCAATCTGCTGCCGACCCTGTCGGTGGCGGAAAACCTGTTTCTCGACAACCTGCCCAGCAATGCGGGCTGGATCAGTCGCAAGCAACTGCGCAAGGCCGCGATCGAGGCCATGGCCCAGGTTGGGCTCGACGCGATCGACCCGGACACCCTGGTCGGCGAACTGGGCATCGGTCACCAGCAAATGGTCGAAATCGCCCGGAACCTGATCGGCGATTGTCATGTGCTGATCCTCGATGAACCGACCGCAATGCTGACGGCCCGTGAAGTCGAGATGCTGTTCGAGCAGATCACCCGTCTGCAGGCGCGCGGCGTGTCGATCATCTATATCTCGCACCGCCTCGAAGAACTGGCCCGTGTCGCACAGCGCATTGCGGTGTTGCGCGACGGCAATCTGGTCTGCGTCGAACCGATGGCCAATTACAACAGCGAGCAACTGGTAACCCTGATGGTCGGCCGTGAGCTCGGTGAACACATCGACATGGGCCCACGCAAGATTGGCGCTCCGGCGTTGACGGTCAAGGGGCTGACTCGCTCGGACAAGGTGCGCGACGTGTCGTTCGAAGTGCGCGCTGGCGAGATTTTCGGGATTTCCGGTTTGATCGGGGCAGGGCGTACCGAGTTGCTGCGCCTGATCTTCGGCGCCGACCCGGCGGACAGCGGCACGGTCGCACTGGGATCGCCCGCACGGGTCGTGAGTATTCGTTCACCGGTTGATGCAGTTGATCATGGCATTGCCCTGATCACTGAAGACCGCAAGGGCGAGGGCTTGCTGCTGACGCAATCGATCAGCGCGAATATTGCCCTGGGCAACATGCCAGAGATTTCCAGTGGTGGTTTCGTCAACACCGGTGACGAGATGTCCCTGGCCCAGCGTCAGATCGACGCCATGCGCATCCGCAGTTCCAGCCCGACGCAATTGGTCTCGGAGCTGTCCGGCGGCAACCAGCAGAAAGTCGTGATCGGCCGTTGGCTGGAGCGCGATTGTTCGGTGTTGCTGTTCGACGAGCCGACTCGTGGCATCGACGTCGGCGCCAAATTCGACATCTATGCACTGCTCGGCGAACTGACCCGTCAGGGCAAGGCGCTGGTGGTGGTGTCCAGCGACCTGCGCGAACTGATGCTGATCTGCGACCGCATCGGCGTGCTGTCGGCGGGGCGCCTGATCGAGACGTTCGAACGCGATAGCTGGACCCAGGATGACTTGCTTGCCGCCGCTTTCGCCGGTTACCAAAAACATGATGCGTTGCTCAATGAAGCAGCGCCTAGGGACCCTCAATGAAAACTGCAACGTCCGCCGGTAAACGTAGTGGCAATTTTTACGGCCTCGGCACCTATCTGGGCCTGGCCGGTGCCTTGCTGGCGATGGTCGCGCTGTTCTCTGTCCTGAGCAGCCATTTCCTGTCTTACGACACCTTCAGCACACTCGCCAACCAGATTCCGGACTTGATGGTGCTCGCGGTCGGCATGACATTCGTGTTGATCATCGGCGGCATCGACCTGTCGGTGGGCTCGGTGCTGGCGCTTGCAGCGTCGACGGTCAGCGTGGCGATTCTCGGCTGGGGCTGGAGCGTACTGCCGGCGGCGCTACTCGGCATGGCGGCGGCTGCGTTGGCCGGGACCATCACCGGTTCGATCACCGTAGCCTGGCGTATTCCGTCGTTCATCGTGTCCCTCGGCGTGCTGGAAATGGCGCGCGGCGTGGCGTATCAGATGACCGGTTCGCGCACGGCCTACATCGGTGATGCCTTTGCCTGGCTGTCCAACCCGATCGCCTTCGGTATCTCGCCATCGTTCATCATTGCCTTGCTGATCATCTTCATTGCGCAGGCGGTGTTGACCCGCACGGTGTTCGGTCGTTACCTGATCGGCATCGGCACCAATGAAGAAGCGGTACGTCTGGCAGGGATCAATCCAAAGCCCTACAAGATCCTGGTGTTCAGCCTGATGGGACTGCTGGCGGGTATCGCCGCGCTGTTCCAGATTTCGCGCCTGGAAGCGGCGGACCCGAATGCCGGGTCGGGCCTGGAGCTGCAAGTGATTGCCGCCGTGGTGATCGGCGGAACCAGCCTGATGGGCGGCCGCGGTTCGGTCATCAGCACCTTTTTCGGGGTCCTGATCATTTCCGTACTGGCGGCCGGCCTGGCGCAGATCGGCGCAACCGAACCGACCAAACGCATCATCACCGGCGCGGTCATCGTGGTGGCGGTGGTGCTTGATACCTATCGCAGTCAGCGCGCAAGCCGGCGGACCTGAGTCATGGCAACAATCAAGGATGTGGCAGCGCTCGCGGGGATTTCCTACACCACGGTGTCCCACGTGGTGAACAAGACCCGGCCGGTCAGTGAGGAGGTGCGGATCAAGGTCGAGGCCGCGATCAAAACTCTCGACTACGTGCCCAGCGCCGTGGCCCGCTCATTGAAGGCCAAGACCACGGCGACCATCGGTCTGCTGGTGCCCAACAGTCTCAACCCGTACTTTGCCGAACTGGCTCGCGGCATCGAGGATTACTGCGAGCGTAATGGCTATTGCGTGATCCTCTGCAACTCCGACGACAACCCGGAAAAGCAGCGCAGCTACCTGCGCGTGCTACTGGAAAAGCGCATCGACGGGCTGATCGTGGCATCGGCCGGTGGCGACGCGGGGCTGGCAGAAGGTCTGGCAGGCGTGCGCACGCCGATGGTCATCGTCGACCGCGGGCTGGAAGGGGTGAATGCCGATCTGGTGCGCATCGATCATGAGTACGGCGCTTATCTGGCGACCCGACACCTTCTGGAACTGGGGCATCGGGACATCGCCACCATTGGCGGGCCTGCCAGTACCAGCGTGGCGCAGATGCGTCTTGCAGGTTTTTGCCGCGCCTTGAAAGAGGCGGGCGTCGAAGTGCCTGACGAACGCATGCTGGAAAGCGATTTCACCAGCACCGGCGGTTACAGCGCCGCCGCCATCCTGTTGGAGAAGAACCCGCCCAGCGCGATTTTTGCCGGCAACGACATGATCGGCATCGGCGTGCTGCGAGCCGCCGCCGAGCGAAATATTCGTGTGCCGAGCGAGCTGTCGGTAATCGGTTTCGACGATATCCAGATGAGCCGTTATGTCTATCCGGCGTTGACCACCGTGGGCCAGTCGATCCTGCAACTCGGCGAGATGGCGGCCGGCGTGCTTTTGCGCAGGATCGCCACACCGGACATGGCCACCGATCAACGGATCGTGACGCCCAGTATCGTCCTGCGGGAATCGACCGCGCCGCTGGCCGGTGTGTTTGACCACTTCCGTTGAATATGGAAAGCCGTTAAATCAAAAGCGCCGTTGAAACAGCATTTATGAGTAGTGATGTATGCCAGCAAAAGTAGTGGTGATAGGCAGTCTGAACATGGACTTGGTGACCCGCGCGTCGCGGTTGCCCCGCGGCGGTGAAACGCTGATCGGAGAGTCGTTTGCCACAGTCTCCGGCGGCAAGGGTGCCAATCAGGCGGTTGCGGCAGCGCGACTGGGGGCGCAGGTATCGATGGTCGGTTGCGTGGGCAGCGATGCCTACGGCGAGGAACTGCGCGGGGCGTTGTTGGCCGACCGTATCGATTGCCAGGCGGTCAGCACCGTCGACGGTGCCAGCGGCGTGGCGTTGATCGTGGTGGATGACAACAGCCAGAACGCGATCGTTATCGTCGCCGGTGCCAATGGCGCGCTGACGCCAGAAGTGATCGATCGCTTTGACGCGGTATTGCAGGTGGCAGATGTGATCATTTGTCAGCTGGAAGTGCCGGATGCCACGGTCGGACATGCGCTCAAGCGCGGTCGTGAGCTAGGAAAAACCGTGATTCTCAACCCGGCGCCAGCCAGTCGTCCACTGCCGGCAGACTGGTATGCCGCCATCGATTACCTGATTCCAAATGAGAGCGAAGCCTCGGCACTGAGCGGTTTGCCGGTGGACTCCCTGGCAACCGCTGAAACCGCTGCGACCCGGTTGATTGCCATGGGGGCGGGCAAGGTCATCATTACCCTGGGGGCCCAAGGCTCGCTGTTTGCCAATGGCAAAAGCTTCGAACACTTTCCGGCGCCAAAGGTAAAAGCTGTGGATACCACGGCGGCAGGCGACACCTTTGTCGGTGGTTTCGCCGCCGCGTTGGCGGCCGGCAAAAACGAGGGCGACGCGATTCGTTTCGGCCAGGTGGCCGCCGCGCTGTCGGTGACCCGTGCCGGCGCGCAGCCCTCGATTCCCGATTTGTCCGATGTACAGGGCTTTAAAACACCATGAAGAAAACACCATTGCTCAACGTCGCGTTGTCGCGACTGATCGCTTCCCTGGGCCACGGCGACAAGGTCGTGATTGGCGATGCCGGTCTGCCGGTGCCGCCGGGCGTCGAGCTGATCGATCTGGCCCTGACCCACGGCATTCCTGATTTCATCAGCACGTTGAAAGTCGTGCTCAGCGAAATGCAGGTCGAAAGCCACGTGTTGGCCCAGGAGATCCTGGACAAGCAACCGTCGGCGCTGTTCGCGCTGGACGAACTGAATGCCGAAGGTGCGCTGGGTCAGCGTGAGTTGCTCAGTCATGACCAATTCAAGGTCTTGAGCCGACAGGCGCGGGCGATTGTTCGTACAGGCGAATGTCAGCCGTACTGCAACATCGTGCTGGTGGCCGGGGTCACGTTCTGATTCGCCATTGTCTCTCTGTTTTCCCACGCACAAGGAGTGCGCCATGCACCGCTATGCTCAGAAACTGCGCCACCTGCTCCGGAGTTTGCTGCTTTTGTCCTTGATAACCGCAACAAGCGCCCAGGCGGCGGAAAAGATCGACTTGATCATCGACACCGACCCGGGTGCCGATGACGTGGTGGCCTTGCTGTTTGCCCTGGCATCACCGGAAGAGTTGAACATCCGCGCGCTGACCACCGTCGCCGGTAACGTTCGCCTGGACAAGACCTCGCGTAATGCGCGGCTGGCCCGCGAGTGGGCAGGGCGCGAAGACGTTCCGGTGTATGCCGGTGCGCCGAAGCCGCTGATGCGCACGCCCATCTATGCCGAGAACATTCATGGCAAGGAAGGCCTGTCGGGTGTGACCGTGCATGAACCGAAGAAAGGCCTGGCCAAGGGCAATGCGGTCAATTACCTGATCGATACCTTGAAAACTGCCAAGCCCCACAGCATCACCATCGCCATGCTCGGTCCACAGACCAACCTGGCCCTGGCGCTGATCCAGGAACCTGAAATCGTTCAGGGCATCAAGGAAGTGGTGATCATGGGTGGTGCGCACTTCAATGGCGGCAACATCACCCCGGTGGCGGAATTCAACCTGTTCGCTGACCCGCAAGCGGCGGAAGTGGTGCTGAAAAGTGGCGTCAAGCTGACGTATCTGCCCCTGGACGTGACCCACAAGATCCTCACCAGCGAGGCGCGCCTGAAGCAGATCGCCGCGCTGAACAACAACGCCAGCAAGCTGGTGGGCGATATTCTCAACGAATACGTCAAAGGCGACATGGAGCACTACGGTCTTCCGGGAGGCCCGGTACATGACGCTACGGTCATTGCCTACCTGCTCAAGCCCGAGTTGTTCACTGGCCGTTCGGTCAATGTGGTGGTTGATAGCGACGAGGGCCCGACATTCGGTCAAACCATCGTCGACTGGTATGACGGCCTGAAAGCGCCGAAGAACGCTTTCTGGGTTGAAAGCGGCGACGCTCAGGGTTTCTTCGACCTGCTGACCCAGCGTCTGGCGCGTCTGAAGTAAGTTTCACACCCGCAGGTGCCCGCCTGCGGGTTTCACTCCCTTTCGTTGTATTCGGCGCCTTTGTAGTCGGTCGGGTACTTCTCGAACACCTGCGCGATGAAGGATTGCGCCGCTTCAGTCCCCAGCTCCTTGACCAATAGATCGATACCAATGATTGCCAACTCTTCCGGGCTGCCCGGGCTGTATGAACTATGACCTTGCGGCCATTTGGCTTTGATGTCGGCGTCGATGCTTACGGTGGTCATGATGGGGCTCGTGAATTCGGGAAAGTCTGAGTGTGAGTTAACCATTTTGCCGGACGTTTGGCACTCCGACTTAGGCATGAGGGGAGGGCTATGCGACACTTGGTCTTTGAAGATTTATCAAGGACCGTGCTGTGCAGATCGATTTGAACTCTCCTGACGGCTTGACGCTTGAGGCCGTGCGCCAGCTGCTAGCCTCTGCCAGTGATGATGAGCACGCCCAATTGCGGGTGACCAAGGGCGGCATCGCTTACATTTCATCGGGCGTCGTGGGCGGCACCGACATCGACGGTCTCCTGTTTCGTCTGGAGACGTGGGCCAAAGGCTCCGGGTATGTGGGATTGGTCGCGGCCAGTGACGAAGTCTGGGTCATGCAGATTTTCAATGCGTTGAAAGGCAACTGGCCAACGCCACCGTTCGATTACATCGACATTTATTGAGCGCAGGTCATATAAAGTCACGATTGCGGGGTGAACGACCGGGAATGCTCAGGCAAACTCGCCGATTGTCCGGATCGAGGGCAGGGTGAAAGCGCTGCCTGTGAAACCAAACGCCAGATTGGCGGTCGCACGATCTCAGCTTAACTATTGAAAAAAGGAGGCTTCATGCCTTGGAAGCTCGCGTCATTGGGTACTTTGTTGGCCGCTAGCCTGCTGGCCGGTTGCAGTAGTACGTCCACCGAATCGGCAACAGACCCTGTCACGACGACTGATACCGGTCACAGCCGTTGCGAAGCAAAGGCTGCCGAATTCACCATTGGCAAAAAGGCTTCGCCCGAACTGCTCGAGCAGGCGCGCATCCGCGCCGGTGCACAGAATGCCCGTATCCTCAAGCCTAACGATATGGTGACCCTGGAGTACCGTTCCGATCGCCTGAACCTGAACACCGATGACAAGCTGGTGATCACGCGCATCAACTGCGGCTGACAGCGTCAGGCTTTTGCTTCACCCATAAAAAACCCCGTCACATGGACGGGGTTTTTTTAGTGCGCCTGGAAATTACTCTGGGCGAACTTGAGCAGCTTGCATACCCTTTTGGCCTTTCTCAGCCACGAAGGAAACGGTCTGGCCTTCTTTCAGGCTTTTGAAACCGTCGCTTTCGATAGCTTTGAAGTGTACGAACAGGTCGTCACCGCCACCTTGAGGAGTGATGAAGCCGAAGCCTTTTTCATCGTTGAACCATTTAACGGTGCCGGTTTGGCGATTAGACATGGTGTATCTCCAAGAAACATATATTTTCAGTAGTACTGTGCTGCTCAGGCCAACTGGGCACACCGGGGTATCATAGTCGAAATGTTCGCTTTGGGAGCCCCCCGGACGTGCTGTTTGCCCTACAGTCACGCTTGCTTTGTTGCTTGATGTGGCTGAAAGCCCCGATTTAAAAGGCTTTCAGCCGAAAGTAAAGACGATAAAAAAAGCTGTAAAACCTGCATAAATTGTACGAAAAACAGCTTTTCAGGGGCTTTTCATCGGCTGTTGAGGCCTTCTAAGACTCCTCTGAGGCTTATTTTTTTGCGTTGGGATCGGCTTTGCACGCCGCGATTTTGGTCAGCGCTTTTTGTTTCAGTGCGTCGCTGGCCTTGTTGTCCATCAATGCCTGAATGTCACTGGCCGGGTACGACTTGATCGCATCGGCGCCACAAGCGCAGTGGGATTTTGCCGCGGCTGCACCGATCTGCGGAGTCGCTGCCTGGGTGCATTGAGCCATGTATTTCTCGCGCTCGCCCTTCGGCCAATCGGCATGAGCGGTCAGTGGCAGCAGCAGGACGATAGGGGCGACTACTGCGAACAAACGATTCAGACGCATGCTGGGATGCTCCTTGTGGGTCAATGTCTTGTTATCTGAGGGGTAAAACCGGGTTCAGTTCAGCACTCTGGCATAAAAACAGCTGATTTGCCCTTGCAGAAAAGCCGGCACCGCGACGACCGTTCATCTGTGCTAGCATGCCTCGCTCGGGCGTTTGCAGGCTCCGGATGACCTTCAGTCCCGGTGGCGGCAGATGTTCGAATAACCCTGATTTGAATCCCAGTCACTCTGGTTCGGTTTTCCGGTTGGCCGCAAGGCTCCTGCCGCTGTAAGGCAGGCGTTCGTCATTGAATGGCCTGGACCGGATCTTGTACTGGCTCATCCCAACCCACGTGACCTTTGGTAGGGGTCACCACTAGGAGAGGAGGCGCCATGCCAACTATTACTCTTCCCGACGGCAGTCAACGTTCATTCGATCACCCGGTTTCCGTAGCCGAGGTCGCCGCATCCATTGGTGCAGGTCTGGCCAAGGCCACCGTGGCCGGCAAGGTCGATGGCAAGCTGGTCGACGCCAGTGACATCATTAGCGCCGACGCGACGCTGCAAATCATTACGCCAAAGGATGAAGAGGGGCTGGAGATCATTCGCCACTCTTGCGCCCACTTGGTTGGCCACGCGGTCAAGCAGCTGTACCCGACGGCCAAAATGGTCATCGGCCCGGTCATCGACGAAGGCTTCTATTACGACATCGCCTTCGAACGTCCCTTCACTCCGGACGACCTGGCCGCCATCGAACAGCGCATGCAGCAACTGATCGAAAAAGATTACGACGTGATCAAGAAAGTCACTCCGCGCGCCGAAGTGATCGAAGTGTTCAAGGCCCGCGGCGAAGACTACAAGCTGCGCCTGGTCGAGGACATGCCGAACGAACAGGCCATGGGCCTGTACTATCACGAAGAATACGTCGACATGTGCCGCGGTCCGCACGTGCCGAACACGCGTTTCCTGAAATCCTTCAAACTGACCAAGTTGTCCGGCGCCTACTGGCGCGGCGATGCCAAGAACGAGCAATTGCAGCGCGTCTACGGCACCGCGTGGGCTGACAAGAAGCAGCTGGCGGCTTACATCCAGCGCATCGAAGAAGCTGAAAAGCGCGATCACCGCAAGATCGGCAAGCGCCTGGGCCTGTTCCACACCCAGGAAGAGTCGCCGGGCATGGTGTTCTGGCACCCGAACGGCTGGACGTTGTACCAGGTGCTCGAGCAGTACATGCGCAAGGTTCAGCGCGACAACGGCTACCTGGAGATCAAGACTCCGCAAGTCGTTGACCGCAGCCTGTGGGAGAAATCCGGGCACTGGGCCAACTACGCCGACAACATGTTCACCACCCAGTCGGAAAACCGCGACTACGCCATCAAGCCGATGAACTGCCCTTGTCACGTGCAAGTGTTCAATCAGGGCCTGAAAAGCTACCGCGAGTTGCCGATGCGCCTGGCCGAATTCGGTGCCTGCCACCGTAACGAGCCATCGGGTGCGCTGCACGGCATCATGCGTGTGCGGGCGTTCACTCAGGATGACGCGCACATCTTCTGCACCGAAGAACAGATGCAGGCCGAATCCGCCGCGTTCATCAAGCTGACCATGGATGTCTACGCCGACTTCGGCTTCAAAGATGTCGAGATGAAGCTGTCCACTCGTCCGGAAAAACGTGTCGGTTCCGACGAGCTGTGGGATCGCGCCGAAGCTGCACTGGCTGCAGCCCTTGACAGCGCTGGCTTGCCGTATGATCTGCAGCCGGGCGAAGGTGCGTTCTACGGTCCGAAGATCGAGTTCTCGCTGAAAGATTGCCTCGGTCGTGTCTGGCAGTGTGGTACCCTGCAGCTCGATTTTAACCTGCCTGTCCGTCTGGGAGCCGAATACGTCTCCGAAGACAACAGTCGCAAGCACCCGGTGATGTTGCACCGGGCGATCCTCGGATCCTTCGAACGTTTCGTCGGCATCCTGATCGAGCACTACGAGGGTGCATTCCCTGCGTGGCTGGCTCCGACCCAGGCAGTGATCATGAACATCACTGACAAACAGGCCGATTTTGCCGCCGAGGTTGAAAAAACTCTCAACGAAAGCGGATTTCGTGCCAAGTCTGACTTGAGAAATGAAAAGATCGGCTTTAAAATCCGCGAGCATACTTTGCTCAAGGTTCCCTATCTCTTGGTTATCGGAGATCGGGAGGTCGAGATGCAGACTGTCGCTGTGCGTACTCGTGAAGGTGCTGACCTGGGCTCGATGCCCGTCGCCCAGTTCGCTGAGTTTCTCGCGCAAGCGGTTTCCCGGCGTGGTCGCCCAGATTCGGAGTAATTATTATTAAGCGTGAAATGAGACAAGATAAACGAGCTGCACCGAAAGCCCCGATCAACGAGAATATCTCGGCACGCGAGGTTCGGTTAATTGGGGCTGAAGGTGAACAGCTTGGGATTGTGTCAATTGAAGACGCGCTTCTTAAGGCTGAAGAGGCCAAACTGGATTTGGTGGAAATTTCCGCCGATGCAGTACCCCCTGTTTGCAAACTGATGGACTACGGCAAATCGATCTTCGAGAAGAAGAAGCAGATTGCCGCGGCCAAGAAAAACCAGAAGCAGATTCAGGTTAAAGAAATCAAGTTTCGTCCAGGGACGGAGGAAGGGGATTACCAGGTAAAACTGCGCAACCTGGTACGTTTCCTGAGTGATGGGGACAGGGCCAAGGTATCCTTGCGATTCCGCGGCCGTGAGATGGCCCACCAGGAGCTGGGGATGGAACTCCTCAAGCGAGTTGAAGGTGACTTGCTCGAGTACGGTTCGGTCGAACAGCATCCTAAGATGGAAGGACGCCAGCTGATCATGGTCATCGCCCCGAAAAAGAAGAAGTAATCATCAGGGCACGGCAGGCCTTCTGATTATGTTTATCAACTGAATGCGGAGTATCCGAACATGCCAAAAATGAAAACGAAAAGTGGTGCTGCTAAGCGGTTTCTGAAAACTGCTAACGGTATCAAGCACAAGCACGCTTTCAAGAGCCACATCCTGACTAAAATGTCGACCAAGCGTAAGCGTCAACTGCGCGGTAGCAGCTTGCTGCATCCGTCTGACGTGGCAAAAGTCGAGCGCATGCTGCGCCTTCGTTAATTTTAGTCAAGAATAGAGGAAGTAACTCATGGCTCGTGTAAAGCGTGGCGTCATTGCCCGTAAACGTCACAAAAAAATTCTGAAACTTGCTAAAGGCTACTACGGCGCTCGCTCGCGCGTATTCCGTGTTGCCAAGCAAGCGGTAATCAAGGCAGGCCAATACGCCTACCGTGACCGTCGTCAGAAAAAACGTCAGTTCCGCGCTCTGTGGATCGCTCGTATCAACGCTGGTGCACGTATCAACGGTCTGTCCTACAGCCGTTTCATCGCCGGCCTGAAAAAAGCGTCCATCGAGATCGACCGTAAGGTTCTGGCTGATCTGGCAGTGAACGAAAAAGCGGCGTTTGCTGCGATTGTCGAGAAAGCTAAAGCCACCTTGGCTTAAGTACCCCCGACAGTCACCCGGCCTCACCTCTGTGGGGCCAGGTGTTAAACGTCATAAATAGGGGAAGAGCCTTCAAGCTCTTCCCCTATTTTGTATCTGGAGTCTGTACATGGAAAACCTGGATGCGCTCGTCTCTCAAGCACTAGAGGCTGTGCAAAGCGCTGAAGATATCAATGCCCTGGAGCAAATCCGGGTTCACTACCTTGGCAAAAAGGGTGAATTGACTCAGGTGATGAAGACCCTGGGGAATTTGCCGGCAGAAGAGCGTCCGCAAGTCGGCGCGCTGATCAACGTTGCCAAGGAGCGTGTCACAGAGGTTCTCAATGCCCGCAAGGCACTGTTTGAAGAGGCCGACCTGGCCGCCAAACTGTCTGCCGAGTCCATTGACGTGACCCTGCCTGGCCGTGGCCAGACCTCGGGTGGCCTGCATCCGGTTACTCGTACTCTGGAACGTATCGAACAGTTCTTCACCCATATTGGCTACGGCATCGCCGAAGGCCCTGAGGTCGAAGACGATTACCACAACTTCGAAGCGCTCAACATCCCAGGCCATCACCCGGCCCGGTCGATGCATGACACCTTCTATTTCAATGCCAACATGTTGCTGCGCACCCATACCTCGCCGGTACAGGTCCGCACCATGGAATCGAAACGGCCGCCGATCCGCATCGTCTGTCCAGGCCGTGTGTATCGCAGCGACTCCGATATCACTCACTCGCCGATGTTTCACCAGGTCGAAGGCCTGCTGGTCGATCGCGATATCAACTTCGCTGACCTGAAAGGCACCATCGAAGAGTTCCTGCGTGTGTTCTTCGAAAAAGAACTGGCCGTGCGCTTCCGTCCTTCGTACTTCCCGTTCACCGAGCCATCCGCTGAAGTCGACATGGAATGCGTGATGTGCAGCGGCAAAGGCTGCCGTGTCTGCAAGCAGACTGGCTGGCTGGAAGTCATGGGCTGCGGCATGGTTCACCCGAACGTGCTGCGCATGTCCGGGATCGACCCGGAAGAGTTTTCGGGCTTTGCCTTCGGCATGGGCGTTGAACGTCTGGCCATGCTGCGTTACGGCGTGAACGACTTGCGTCTGTTCTTCGACAACGACTTGCGGTTCCTCGCGCAATTTCGCTAGTCGTAACGAATTCTTAGGAGAGCAGGATGAAATTCAGTGAACAATGGCTGCGTGGCTGGGTAAGCCCGCAGGTAAGTCGCGACGAGCTGGTTGCTCGTCTGTCGATGGCCGGTCTTGAGGTCGATAGCGTTACGCCGGCCGCCGGTGAATTCGTTGGCGTAGTGGTGGGCGAGGTGTTGAGCACCGAGCAGCACCCGGACGCTGACAAGTTGCGTGTTTGCCAGGTCAGCAATGGCTCGGAGACTTTCCAGGTTGTGTGCGGTGCGCCAAACGTGCGCCCGGGCCTGAAGATCCCGTTCGCCATGATCGGTGCCGAACTGCCGGGCGACTTCAAAATCAAGAAAGCCAAGCTGCGTGGCGTTGAGTCCAACGGCATGCTGTGCTCGCAAGCCGAGCTGCAAATCGGCGAAGGCAATGATGGCCTGATGGAATTGCCGGCCGATGCGCCGGTGGGCCAGGACATCCGTGAATACCTGAGCCTGGACGACGCCAGCATCGAGGTCGACCTGACCCCGAACCGCGGCGATTGCCTGTCCCTGGCGGGTCTGGCCCGTGAAGTTGGCGCGCTGTACGCCGCTGAAGTCACCCGCCCGGTCATCGCCACCGTTCCAGCCGTGCACGACGAAGTGCGTTCGGTTGAAGTGCTCGCGCCAGCCGCTTGCCCGCGTTACCTGGGGCGTGTGATCCGTAACGTAGACCTGTCCAAACCTACGCCTCTGTGGATGGTCGAGCGTCTGCGTCGTGGCGATGTGCGCAGCATCGACGCTGCCGTCGACATCACCAATTACGTGATGCTGGAGTTGGGTCAACCGCTGCACGCGTTCGACCTCGCCGAAATCAATGGCGGCATCCGTGTGCGCATGGCCGAAGAAGGCGAGAAGCTGGTATTGCTCGACGGTCAGGAAGTCAGCCTGCGTAGCGATACGCTGGTGATCGCCGACCACACCCGTGCATTGGCTATCGCCGGCGTCATGGGTGGCGAGCACAGCGGCGTCAACACCGCGACCACTCGCGACATCTTCCTCGAAAGCGCGTTCTTCGATCAGATCGCTGTCGCTGGCAAGGCCCGTTCCTATGGCCTGCACACCGACGCTTCGCACCGCTACGAGCGTGGCGTGGACTGGCAACTGGCCCGTGAAGCCATGGAGCGCGCCACTGGCCTGCTGCTGGAAATCACCGGGGGCGAAGCCGGTCCGATCATCGAAACCGTCAACGAACAGCATCTGCCGAAGATCGCGCCGGTCACCCTGCGTGCCCAGCGCATCACCCAGATGCTGGGTATGGAAATGGAACCGGCCGAAGTCGAGCGTTTGCTCAACGGCTTGGGCCTCACCGTTTCGGCGGACGGGGCAGGGCAGTGGCGCGTTGAAGTGCCAAGCCATCGCTTCGATATCAGCCTCGAAGTTGACCTGATCGAAGAGCTGGCCCGTCTGTACGGCTACAACCGTCTGCCGGTTCGTTACCCGCAAGCCCGTCTGGCGCCGCAAGCCAAGGCTGAAGCGCGTAGCGACCTGCCTGAGCTGCGTCGTCTGCTGGTAGCCCGTGGTTATCAGGAAGCGATCACCTACAGCTTCATCGATCCGAAACAATTCGAGTTGTTTAATCCGGGTGTCGAGCCGCTGCTGCTGGCCAACCCGATTTCCAACGACATGGCGGCCATGCGCTCGTCCCTGTGGCCAGGTCTGGTCAAGGCGCTTCAGCACAACCTGAATCGTCAACAGGATCGCGTCCGTCTGTTCGAAAGCGGCCTGCGTTTCGTCGGTCAGCTGGAAGGTTTGAAGCAAGAGCCGATGCTGGCTGGCGTGGTGTGCGGCAGCCGTCTGCCGGAAGGCTGGGCGCAAGGTCGCGATGTCGTGGATTTCTTCGACGTCAAGGCTGACGTGGAAGCGGTGCTGGGCTTCGCCGGTGCGCTGGACTCGTTCACGTTTGTGCCGGGCAAGCACCCAGCGCTGCACCCGGGTCAAACCGCGCGCATCGAACGCGAAGGTCGGCTGGTAGGTTTCGTGGGTGCGATTCACCCTGAATTGTCGAAAGCCCTCGGTCTCGATCGTCCGGTCTTCGTTTTCGAGCTGGTTCTGGCTGAAGTGGCGTTGGGCAAAATGCCTAAATTCCAGGAGTTATCGCGCTTTCCTGAAGTGCGTCGTGATCTCGCGTTGATTGCCGAAAAAGGCGTCGCGGCTAGCGCTGTACTGGACGTAATCCGTGAAAATGCAGGGGAATGGCTGACGGACCTCAGGCTATTTGACGTATATCAGGGTAAAGGCATTGATCCTGATAGAAAAAGCCTTGCAGTCGGCTTGACCTGGCAGCATCCATCGCGCACTCTTAATGACGATGAGGTGAATACCGCGACGCAAAACATCCTCACCTCGCTCGAACAAAGGTTGAACGCCACGTTAAGGAAGTGACGTATGGGGGCTCTGACGAAAGCTGAAATGGCGGAACGTCTGTATGAAGAGCTGGGCCTGAACAAACGGGAGGCCAAGGAATTGGTCGAACTGTTTTTTGAAGAAATCAGGCACGCTCTTGAAGACAACGAACAAGTCAAATTGTCCGGTTTCGGCAATTTCGACCTTCGGGACAAACGCCAGCGGCCCGGCCGCAATCCGAAAACGGGTGAAGAAATCCCGATCACGGCTCGCCGTGTGGTCACCTTTCGTCCAGGGCAGAAGTTGAAGGCCCGAGTTGAGGCTTATGCTGGAACCAAGTCATAACGACGAGCTACCCGTCATCCCAGGCAAACGCTACTTCACCATTGGTGAAGTCAGCGAGCTGTGTGCGGTAAAACCGCATGTGCTGCGCTATTGGGAGCAGGAGTTTCCTCAACTCAACCCCGTCAAACGACGCGGAAACCGCCGGTATTATCAGCGACAGGACGTGCTGATGATCCGGCAGATCCGCGCGCTTCTTTACGATCAAGGGTTCACCATCGGCGGCGCGCGCTTGCGTTTGTCCGGCGATGAAGCCAAAGACGACACCACTCAATACAAGCAGATGATTCGGCAGATGATTGCCGAACTGGAAGATGTGCTGGTGGTGCTCAAGAAATAAATTCATGCGTTTGAATACTTCCAGTTTTCAAAAGCTTGCGATATATTCTTGACCGTTCTTCGAGATGAAGAACGGGTTTCACGCCTAGTCGGGGCGTAGCGCAGTCCGGTAGCGCACTAGCATGGGGTGCTAGGGGTCGAGTGTTCGAATCACTCCGTCCCGACCATATTTACTGAGTAAAATCAGTCACTTAAGCCGATCAGATGGATCGGCTTTTTTGTGCCTGCGCAAAACCCGCGCAAAACTGGCGCAAAACTACCCGGTGATTTCGCTGATATTCAGGTCCGGAATCGCCTCTGACCAAATGATTTCCTCATGGTCCCGCTGGTAGTTTTTGGTCATGCCCTCGCTCGCATGGCCAGCAATTTTCTGCCCATCCTTACCGGCTTTCTTGTAGAGATGCAGCGACAGCGCTCGCACTTCGTGGAAGCCCGGCATCTCTTCCTCCTTCCATCCCTTGTAGCATTCCGCCGCCTCCCGGGCGTCCTTGAATGCTCGAGTCAAATACCTCTCTTCAATCTTCGTCCAGTGGTCCTTGGTTTGTGCCTGTTTCTGTTTCAGGCGATCGGGCTTGCGGTGCACTAGGTATGGCGAGACCACATCGTCGCGGCACCGGCTGATCACCGCCTGCAACTCCGTCGTAACGCGGAAGCGAATCCATGCCGCGTCACTGGCCTTGGCCGTCTTCTTCTGCACGACGTACAGGAATCCCTCCCGAACCCCATCGAAGCGCATATCGAGGATGTCGGTTCGGCGTTGCGCGGTGATCAGGGCCAAGTCGATGGCGTTCTGCAGCCAGGCCGGTGATTTCTCCCGGATGGCTTTCAGTCCCTCGACGGTATGGCGCTTGCGCTGTTTCTTCTCGATGCGGTTGATGGTGCTGGCCGCCGGGTTGTCCGGGCAGAGCCCTTTCGCCGCGGCGTGGTTAAATATGTCTGTCAGCAGCGCGCGGCACTGGTTCGCCGTACGAGGCGTGAGTGCGTCCAGCATTTCGGCGACCATGCGAATCGTGATTTGGTCAACGGCCTTGCCTTCGAACTGCTTGCGGAAGCGCCTGAAGTGCACCGCGTATAAGCCGAGGGTGCCCTTGGCCAATTCGCGCGGCGGTAGAACGTCGCGTTCGTAGGTGTCGAGGAAACCGGCAAACGAATCGGTGGGTTGGTTCATCACAGCGCCGACCAGGTCAGCGCCGCGCATGAACTCCAAATTTAACTGCTTCGCGGCGTCGATTGCCTTGATGCGATCGGCGCCGAACTGAAACCACTTCCCATCTGTTGGCCGCCGATAGCGGTATGTCGAGCGCCGCGCATCGAAGTACAGGTTCTGCGGGAGGTTCTTATTCGCCTTGTTCCGCGGCCGAGGGACCATCATGCAGCTCCTTTCAATACCATTGCCACCAGGTCGTTACCGTCCGAGCGGGTGAATGCGGTCCAGTCAACGTACCAGAGTTTCCCTATCTGCTCCCCGGGCACCGCGCCGTTTCGGATGTGGTTGCGGATAGCTTGCGGGCACTGCGGGGTGCCGTTCTCGCCCCAGCGCCGGCGCTGGAACTCACTGATTTTGATCAGCTCTCGTTTCATTGGGTGCTCCATGCCGCGCGTGGCGGCAGAAGGTGATTGATAGTTTGTGGGGGCGCCTGATCTACTGTTGATCGATGCGCTAATTGATGGGGAAAACTGAATGTTCAACAGGTATCCCGAGCAGAAGCGGAGCCGAAGGTGGCTTGGGGCGCTTGGCGCCGCATTCATGGCATTGGGAATATTTCTGATTGTCTTCGAGGCCGTTGGTGGTGTGCTTTTCACCGTTATGGGGAGTGGCTTATTGCTGCTGGTGTCTTTTGCCAATGAAAAAACGTTTGCGAGGGTATTGCGCGTGCTGGGCTGGTTCAACGGACTCTCGTGAAGGGATCGCCGTTCACCGGCAGACTGTTATGGTTTAATGAAAGCAATTATCAAGGAGGATTTGCTATGGAAAAGGCGTTTCGAAATCCGTTGTTTCTGACAGGGATACCGTTGGCCATCTGTGGTTTTGTGGTTACAGCGCCCGGATTGTGGATTCCGGGGTTGGTGTTGATGGTGTGCGGATTGGCAGCAGGGAAGAAACAGACCTGAGGTTATCGCCGTGGCCCCGAATAGATGAGCCAGGCCATGTAGGCGAGGCATAGACTGGGATGATCATGGCGTGACCCGCTTGAACTCGACGACCCAGACCCAGGGGTTGGCGTCCCAGCTTTCGGCGCCTTTGATTGACGTCCAGAGGCAGTCGAACAGTTGCGCCGCGGTCAATGTCTCGTCGAGGTCTGGCGCCGCTCGCAGGAAGTCGACACCTTCGGCTTCGGCCTGCTCGTTGCTGATGTCCTGCAACCGCTCGACGCGCACGTCGGTGATCTCCAGCAGGATACGACTGTCCCGCCGGAACATATGGATGCTGGGATTCCAGCGGATGTAGCTCGCCGGCGGAACGTTTTCCAACCCTGGCGGCAGGCACGCTGGGTATGTTGCTCGGTAGGTCAGATAACCGGGGTCCCCATTCCCCGCGCGTGCCCAAGTTTCGCGCACCCACAGCCGTTCGCCGGACTTGCCGTAGGGGCAGCAATGGCGGGAGAAGTTGCGAGATGTCTCGCGTGAGTCTGAGCCGCTACCGAACAGATGACCTTTCCACAAAAAGCCAGTGCCATCGGTAAGCACAGGTTGTGGATTCACTGCGCGCCGCGTGACCGTCTTTCGGCCTTCCAGAATGGCGCGCACCATCGGGGCCGAGAACAAGATCGGCCGTTCCTTTATTTCAGGCATTTGTTCGTCCTTACCCGGTAATCGGGCGGTTAAAAATCGAGTTTGGTGGCAATATAGTGGCTCGGCGCTTTGCCGGCTTGATCGGGCAATTTATGAAAAAAGTTATCTTGGTGATGGCAGCGGCAGCCTTGGCGGCATGTGCTTCTCATGAGTCAAAAGTGTTTTCTACTGACACCTCCCAGTTGCGCGTTGGGGAAAAGCCACAAGGTTTTCCGCGCACATACGTAGTGGCGAAAAATGGCAACTGTTCCAAGGTGACCGAAAATTGGGTGAGCAACGGTTCGTACAATGGCAAGGATATGTGGGTGATTGATAAGACCCTTGAACCTGTGCCATGCCAATAACAGCCATCGCTATAGCGGCTGACTTTGAAGGGAGGGATAAAGCTGACCGGTGGTCAGACGGTATGAATTATCTGAGGTGACCGTACTCGACCGTTCGAGGAGCGGCTGTTTCTCAATGGCGGTGAGTTCCGCCCAGGAGAAAGGCAATGGCTTCTATCGACGACTTCAGATTTGAGTCGCACCAGCTTCTGTTAGAGCTTGACGCTGCCACCTTGGGAATGATGACGCTGGTTTCATCAAGGTGTGTTTCAGGTCCCGAGTGGGATGCTGCAAACAAGAGGCAGCACGAAGCCTATAAATGCTGGGATGCCTTTATGAATGCGCCGCTCATCGCCGGTACCAACGTCCTTCCGCCTGCTATCTGAATGTCTAATTCAGCGAGTGAAGCTGACTTTGAAGGGGGAGGGAGTTACTGCTGGAGTTTGCGAACGGCTGCGTCGTATTCGAGGGGATCGCTGTTTGGGTAACGCTCGATGATCTCAATTAGGCGCTCGCGCTCAGGATCAACGGGCCGCACTACCGATCCCGGCGCGGGCTGCTCGCCTGGGTGAGGGATGTAACGAAGTGCTGCTTTGTATGCCGCACCCAGCGCATCATCCAGATCACCGCCACCCTGCTTGGACGTGTTGAAGGCAAGGATCTGCTGAGCTCGAACGTCGTAGCTGCGCTCCACGGACATAAGCGCCACATGCTCACCATGGCCATGCGTCAGCTCATCAATCCGCTGATCCGCTTCGTTCAAGCGAAGCTGCAGGGCGTCACGCTCGGCCCTAAGGCGCTGGACCTTGCCTGCATCCGGCTGGGCGTAGAGCCCGACAACCCGGTAGCCCAGCTCTTCGCCATCGTTCATTGAATCGACTTCATCGTCGAGGTGATGCGCCTCGTCAGATACGCAAAGCTCGCTGTAGTGCGGCTTCCCATCTGGCTGCATGATTCCGTACATGAAAGGCTTTAAATCTTGCGGCGGTACAGCGGCGGCGATTGCGTCCCGGTATGCGTTGACGTGCCCGTTGGCCTTGAGCATGGCAACAAGGATTTCTCGGGTCGCCTCAGTCGGCACCAATTTCCATTGATTGTTCATCCTGCAATCTCCATTGATACCAGATCATTGGCATTCACAACCGTCATGCCGAGGCGGTGGGCGATTTGAACTTCGAGTTTCGCGCCCTCCGATCTTTCCCATCCGGGCAGCAGGGCGATCACGCCGCACAGGCCCAGGCGGGTCAGGTCGTAGGCCATGTAGTCTGCCCACTGGGCGCCTGCGACGATGCCGTGGTCTGCCGGGTTCTCGACTTCGTAACCCCGGGCGCGCAATTGGTCGGCCATGGCGTTGAAGGCTGGATAGTTGAAGTCCTCAATCCCGGTCATGGGCCCGGCGACGTACACGCGCCTGGTGCGGGTGGCTGCGAGCGTCACACCAGGCGCAACTACTGCGCTGATCCGGTCAACTGCCCGGTCAATCGGGCCTTGAATGAAAGGCGGTGGTGGTTCGTTCGCCGGCGGAACCATCTGAGTCACCGCGGCAATCATGCCCATCAGCGATTCGGTGACGATCGAGCGAAGATCAGGCTTGCGGTTTTCTGTGGGCATGGGGCGTCCTATGCCGGGTCATGCCCGGGCGGTAGAGTGACGTGAGGAACTACGAAACGAGTGGTATCATCCCGTTATGGAGTGGGAGCAGATAATGGGATACAAAATAGCTTTTTACTGCGGGGCTGGCCTTTTTGCTGTTTTGTTTGCGATATTGTGGTCGATCGGAATTTGGACGAGTGATAGCTTTTGGAGCGAAGCCAATAAGTACGGCATTGTTTTTACTTTGATCGGTACATTGTTCGCTTTTGGAACATTTTGTTATGTCGGGATGTTTGGTGATCGTCTTAAAAAGAAACACAGGATTCCTGAGACTCATGACGATTTAGTCATACTTCTCAAACACGTTAGGGAAGGGCTGAAGGATTGGAATGGAAGGGAAAATGACGTTATCGACCTTCTTCATCAAATTCGCGGACATCTTGAAAACGTTAGCCAAAAATTAGATGGTATTGAGAAAAGGTCTGCTGATAGTTTGGCGTCTTCTATCTCTAGGACAAGCATTTGGTATGTTTTCAGGCGGGATATAACTGAAGTCGAAGGTTGGAAAATACAACGCGAACTTCATAATTTTGTAACTTTGCTTAAAGCCAAACACCAGGATAATGAGGTGGAAAGGGTATGAATGATCCAAGAATAGTAAATATGATTGTTAGGTTGATAGAGGAAACTGTTACAGGTCGTGTCGCTTGGAAGATAGGCGATGCTCCTCGATCTATGACTCTCGGTACTGACGATATATACTCTTTGTTTGTGGAGACTGAATTTCGCGGAACCAGGTTTTGTATGTACGAAGTTCGCTCGAAGAATTATAGAGATGAAGATGATTTTTATTGGGTTGATTATGTGAACTTTGCGGTTTTGGATGATCGAGATAGAGTTCTCTGGACTGTGACTGATATTCCTGAAATATATGAACTATTTTCCGATGTTAAGAGGAAAGTAGCGGGCGTAGACAAGCTTTTAGACTATTTCAGATAATATTTCATATTAGTTGGCAGGGCGTATCCAGGTAGGCACGCGGGTTTACGTTTGAGGGGGGCAGGTGCGTTCACATAAATCCAGACTGATTTGGCTGATACGAACGAAGCAGGCAGGATTTAGCCAGATGCATTCGATTCGACTTGCGGTGCCTCGTGCGGCAGATATGCGCGCCGAGGTGCTGTAGCTCCTCCAGCCCGGCAACAGCTCCGCATATAGGTCGCTCGGGTATCCAGACAGCACGACCATACCTTCCAGCTCGAGTAGAATGCCGAGAAGATCGCGATGCGCAGCGTCGTTCATTTCGTGCTTGTAGTAGCGGCCGTTCGATGCCCCTTTGTACCTGGTGTCATGCACGTAGGGCGGGTCAACGTAGTGCAGTGTCTGCACCCCATCATGTGCTTTGATCACCTCTATCCCCGGTCTGTTCTCGATGAGCACACCGCTCAAGCGCTGGCCAACTTCGGCGAGTTGCTCCGGATACGTGGCCCAAAGTGACTGCGCCGTGCCGTACTGCCTCTTCGTATCGATGCGAAAACCGGTGACGCCCTTCGTTGCACCGGCTGACCCGAAGCCCATCTGGGCTCTGATGATCGTCCGTCGTGCCCGCTCAATCGGCTCGGTGCTCGGCGCCCAGGACAATTCGAACTCTTCGCGGGAGTAGGGTGTAAACACTAGGCGCTCGGTGAGCACCGATCGCGAAACCGGATCCTGCAGAACGCGGAACAGGTTCACGATGTCGCCGTCCAGGTCGGTGTACACCTCAACATACGATCGAGGCTTTTTCATCAGCACGCCGGCTGAGCCGCCGAATGACTCGACGTAGCACGTGTGTGGTGGGAAATGTTGCAGTACCCACGGCGCAAGCCGGAACTTGGCACCGTGGTAACGGATGACCGGTGCGGTGATGGTCATAAGTGATTTCCAGGCAGACGCCTGCCTCGCTGGCTGGCGTGATTCGTTGAAGTGGGGTATTTGTGTTCGACTTTGATTCGGTAGCAGGAAGCTTATGAATAGTGCTCAGAAATTTCTTATTGAACGATCGCTGCGCCGTCTGGGCTTGTGCCTGATAGCGATCTTTATTGGCCTCATGACGTGGGGCATGATCAGGCTTGCCATTAACCAAAGGTTTACGTTTGAAAGGTTTATGGATGGCATCTTCAGTGTTGAAGATGCTGCGTTGATTGTCTGGCCACCCCTCTTGCTCGGTGCCCTGTCCGTTTGGCTGTCAGCCTTTATGAAGGCAGGGCGTTCTGATTGATCATCCGACTGCGCGCTCAAACTACTCGGCCGTGTTGGGAGTCCACGCGAAGTAGGTGCCGCCCTCCGTTCCGGATGCGGCATGGTGGCAATTTGTATTTGGAGAGGGTACTAGCTCAGGGGGTAAGAATGGGAAGTCAAACAGGGACACATACGGAGAAGAGAATGACTCAGGAAAAAAAAGATGTTGCACTGTATGGAGATGAAAGTCATTTCAATGAAATTGTTACATATGCATTTATAATAATTCCGCAGAAAAATCATGAGCTTGTTGAAGCGTCCGTAAGTAAAGTTAAAAAAATATACGGGTTAGATGAGGGCGCCAAAATTCATTGTCGAGAGCTTTTTAATAAGTACGCGCGATCGAAGACGCAATTCTCAGAATTCACGGACGAAAAAGTACTAAAGTTTTTCGATGAGATAATGATCCAATCTTTCTTGGCTGGCGCTCGCGGATGGGTTGGCTATTTGGATACTAGGAAGGCACCAGCTACCCTTCTTTTTGAGTCCGAGGAGCTCACAAAGCCGCTCACTTTGGATCTTGGTAATCTGAAGACGAAAATGCACCTTTGTTTCCAAGCGGCGATTGGGCCATTAACTCATATTTTTCCGCACTCACGCGTTGAGTCTTATGTTGATGGTGATAAAACTAAAATTCTTTATTTAAACCGAAATCGACAAGTGGATAGCCTTCGGAGTTTTTTTCCAGTTGAACACAACAATGAAAGATTTCTTCCCAAGCCAGTTCATGGTTTAAAGCCATTGTTTTTAGATCTAGCAGACGTGCTAGCCTATTCAGCCGCTCGAGGATTGGCTGAAGCATCCACTACAAATAGAAACTCCTTCATATCAATCGTTAAGTCCCTGGATCCTGGCTATAGCGAAGTGGTTTTCGACCATTCTTCAGCTGGCGGCGCTATGTTTAGCATTCGTGCGTTCGACCCTGATGATCGAGTAAAGTCGTATATAAATCAGTTCATAAAACTATAATGCAAGTGCAAAGCCACCTATTACTCGTGAGGTCAGGAGCAATTTAGAGTGCACCCAAGGTGTATGGTAGCCTTCAGAGGTAGCATATCCGGCAAGGCTACTGACCCGGCGCTACAAACTCATCGCCCGGATCTTGCTGAACCATCAACATGCTTTTGCGGTTGAATTCTAACGCCACAGATTGTGAGACCTCGTATTTGTGGCGTGGCGGAGTCAGGAACAGCACCGCCCGCTCACGACCTAGCGCATGTAAGTGATGAATCATCAGCGTGATCGCCTCACCCTGTTCCTCTATGCCGCTCCAGGCCATTAGCTCAGCCAAGGCTTGGCGAGTCCCCGGCAGGCAGTGCAACCTTATTTCCTCTTCGCCGCGCTCCTTCCTCTTCGCCGCGGCTTTCGCTGAGCGATCTGCATTGCTCTTGGCCATGGCCTGCCTCTTCAATTCCGTGGGCCGGTATATCCAGCCATGTCTGTCGTCGGCGCTGGCGCACCTGGTTGCTGATTCGTCTCATGCGGCGACCTTTACCTGATGCCAGGCGCCGGCGGCATAGAACAGCTTTGCGGCCTGCGCCTCATCAAGCGATACCTCCGCGGGAACGGCGATCCAGCCCGACGCAACCAGATGGTTCGGGTTGCAGCTGTTTCGCAGCTCCAGGTAGTAATGCTCGATAGCATCCGTGAGGCGCTCGACCTTGTAGATCCCATCGGGCGATATCTCCACCGACTTGACGTACTCAACGCCGCGGTCGTCTCGACACATGGCGCTGAGGTAGATCGTCCATTGGTAGGCGAAGTCGAACAAGGCATTGGCGATCGCCAGGCTCCGAATCTGCCGGCAGCTTTTCCAGTTGGCCATGATCTGCACGCCGCTCGGGTCGATGTTGACGACCGCGACGTGATTGGTCCGGAGCAGCGCTCGACAGCTGCGTTCGGCGCGGGCGAATCCGTTGTTAGGCTTCCGCTTGCTCATAGTGAGTCCGCCATTTTGCGCAGCGCCTTGCGGTCAGCAGCCGATATCGGTTTTGGGCGCCGCCTGAGGACCGTTTCAGGGTCTATTTTTTCCGAGCGGGGAGGTGGCAGAGGTTTGCGTGGCGGGCTTTTGAGTTCATCGATTCGCCCGCCGGCGGCGAGGTACTGCGCAATCTTGTCCGATATCGCTTCAGCTTGTGGCCGGTGCTGTTCGACTAGATTGGTGTGGTTGCTGATCATGCTCAAGCTCCTAAACGGTGGGCCTGCGCCCTGGCTTTGTCCGCTACCTCATCAACCATGCGATTCAATTCCAGGTTGAACTGGACCAACTCTCTGTGCAGGTTGGCGATGTAATCTTCGTCGCGGTAAATCGTCTCGATGTAGAGCTGACACTCTTCATCTTGTCGAGAATCGAACGACAGGAAGTCCCACCATTTCCGGCCCGTAACGAACATGCAGCCCTGAACCTGAGGCATGTGTTCCTCAGGCATTCCTTCGAGCCATGTCCTGACGTGAATCGCTTCATTGAATGGGCACTTCGACTCGGTGCCTCCGTCATCGTTGATAAGGCCGTCTGGTGAGCAACCGAGCCAGTCGTACTTCGGGTGGACGATGAACTCTGACGGCACGACGATGTTGCCCGTCAACATCTCGTAGGCGTCCTGAGCCTTCTGCTCCTCTGTGTGACCCCATTTCAGGGATGCGCTGCTGACGTTGTGCTTGGACTTCTTCGCCAGTCGCTCGAAGCAAAGCTCGCGCATGTATGAGGTGCGAGCCCCCATCGGCTCGCGCTTCCCATTTTTGTCAGGCTTCCCCCAGGCGATCACATCTTTAAACCGGCTGGCTGTCACTCGGCCAGATCGGTCCGCATGCCACTTTTCAGTGCCCTGAAGTTCCGTTCTCACTACGCCGCTTCCTCGGCCTGAGACAGGCCTTCGTGGTTGCCAGTGATTTCGGTGAAGTCGCCATCAACAGTTGCCGCCATGGCCTTGAGCGCTTCATGGCACTCCAGGCCGATCGCTGCGCGCTGCTTCGGCTTGAGACCGGCCCAAGCTGCCGCATAGGCTTCGATGTCCTGCTGTTTCGCGACGGCCAAAAGATCGGCGAATACACCGTCGATTTCCGGTGACGGGGATTTCGGGCCGAACGAAACGCTAGAGGCGGCAGCAGTGTTCGCAGCCTGCTTCACAGGGGTGATGTCGATTTCGCCACCGTATGAGTCTTCGAACTCGTCTGGCGTGTAGACGCCGAGGATGACGTCAGGGCAGAAGAGTCTCGCCCACTTTTTTGTCACCAAATAGGCGATCTGCTGCTTTGGATCTTCCGCCCAAAGCGTAGAGTTCCGTGTGCGGACCTGGGTGAGCAGAAGCTCCAGAACGCGTGGCTCGTCTTCACCTTTGAAAGTTGCCCAGACCTTGATCCCGAGACCTTTTTCGTCGTCAAAGCTCCAAGCCGGCACGCGGTACTTTTTGAACTCGCCAGTGTCCTCGTCCTTTTTGGTCCTGCTGGTAACTTCGCGCATCTTGCCGATGACGTTTTCCCACGCACCGAACCACTCGAAGTTCAAGCGACCCTTGACTGGCGCCTTGGCGGTGATCACTGCGTTGACGAGTTGCGCCTCATAGCTCAACGCACCGCCGTTGACGATGAACGTCTTCTGCGCAACGGCAAATGGGTTCATCTGCCACTGCATCGCTTGCAGCACAACAGCCATGCAGTCAGCTTGGTTTCCCTTCAAATGCTTTGGGACGGTTGTCACGCCTTTCGACATCATCAGCGCGAGGTCGCTCATTGACTTCATGGTGCCTGGGTCGAGGATGAGCGCGGCCGCGTTGTGCGATGGATCGTGGTAAGTGGTGAGGCCCGTTGGTGCTTGGGTGTCTGAGTCGGTCATTGCGCTCTCCGTGGCCGACATGGAGTGGGTCGGCCGGCCTTCAGATGGAAAGGATGGTTAGAAGCGGATGGCGCGAAGCCAGGCGCGGGCAGTTTCGAGATCCACGTCGAAGCCCAGGGCTACAACCTCGACGATGTCTTCAACCGGTGGTGCATCGACGGTCACATCGTCGAGGTCGGCGGCGATCCCGCTGGTGCTGACGGGGGTGACGTCGGCCTGCTCTTCGATCAGTCGCGCGGCCGCGGCAATGACCGGGGCCGGTGCGGCAGCTTGGGCACGCAGGCGAGCCAGTTCTTCCTGGTCACGCTGATACTGAGCGTCACGTTCGCGCTGCTGGCGCTGTTGTTCTTCCTGCTGCTCACGCTGTTGGCGTTGCTGTGCTTCCATGTCGCGGCGCTGCTGGTCCAGATCGTCCTGCTGCTTCTTCAAACGCAGACGGTCTTCTTCGGCGCGTTGTTTGCGCAACTCCTCGGCTTCGGCGTCGGCGATGCGTTGCTTTTCGCGCAACTCATCGAGTTCTTTCTGTTGGGCCAGAAGCTTGGCGGCAGCCTCTTCACGTTCGACGGCCGACTTGTGCAGCGTTTCCAGCTGCTCAATAGCGTTGTCTCGAGCGATGGTGCCTTCAGCTTCGAACTCGGCATATTCGCCGGGCAGGATCACCGACTCCTTGACGCTTTGCAGAACGAGTGCGACATCAGCAGCGCTGCGGCTGGCGTATGCTGCAGCGACAGAACTGAAGCGGGTAATCTTCGTCCGGATGACTTCTACACGTTCAGCTTCGACTCGTTCGCGTTCGGCCTTGGCATCAGCTACGCGCTTTTCTTCGGCCTTGATTGCTTCGTCAACCGGCGCTTCGATCGCCAAAACTCGATCCTTCAGCACCTCGCCGAATTCTTTCACCTGGTTGACACGAGCTTGGGCGTCTTTAACCACCTGCTGATAAGGCACGAGCGCAGTCTTCGTGGTGTTCGCCAAGGCGTAGCGCACATCGCGGATATCGACGCGAACTTCCTTCGCATTCGCCAATCCCTCGCTGGTCGAGCAGTCAACGACCAACTTCGCGTAGGTGGTTTCCAACCGAACGATTTGCTCCTCGTGCGGCCGGTATTCGACGATGTCGGTGACGGCAACGGCAGGTACTACAGTTTTTTTCGCGTCGTCGGTGTCGCTCATTTCCAGCGAGTCTTGCGCGAAAGCTTGTTTGGTATTTGCGGACATGACAGTTCCTTGCCGCGCGGTGCGCAGCATTGAGGGTTGAGAGTTATTGAGTGATCTGGCCGGAGTAGGCGCTTGCCAGCATCCAGACAGTGAAGAAGAGCAGGGCGAAGCCCGAGCCGCGCCAAAACCAGTAACGCTTGGCGCGCTGGTAGGAGGTCATGGCCTGACCCTCACCGCGATTCGCCCACCCTTCATGGTGGCCGCCAAGCGCTGCGGCAGGCTGGCGACGGCGCGTTCACGGGGCTGGCCAATCACTTCATTAAACGGAAGGCCGAAACCAAGCATGATCAGCTTCGATTCGATCTCATCGAGCTGATCGTCGATCAGCGATTTAACTGGCGGGGTGGTCATGCTGCGGCTCCCTGCTTGATTGAGTTGTTGTAGGAGGCGTATATCTGGTCGATGCGAGCCCGGTAGTGGCGGTGTTCTGCGTCGTCGATGACGCCCAGTAGGTAGGCCAACGTGATGACTGATGTCGCCGCTGAACTGGCGTTGGGCTTGCCGAGGTCGCGGATCATGTTGTTGATCTCGCCTTCGATCCAGGTGACCGCTGTCTGGTGATCGCGCTCTTCAACGTTCACGCTGCGCCTCCTTTTGGCGGACAAACCAATTCCATCTGCGCCATTGCCAGGCCAATGCGGCGCTTCAGGCTTTTACGCTCTTCAATTGCACGAGCAGCACGATCAGCCAGCGCCTGGGTGCGAATCTGCTCGGCAGCTTCGTAGTCGTGGAATTCATCAGGCTGAGATTTCTTCTCCCGCCCCCAAGCGTCATAGCGCCTGTCCCACTCTCGGGCCTGCGCACTGTCTGCATAACTGGTTGCCATCGTGTCGCCTCCAGAGTGGCGGTGCTGATCCAACAAAACTCGGCTGCACTCATCCGTTCCGCTGGTTGCCGTTGGGCGCGGAGGGGAGTGCATGCGGGTGGTGTCGGGGGCAGGGTGCCCAGGCCCGCTGCTGGCGACGGCCTGGGTTTGCAGCATCAAGTTGTCCTGGCGCGATGGGGTGGCCTACCGGAAACCCGGCCGATGCGCGGTGACATCGACGACCTACTGTCCGCTGCCTGTATGAGTGTTGGGCGCAGCCTTCAGGCTTGCTGCGCCACACGGGGTTTATGGGCGGGGAGGTCAGCGCCAGAACGCTGCGACCCCGTTGGTACATCGCCAGCGTTCACGATGTAGGCGCAATGGATCGGTTAGCAGGCCGCTTTCAGATTGCGGTTCTGGCCGCGCATGGCTGAGCGCTGCGCCGATCAAGATTATGTGGAGCATGCGAATCTCCTATTGGTCGTTCTGTGTCGCCATTGATCCATGAGTTCCAGGCGTTCTTGTCGATCACCTGCCCCTCATATTCGTGGGCGCTGCACGACCGGCAGTAAATGTGCGGGGTACGCATTCCCAGTGAGACTGTGTTACCTGAATCGCAAATCTTGCAGGCCATCTTTCTGCCTCCGGTTGTTTTCCCAATGCACCCGACCGGACTGCAGCTGGGTGCATCAGTGAAAAATTCCGTGTTGCTATCCGCCCCATACGCGTCGCCGCGGTTTCCCCACCTGGCCGGCGTCACACATTTCGTGTTCGGTGTTATTCGCCGGCTGTCTTGCATGGTTTGGCGTCCTCCCATGAGGGGAGGACGGCCAGTTCCAGAGCTGGCATGGAGATCGAAATTTGTGTTTCGCGCTGTTCGCTGTTGCCAGCGATGCCACAAGGGCTTCCCGTTGCCGGGGATCGATCCGCGAAGATTCCAGACTGTTAAAGAGCGGCGGGTCTGTTGAGGCCCTTCGCTGCGGTCCCGATGTGGGGACTGGGTTGCGATGGATGAAATATGAACCATCAGTTCACATTGAGTCAAGTACCAAAAGTACATATTTTTCTCGTCAGTACACAAACCGGGAAAAATTTCCGGGAAGCGGTTTAGTGATTTACCGGGGTGGATTGCTTCGATATAGTCGCTCGATACTGGATGCATATACAGCACTTGGGGGCGAAATGGCGAAGGCGAAAAAACAAGAAAAGCCGGAAGGGCGGCATGAGATGACCGGGATTCAAAGGCTCGGCCTGCGGGTTTCTGAGATGATCAATCACCCTGTAGCGCAGATTCAGCGCTGGGTAACGATCCATCGCCTGGACGCGGACGGAGATCGGGAATGGGAGGAGGTGATTGGGCTGTTAAACGAGACGGAGGGCATAGACATGACGCTCAACGACGATGAGTCGGTGACGCTGAAGTGGGAGGCGAGTGCGGCGGAGGATCGGCCGGTAGAAGTGTTTGAACCGGTAGAGGAACCGGCGCCTTTCTGACAGGCGTAAAAAAGCCCGCACTCGGCGGGCTTCTAAATTTGGGAAAAGCTAGGCTGGCTGCTCGCCAAGTTCAGATTGGCAGAATCTACACTTCTTGGCAGCAGCTTTGATGGTCTCAGCGCAGTACGGGCATTCTTTGTTTGCTTTAGAGGCAGCGACATCCTCGGCGTACGTTGTCGTTTCAACGGAGTGCAGCGGTTGTCGGACTGGCTTGTTCAGTGCCCAGATGAAAGCCCCAACCCAGCCCAAAAGGGTCCAACCCGCCAGCAGATTGAGTGCGAATATCGGGGTGATCTTTGGGTGCTCGCCGGCAGCACAGATGGTCGGATAAAAATACAGCGCAATCGCGCTTGGAAAAAACACGATGCTGGCTATCAGTGCAATATTATTGGTTCCACTTCCGATTAGGTAACTGACTAAGCACACCAAGGCAAGAAGGGCCAATCCAAGAATCTTCATCACGAGCACTCCATGTGGGGATGGCACTCTACCATTCGTGGCGCACGGCCACCATGGAACAGCGTCGAACGTCGCTTTCGTTGAACACCCGTACCTGGCGCATCTCTACAGATTCACAGTCAGCCAGGTGAGCAGCAATGAATGAAGACCAGAAAGACAAATCCGTGGTTGGTTGGCGCAAGCTGCGGGAGGCTCCGGAGATCCGCATGGACGTCGAGGAGCAGCTTCAAGCCTTGGTGATTATGGTGGACGAACTAAATCGCACCGGTGTGATAGACGGCGGTGAATGGCGGTGAATGACGGGAGATGATGAGGGAGGCGAACGCCTTTTATGCACACGCCAATGAAGGGCTGGAAGATGGGACGTAAATCGTCACTCATACCGAATTACAGACAAAGAAAAGCCCGCGAGGGGGAGCGCGGGCTAAAGGTTTCATTAGGAGCTGAAATCACCATAGGCTGCAGCCCGTGAAAAACTTGTGAAAGGCCGAAACGAAAAAGCCCGGCACTTGGCCGGGCTCTCTGAAGACGGGCCAAATCCCTTTGGCTGACTGCACTGTGCTTGGTAGGTGTGACGAAGGCGTGACAGGCGGATACGAAAAGCCCGGTGCTGATCTCGTGCTTTACACGGTAATGCCGCATTCAATGGATGCTGAGAAGGTCTCGGCCTACCAACGAAGACATCAAATTAAAGTATTCCGTATGTTCAGCCTTTGACTCTAAGTTGAAAATTCTGTCGCTATATTCTTCGGCTAGGTTGATGTGCGGAAGCACATCTTTTTCTCTTGATGCACTTGCGGAGTACACAAAGTATCTAGCTGAGTCATCGCCAAGAAACTTTCTTCCCTCCATGAAAGTCATTACTTTCATTGTTGTTTCTTTAAACTTTGCGCTTGGATCATTTAAGTTAAAATCAATGGCTTCTGTAATATGAAATTTACCATTTTTTAAAAGAAAGTCAGCCGTAAAGCCTGACTTGTCACTAAGGGGGTAATTGTGAACCACCTTGTGCCTGCTTAGGTCGTCGTAGTCTTTTCCTAGCATATCCATTCCTTCGAATATGTTTTTTACATAGGTGTGGATTCTTGAGCTTCTAACAGTTTTTTCTTTAGATGCATACGGTTTCACTAGTTCATTGAATAAGTTTGAAACTCTTTTTTCATATTGATTAATGTCATCAATTATAAAATAGGAGATTTCGCCCATAAATGAATTAGAAGAATCAAACGTCTTTAGAAAACTAATCGCCTGTTCTGAATTGGTCGCCCAGGCTGCAATCGACTCAAGACCTTTTTTAAGGGAGTCCAAATCAGCTACGCTTGAGGTGCCATCAATTACCCGAACTTTCGCGGAAGCGTTCAGTACACGAACATCGACCTTTTGCTCTGTAAAGACGACCAAGCCAACATTCACTACCTCGCCCCGCTTAGGGTCAGGCATGTACTTAACTATTGAATATTTAAAGGTAATCACTTTATTACCTCCTACAATAATTTCATTAAAGAGTCGATTCTGTCGTGTCGCGCTTGCGAGCTCCACCAGTCAATATATGACTTTCGATCATGTTTTGACATCCAAGACGATGGAAAGTTCTCTAGAATAGTCGAAACGTCCTCACTACTTATAACTCGAATCTCTTCAAGGCAAGCTACCGCTTCTGCGCGAATATAGTTCTTTGAAACGTTAAGCATGGAGAATATTAGCTGTGTCTTAGTGCTGGGATGGGTAGCCTCAAAACCAGAGTGTCCAACTTCAAAGCAAGCTTTGCTAAAGTCAAAAGCCAGTGCGATAAGAGAATCGCCAAAACTGGTGCGCCATAAGTAGTTGTTCCAGTGGCGATCGACATTGTTTACAAATAAATCGAAGGCATACAATCTGCTAAAAAAGCTTTGCAGGTTGGTAACCTTTACGTTTCCGCGTAAAACGTTGTCGATGAAAGTAGGGTAGTCAATTTGGCTATTGCCATTTATTACGCCTCCCTCCCACGCGGATCCGAAAGCCAACTCTCCAGTTGGCAATTTGATTAAGGAATAGGACGGAGTGGGGATTACCACGCGGTAAGCGAGTTCATAGCAAAAGAGCTCTGACGCAGGGATTTTGCCAGCGCCATCGCTGGTCGTTTTTACCGCGTAGTGTTTTCCGTCACGACCTTCGACGATAGTCTTGAGGTCAGCAGTGCCCAGAGCACTTGTGAACGTCGTAATCGCATCCACAGGAATTAATGTCTTTTGATACCGAGCCTCTACTGGCAGCCGCTTTCCCGGCTCTTGGGTTGGATCGCTGTCACTGCCAGGGAGAATCTCATCGGTCATGGGTCCGTCCAAAAATATGATGAATGCTATTAAGGTGGAATTGCTTGCAGTCTAGTTGAGACTGGCATCAACGAGCCAGCCCTATCGATGCGCTCGGAAAACCCTTCAGAAAAAAGACGAAGGTTCACGAGCAGTTAAAGCTTTCACCTACGCAATCCGTCATGCCTTTACCTTGCCGGCGTAAGCAGTCAGCCGATCCCGCCTCATCAGCGTAATCATTCAGCCTGCCATCGCGATTCTCAGAGCGACCGCAGCCTCTAGCAGCTTATTCGCCTGGTTCGAGACAGCTGTCGCCAAGACATCATTCCTAGCGTCTTTCAGCATCGCTGCCAAATCGAGCAGCTTCCCAACCTCGATTTCAACGACGCGAACGGATTCGGTTATCTGGTATTGAAGTGAGTGCGCCATGCCGTCAACCCTCGTTCCAGATCGGCTGGGAATCCCGTGCGCCGGGTGATCCGCCGTAACTCTAATGGTTCTCCGGAGCACAGTTAGCGGCGTTAACTCTTAAACCCGGCCATGCCTTTCTAGCGAGCACTGTAGAAATGGTTCAGCGTCATCAGCTCAAGCACAGCCACCATCACACAGAATGCGACAAATCCTCGCGTGAAAGCCCTGCGAGGTTTTTCGTAAGGCTGGAGATTAGCGAGACCACCGAAAAGGTCGGATAAAAATTCGAGCAATCCCATCAGCCATCTGCCTCGCTATTTATATACCCAGCCTTCAGCTGGGGCGTGTACGTTTCAATGAAGAACCCTGCGGCTCTCTCCAATCCTGATCCGGTCTAGCGCCCGGTTTAGAGAATCCAAGGCATCGAGGAGGGCTTTCGCCTCGGCCTCTCGTCCATCTCCCCACAGGCGTTCAGCCATTTTGTTCAGAGCCTGGATCGATTTCTCAATGTCTGCAGCAGTTGCTGCGACTTTGCTTTCCGGCTGATTCTTCGTGGAGGTGGGCATGGCTTCAAACCGGTTGCCCGTTCCACACGTAAAGCACCCGGGCCAGTATGTGAGTGTCATCCACACGGATGTCCTCAGGGTCGTGGTGCTTGTTGTCCGAAATCATCTTGAAGCGTTCCTTGCCTTTCTTCTGCAGGCGCTTCACATACAGCATTTCGTCGTGGGAGAAGAGGTAGATACCATCCCCGGTGAACTCCCTGATCGTGATATCGACGAGGAGGGGGTCGCGATCCTTAATAGTCGGAGCCATCGACTGACCCCACCCAGTGATCATCTTGAGATGGAAGTGCTCTTTGAACGTAACGCCCATCTCGCGCAGGTGTTTGGGGCTGACCCTTATGTCCTGAAGCATTTCTGGGTATTCGTGAGGGATCTGCCCGCCGCCCATCGCAGCGCGCACGTCGTAGTGGGCTATCCACACCTCATCACCGACCTGGCCTGGTCGAGAGAAATCTACGGTGATGACGTTGCTTGGCTCTTCGGCAGCAGCTAGCAGTCGGCTCCGCGCCTCGGCTGAGAGGCCTTTCCCCTGCTTGGAAAGCATCTGCCGAACGATGTCGGCTGCCGAATTTGAAGCGGTTTCGCCCGCGGCAGGCTCCACGTCAGCATGTTTTGAAAAACTTGGCTCATTACCGGCGCCATGCTGGAGCCATTCGATTTTCACGCCTAGCGCATCAGCGATAGCGCTCATCTTGGCGGGGCCCGGCAAGGACTCACCGTTTAGCCATTTGCTAGATGCTTTAGGTGTGACCTTGGCAATTTCGGCCAGACGAGCGCCAGCGCCCCACTGATCTATACCGTGGGCGGATAAGGCTTTTTTAAGCCGGGTAACAAAAGCAGCGCGAATATCTTCTATATGAACCATAGGTTCAGCATCGCATGCCCTTGCATGTACTTTCAGTTCCGACATAATATGTACTGTAAGTTCATAAATGACCCGGAGGCCTTATGCGGCCGCTCAAGAAATCGATAGAAGACGCTGGCGGCGTTCCAGTCGTTGCACTGGCTTGTGGCAAGTCCCCGCGGGCTGTTTACAAGTGGCTTGCAGCTGACTGCCTTCCGCGCACTGAGTACACCGGCGAGACGCATTACGCGGAGCGGATTGCAGCTTTGGCCGAGGCCAAAGGCAAACCATTCGAAGCGTCTTGGCTTCTCGCAGAAGCCCACCCAAAGAAAGTCGCCGCATAACCCAAGCCCTGTCACCCCGAAAGCGGAAGTGAACCCCATGGCCTACGGAAAAAAAGAACACCGCCACGCACGCCAAGTGAAGGTTTTGCTGAATGACGAAGAGTTCATTCGGCTCCGGGAATACGCGCACAGCGTCGGCACACAACACAGCGCCCTTAGCCGAGTGATTCTCAAAGCTGTGATCGAAGTGATCGAGCAAACGGGTGAGCTGCCCGAATGGATCGAAATAAAACGGGCCTAGCCAATCCCGCTCACCAGAGGACGGGCAATGAATTTTCTAGAACCGGCAGTACTGCTGGACCAGCAACAGATGGACGTACTTGAGCGAGTGGCGAACAACGCAGGCATCACGGGCGAAGAGCTCGTCAGGGAAACGCTCAAGCGAGTTCTTGATTCCCTTGAGCAAGCCCAGAAGGTCAACCGCTCGCCGCCGGGCAATGTGTTTCGGCTCCCTTTGAAGCGGTAATACGGGTCCTTTATTGAGGACTGCAAGGCGGTTTGGGTGGTGACACCACCGGTCCCTAATTCGGGACTGGAAGCAGAAAGGGTCATGGGTTCATCCCTGATCAGTTGATGAGTCAAGGATCGCGGAACTGATGGCATCCAGCCACGTAACAATTTCAGAGGTGTGACATGCAGGAGTTGATGAAGGCGATTTACGAAGTGGTCGATGACCACGGCACCCGGAAAATTGCCGAGGGCGCCGACTTCAAGTCCAGAACTCTGCTTTCGCAGAAAGCCAACCCTGATTACGACACTCACCGCATGAACGTGGAAGAGCTGCACCGGATCATGAAGTTCACCCAGGACTTCCGTCCGTTGAAAGCATGGGCCGAGTCCTTCGGTTTTGACCTGGTGCCGAAGGAAAAGCCGGAAGGCATCAACTTGAACACCGCGCTGCTTCGACTGCACGCCGATCTGGCAGACGTGACCCGTCTTGCGTTCGACGCCCAGGCCGATGGCCGTGTTTGCTCCCGCGAGAAGTCGGTTCTGCTTAAGGAGGCGGAGGAGGTGATCGTCAGCCTCGAAGTTTTTAAGCAGTCGGTGAAGACCGCCTGAATTTCAGACACAAAAAAGCCGACGGTCGAGGTCGGCTTTTTCTATAGCGGTAAAGCAAGTGGAGAAGATTATGCACGCACAGACACAGCAGGACAATACCAGACAGGTCGCGACACGTTTTGTTAATTCCGAAAACGTGTCGCGTACCACGATGTCTTCCCGTGAGATCGCAAACGTCACCGGTAAGCGGCACGCCAACGTGAAGCGCGACATCACGGCGATGCTAAAAGAACTTAATTTAGATGTACTCAGCTTTGAGCACATCTATCTGGATGGCCAGAACCGCGAGCAGGGCGAGTACATGCTCGATCGCGAGCACACCGACTGCCTGCTCACCGGCTACAGCGCTCCGCTGCGCATGAAGGTGATTCGCCGGTGGCGCGAGCTGGAACAGCAGCAGGGCGCCCGCGAGCAGGTTCTGCTCAATGGCACCAAGGTCGTCGGCGAGATCGCCATTATGGAGTGCTTCACGCGACTGCTGAAGCCCGCGCCATCTTGTCAGATGGCCATGCTCACGAAGATCGCCCAGAACAACGGGCTCGATCCGAAGTTTCTCCCAGGCTACGCCGTCGACTCTGCACCTGATGCCGCCGGCGGCTCTTCGATGCCCACCAAGTCTGCCACGGCCTTGCTGAAAGACAGCGGCATCCGCATCGCTCCGGCGGCATTCAACCGCGCTCTGGCTGCAAAGGGCTTCCTCAAGCAACTCCAGCGCAAAAACTCCAAGCAGGAGATGGTCGACTTCTGGTCAGTGACTGAGCAGGGCCTTCGTTTTGGCAAGAATTTGACCAATCCTCAATCACCCCGCGAGACGCAGCCCCACTGGTACGTCGATCGCTTCCTCGAACTGGCCAAACTGGTCGGGAAGGCCTGACATGCAATACACCGTCACGATCAACCAGGTGAAGGCGCTGGAGTGGGGGCTGAATTCTCAGCAGGCCCTGCTGTTCGCCTTCGTCTACGAGAGCCCGAGTTGGGCCAACCCAATCAAGACGGACACCGGGATCTACTTCGCGCTGAGCAAGAGCAAGATCGTCGAAGAGCTGCCGCTGCTCACTGACAAACCGGACACCGCTTACCGACTTCTTAAAGCCCTGAGGGATGCCGGTTTAATCGAGCTTTCCAGCACTTCCAGCATCACGTTGATCCGTCTCACCGAGAAAGCGAAAGAGTGGAATCGCAAGTTGGATGGGTCGGAAAAATATCCGACCTCTGATGCGCTCGATGGTCGGAAAAAAATCCGATCTACCTCGGATAAATCTCCGAGCAAGGTCGGAAAAAAATCCGATGCAGGGTCGGATAAATCTCCGACAAATCAGGGTACCAATAATCAGGGTACCAATCAGGTAACCAGTAATCAGGATTTGCAGGACGGCTCGGACAAGCCGAACCGGTCCGGCGGTTTGGTGCTGGTTGTTGATCGCACTGAAGCGCCCCGGGTTGAGATCCCAGCCGATATGCCGGGCCCCAAGGACCAGACCTGCAAGACGTTCAAGACCTGGGCCAACTACGCCATGTCCTACCGCAAACGGTACAAGGCCTGGCCGGTGTGGAACGCGAAGGTGGGAGGGCAGATCGGTTCGTTGATCGGCCGCTTGGGTATCGACGTCGCCCACAGCGTGGCCGCGTACTACCTCGGAATCAATGACGCCCAACTGATCCGCAAGTGCCACAGCGTCAGCGAGCTTCTGGCCAACGCCGAGAGCTACCACACCCAATGGGTGACCCAAACCCAGATCAACGGCCGTACCGCCCGCCAACTGGAAGACACCCAGGCCAATATCAACGCCGCACAGGACGCTGCGCGCAACATTCGTGAGGGAGGGCCGCGCAATGCTTTCCTCTGAAGACCGCGCACAACTGGCCGGCGCCATTTGCGCAACCGCTGAAACACTGGGCCAGACCATCAGCGCCGCGGCTGCCGAATTGATGGCTCAAGATCTTGCCGTATTTGCCCAGGCCGACATCCGCAAAGCACTGCAGGCTTGCCGCCGGGAGCTGACCGGCAAGCTGACATTGGCGGCAGTCCTGCAGCGCATCCAGGCAGAAGATGGCCGCCCAGGTCGGGACGAGGCCTGGGCGATCGCCATGACCACGAACGACGAATTCGAAACCGTGGTGCTGACCGATGAAATCCAACTGGCGCTGGCCGCCGCGAAGCCCGTTCTCGACGCCGGCGACAAGATCGGCGCGCGCATGGCGTTCATCAGCGCATACGAGCGGTTCGTGAGCCAGGCGCGTGACGACGTCAAGCCGGTGAATTGGCACGTCTCTGTTGGCTTCGATGCCAACCGCCGTGTGGAAGCCATCACGAAGGCTGTGCAGTTGCAGCGTATTCCCCAAGAGCGGGGGCGGCTGTATCTGGCAGACCTGAGTGTGGTTCCGGTTACAGAGGACGGCCGCGCGTTGGCGGGCTTGATCACCGGCGAGGTTACCAGGCCATCAACAAGGGTCCGGGACAAACTTGAAGCTGTGAAGAATTCGATGCTGGAAATGCGCAACGCCACGGCTGAAAGGCAGACAGAGATGCGCATCGAAGCGGCTAATGAATTGGCTGATCGCCGAGCCTTGCTCATCAAGCAGGCCGAAGAACTTCAAATCAAGAGGGCTGCGCAATGATCCCTAAATCAGCAATGACACTGGTCTGGACCTTTGCCGGTTACGGCATTGGCGTGTTCTGCGTCCTGATCACATTGGCGGTGACGTCATGAGCGATTACAGCGAATTGAAAAAGCTTCTCTGGTCAGAGGTCGCCGCCTGGAGCCTGAATTGTGAGTCGTGGCAAAGAAGCTCAGAAGCACTTGGCGAGTTTCTGGGTAAGAAGACCGTCGAGGAGGTGACACTGGAGTTGATCGCTGAGAACGAGGCGCTGCGCAAAGCCGCGAAGCCCATTCCCGCCGGCTGGGCACTGGTGCCAAAGGAGCCGACGGCAGAGATGGTTCGTTTTGCCCAAGTATGCGTGCCGAAGTGCCCTTCTGCTCAATGGAGGGCAATGGTGTGCGCTGCGCCTGAGTTTGCCGCGCTGAGAAAAGAGGCCGGCAATGACTGACAAGATCAGCGTCAACTGCCAGGCCAAACTCACTGAGGCCATCACCAGCCTGACCACCATGTACCGCGACAAGAAGTTCGTCGTGGTCTCCCTGCGCCCGGGCAAGGACCGCACGCTCGATCAGAACGCTCTGTGGTTCGCCATGTACAAGCGCATCGCTGAGATGACCCAGATCGGCGACGCGGCGGACGCCCGCCGTTATTGCAAGCTGCACTTCGGCGTGCAGATCCTGCTGAATGAAGACTCAGGTTTTCAGGCAGCCTGGTATCGGGTCATGCGCCATCTGCCCTACGAGGAGAAGCTGGCCCTGATGGGCGAGCACAAGTTGTTCGGCCCTGACGGGTTCCCGGTGACCAGTCTGTTCAACCGCGCCCAGGGCATCGCTTACACCGACCGCATGGTTGCGTTCTTCACTGCGCAGGGTGTGGTGTTTACCGATCTGCTCAGCAAGGAGGCTGCATGATCGCCAAACCGCCACGACCGAAGAAGTGCAAGAACCCGGCATGCGGCATCAGCTTTCCGCCGCAGCGCCTGGGTCAGGCTGTGTGCAGTCCCAAGTGCGGCCTGGCCATCAAGGACGTGAACCGGGAGAGGGCGCGCAAGTCGCTGGCCGAGATCGGTCGCAAGGAATTACGCGCTGCCAAGGAGAAGGTCAAGCCCCGCGCCAAGCATATGAGCGAGGCTCAGACTGCCTTCAACACATGGGTCCGCCATCGTGACGCCGGACTGCCGTGTGTGAGTTGCGGCCGGCACCACAACGGACAATGGCACGCGGGGCATTACCGCACCGTCGGCGGTAACCCAGAGCTTCGCTTCGAACCGCTGAATGTCTGGCGCCAATGCGCACCGTGCAACAACCACCAGTCCGGCAACGTTGTGAATTACCGCATCGAGTTGGTGAGGCGCATCGGCGCCGACAAGGTGGAATGGCTTGAGGGGCCACACGACCCGAAGCGTTACACCATTGAAGAGATCAAGGCCATCAAGGCCGAATACCGGGCAAAGACAAGAGAGCTGAAGGGGAGAGCAGCATGACCTATCGCAACGTTGTATCCGCAGTTGTTCGGGCGCTCGCCGCCGAAACCATCAATACCGCAGGCGGCTGCGACTTCGAGCCGAAGGTGCAGTGCGCCAAGCAGAAGGGGGAGATCGTCGGCAAGGAGGCTGCGTTCCTGACGGACTGCTGGGTATTTGGCCGGCTGCACAAGTCGTTGTCTGCCGCGCACTGGCGGGCACTGGTCGCGAAGTACTCCACCCATACTGAGCGGAAGCACGCCGCTATCACCGAGCTGACAAAGGTGATGCGTTCGCCGGCGCCGGAACGGTTCCTGCACTGCGCCGTGGTCACCTGGGCATTGCCGAAGCTCCCTGGTGTGGATGGGAAGCGTTCGACGAATGTGTTGCCGGCCGGGTGGTATGAGATGGACAACTGGTCCAACGAGCCTCACCCAATCAAGACTCAAGAGAGGTGGCGGCGTGACATCCGCAAGGCGTTGGAGGGTAGTGTCGACTTGGCTTTGATCGAGGCTCAGCACATTCTTGAGCATGAAGGCCTGGTGATGTCAGAAGTCGCTTGACTGGCATTGAGCCAGTGAGCCATTATCCACCCATCATGTCTTTCCTGCGTGTGTAGGAGTGATCCAAAAAGCCCGGCGCTGCATCGGGCTTTTTTATGGGTGCTAACTTTTAGACTATGATCGCCCGCCAAGTAGTTTCTATGATGGGTCAGGGAGTGGTCTGAATGGCTAGGTCGATTTTCGTTGATAGCTGCGCGTTCGATGCGCTTTTCAAGCACGGCATCGAGCCGAAAGATATTGATCCCGACGAATTCAAATTGTTTGTGACGGGTGACGTATTAAAAGAACTCAACGATATCCCTGAGCGACCGGAAGAGCCTGGCAAAAAGGCATTCACAGATCGGATATCGAGGAGCGGAGAAATACCCGAAGTGGGCTATTTTGGTTTCGGCTCAAATTCTTATGGTTTCGGCAGGGGAATTCTGGCCGACCTCTCACAAATCGAATTCATCGAGTCGACCAAGGATCAGCTGGGTAAGGAAAGGCCCTCGGGCAATCCTAAGAACTTTACCGATCAGCAGTTGCTCTCTCATGCCATTGTGTTCGCGGTTCTAACCGCCGAGCCAAGGCTTGGTAACAAGGTCTTGATGGACAAGGCTGTTGAGCGCGGAGCTACCGTGATTCGGATGATCGATTTCGACCATGGTGCTGAAACATTTGCCGAGTTTTTGCGAAGGCACTTCCCGGCAAAAACTGTAGCTTGATCGTCCATAGCCCAGCCCTAAACCAGCTGGGCTTTTTGTTTATCGGCCAGCCACTCCCACCGCTCTAAGGTGGGACTTCCTCTGGAATTGATTTTAAATCCACCGCAGCCAGGGCAGCCTTACGGAAGGCCTGGACACTGATAAGCCGGCAAGTGCAGTGCTACGACAAAACACCGGCAGCCCGCGAACCCTGGGCCTACATGCTCCGGGGTGGCGCGAGACTGGACTGTGAGATCGATGCAAAGGGGCGTCGACACAGTGAAGGTCTTCGGCGGACAGGAGGGGAAAGACCCTCACACCTATTTCGAGCCTCAGCATCTGCTGGGGCTTTTTCGTTTTCAGTTCCACCACGCCCATTGCTCCGAGCTGGGAGTGTTGCGGGAGCTGATTCAAATCTTCAGGTCACGGCCTGCCGTATTCCTAACTCCCTGACGGGGAGGAACCGAGATGCCAAACATGCCAGACAAACCAGATACCTGGGCGATTGCGCTTGCGTGGTTGAGCCAGCATTCGCCGATCCTCTTCGCCGCTGGACTGTCCTGTGCCATGGCTGTGCTTCGAATCACATACGGTGGTGGCACTCGACGCCAGATGCTGGTGGAGGGTGCGATCTGCGGAGGCCTGACCCTGACGATCATCAGTGGTCTGGATTTCTTCGGTCTACCCCAGAGCATGGCCACCTTTGCCGGTGGCTGGGTTGGCTTCCTGGGTGTGGAAAAGATCCGCGCCATCGCTGACCGAGTGACTGACTTCAAGCTGCCAAGCCGCAAGCCTGAGTAATCCGCGACACGTTTCGCGAGTCATCAAATCGTGTCGCGACACTGGAGAAGGGCATGACCAATGTCACTCGCCTGCACCACGCATTGCCGCTGAGTCCCGCCATCAACTTGGCGATCACTGAACTGGATAGCGCGATCGCCAAAGCGGTTGACGCTGCCAAGGCTGACGGACTCCCTCAAGGCTTGGTCGTATCACTCCTGCACGGGCACGCCCAGATGCAGACCACGATCATGGTGACCGCATGACCGTCAAGGTTCTAGAGTTCAAGCGGGAGGACTGGCGAGACGCCGCCAAGACCCTACGCAAGATTGCTGATGATCTCGATGCCGGTGTGCATCCGGATTGTACTGTTGGCGCCTTAACCTTGATCGGACCAAGAGGTGAGGTCACGGTGTTCGGGTTGGGGCCGAAGTGTGATGATCTTCAGTGCTTGGGTGCTATGCGTCTGGGTGAGCAGAAGCTGATCGATGTGCTGCTCGATGGCGGAGAGCAGTAGGTGTGCCGCAGGTGAGTGCGGCACGGGTGGATCACTTAACTTTCAGTGCTGCCTGGATCTGGTCGGCGTAAGTCGAGAGCATCTTCATGTGAGCACTCAGGCTGAACTTCTGATTGCCGCTCCCTGCATATGCATGGATCAAATCTAGTGCCGCAGCAACCGCCGCAGCGCGCTTTGCTTCGCTTTTCAAGGCTGAGTTGTTGGCAATAATTGGGGCGAATGTTTCAGACATAACTACTTCCTTGCATTAATTGATCCTTACCAATACCGGCAACGCGCCACTATTTCAAGCTCAAGGTGCCCCATGGACAGGCCGTACCCGCCTGCGTCATTACTTGAATTGTCAGACCTGTCCAGCTTCGGTATCCGCCTTGTCCCTGCTCCCGAAGTGTGGGAGTGGCTCCAAACCGAGATCCTCGCCAACACCGGCAGCATCCACAACGAAGACCATGCTCACCTGATCGACGCTGACATCCGTGTGATGTGGGCGTCTGCTGCATTCACGAAGAAGGGTCGCACAGTCGTCGGCCAGGCTGAGCAGGTAGCGTTCCGAGCGGGCGGTTGGCAGAAGGCGCGGATGGAGCAGCAGATGATGGATTGGTTCGGCGACGTGCCTGCCTACATCATCACCCTGGCTGCCGATTACTGCGCACAGTGCTCCGACGCTGACTTCTGCGCTCTGGTCGAACACGAGCTTTATCACATTGCCCACGCCAACGATAAGTACGGTCAGCCTGCCTTCACGAAGGACGGGGCGCCCAAGCTTGAGATGCGCGGCCACGATGTCGAAGAGTTCGTTGGTGTGGTTCGCCGCTACGGTGCGAGCCCTGACGTTCAGGCTCTTGTTGATGCTGCAAACAGTCCTGCCGAGGTAGGGAAGCTGAATATATCGAGGGCCTGCGGAACCTGTCTGCTCAAGTCGGCCTGAACCCATGACAGGTTTTGACGGATGACAACCATATGGCAGTGCTACGAAGCGAGGTCAAAGCCTTCATCGTTCAGGCTCTAGCCTGCTTTGATACGCCATCTCAGGTGGTCGAATCGGTCAAGAAGGAATTCGGGATCGAGATGAGCCGGCAGCAGTGCGAGTCTCACGACCCTACGAAGTTTGCAGGGCAGGGCCTTGGCTCTAAGTGGGTCGAGCTGTTTCATGCTGCCCGTAAGCGATTCCGCGAAGAGACCGTCGACATCCCGATCGCCAACCGAGCGTATCGACTGCGGGCACTTGGCCGTATGGCTGAGAAGGCCGAGAACATGAAGAACATGGCGCTGACTGCCCAGTTGCTGGAGCAGGCCGCCAAGGAAGTCGGTGACATCTACGTCAACCGGCACCGCAAAGATGAGCCGGACGATGAGCCGGCAATCCCCACCCGCATTCAAGTAGACGTGGTGGATGCGAGGAAGCCGAATGCCGAGCCTTAACGTTCCGCAGGCTCACTTCCTCACGTTGCCCCACAAATTCCGCGCATTCGTCGCAGGGTTCGGCTCAGGAAAGACCTGGGTCGGATGCTCGGCGCTGAGCAAGCACTTCATGGAGTGGCCCGGCGTCAACGCTGGTTACTTCGCACCGACTTACCCCCAGATCCGGGACATCTTCTATCCGACGATGGATGAAGTGGCCTACGACTGGGGGCTGAAGACCAAGATCAACCAGGCGAACCATGAGGTTCACATTTACAGCGGCCGGCAGTATCGCGGCACAGTGATTTGCCGGTCGATGGAGAAGCCGCAGACGATCGTCGGCTTCAAGATCGGCCACGCCCTGGTGGATGAGCTGGACGTGCTGACGTCGATCAAGGCGCAGCAGGCCTGGCGCAAGATCATTGCCCGGATGCGTTACAACCTGCCCGGGCTGAAGAACGGAGTTGACGTAACCACGACGCCGGAAGGCTTCAAGTTCGTCTTCCTGCAGTTCGTGAAGCAGCTGCGCGACAAGCCAAAGCTGAATGAGATGTACGGCCTGGTGCAGGCCAGCACGTTCGACAACGAACTGAACCTGCCTGACGACTACATCCAGTCGCTCATGGAGTCGTATCCGCCCCAGCTGATCCTCGCTTACCTCAACGGCCAGTTCGTCAACCTGACGTCTGGATCGATCTATCACGCGTACGACCGCAAGCTGAATCAGTGCTTCGACACTGTGCAGCCGGGCGAGCCGCTGTTCATCGGCATGGACTTCAACGTCGGCAAGATGGCGGCAGTCACTCACGTCAAACGTGAGCAGGGTCTGCCTCGCGCGGTTGATGAATTGATGGATGGTTACGACACGCCAGACATGATCCGCCGCATCAAGGAACGCTACTGGGAGCACAACGGCAACGACTACACGAAAACCTGTGCAATCCGGATTTACCCGGACGCCTCCGGTAATTCGCGCAAGTCGGTCAATGCCAGCGAAACCGACCTCGCCTTGCTCAAGCAGGCAGGATTCGAAGTCATCGCGCCGGCCGCCAACCCGCCAGTGAAGGACCGGATCAACGCCATGAACGCCATGTTCTGCAATGCACAGGGTGAGCGGCGATACCTGGTCAATCCGTTCACTTGCCCGACTTACGCCGACGGCCTTGAGCAGCAGATCTGGGCGCCCAACGGCGAACCGGACAAGAGCCAAGGCAACGACCACGCCAACGACGGCGGCGGTTACTTCATCCATCGCGAGTACCCGATCATTAAACCGGTCACCTCAATGAAAATGGGAGTCGCCCGATGACGGACGTCACTTTTACTCGGGACGATTACAAGGCAGCGCAGTACCGCTGGAAATTGGTCCGCGACGTCTGCAAGGGCTCGGAAACCATCAAGGCGGCCGGCGACAAGTACCTTCCCCGGCCGAATGCCTCGGACACCAGTCAGGACAACAAGGATCGCTACGACGCGTACAAAAAACGCGCGGTGTTCTACAACGCCACTGGCCGCACGAAACACAGCTTGGTCGGTGCGGTATTCCGTACTTGGCCGACGCTGACTGTTCCCGGTGCACTCGGCTACGTGTCGAAGGATATCGATGGACAGGGCGTGAGCGTTTACCAGCAGTCGCAGTCGGTGATCGGGCATCTGCTCGAAGTCGGGCGTCATGGGCTGCTGGTGGATTACGCGGCTGTTGAAGCGGGCACCGTTAGCAAGGCCGACGAACTGTCCGGTCGCGCCCGAGCGAGCGTCGCCAGTTACCCGGCCGAGTCCATTATTAACTGGAAGACTCGCCAAGTCGGCGGCCAACATCTGCTGAGCCTGGTGGTACTGCGTGAGACCGTCGATGTCGATACTGACGACGGCTTCGGCAGCGAGCAGGTTGTTCAATACCGGGTGCTACGCCTGGATGACGCCGGCGTCTACACGCAGGAGGTGTGGGAAGAGGGTTCAAGCAAGACAGCGATGACCGTTCCGCCCTTTACGCCGCTGAATGGCCTCGGCCAACCGTGGCGCGTGATCCCGTTTCAGTTCCTGGGTAGTGAGAACAACGACACCAGCATCGACGACTCACCGCTGTACGACATGGCCGAGGTAAACATCGGCCATTACCGCAACAGCGCGGACTACGAAGAAGCAGCCTACCTGGTGGGCCAGCCTCAGCCGTGGATGGCGGGGCTCGATACACAGTGGCGCGACCACATGGAAGCCCAAGGCATCTTCCTCGGCTCCCGTGCACCGTGGCTGCTTCCGGTCAATGGCGCGTGCGGCGTGTGGCAGGCTCAGCCCAACACGGTCGCCAAAGAGGCCATGGACAGCAAGAAAGAGGACATGGTGTCGCTCGGCGCCCGGTTGATCGAACGGGGCAGTGCGGTGAAGACCGCGACCCAGGCTGACAACGACAGCGCCGCCGAACACAGCGTTCTGTCACTGGTGGTGAGCAACGTCAGCGAGGCCTACAGCCAGTGCCTGGTCTGGATGGCTGAGTTCGTGAACGCCACCGGCGAAACGCTCTACAAGCTCAACCAGGACTTCAGCCAGATCACCCTGGACGCAACGATCCTCACCGGTTTGTTCAACGCGGTGCAGGGCGGCAAGCTGCCGTCGTCTGACTTCTGGCAGTACCTGCGCGATCGCGGGGTGATTGATCCCGAGAAGACCGACGACCAGATCCGCGACGAGTTAGAGACTGAGTCTCCAGCGCTCGACCTGGACGATGACGACGAGGTGAAACCGAATGGCGGCAAACCAAGCGATCCTTGACGCCACGATTCGGCACGCCGTTTTCCTCGAGCAGCTGAAGTCGGGGGAGGTCGCCAAGTTCGGGCCTTTCTTCAAGGAGATTGACCGCTCGATTCGTGAGCGACTGACCCGTGCCGACCTGACGGATTACACCGTCGCCAGGCTGGAACGGCTGCTGAGCGAAGTCGATAGCCTGCTGCTGGGAATCTTCGACCGCTACAGCGAAAAGCTGAACCTCGATCTGATCGACATTGCGAACTACGAGGCTGAATTCGAGGCGACCAGCCTGACCCGGGCGGCTCCGGTGGGCGTCTCGTTCGATGCCGCGGTTCCAGGTGCTGCTGCGATTCGGGCGGCTATCCTCTCCAACCCGCTCAGCGTGCGCGGTGCGGACGGCGGCAAGCTGCTCAAGGCCTTCATTGATGGCTTCACCGCCACCGAGCGACAACGCCTCACAGGCGCGATCCGGCAGGGCTTCTTCGAAGGCCAAACCAACTTCCAGATCATCAAGAACATTCGCGGGACCAAGGCGCTTCAGTACAACGACGGGATTCTGGCCACGACCAACCGGAACGCCGGCGCCGTGGTGCGGACAGCAGTTCAGCACGTCGCCACCCAAGCGCGCATGGAGACGCTGAAGGAAAACTCCGACGTTGTGCAGGCGGTGGAGTGGGTCAGCACGCTGGATACGAAGACCACCAGCCAATGCCGATCGCTCGACAAGCAGCGCTTCAAGCTGACCGAAGGGCCTCGGCCGCCGATCCACATCAACTGCCGATCGACGATTGTTGCTGTTACCCGCTTCAGCGCTCTGTTCGCCAAGGACGCCACGCGGGCATCCATCGGCGACGGTGGGCCCCAGCAGGTCAGGGCAGACCTCAGCTATTACGACTGGCTCAAGCAGCAGCCGGCTGCGTTTCAGGACAGGGCCATCGGTCCGGTCCGCGCCAAGCTGTTTCGCGAAGGCGGCCTGAGCATTGAGCGGTTCTCCGAGCTACAGCTTGATCGCAATTTCAAACCGCTGACCCTGGTGCAGATGAAGGCGCTTGAGCCTCTTGCGTTCGAGCGGGCGGGTTTGAAGATTTACTGAGTCAAGCAGTCCACCCTGCTTTTCTCGAATGCGACCATAAGTTTTGAGTAATTTGGCGACCAGCCATTGAGTGCTGTTCCGGCAGATTTAATTGCCTCCATTTTTTGTTCTGGTGTTTTCGCAGTCAGGCCTTGATGGATCACTACGGCCAAATGGATCGAAATTAGGTTGAGTTCGGGTGGGCCGTATGCGGTTAACTCGAATGCGGATTGAATTATTTTCTGACCTGGCTCGGCCATCTTGTAGTCGTCGCCTACTCCTGCTGTCACACCGATGAAGCGGCCTATGTTTCCCAGCAACGCCTCAGCCTTTTCACGGGTTTTCTGCTCCCGGTCGTCAATCCGTTTTATGCAACTTTCTATTCGTACTTTTTCGGATGAGGCCAATGTCGCATAAGCGCCAATTCCAGCACCGACAATGCCGGTGAGTGCGGCAATAGCAGCTGTAGCAATCGCATTTAGCGGAAACGATCTTGTCTTCGCTGCATTCGAATCTGAATTTTCCGTTGAGTTTTGATTGCTCACTTGAGCCTGTCCTTGATCTGCCTTGAGTTGGCGGACTTTACAGCTTTTTCTTTCTGCAGGCAGGGCCTGCACCAACGTCTCTGGGAGACAACAAATGCTGAAATTCCAACTGGACAGCCTTGATGGTGTCGACGAAGCCGTGCGCGCTCTTTACACCGAGAGGGACGGCAAGTTCGTGCTCGGCATTGAAGGTCTGCCACAGCAAGAAGATGTGTCTGGCCTGAAGGCTCAGGTTCAAACCTTGCTGGACGAAAAGAAAACCGAAAAGCGTAAGCGTGAAGAGGCTGAGGAAACTGCACGCCTTGAGCGTGAAGATGCTGCCCGTAAATCGGGCAACGTCGAAGAGCTCGAACGATCCTGGTCCGAAAAATACAACCGCCGTGAAGCTGAGCTGAACGGCATGCTGGAGCAGGAGCGTGGAACGCTGAGCACTCAGATCCGGGACCTGACTGTGGGTCGTACCGCTACTGATATCGCATCCGCCCTGGCAATCCCAGGCAGCGCAGAAGCCTTGTTGCCCCACATTGAGCGCCGTCTGAGTGTCGAGCAGCGTGACGGGAAGCCTGTTGTGGTCGTGCTCGACAAGCAGGGCAAGCTCTCCGCATCCACGCTGGACGAGCTGAAAGCAGAATTTGCAAACAACACGGCGTTCGCGCCATTGATCGCGGGTAGCAAAGCATCTGGCGGCGGGGCCGGTGGTGCTGGAAATGGCGGTGGGGCCGCTCTGAAACGCTCTGAAATGACGTCTGTGGCCAAGCGTGAGTTCATCACTGCTAACGGCCAGGACGCTTACCTGAAATTGCCCAAATAATGGAGTAACCCATGGCGACTACCGTCAACTCAGACATGATCGTTTACAACGACCTTGCCCAAACCGCCTACCTGGAGCGTATCCAGGATGTGATCGATGTGTTCAACGCTTCTTCGAACGGCGCGCTGATTCTGGACAACGAACTGATCGAGGGCGATCTGCGCAAGCGTGCTTTCTACAAGCTCGGCGGCGCGATTGCTCACCGTGATGTCAACTCGGTCGCAGCTGTTACCGGCCAGAAAATTGGTTCCGGCGAAATGGTCGGTGTGAAGGTGCCGTTCAAGTACGGTCCTTACGAAACAACCGAAGAAGCCTTCAAGCGCCGCGCGCGCTCGCCAGAAGAATTCTCCGAACTGGTTGGTGTCGACTACGCCGACGCAGTGCTGGAAGGCTACATCCAGTACGCCATGGCTGCGCTGAAGGCTGCCATTGGCGCGAACACCAACATGGTTGCTACAGCCAGCTTTGCCACAGACGGCAAGAAGGCGCTGACCAAGGGCATGCGCAAATTTGGTGACCGTTTCGGTCGCATTGCGCTCTGGACCATGGACTCGGCCACCTACTTCGACATGGTCGATCAAGCCATCACCGAGAAGGTGTACGAAGAAGCTGGCGTGGTCATCTACGGTGGTCAGCCGGGCACCATGGGCAAGCCGGTTCTGGTATCGGACACCATCCCTGCGGAAACCATCTTCGGCCTGCAGGCGGGCGCGATCAAAATCACCGAGTCCCAGGCTCCGGGCTTCCGTTCGTACAACATCGACAACCAAGAAAACTTGGCGATGGGCTTCCGCGCCGAGGGCACCTTTAACCTGGACCTGCTGGGTTACAGCTGGAAGGACTCCACGGGCGGCGTGAACCCGAACCTAGCTGCAATCGGTGCCGGTGCCAACTGGACCAAGTATGCAACCAGCGACAAGGTCACGGCCGGCGTCCTGATCGATCTGTCCGCGCCTTAATCGGCTCACTCGTAACGGGCGGCCTTCAGTGGTCGCCTTGGAGATACTCATGGAACTCATCTATTCCGCGCAGAAGACGGATTTTGATCCGCAAAAGCGCTACCGCAACCCGGAGCACTTCGAACGGCCAGAAGCCGGCGTGACGAGCGTGCTTGTGATTGGCGAGTGGCCGAACGTGGTTGACGCCTACGAGAATGTCGGCGTCGAAGTTTTGGCGATAGAAGCGGAGTCGCGCCAGTTGCTGGTTGTTAGTTCCGGCGATAACGAGGCTGAACTGGAAGCGCTGATCGGCAAGCTGCGCGTTGAGAGCGACATGGTCCGCGCCGTCATTGATGGTCTTGATGCAGGTGAGATTGAGAAGCCAGAATGCGGCGAACTGGCGACCCGTCTCTATCACGCCCTGGATCACATCCACGTCAAAGTAGATGAGCTCGCTTCCCGTCGCGATTCTCTCGCCAGCGAAAACGAAAAACTGCGTGACGAGATCGAATCGCTGAAGGCTGGCGAAGTGCAAGAAGTCGAAGCCCTGAAGGCCAAGCTCGAAGCGGCCGGTGTAACGTACCGGGCCAACGCCTCGAAAGAATCTTTGGAAAAGCTCGTCGCTGATCTGCCCAAGGCGTAATACTGCGGGTGTCATCAACACTGACACCCAATCATTCAAAGCTCATTCCAGCGAGTTGATCCATGACACTCATCATTGAGGACGGCACCGGCAAGCCTGACGCCGAAAGCTACGCGAGCGCCGCGGACTTGGTCATGTACGCCGTGAAGTTCGGCGTGGTCATTCCCGCAGAAGTGCCTGCGCAGGAAGCGTTGCTGCGCCGGGCCGCCTTGGCGATGGATGGAATGACCTGGAAGGGTCGCAAGACGGACAGCGATCAGGCCCTAGCCTGGCCGCGCCGCGGGGTTGAACTCGATCAGCAGATCAAGCCCGACAACTACCTGCCGGCGCGCATCCAGTACGGCCAGATGGCTTTGGCCGCCGAGATCCACGCCGATGACATCGACCCGATCGACAAGCGCAAAGGTGCTGTGACTCTGGAGCGTGTCGAAGGCGCAGTGACTCGCGAGTACGCGACGATCTCCAACACCAGCGGCCGACTGTTGCCGGCGGCGCCGGATCGGCCGAGCGCTACGCAGTTCGCTGACTACCTACAGAAGCGGGGCTTGTTTGCGGTGAGAGCGTAGTGCTAGCTTTTAAGCTCTGCCTAGGATAATCCCAATGAATGAAAGCTTAGAAAAACATCGGCTGGACGTTTGGAGGGAGGCTTTGGTATCAGCTCTCTCAGGAACTGCAGCAGACGCCACTGGATCTCCGACTGGCGTGGTGAGTAAGGCGATTGATATCGCCGACTATGCATTAATAGCTTACGAAAAAAAGGCTCAAGAGCTTCTGTAAGAGTAATCAAAGGCCCAGCCATCGTGCTGGGCTTTTCACATCTGGAGCCACCATGGCCTTTTACGACGAAATGGCCGTGATGGCTCTGGAGATGATCACAGAATTCGGCCAGCCCGTGACCATCCGGGCATTTACTGTCGGCGAGTACGATCCGGACACCGCTACCGCGCCGCCCGACACCGTCACCGATCAAACCGCCCAGGGCATCCTGCTCGACTTCACCGGCCAAGAATTCCAGAACAACAGCCTCATCAAACAGGGCGACAAGAAGCTCAAGATCGCCGCGCAGGGTTTGGCGTGGGCGCCGCAGCTGCTGAACAAGGTCATCGTCCAGGGTCGTACCTGGTCCATCGTCCCGCCGCTGAAAGAGATCAACCCGGCCGGCACTCCGATTTTTTATGAGCTGCAGGTGAGGTCATGAGCCGCGCCGGTTCCGGCCAGTCCGGCAGCTTCGCACTGAGCCTTGCCGAGTTTGCGGCCCAGGCCACGGAAGCCATCGACGCTAGTCTGCGCGAGATCATTATCGAGGTTGGCAGCAGCGTGATCCGCATGTCACCGGTGGGGAATCCCGAGATCTGGGCGCAGAACGCAGTGGCCAGCCAGTACAACAAAGCCGTGGACGATCACAACAGCGAATTGCGTAGCGATCCGGCCAACCTGACAAACGCGGGGAGGCTCAAGCCCAGGCGCAAGCTGAATGACGGCATGGACATTGTCGCGCCCGAAGGCTACGTCGGCGGGCGGTTCCGGGCGAACTGGCACCTATCGATTGATGTCGTCGAGAAAGTCACCTTTGACGAGGTTGATCCGGGTGGCCACGAGACGATTGCCGCGCTGGTTTCGGCAGTGAGCGACTTCACTGCCGGGCAGACCGCCTACCTAATCAACAATTTGCCATACGCGATTCCGCTTGAGTTCGGACATTCGACCCAGGCCCCCGGCGGCATGGTCCGCATCACCGTGGCCCGCTTCCAGCAGATAGTGCAGGAGGCCATCAGGAGCAACCAGGTATGAGCCACAACATTATCGCCTCGATCTACGAGGCCAAGCTGATCACCTGGGCAAAGGCCTTGCCGACCCCGTTAAAGGTTGTCGTCGAGAACGAGGTCTACAAGCCGGTCGATGGCGAAACCTACCTGAAGGCGTTCACGCTGCCGGCCGACACCGCAAGCAACACTCTCGGCGGTGACCACAAGCTGTACACCGGCGTGTTTCAGGTCAGCATCGTGACGCCTTCCGGCAAGTACCGCGGCGCGGCCGGCGCGCTGGCTGACCGGATCGCCGCTCTGTTCCCGCTGTACGAGCGCAACACGAAGGGCGCGCTGACCGTGGTGACGATGAGTCCGGTCGACCCTGGGCCCGGTATCCCAGATGACACCACGTTCACGGTGCCCGTGTCGTTCCTGTACCGCGCCGACACCAACTGAATTAGCCCGTTGGGCAAACCCAGAACCCGCCATAGAGCGGGTTTTGTCATTCTACAAAGAGGAAAAACCATGAGCGTCAGGATTCCCAACGGCACCACGTTCGAGATCGCGGCAACGCTGAGCCTTGCAAAACCTTTCACCGCTATCAGCAACGCAAAGCCAGCGGTCCTCACTGCTGCAGCGCACGGTCTCAGTGGTGGCGATGTAATTGTCATCGACTCTGCCTGGGCAAAACTGAACGGCCGCCCGGCCCGCGTCATCGATTCGGAAGCCGGCGAGTTCGCGGCTGAAGGCGTGGACACCACCAGCGTCAAGAACTACCCGGCTGGCTCCGGTGCGGGCAAGGTGCGTGCGGCTTCTGGTTGGACGCAGATCGCACAGATCACTGAGCCCACAGCCAACGGCGGCGAGCAGCAGTTCCTCACTTACGGCTTCCTTGAAGACGACGACGACCGTCAACTGCCTACCAACAAGTCGGCCAGTAGCATGACGCTGCCAGTCGCTGATGATCCGGCTCAGGCGTATGTCGCGATCGTTGAGGCGGCCGACGAAGACAAAGAGCCGCGCCTGGTGCGCGCAAACCTGCCGGGTGGCGCGAGCATTTACTACTACGCGTACGTGTCGATCACTGCGACTCCGACACTGAGCCGCAACAACATCATGACGCGGACCATCACCTTGTCGTTCGCCTCCCGCCCAACCCGCTACAACACCTAAGGGGTTCCCATGGCAAAGTTTTCCATCGCGCCAAAGCCGACGTTCACCGCCGATGTGGCTATTCCGCAGGTCGGCGGTAAACCGGCAATGGTGCCATTCACGTTCAAGTACCGCGACCGCACCGCGCTGGCCGAACTGTTCGACTCTTGGAAGGAAAAAGCAACGGCCATCGACGAACGCTTCAAGGGTACTGAGCCGACCCTCTCGGAAATTACCGCGGTAGAGGTAGAGCAGGGCGTCGACCAAATCAAGGATCTAGTGGTGTCGTGGGGCTTTGGCGACAAGCTCAACGATGACTCAATAACAGCTCTGGTGAAGAGCTGCATCGGTGTGTCGGACGCTGTCGTGAAGGCGTACAGCGAAGCATTCGGCAAGGCCCGCTTGGGAAACTGACTGCCGCTGCCCGTGCCCTTTATGAGGCCGATAGTTCTGCCGAGCAAATGGCGATGTTCGGATTCTCGCCCGAGGACTACGACGAAACTTTCGAAGTCTGGCCGGACAACTGGAAGTCGTTCCTCGTCATGGATTCGATGTGGACTCAGTGGCGCACGGGCGCATGCGGCGCGACCGGCCTCGATTACGGCGTACTGCCAGATGTGATGAAACTCGTCGGCGTTCCTGTCAAGGATCGCCCGCGCGTGTTCCAGGACATCCGCGTAATGGAATCGGAAGCCATCGCGGTCATGGCCGAAGCACGCGACAACAGCCCGTGATGGCGGGCACTTATTCAAGGTGAGTCGATGAACATTGCAGAACTCGGCATCAAGGTCGATTCGGCTGATGCCGCCAACGCTGCGACCGATCTCGACAAGCTAACCAAGGCTGGTGATCGCGCCGAGCAATCCGCCGTCGGCCTGATGAAAGAGATGGAAGCGCTGGAAAAGTCGCTTTCGAAAGGCGCGACCACTACACAGGAACTGGCCAAACAGCGCGAGAGTCTGACGAAGCTCACAAAGACCGGCGCCTATGGCGAAGCCGAATTTACCAAAATCACCGCGCAGCTCGACAAGCAACACGTGGCGCTGGCCAAGTCCACCCTGGACGAACAGAAGGCGCTGAACAGCCTGCTCGGCGCGATTGATCCCGCCCGCGCAGCCATGGCGAAGTTAGATGGCCAGGTCGAGCAGCTGGGCAAGCACCTCGATGCCGGCCGCATTAGTCAGGACCAGTACAACTCGGCACTGGGTAAGCTGAACGGCAATTACGCAGCTCTCGAAAAAACAGCCACAGGCTTCGACAGGCTGAAGCTCGGCAGCCGCCAGGCGCAGGAAAATGTCGTTCAGTTGGGCAACGCTCTGTCGTCAGGGGACTGGGGGAGCGGTGTTCGCGCGGTCGCACAGTTGGGGGCCGGAGCTGGCGCTTCCGCCGCAAGCTTGCTTGCCGTCCTCGGTCCAATCGCCCTAGCAACCGCTGCTGTGGGCGCATTGGCATACGCTTATTACAAAGGCAGCGAGGAGCAAGACGCGTACAGCAAGGGCCTGATTCTGACTGGCAATTCTGCGGGAGTGAGCGCGGAGCAGCTAGGCGTAATGGCCCGGCAAGTCGGCGCAACTGTGGGCGCAACCGGGCAAGCAGCCGAAGTGCTCGCACTGCTCGCCGGCAATGGCAAGATCGCAGGAGAAAGCTTTTCTGGCATCGCCCAAGCGGCTGTCTCCATGCAGGAGGCTACGGGCAGGGCCATCAAGGAAACGGTTGCTGAGTTCGAGAAAATTGCTGATGAGCCGGTCAAAGCATCGGCTGCGCTAAACGAGCAGTACCACTACCTGACAGCCTCGGTGTACTCGCAAATCGCGGCGCTAGAAGAGCAGGGCGATCATGCCGGCGCGGTGAAGCTCGCGACCGAGGAATATGCGGATGCAATCAATGAGCGCACGCCGAAGATTCTCGAAAACCTGAGTTTCTGGGAAAAGGGTTACAACGCTGTAGCACGTGCTGCGGACAACCTGAAGAATATCGGTCGTCCCGATATTGACGGGGATATCGAGAAGGCCCGGCGCAATTTGGCGTCAGCTCAGGCTGGCGATATTGGCGCCTTCCAAAACCAGAAAGAGATGATTGAGCTGTACAGCAACCAGCTCAACATGCTGGAGGACCAGAAGGCCGCGGCGGCCGACATCGCCAAATACGATGGTGAGCAGGCCAAGGTACAGCGCGATGCAGTTACAGCGATGTCGAAGATCGACGCGCTCACCAAGTCGTCGCTGACCAATGAGCAGAAACGCGCCGAGGCCATCAAGGATTACAAGAAACAGCTCGACGATATTCGCAAGGTCGACCCGAACGACTCCCGGCTTAATCAGTCCGCGATCGACAAGAACCTGGCGAACATCAACGATAAGTTCAAGGATCCAAAGGGTGCTGCGGGCAGCGTCGACCTGACCGGCTTCAACAGCGCGAAGAACGTATTGGCTGAAACCTTGGCCTACTACAAAAACGCAGACAAGGAGCTCGAAGCTTCACAGCGCGCCGGCGTCATTTCGCAAGCGAGTTACACCGAACAACGCGTCGGTTTGTTGCAACAGCAGGCCGAGGAAGTTGCCCACGGCTACCAGTCAGAAATCGAAGCGCTGGAAGCTGCCAAGACAAAAAAAGGCACGACTGCAGCGCAACTGATACAGATCGACCAGAAGATTGCCGACGCCCGCAGCGCTATGGTCAAGGCGCAGCAGGATAGCGACAGTGAACTGTCGATCATTGCCACGAACGAAGAAGGCCGCCTGCGTAAGCAGACCCTGGCCGTAAATACCTACACCAGCGCCCTGAAGCAGCAGGTCGATACGCTCCGTCAGCAGGGGTTGCGTGCGGCTTCTGGCCTTGGCCAGGGTGATCGACAGCGCGGGCTGACGGATCAGCAAAACGGCATCGACGATCGCTTCAACCAGCAAAGCCTTGAACTGGCCAACCAGTATGGCGATGGTTCGCGCGGTATGAGCCTCGAGGAGTACACCGCCAAGCTGGATGCGCTGAAAGCCACACAGCAGGATCTGCATGACACGGTACAGGCCAACTACGACGACATGACGGCGGCTCAGGGTGACTGGAGCGCCGGCGCATCTTCGGCATGGCAGAACTACCTGGAATCGGCGAGAGACGTTGCAGGGCAGACGAAAAGCCTGTTTGCCAATGCCTTCAGCTCGATGGAAGACGCGGTCGTCAACTTCGCCATGACCGGGAAGCTGTCGTTCGCGGATTTTGCGAAGTCGATCTTAGCGGATATGGCGAGGATTGCCACACGGCAAGCAAGTTCGGCACTCCTGAGCAGTTTGTTCGGCGCCGCTACCAGTTACTTCGGTGGTGGAGCATCGTCGGCGGGGTCTACGCAGGGTGGGTACTCGGGAGACCTTTCAGGTTTCACTCCCAGCAGTATTCAAGCTAAAGGTGGTGCCTGGTCATCTGGCGTGCAGATGTTTGCGGAGGGCGGAGCCTTCACCAATTCCATCGTCAGCAAGCCGACGGCGTTCGGCATGGCCAACGGCAAGACAGGGGTGATGGGTGAGGCGGGGGACGAGGCCATCATGCCACTGACCCGCACTGCGAATGGCAAGCTGGGCGTCATGTCAATCGGCGGCAGTGGAGAGCAGGGCTCAAGCAGCAACCAGGTGGTAATCCAGCAGACGTTCGCCGTACCTGAAGGTCAGGGGGGAGCCACTGACGATGGCGGCGGCCAAGCAGTTGCGCAGGCATATGCGCGTGCCGCCAAACAGGGCGCACAAGAGCAGATCGCCAGAGACTTGCGGCCTGGCGGCCAAATATGGGCGGCCATCAACGGCCGCGGATAATCCAGACCCTGCTTCGGCGGGGTTATTTTTTGCCGGGGAAAAGCATGGCAACGGAAACTTTTACCTGGGTGCCCAACAAGGAGCCCGCCGGCACGGTCACCTTTCGCACCAAGTCTGCCAAATTTGGCGATGGCTACGAGCAGACCGCGGAGGACGGTATCAACAACAAAACACAGTCGTGGCCACTGACCTTCTCGGGTCCAAAGGCCAGGATCAGGGAGATCGCGGCCTTCCTCGACAGGCAAAGAGGCGCGACCCCTTTTTACTGGACTGAGCCGCTGGGGGACACAGCGCTTTTCAAGTGCGCCGAATACCAGCCCCGGCACGCAGGCGGTGACGTCTACATGCTGACCGCAACCTTCGAACAGGCATTCCACCCATGAGCATTGTCCCAATCAATATTGGCGGAGCGTCGAACGATGGTAATGGCCAGTCGTTGCGGTCGGGCGGACAGGCTATCAACGCCAACTTCGTCGAGCTTGATACCCGCACCGCCGCGGCGCAGGAGGCAGCAGAGCAGGGTATCGCAGATGCAGCAGCTGCCCAGGCGAAAGCTGATGAGGCGATTCCCGGTAGTGCGGTGGGGGTGACTGTTGCTCAGCTCGTGGAGGGGGTAGTCCCGTCTTCTCAACTGCCGAGCTACGTCGACGACGTGCTGGAGTTTCCGACCCTGGCCGACTTCCCGGCAGAAGGCGAGACGGGAAAGATCTACATCGCGATCAACGCCGGTGACAGCCCAAGCAACCCAACCCGGCAGTATCGCTGGAGTGGTACTGCCTACGTGATGATCCCTTCGTCCCCAGGCTCTACCGACCAGGTGCCGGAAGGGTCGATCAATCTCTACCATACCGCCGCGCGTGTCCGGGCAACTACGCTTACTGGCCTCAGCACGTCGCTCAACGAAGCCGTGGCTGCTACCGACAGCGTACTTTCCGGTATTGGCAAATTGCAGGCGCAAGTGAGCGCTGCTGTATCCACGATCTCAGGAAAGTTCGACAAGATCGGTGGAAAGCTGACCGGCGCTTTGAACAACGCCGACATCGTTTCCCTAGCCAGCTCTGCGACACCCGCCATCGGCGCCGCCGCAGCGAACACGATCACGATCACGGGAACAACGGGCATCACCGGCTTCGATTCCATCGCGAGCGGCGCGGTCAGGACTTTGGTGTTCGCCGGGGCAGTAACGCTGACCCACAACGCCGCGTCGTTGATTCTGCCCAAAGGCGCGGACATCACAACGGCGGCAGGCGATGTACTGCAGTTCACTTCCTTGGGCGGCGGCAACTGGCGGTGCACCGGCAAGATGATCGCGACTGAAGGCGGCGCCAGCGGCGGCGCGTACATCGGTCAAACCATTGCTTGGAAACTGTCCGAGGCGAGCATTCCCGGCGGGTTGCTTCCCGAAAACGGCCAGATCGTTGATCGAGCTACCTACCCAGAATTGTGGGCGTTGTACGCCTCCGTCGCGGTAGATGACTCGGTGTGGCTGGCATCTCCGTATTTGAGCCGGGGGCTGCCGTCCAAGGGCAATGGCACAACCACGTTCCGTATGCCCGATACCAACGGCAAGCACGCGGACGGCAATACGCCTGCCGCGGCGTTCCTTCGGGGCTACGGCAAGAACTCGGCGGGTACACCGGGGTTGTTCCAGCTAGATCAGTCTCAAGGGCATGAGCATGGCGCCACCAGTGCGAGCAGTAACCCTTTCCCCCTAACCGCGCCGAGTGGCACCGGGCCTACTGTTGCCGGCTGGTATTTTAGTTCGGGATTTTCGGCTCGTACGGGGCCGCAGGTTGCCAGTAGCGGCACCATCACGGACGGCACAAACGGAACGCCGCGAGTAGGCGCCGAAACCCGCCCAGTCAGCGCAACGGTTATCTGGTGCACCGTCGCAGCCAACACCGCAACGAACATCGGCAGCGTTGATGTAATGGCGCTGGCGGGAACTGTTACGGCGCAATCCAGCCGGATAACCGATTTGGAATACGCGTACACGTCAGGAGATCAAAGTTGGACCAACGGCGGGACTGTCACCCTATCTCACGGGTTTGGTAGCGCACCCAGCCGTGTCTCTGTTGACCTGATTTGTGTGATCACGGAAGGTAATTACGCTGCGGGTTCTGTACTACCTATGGGGCCGACCCAATTTGCCGTGTCGGGAGCCACCGGTTACGGCTTCCAGACGTACGTAACAGCGACAAACATCAACATTAGAGTGATCAGTAACGGTATCCAACTGTGGAACGCCACGACTAACGCGGGCGGTGTAATCACTCCTGCCAACTGGCGCTTCCGAGTCAAAGCGAGCAAATCATAATGACTGCCCACTACATTACAACTGAAGGTATTTACGTTGGCGGGTTTGGCGATGGCGCAACCCCTGATGATGTGGGCTTGATTAATCTTGGCGATAACCCGCCTGAATACGCCGACCAAGTTTGGCTGTTTCCCGGATGGACAGCGAGCCCTTCCCAGCTTCGCCGTGCGGAAGACGTGTGGCGTGACTCTGAGTTGCCAATCGCCAAGGATAATGTGACTGCAATCCAATTTGAGGACCCCGACGCATTACCTGGTACGGAAGCCGAATGGAAGGCTTACTGGATTGCGCTGCGTAACTGGAAGGAAGGCAATCCCGACTACCCGGACCTCACGAAGCGACCGATTCGTCCGAGCTGAACTTCTGCTAAAGCTTCGGCTTCAATTCTTTTGTGCTGATCGAGTCGATATAGATTGCTCGTATTAACCAGACTTCCGATGGCGATTGCGAATTTTCAATTTTGACGAAAGGTCCCACAGCTGTGAGCTTCAAATTCATGACGCTCACAATGTCACTCGATCCGTCGGTATGACGCCATCTGATCCACCGCGGAATATTTGACGGTTTTATGTGGGCGTCGAAAGCATCCACTAACTGTTTGGAAAGCTGCACTTCATCGGCGTTGTTCATAGGATCTCCTGAGTTTCGATGAACTTAGCTCACATCCCATAACTGTCAAACCTCCTGATCTGCCAACCGCCTTTGGCGAATTCTTTTTGAGGAAACACGATGCCGATCACGGCCGATATCCAGACGCTGAAGCCTGGCGCGTGGGTGGAGCTTTTTGAGCTCGATGCCACGATGCTGGGCGCCGAGCTGTACCGCTTCCACGGCTACCCGCAGCAGTCGTTGATCTTCTGGCAGGGCGAGGAGTATTCGCCGTGGCCAATCAAGGCTGAGGGCTTCGAGATGACCGGGCAGGGCGCCCAGCCAACACCAACGCTTTCCGTGGGCAACGTCGGCGGCTTCATCACGGCGCTGGTCCTGTACTTCGAGGATCTGGTGGGGGCGAAGCTGATTCGCCACCGCACGCTCGGCAAGTACCTTGATGGTCAGCCGGAGGCGGATCCCGACGAAGAGTTGCCGCCAGATATCTGGTATGTCGAGCGAAAAGCTGCAGAGGACAACGAAACGGTCCAGTTCGAGCTAGCCACAGCGCTGGACTTCGCCGGCGTGCAGCTGCCGCGCCGGCAGATCGTGGCCAACGTCTGCTGGTGGCTTAGCTGCGGCGGATACCGTGGTCCTTACTGTGGCTACAACGGGCCGCCGGTGGCTGATGAAAACGACATCGTTGTCACGGACGCAGCCAAGGACAAATGTGGCGGGCGCCTGACCAGTTGCAAGCTGCGCTTCGGCGAAAACAACCCTCTGCCGTACGGCTCATTCCCGGCCGCCGGCCTGATTCGGAACTGACCATGAACAAAGCAAATCGCGCTGCGATCGAGCGTCACGCCTTGGCCGAGTATCCGAAGGAATGTTGCGGGCTGCTGGTGCGAGAAGGCCGGGAGGAAATCTATATCCCTTGCCGCAACACGGCTTCGACGCCCAGCGAGCATTTCAGGCTGGCGCCGGAGGACTATGCAGCGGCAGAGGACCGCGGCCCGGTGCTGGCGGTCGTGCACAGTCACCCGGACTATCCGGCGGCGCCGAGCGAAGCCGACCGGGTTTCCTGCGAAGCATCCGGTCTGTCCTGGCACATTCTCGAAGTCAGGAAAGGTGACGACGACCAGGTGCGCGCCGGTGAGTTGGTGAGCTTTGCCCCCGTCGGCTACGAAGCTCCTTTGATTGGCCGGAAGTTCGCCCATGGTGTGCACGACTGCCTGAGCATCATCCTGGACTTCTACCGGCGCGAGATGGGCATCGATCTAGGTGACTACGAGCGCGAAGATGGCTGGTGGGACAAGGGCGGAAATCTTTATCTGGAGAATCTGCCCTCGGCCGGCTTCGAGAAAGTCTCGAGCCTGCAGCATGGAGACCTGGTGCTGATGCAGATCCGCTCACCGGTGCCGAACCATGCCGCGATTTACCTAGCCGACGGCGTGCTGAAGACCGAGCCGGAGCACTACCCAGCGCCCGGTTCGATCTTGCACCACCTGTACAACCGGGACAGCAAGCGCGATGTGTACGGCGGTTACTTTGCGGAGGTCACGGTCAGCAATTGGAGGCACAAATCGCTGTGAGGCTTGGCGGTGATATCCTTTCGCTAGCATCTGCTGCCTTAACCCATTACCCTTTCACAGCCTTTCGATGGAGCAACGTGAATGACGGAAACGGAATGGTCGGCGGTATTAACAGCAGCGGCAACAGGCCTGCTGGTAATTGTGGGAGCGGCACAGCTGTTTGTATTGCATGCGCAGCGCCGGCAGCAACGATTAGATCTAGCTGAGGTCTATCGTCGTCGGTGGAGTGAGAGTGCTAACCAATGGGCGGCAGTAGTGTTTCTAGGCCGAGAACCCGGTGAGTTCTATCAGGTTGCTGGAAAAGAAGAGTTAACAAACTTTAAAAATGCAGTTAACGAAAGCAGTGTGTACGCGCAAGATATCTGGGCGCTTCATGCGGTGCGGACAATCAGCTCTATATTGAGCGATGTGACGCTTCGAATACTGCAGGGGCAAATAAGAATTAGCGACGCTTACCCAATTTTTGGAACAGAATTTCTGCGACATAGTAGCCCTCTACGATCTCTTTTGGATGGGCGTGGAAACTCCAGTTACTATGGTCTGGTTGGTCCCGATCAACAAGAGAGGTTGCATATTGATCTTCGTAATCACATGCAAGACTGGCTCATCTATCACGATGGAATTCGCCGGCGAGGGCTAATCCTTATCGATATGCTATGGGCGGAGGCGACGCGTCTTGAAGATTTGCCGCCGTCAGATATTGCAAGTGCAGCAGATGCAAAGCGGTCCACCGGAGGATTGAATAGGCAGCGTCTTAAGCACGAGTTTTATCGGCTGAGAAGCAGATGGTGCTTCTTCAGTGCTTGGCGTTTAGTACGGTATCTCAAGCATGCTGAATACCGACGCCTTGGACGCTGGATTGGTGTGGACAAGAAACGATTGGCATTGCTGGATTCCGAATGGACAGAGCGTCTTTTACGTAATTACAAAAATTAATTCCACTCAGCTACAGGGTATATACAAAGCCCAGTCCAACAGTCCCGGCAAACCAAACGAGGAAATGACATGCGGATCTTGATTGGCGTGTTCGCGCTGGCGGTGCTCACAGGGTGTTCGACTTCGCCTTTATCGTCGGAAAATGCCAAGGCTGTTCCAGTTGAAAGACTTCTTCAGTACCAAGAAAAGAGCGCAAAAAATGACGCGACAGTGGTTGTTACTCGCGATAGCGGACTGATGATGGGCGGGGGCTGTCATCTTGGTTTTTTTGTTGATGGAAAACTGTCCGCACGACTATCGCCGGGCGAAACAGCAAAATTCTATGTGCCGTCTGGAGAGCGTCTTCTGGGAATGGGGTCTGACCCTAAGGGAAATGGGCTTTGTGCAATTTCGTCAGTGGCACTAAGAGAGGTCAATGCAACTCTAACTCCTGGAGTCGTGAAGAGGTTTCGAATACTGGGTGATCAAACTGGCGGATTCACGATCACGCCAACTTCTTACTAACCACCATTTGGTGGTTTTTTATGTTCGGAGACTACGAATGGCTGCAACGGCGGAAAAAATGCAAACCGTTTTATTATCGGGGTCTCTGGGCAGAAAATTCGGGCGCCGACACCGAATGACTACCGGCTCGGGATTTAAAGATGTAGTGGGCTACTTCAAGCAATTTCCCGGGTTTGAGCGGCACATGATGGAAACCTCAAGCAAAGGTCTTCGATACGCCATATTCAACGGGAAAGAAAACCTTTCAGAAGATGATCTTGCAAAACCTACGGGCCGCGACGTACTTCGTATCGTTCCGGTAATCGCCGGCTCCAAGCGAGCAGGGCTGTTACAGACAATCATTGGAATCGCACTAATCATTGCTTCTCCATTCACCAACGGTGCGACACTGGCGCCTGGGATTGCTCTCGTTGCTGGGGGCGTTATTCAAATGCTGAGCCCTCAAGCCAAAGGGCTCGGCACTCAAGACAGTCCAAACAATCGCCCCAGTTACAGCTTCAACGGAGCCGTGAACACGAGCGTTCAAGGTGGCTGCGTTCCGCTTCTCTACGGTCGAATGATCGTCGGCAGCGCGGTGATCAGTGCTGGGATTTATTCCGAAGATCAGATGTAATCGCTTGACTGCGTGACCCTTTGGCCGTACTTTTCAGCCATTGTGGACATTTTAGTAAGTAGGGCGCCTGAAGGCGCTTTTTTTGTGCCTGTTGAAACCCGCGTCTAATCAGGTGCTAGACACAACGGAGGGAGAAATGACAATCTTTCCCGATGATGTGACAGAAGTATCCCAAGCGCCTTGAGCGCTTTTTTTGTGCCCAACGAAATGCCAAAGCCTCGAACGCCTCCTGCGTCTCGGGGCTTTTTTGTGCCCGCGAATCCCCTTTGGGGATACCCCGTGCAGGCTAGGTTCGCTACCGAAAAGGGTCGGTTTCGCTCCGCCTACGCCCCTGCTTGCACATCTTACTCAGGCGGAAGGAGCTCACCATGAACAACGTCATCCCATTTCACTACGAAGGCCAGGCTGTCCGCTTCAATAGCGACGGATGGATCAACGCGACTGATGTCGCCAAGCGTTTCAGCAAACGACCAGTGGACTGGCTCAAGCAAGATGAGACGAAGCTATACATGATTGTTATGGCGGAGGCGTTAGGTCTCGAAACCAAAGTGACTCAGGATCACTTTGGTCTGGTAAGGACTTCGCGCGGAGGTAAAGCTCCCGGGACATGGCTTCATCCAAAGCTAGCTGTTGTTTTCGCTCGCTGGCTGGATATGAAGTTTTCTGTTTGGTGCGACCTGCACATCGACGCCTTGTTACGCGGTGAGCTGAACGAAAAACAGCAGTTTGATAGAGCATGCAAGATGCTTGGTGAGGCTCAAGCCGTCGCCAGTCTTAGCGGTAAAGAACTCGCTAAGTTCAGATGGAAAAAACCAGGACTCGTTCACCAGGTCGAGTACTGGCGCGATCAGCTCCAGTTGACACTGGGGTTGGATGCGGCCTGAAAAACCTGATCTCGAAGTGCCCGCCGTGAGCGGGCTTTTTTTTGCATGAAGGAAAGCCATGACCAATCTAGCCATCGCCGGCAGCAAAGGTGGGGAGTCGAAACCGCGCCCCTCAGTTGAGGCTCCGGATAGCCTTCAAAGCATCGCCTACGCCCGTATTTTGGATTTGGTAAGTGAAGGAGAGATCCGCGGATTGGCCAGTGGCATGCGCTCGGTTTTTCTCGACGAAACCACACTGGCGAATGCTGACGGCAGCATTAACTTCAGCGGCGTGACGCTCGACGCTCGCACTGGTAGCCAAGATCAAACGCACATCGCCGGCTTTCCTGCTGTTGAAAGTGAAACCGCCATTGGTGTTGAACTGACCAGCAGCCAGCCGTGGGTACGGTCCCTAAGCAACCTGCAGTTGTCGGCAGTCCGTATCAGGCTTTCCACCCCGCGCCTGGCTCAGACCAATACCTCAAACGGCGACACTGGCGGCTTCACCGTTGCCTATCGGATTGACTTGTCGACTGACGGCGGCCCGTTCGTTCCCATCCTGTCTCCAGCCTTCACTGGCAAAACCTCAACGAAGTACGAAAGGTCTCACCGCATTGACCTTCCCGAGGCCAGCAGTAGCTGGACGGTGCGTGTTGTTCGTCTGACTCCGAACTCCACCAGTGGCGCGATCGCAGACACCATCAACGTCGAAGCCATCACAGAGGTCATCGACGCGAAACTGCGTTACCCGGGTTCAGCCCTTATTGGCCTGCAATTCGACGCCTCGCAGTTTCAGTCGATTCCTTCGCGCTCGTTTGACTTGTTTGGCCGAATCATCAGGGTGCCGAACAACTACGACCCGGAAACCCGGGTCTACACCGGAGTTTGGGACGGCAGCTTCAAGAGTGCTTGGACCGATAACCCTGCCTGGATCTTCTACGACTTGCTGCTCCACTTCCGTTATGGCCTTGGCCATCTGCTGAACGCCGGCCAGGTCGATAAGTGGGAGTTGTATCGGATCGGCCAGTATTGCGATCAGCCCGTGCCTGATGGGAAGGGCGGCACTGAACCGCGATTCACCTGCAACCTGTATCTATCGGTACGAGCCGATGCGCTGAAGGTGCTGCAGGATCTGGCCACCACCTTCCGAGGCATGGTTTATTGGGCGGCCGGCTCTGTCATGGCCGTGGCCGACATTCCTGAAGACCCGGTCTACACCTACTCGAACGCTAACGTGATCGACGGGAAGTTCGGCTACTTCGGCTCGGCTAAGAAGACGCGCTATACCGTCGCCCTGGTGAGCTGGAATGATCCGACCGACTTCTACCGGCAGAAGGTGGAGTACGTCGGCGACCAGGCAGGGATCACCCGCTACGGTATCCAGCAGACTGAAATCACCGCCACCGGCTGCACGTCCCAAGCCCAAGCGCACCGCATCGGCAAGTGGGCATTGCTCACCAACCGCTTGGAGACGGAGAGTGTTGGCTTCTCGGTGGGACTGGACGGCACGCTGGCGCGCCCAGGGCAGATCATTCGAATCGCTGACAATGACCGGGCAGGCCGTCGCATTGGTGGCCGCCTGCGTTCGTCGACACTCGACACCCTGGTTCTTGATGCTGACGTGACGGCCTACCCGGGCGACACCATCACGCTGATCATGCCCAACGGCAAAGCGGTCTCGCGCATCATCAAGTCTTCTGGCTATCCGCTGACATGGGACAGCACCGGCATTACCTGGGATAACGGCAATGTCACCTTTGACACCACGGGCTTCCCCGCTGAAGTGCAACAGGTAGTGCTGACCGAAGACCTCGACGACTTGCCGCCGCGCCATTCGATGTGGGCGATTGACTCGCCGACCCTGGCTGTTCAGCAGTTTCGCGTCATGTCCGTCGCGGAAGACTTCTCGGACTCTGAAATCAAATTCACGATCAGCGCGGTCCGCCACAACTCCAGTAAATACGGCTCTATCGACAACGGCACCCGCATTGAGCGACCACCGATTACGGTCATTCCGCCGAGCGTGCAGCGCCCGCCGTCGACAGTCACCGTCAGCAACGACCACTTTGTCGACCAGGGCAGCTCCATCAGCGTGATGACCATCGAATGGGATCGGCCGCCAAGCGCGATTGCCTTCGAGGTCTACTGGCGCAAGAACGATGGGGACTGGATCTTTGCGGGCCGCACCGGCACAACCTCGATCGATGTGAGCGGGATTTATGCCGGCCGCTACGTGGCCAAGGTCCGGGCAATCAACTCGCTCGACATCGGATCGGTGTTCGCGACTTCCGCGGAGACGGTGCTGAACGGCAAGACTACGCCGCCGCCAGTGGTTTCATCGTTCACCGCCGAGTCGATTGTGTTCGGCATCAAGCTCAAGTGGGGTATCCCCCAGGAGTTGAGCACCGCCGACCTGCAGCGCACCGAGATCTGGTACAGCGAAACCAACCAGATCGCCGAGGCCATCAAGTTCGGGGATTACGCCTATCCGCAGACCGACCTGACAATCATGGGCCTGGCCTCCGGCAAAACGTTCTTCTTCTGGGCGCGCCTAGTGGATCGGATCGGCAACGTGGGCGCGTTCTTCGGCCCGGTTTTTGGTCAGTCCTCGGCGGACGCCGGTCCGATTCTGGACTACCTGAATGGCGAGATCACCGAAACCCAGCTCAGCCAGATGCTGCTGGAGAAGATCGAGGCGGGGGATGGCTCGATTGTCCTGATCGAGCAGATCCAGTCCGAACTGGCGGCGATGTACAGCATCAAGACCCAGCTCACCGTGGATGGGAAACCCTATCTGGCTGGCATCGGTGTGGGCGTGGAGAACGACGAGGGGATCATCACCAGCCAGGTGCTGATCGCGGCCAGTCGGTTTGCGATCGTCGATCCAAATGCGTCAGAAATCTTCTACCCGTTCGTGGTCCAGAACAACACCGCTTATATCAAGGCGGCGTTTATCGAGGACGGTTCCATCACGAACGCGAAGATTGGCAACGTCATTCAATCGGCCGATTACGTGGAAAACGATAAAGGCTGGCAGCTCGACAAGAGTGGCACCTTGAAGTTTAACGGCACTGGCGTCGGGTACAGGTTGAAGCTCAACAACCAGGGCTTTTACCTCACCGATACGACAACCAATGTTGTGGTGGTGGAATTGGGGGTGCTGAGTTGACTGTCGGGCTGAGGATCAGGGATAGGGTTACGGGCGTCGTAACCCTTGAGATCACCGATAGGATTACTCGCATCATTGGCCGCGTCTACACGGGGACAGGTCCGGGCGGCATCAGCGTTCCCGAGTTTGCAGGCGGCACCGGATGGGCTATTCCGCTGGTGATTGAGCAGGCCGCGATCAGACCTACGCCCGCGCCATTGATCGTCACTTCGTTGTCAGGCTTGTCGTGGTCATTCCCCGGAACCGGCACAGGAAATCTGCCGGTCGGCTGCTGGATAACCTACGGGGTTTAGTAAATGGCAAATGCAGGATTCAGGGTAAAAGGGGCGTTAGGTACGGCGCAAATCGACTCCAACTACAGCAACTTCGAGCTCGTGGCGTCGGGGACCATCTACCTTACGTCAGGAGGGACCGAAGGGCGCTACGCGGATTTCTCTTTGCCATCCGGAGAGCTGTTCCCTGTCGTAGCGCTGGCGGGGGCATATTCCTGCTGGTCAGTGATGATTAGCGACACCGTGTGCAGGGTTTACGCCATCGTGTCCGGAGGCATATCCCCGCCCATAAACTATTACGTTTTTGGCACGCCCAAACCAACCAGTAGCGGCGCGGGCGGAATCATAGGGCTGCGGGTACGTAATCCGGCCACCGGAAACATCGCCTACAGCTCCGAGCGCAGGTACATGAAAATTTTAGACAGGAGGTCTGGCGCCCTAGGCCGCAGAGATGTTATCAGCGGCAGCGTGAGCGGAAAGACTATCGCTGTGGCCGTCCAGATGCGGCCTTACTTTTGGCTGAGGAGAACCGTAAGCCAGGGCCAGCCAGTTGTCACAGTGGTGGTAGAGGGTGGCAGGGGGATATGCTCAGGCGGATCATGGCAATACACGCTGGACACAATAAACGCGTCATCCACGCCAGGCACTCAGCCAACTCTTTCATATGAGTTTTACAACTACAGCTTTCTGATTCTGGACGTCACCGGTTACTGAATGATGCCTTGACCTCAATCATCCGGATCACTGCCACCCGCCATCGAGCGGGTATTTTTTTTCCTGGAGTTCACCATGCCCATTACTCAGCAGCAGTTGCTGCAGATACTCCCGAACGCCCGCAGCCAAGCGGGCGTTTTTGCGTCTGCGCTGAATTTGGCCATGGAGCGCTTCCAGATCAACACCCGGTTGCGCATGGCGGCGTTCATTGCCCAGGTGGGTCATGAGTCTGGCCAGTTCCGCTATGTGCGCGAGCTCGGCGGCGACCAGTACCTTAGCAAGTACGACACGGGCACGCTGGCAAAACGGCTGGGCAACACGCCCGATGCGGACGGCGACGGCCAGAAGTACCGCGGTCGCGGCCTGATTCAAATCACGGGCCACGACAACTACCTCGCCTGCAGCAAGGCACTGTTCGGCGATGACCGCCTACTGCGTACGCCTGAACTGCTCGAGCAAGCCGAGTGGGCCTGCAAGTCGGCGGCGTGGTACTGGAATTCCCGCAACCTGAACGCGCCGGCCGATATCGGCGACCTCAAAACGGTCACTCGCCGCATCAATGGCGGCCTGAATGGTTTTGATGAACGCCTCGCCTTCTACGAAACCGCTATGAAGGTGCTGCCATGAATCCGCTCCTACTGCGACTCCTTCCTTATATAGCCGCGGTGCTGCTGGTGCTCGGTGCGGCATTTGGCATCTATCACCATGGGTTGTCGGTAAAGGATGCTGAATGGCAAGTCCGGTGGAATGACCGAAACACATTGGACGCTAAGGCTCTCGCCGCAAACGAAGCCGCCGAGCGAGCAAAAGAGCAAGCCCGTCAACTCTCCATCAACAAGGCGATCCAAGATGGTCAACGCACGATCGATCAAGCCACGGCTGATGCTGTCGCTGCTCGCGCTTCTGCTGACAGCCTGCGCGGGGCAGCCGACGCCCTTGCCGCTCGACTCGCAGCCAGTCAAGCCGGCGGCCATTCCTGCACTGCCGCCGCAAGCAAGGCAGCTTCCCGTGCCGCCCTGGTGCTCGCCGACTTGCTCAAGCGCTCTGACGAGAGATCGGGAAATCTGGCGGTCTATGCTGATCAAAGCCACGGGCGCGGAGTGACTTGCGAACAGGTGTATGACGGTATTTCGAAGTAGGGATTTTTGGTTGGTAGAACGTCAGAGAAGATGTTTTTGAAATGCTATGAATCGCTGTCTAGGATGAAGGTTTCTTCGTATATCGATTTGTATTTGATTTCTAGGCGCAAATTTTCTTCCAAATAGTCCTCAATGGAATTTAGGTTCTTGTCAAATTTCAATGTGACAAGCTGAATCTGCTGGTTGGTGGGTAATACGAATGGAGTGTTGATTGCCTCTATTGCGATGACCGTGCATCGCGTGAGGTTTTCAAACGCGGTCATGAGGAGCTTTTCACCAGCCCCATCCACCAAGACACTATTTGCGAAAATGTTGAACATATCTATTGTTGCTGGCCCTAGCCCGTCATTTTTTATAATGATCTTGAATGTGTCGTCATCTTCTTCGCTATGTATTGCGAGATGAGGTTTGACGGAGAGACGATTGTGTTTTCGTGACAAATGAGACTGGTATAGGGTCACAAAAAGCGCAAGAAGCGCGATGAAAACGGATGCTATAGCAGGAACGTCATCAGTCCAGTGGGACTCAGGGACTGAATTTATCAAAATGTATTGTATGTCTGACGCCACGAGTCGGTCCTGACTTAGTCGAATCCGGCGATGATATCAATTTGGTGGTCAGTACGTGCGGGGCAGCAGATGACGGCGACACAAGATCGGACCGCTCCTGCATGATATCTCTGCACTGTTCGAGATAAGCGGCGTGGTTCATGGAGGAACGCGCGTCAGACTTGACCCAGCGCATGCTCAACGAATTGTCGCCATCACCGACGCCGGCGACCAAGGATTGATTGCGTTGGCGGCATGCCAGGCTTATGTGAGGGAGTTGAATCGATAGGTTAGCTGCGTCAAGGTCGGTACGAAATGACAAGGATTGTTGCAGCGGTATCGCTATCATCTACACATCGGCCGATATTTTGTATCTGGAGTGTATTGTGATTCATCAGCTGTCGCGCGCTACCACTTACATACAGACCTACATTATCCACCCTGAGACAGGTCAGCAGATACAACTCTCTTATGCGACGGGCTTCTTTATTCGGGCAAGCCAAACACTATTGTTGGTTACAAACTGGCACGTCGTTACGGGCCTTGATCCTGCTGCTCCGTCTGTCATGGGATCAAACAGAACGCCGCCACACTTACTCAAGGTTACTGTGGTTAGCAACAGTGGAGGTCTGATCGAGTTGACCCTTCCGCTTTACAACGCCGCGATGGAACCGTTGTGGGAAGAGCATCCCGCAGGCGGGGACGTTGACATCGTGATCTATCGCTTGCCGATAACTCTCGAAAACCATTTTGAGTTTGTTGATATCCATTCGGCTGAAGATGACACGCATATAAACGAGGCGGTGGCAAAGGACGTGTTTATTCTCGGCTATCCCTTCAGTCGCGAAGACATGATTGAGACTTTTGGTGACGATGCACCGTACTTCCTTCCTGTTTGGAAGAGAGGCAGCATCGCAACCGAACCGGCCTTGCGACTTGGCGGACGAGTGTTGCTCATTGATTCCTTATCACGAGCTGGGATGTCTGGCGCGCCAGTTCTGATCGCGCAAGACGAAAAACGTATCGGAGCAGGAAACAACGCGAACAATGACTTGTTCAAGCAAATGCTTGGAGGAAATATTGGAGCGCTTGATGCGTTCGCGGGACTCGACACTCAAGCGTTAACAAATGAAACCGAGAAATGCTTCAAATTTTTGGGTGTGTACTCGGGTACGATCGGCAGCACGCGTTTGGCCGAGGTGGCTTTAGGCAAGTGCTGGCATGTGGAAACTCTTCGAGAGTTGACTGCCAGTGCACGCAACGGCGAAATGCCGTTCCATGCCCCCATACCTAATGCGCACTATGAGGCCTTTTTTTCCCAATTCGTTGCGGGAGAACTGATTCGGAAAAACGTCGATGGCGAAGTTATCGACCGTGTATCGATTTAGGACGAGACTCTCGAAAGCGCAATTTTTGGCCAAAAGTAGCCCCCAGCGCTCACTCCGGCGTCATGAGCACCGCAAGCGTCAGTTTGATGAACTCTTCGTTCTTGTCGATGGTGTCTAGGGCGCCGCGCACGTTGTCCGCGACTTCCGCGGCGCCTTGCTGCTCGACCCAGTTGGACAGTTCAAGGATGGCGGCCTCAAGGGCCAACTGGTTTTCGTTGATTTTGAAGAGCAGGGAAGGGAGCAGGTCTGAATTTGGCATGAGATTCCTCCGTGGAAGAGGAAAGCGTAGCAGGCAAAAAAGGATTGGGATTCGTTCGGCAGAACGCCGGAGAATGGGGGTACTACTGTAGGAATATACAACGCTAAGTTATTGATTCTTATAGGGTGATATGCGGGTTTTGAGAGTATCGAAAATCATCCTATTTCCCTTTTACATCAATAGGTACAACTGACTACCGGTCACCTTGACATGGTGGCATCCTATCAAGGGTTGTTGCACCCAAGCCATCAACTACGTGCCTGGCTTGGGCGGGGTCGCGCCAGAATTATTTCTGCTTGGGATCTGCATTTCCCCTTTTTTTTCCGGAAACCTTACCGGTTTTGCTCGGCAGGTTTTCGACCTTCGGCTGCTCTGCTTTAGCTGGTTTCTGCTTCGACTGTGGCATTGTTTATGGCCTCTATGTGCAGGACGGTGCGCCCTACAAATTTGAGGCGTGGACGTCGACAAAATTCCGGACAACTGCAAATCAGCTTGCGCAAAACCACCGCTACAGACCACGGCTTTCCGTTTGCATAAGCACAAAAAAGCGGATGTTTTGCCACCCTAAAAAGGGGCTGTTATCCTTATAGAACAATTGCTTAGGTCGCTACAGTCCCCAGCATGGGGTGCTAGGGGTCGAGTGTTCGAATCACTCCGTCCCGACCATATTTCCTGAGTAAAATCAGACAGTTAAGCCGATCATCTGGATCGGCTTTTTTGTGTCTTCGCAGAACTAGCGCAAAACTATCCGGTGATTTCGTTGATATTCAGGTCCGGAATGGCCTCGGACCAGATGATTTCCTCGTGGTCTCGCTGGTAGTTTTTGGTCATGCCCTCGCTCGCATGCCCCGCAATTTTTTGCCCATCCTTTCCGGCTTTTTTGTAGAGATGCAGCGACAGCGCTCGCACTTCCTGGAAGCCCGGCATCTCTTCTTCCTTCCATCCCTTGTAGCATTCCGCCGCCTCCCGGGCTTCCTTGAACGCTCGAGTCAAATATCGCTCTTCAACCTTCGTCCAGTGGTCCTTGGTCTGTGCCTGTCTCTGTTTCAGGCGATCGGGCTTGCGGTGCACTAGGTACGGCGAGACAACATCGTCACGGCACCGACTGATGACTGCTTGGAGTTCCGGCGTCACCTGAAAGCGAATCCATGCCGCGTCACTGGCCTTGGCCGTCTTCTTCTGCACGACGTACAGGAATCCCTCCCGAAAGCGCATATCAAGGATGTCGGTTCGGCGTTGCGCGGTGATCAGGGCCAGCACGAAAAAGCCCAGGGCGAGAAAGCAATTCTTGAAGCAATCGACGCGCTGCAGGTTCTGCGCGAATCGCTGTAGGCTGCCTGAATCCCAGACATAAAAAAACCGCCTGGCAGGCCGGCTTTTTCAATAACTTGTACAACACAGTGGAGCCATTAAGAACACGATCGTCGCTCCAAGCAATACGGTCACCATGTCGAGCCGGGAGATTGCTGATCTCACCGGCAAGCAGCATCAGCACGTCATGCGCGACACGAAACGCATGCTCGGCGACCTTGGTTTCGATGCGTCCACTTTTGGACGCATCTATCTCGATGGCCTGAACCGTCAGCAGACCGAGTACGTGCTGGGTCAGGATCTGGTCATCACGCTGCTTTCCGGGTACAGCGCGCCACTTCGATACCGTGTCGTGACACGTTTGCACGAACTAGAAAACGTGTCACGACAGGTTGTCACGATCCCGCAAATTCTTCCCGAGGCTCTGCGGTTCGCCGCCTTGCAAGCCGAAGAGAATCTCCAGCTTCAGCAGGTCATCGCCAAGCAAGCGCCGAAAGTCGAAGCACTGCAGCGCTTGGCCAAATCACAAGGCGACGTTTGCATCACCACGGCCACCCAGCTTCTCGGCATTCGCCCAACCAATCTATTCGCCTGGCTGAACCAGAACCGCTGGATTCATCGCCGTACCGCTCGTTCGAGCTGGGTTGCGTACCAACCGCGCCTGAACACCGGCTGGCTCAAGCACAAGCTGGTCAAGGTCGGCGGTGGGGAAGGGCAGGACATCAAGGTCGTCGAGCAAGTCATGGTCACCCGTTCGGGCATGGTCACGCTCGCTGATCCGAGCAGCCCGCACCCGACATTTCGGCTTGCTGTTCATGGGCGTGATGGGCGTCTTGCGCAATCTCGCAGGCTGGCTGTTTCGGCGTCACTGACAAGGTATAGGTATGTCCGGCCCAGGCCACAAACATGGCGAGAACAAGCGCGATTACCACTGTCGTTGTCAGTGTTCTGCTGAACATGGCATTCGGGTTTCAATTCGTTTTATAGGGCTTTCATGTGTTTGACCAGATCCCCCTAGGGGGGATAGGATGCCAGCGTAATTTATGGAGGCCTGAGGCTCAAGTCATGAGTGAGCACGATCACGAACACAACCATCCCCACACTCACCAAAGTCATGAGGCGATCATCAAACGCCTCAAACGGGCGGACGGCCATTTACGCGGCATCATCACCATGATCGAAGAGGGGCGTCAGTGCGTGGACATCGCCCAGCAGCTGCATGCAGTTGAAAAAGCGGTATGCCAAGCCAAGCGCACACTCATTCAGGATCACATCGATCACTGCCTGGAGGACACCGTCTCGGCATTGAACAATGGCGAGCGCGCACCACTGGAAGCCTTCAAGCAAATCACCAAGTACCTCTAGGTCTGACATGCCCAACTTTGCTGAACTCTTGCAACAGGGCGGTTCACACGCCTGGCTGTATTTCCCGAGCGCCATCCTGCTCGGTGCTTTGCATGGCCTGGAACCGGGCCATTCAAAAACCATGATGGCGGCCTTCATCGTCGCCATCCGTGGCTCGGTCAAACAGGCCGTCTTATTGGGTTTGGCCGCGACGCTGTCGCACACCGCAGTGGTGTGGTTGGTCGCCATCGGTGGCATGTACCTGGGCAAAGGCCTGGATGCTCAAACCACTGAGCCTTACTTCCAGCTTGCGTCTTCCGCGCTGATCATTGTGATTGCATTTTGGATGCTGTGGCGTACCTGGCGTGGCGAGCAGATGTTCAAGTTCGAGCAAGAGGATGATCACCATCACGGCGAGCATGACCATGGTCATCACGATGAAACCCATCGCATCGATACCGGCCATGGCCGCATCGAACTGTCGATCTTTGAAGAGGGTATGCCACCGCACTGGCGCTTGAAGGCATTGACCGGGCATGCGTGGCTTGCTTCAGACGTTCGTCTGACCACTACCCGTCCAGACGGCAGCACTCAAACGTTTTCATTCGTCGAGCGCGAAGGTTTCCTGGAGTCGGCGGTCGATATTCCAGAGCCTCATGAGTTCAGTGCGCGGTTGAGTCTTGGGCATGCAGGTCACTCCCATGATTACGACCTGGAGTACCAGGAGCATGATCACGGGCACGCGCATTCCGAACTGGAAGGTCTGGAGCTGTCGATTGATGGCTATCAGGATGCGCATGAACGTGCTCATGCCAACGATATCCGTAAACGCTTCACCAACCGCGAAGTCACCACCGGCCAAATCGTCATGTTCGGTCTGACGGGTGGCCTGATTCCGTGTCCGGCGGCCATCACCGTGCTGTTGCTATGCCTTCAGGTTAAGGAGGTGACATTGGGAGGTATGCTCGTCTTGTGCTTCAGCATCGGTTTGGCGATCACCTTGGTCACTGTCGGTGCTGCGGCAGCTATTGGTGCTAAACAGGCTTCCAACCGTTGGCCGTGGTTGGGCACCGTGGCTCGTCGTGCACCTTACCTGTCCAGCGTGCTGATCATCGGTGTTGGCCTTTACGTGGGCGTTCATGGCTGGATTGGCCTGAACGCATAAGGTGACGCGTGGGTGTTTGGACGATCCAGCTACTTGGGTCTGTTCCTGGCGCTCCATTGAGCGATTGCTGCGCTCGTGACAACACGGCATTGAGCATTGCCCCACCAGCATTGGTGTTGATCTCGATCAGGCCGAAATTGTTCTCAATGACATGAAAGTCATCCCCAAAGAACACTCCCTTGACCCCACCCGGATCATGTCGTGCGATAGCAGGAGAGTGAGCCAGCACTTCCTCACGGTAAGCTCGGAGTGAAACGACTGCTTCGACCGCGCGCACTACCTGCGCCATACGATGCAGGTGGGCCGGTGCGATGAAGACTGGATGGGCTGCGAATAGAGGAGGGCAGCGTTGCTGCGCAAGCTCAAACAAACCTGGCTGCCCGAAAGCGTCGACTCCAGAGTTTCGTAGAGGACGTCTTTATCAAGGCTGATGCAAAAGCACTGGCTGTTGAGGGTTTCTATAGGCACCCTCGCCAGAGCTGCCGCAGCGGCTGCCGTCGAAAGAAACGCCGCGTCATTGTCGGAGAAGGGCAGTCAGGCCTCTGGGTGTGCAGAGGCCTTTGTCTCAAGCGCAGAGCCATTCTTCAACCTTCTCACGGCTCGGGATGCCCCCTGAGTGAACGACTTTTCCATCAATCACGACGCTGGGCGTGGACATCACCCCGTAGCCGACGATCTGTTGCATGTCTTCGATTTTTTCCAGCTTAACGGGGACGCCTTTCGCACTCGCCACCTGTTCGATGATGGCTACTGTCGATTTACATTTTGCACAACCGGTGCCCAGGACCTTGATGTCTTTCATAAAAACCTCGGTAGGTGGATTACAAAGCGAAGTTGAAGACGTAACCAACGATGAGAATGCCGACGGCGACGACCCCAATGAAGGTGGCTATCAGGCGCACTTTCAACACCTTGCGCAAGATCACCATTTCCGGAAGGGATAGAGCGATGACACTCATCATAAAGGCCAACACAGTGCCCAGCGCTGCGCCCTTTGCGAGCAGTGCCTGCACAATGGGGATGATGCCTGCCGCATTGGTATACATGGGGATGCCGATAAGAACCGCGAGCGGAACTGACCACCAGGCTTCCTTGCCCATGAAGCTGGCCATGAAATCCTCAGGCACATACCCGTGAATGCCTGCGCCAATGGCAATACCGGCAAGGATGTAAGGCCACACTTTTCCGACGATTTCACGCACGCTGCTGAACCCGGCATTTATCCGCTCATACAGCGGCATACTCGTGTCCCCGGCGGTTGCCTGGATCTTGGGCATATCACGGACCCAGTCTTCCAGATAGGCCTCCATTTTCAGACGCCCAATGACCCAGCCGGCAACAATCGCAATAAACAACCCCAGGCTGAGGTACAGCAATGCAACTTTCCAGCCGAACAGGCCAAGCAACAGTGTCAGCGCTACCTCGTTCACCATGGGTGCAGAAATGAGGAATGAGAAAGTCACCCCCAGGGGTACTCCAGCTTGAACAAAACCTATAAACAGAGGAACGGCTGAGCACGAGCAAAATGGGGTAAACACACCGAGAGTGGCCGCCATGACATTGGTCATGCCCTCGCTTCGCCCTGCCAACATTGCGCGGGTGCGTTCAGGCGTGAAGTGGGAATTGATCATGCCCATCAAGAACACGATGCCGGTCAACAGCATCAGCACCTTGGGCGTGTCGTAGAAAAAAAACTGTAAGGCACCTCCCAAGTGGCTGTTGCGATCAACAGGAAGCGCTGCGACCAAAGCCTCTGAAACAGGTATCAGGGCTTCATACAATCCGAACCAGACAAGCGCTGCTACCGCTAAAAACAGGCGGGGATTGCGCTCCGGCCAGCGCATGATCGTTTCATTCATGTCCTCTACTCCTGGGATGTAGGGCACTAGGCCACGGACGGATCGCCAAGATAGGTCGCGATCTCATTGACTGTGCTGCGTGCTGTGCGCGTTACACCGATCAGTGTGGCGGAAGCCGAACCTGTCCACTCGCCATAGCCCACCAGCCATAGTCTTGGTTCCTGGATCGAGTGAGTGCCGTCCACCTCAACACGACCTTCAGTGTCGATCACCCCCAACGAATCAAGATGCTGAAGTGCGGGCCTGAACCCGGTACACCAGATCACCACATCCACTGCGGATTCAGATCCATCGGCCCACATCACACCATCGCGAGTGAAGCGTTCAAAGGGGCGTACAGACTTGAGAGCATCCCGCTCACGGGCTTCTGCAACTGGTGGCACCATGACAATGTCCCCCAACCCGCCGACGGGCTGGTCAATGACACGCCCCTCCTGCTGGGCCTTCAAGCGCTGGGTGGCGCGCTCGAACAGTACTCGTCCATCCACTTCGTCAGGCAAAAACACCGGTTCGGCAGGGGTTACCCAAGTGGTCTCGGCGACCTTGGATACTTCTGCCAAAATCTGCGCTCCTGAATTGCCGCCACCCACCACCAAAACCTCCTTGCCAGCAAAGGCTTGTGCATCGACATAGTTCGCGGAATGCAATTGCCGACCGGCGAACAACTCGGCATCAGGGTAGTGAGGGATATACGGATTGCTCCAGGTGCCGGTGGCGCTGATTACAACCTTGGCATCCCAATACTTGCCGTCAGAACGTACTCGCAAGCCAGACTCTAAGCGTTCCACAGAAACGACCCGAACCGGGCGCTCCACCGGAAACTGGTAGCGCTGCTCATATTGGTTGAGATAGTCGACTACATGATTTCGCGTTGGATAGCCTTCTTGGGCGGGCGGCATCATCCAGCCTGGTATCGAACTCCAGGTGGCCGGAGAGAACAAGCGCAGCGAATTCCAGCCATGCCGCCAGGCACCACCGGGCTCTTCCTCTGCGTCGAGGATAACGAACGAAAGTTGAGTTCGGCGCAGGAAATACGCTACCGCCAAGGCTGACTGCCCCCCACCGATAATCACTACATCTCGTTGGTCACTGGGCGAAAGAGTCATGGGAAAAACCTTGAGTCGATGCTGGGGCGGTAGCCAGTATAGCGACCCAGGTTTGAACCCAACTGATCTAGCTCATAGGTTGAGGATTCTGTTTGGCCGACGGAAATAGGCCGAGGTGCTGAAAAAAGCATTTTAGAGCAGGTTTGACTGCCAGGATTTATTCATCATTTTCATGCCCTCTTGCATAGCGGCTTGCCGTTCGGCTGGCGTCTTCGCAGCGGCGGCTTTGTCATGAGCGGCCTGCATTTTCTGCATTTGCTCGCTCATCGCTTTATTCATCGCCGACTCGGACGGTGCGCTGGCAGCCGTTGCGCTGTCAGGTGCGTCGGCTGGGTGATGCTCATCTTCGGCAGAAGCCATGAAGACGCTGCTGGCCAAAATGGCGGCAAGAACCAGTTTCAATTGTGTTTGCATGGTGAACTCCAGGTATTTAGAGATAGGTAGGAACTACTAAGCCGCGCCGAATCGGCGCAATGAAGCAGGGCGGCCACGGTGTGGCCGCCCTGAAAGGCGAATTAATCGTTGAAGCGGACGAATATAAGGCGGGCGGGTGGCCCCGATGGAGCGGGGCGCTTCAGTGCGAGCGCGGCGAAGGTTATTGTTTGAGCGGAGTTAAGCAGCATCATCGCAGGTAGCAGCAACGCAAGCGCTAAACTGGTGAGATCCAGTGTCGGTATCTGCGATGTGGGACTGATCGCCTTTGCTGCATCGGCACAATGCTTAAGGCAGCCGCTGGCATGCAGCGCATGTTCATCCACCTGTTGCAGCGTGGAGGGCGTCTCGTGCGTTGCACTCAGGCTGTGCTGCGGCTGCACCAGGCGGCCGTGAAATACCGTCACGATCACAGCCAACACCCACACCCCTAGGGTGCGTATGTCTTACTAAACCACTGCTCCGAACAGCGATCCCACCAGCGCCGTCATGCCCATGGCCAGCGCACCCCAGAGGGTCACCCGCCAGGCTCCGGTCATGACCTTGGCCCCGCCGGCCCTGGCAGCAATGGCACCCAATATCCCGAGAAACACCAATGACATGCCCGATATCCAGGGCACCACGCTGTGCTCCGGAGCAACAAGCGTCACCGCCAGTGGCAATGCGGCGCCCACCACAAAACTGGCGGCCGAGGCGAGGGCGGCCTGCAAGGGTTTGGCGGTGAGGGTGGCGCTGATGCCCAGCTCGTCCCGGGCGTGAGAGCCCAGCGCGTCGTGGGCCATCAATTGATCGGCCACCTGATGCGCCAGTTCAGGTGACACGCCGCGATGCATATAGATGTTCGCAAGTTCAAGGTGTTCGGCTTTCGGGTCGCTTGCCAATTCTGCCCGTTCGCGGGACAGATCGGCCCGCTCGGTATCGGCCTGGGAGTGTACGGAAATGTACTCGCCAGCGGCCATGGACATGGCCCCGGCCATCAGCCCCGCCATTCCGGTGACCAGCAACGTGGCATGGCTGGCGTTGGCGGCAGCGACGCCGATCAGCAGGCTGGCGGTAGAGACAATCCCATCGTTGGCACCCAGGACAGCGGCGCGCAGCCAGCCGATACGATCGCTTCTGTGTGCCTCGGTGTGCCTGTGCATGAATTTCATTGTTTAAAGGGATTCCCTGTCATTAGGCGGTCCACGTCGGACGGGTTCCGAGCGGGCCGGTAATCGGCGTCAGCGGGTTTCAATTTGCGCCTGCAGCTGGCCGCCGACAATGGATATTTCTTTGAATTGTTCACCCTCGCGCAGCACGAACAGCGCGTCCATCCCGCGTTCCTGAGCCAGACGTGGGCCCTCGGTTTCGCCCAGGACCATTAGCGCCGTGGCCCAGGCATCGGCGAGCATGCACGAGGCCGCCACCACGGTGACGGCGGCGAGCGGGTTGCACAGCGGCGCGCCGGTGGCCGGGTTCATGGTGTGAGCATAGGATTGACCGGCCACGTCTACCCAATGTCGATAGTCCCCGGAGGTCGCGATTGCGGCATCGCTGAGTTCCATCACCCCCATGACTTCACGCATGCCCCGGTTGGGCTTTTCCAGGGCCACGGCCCAGCACTGGCCGTCAGGTTTGACGCCCCGGGCGCGCATCTCGCCATCGATGCCGACCAGGTAGCGGGTGATGCCAAAACCCTCCAGGCAACGGGCCAGTTCATCAACGCCAAAACCTTTGGCGATGCCACTCAAGTCAAGGTTCAGCGGGACGCGCTTGCGCGCCAGATTGCGTTGCGGCTCAACCACCAATGCGGCGCTGGCTAACAGCCGGGCGCGCGGCGCAATCGTGCCGATCGCCTGCTCTGTGACCGTCTGCTCCCCTGGGCCGAAGCCCCAGGCGTTCACCAGGTCACCGACGGCGATGTCGAAGGCGCCGCCCGATTGCTGACTGACGCGCAGTGCCGCAGACAGCACCGTGGCCAGTTCCTTGGGCACGGACACCCATTCCTGCTCGGGGGCGGCGTTTAGGCGGTTGAGGTCCGAGTCGGGTTTCCAGCTGGACATTTGCTGGTCCACCCGGGCCACGGCGCGCGCCAGGCGCTGGCCAATTTCGTCGGTATCGATCCCGGCCCCGGCATAAAACAGGGCGGTGTATCGGGTGCCCATGGTTTCGCCGTTCAGGCTATAGCGCTGCAACTCAGTAGACGTCTTCACGGTAGCGTCCTTGTGCCTTGAGAGTCAGCACACTCAGGTTGAGAGGCGCCAACACTTCATCGAGGGCCTGCATCACGCCTTTGGCCATTTCGCGACTGCCACACACCAGCACCTGGGCACCTTTTTCAATCAGCCGGCGCAAGGCCAGGGCATCGCTTATCAGCCGGTCCTGCACGTAGCTGCGGTCCTGAACCTGAGAGAAGGCGGCGCGCAGTGCCGTGAGGCGGCGGTCCGACAAGTATTGGTTGAGCTCCGGTTCGTAGAGAAAGTCCGAAGCCGGGTTGCGCCCGCCCCAATACAAGTGCATCGGGTGTCGGGCCTTGTTGTTGCGGATAAAACCGGCCAGGGGACCGATGCCGGTCCCGGCGCCGATCAGGATCACCGGGTGCGCGCCCGATGCCGGACGAAATTGCGGGTTGGGCTGGATGAAGGCTTCGATCTGCGCGCCGATGTCCAGGCCATGAAGGAATTCCGAGCACACGCCACCGTTGTGTTTACGCACACAGATCTCCAGCACGCCGTCCTGGGAACCGCTGGCCAGCGAGTAGAAACGCGGGATCGGGCTGCCCGGCGGCAGAATCCCGACCAGGTCGCCGGCCAGAAAGTCCGGCAGTTCGCCGCAGGCTTTGAAGCGCAGGATGTGGGTCGGCGCGTTCACCTGTTCGCCATAGGCAATCCGCTCTGTCAGCTTCAATTGATGGGTACGCGGCTGCTGCGGGGTGTGAACCAGCGCCAGCTCCTGCCCCAACACGTCACCCAACGCGTGGCCCCAGCGCGCAAACTCCTGAGGGGACTGGCGGTTGACGGTTTCCAGCGCCAGCAATGGCGAGCCACCGGCCTGCAACATGGCGTCCTGCACTTGATGGGCGTACTGACAGAACTGCGCAAACTGGCGGTCGCCCAGGCCCAGCACCGCAAAGGGCAGGCCGGGCTTGAGGCCGGTTTTGGCCAGCCGCGCCAGAAACTGCGAAGCCGAGGCCGGCGCATCGCCGTCACCGTGGGTCGCGGTGAGGATGAAGACCCGTTGGGCATTGCGGTAATCGCCCGCCCATTCATTCATCGCCGCGCTGTGTACCTGATGGCCACTCTGGTGCAAGGCGTCGTGCAAGGTTTTGGCAAAGCCCCAGGTGCTGTTGTTTTCGCTGCCCACCAGAATCACGCTGTCGGCGGAGTGGGCAGGGCTGTTGTGGCGGATGTTCGGGCCAGCCTTGCGGCGGCGCCACCACAACAGGATGCCGGTCACGCTCATCAACGGCACGCAGAGGGCGCAGAGCCCCAGCGGCAGGCCCAGCCACCAGAGGCCTTCGCCGGTGTGCAACTGATAGATCAATTCGTAGAGGTTGTGCATCGAGTCGTGGGCCTGATAGGACAACAAAGCGCCGCTGGCCTGATCCACATAGCCGTCGCCCTGGGCCGTGCGCAGGGAAAACACATCGCGCGGGTTGCCGGGGTTCGGGTAGACCAGCTCGCGCAGGTCGTTCAGGTCGGTGGCCTGCAAGGCTTGCAGCTTCGCTACCGGCAAGGCCGGGCCGGCGCTGACGTGGGCGGGGAAGGCGGGTTCACTTTGACTGCCGTCGGCGATAAAACCAAAAGTGGTGGCGGACATGTAGAGCCCGCTCAAAGCCGACAGCAGCAGCCCCAGCAAGGCCAATCGCCCGACTTCAGCATGCCAGCGCTGGCTGAAAGTGCCCCGCAGTGGCCGCAGCAGGTTGCGCCAGCCACCCAGGCGCCGGGCCAGCAATAGCGCGCCGGACACTGACAGCATCAGCATGAACAGGGCGCCGACCCCCGACACCCCATGGCCCGGCGTACCAAGAAATAGCGAGCGGTGCAGGTCTTTCACCCAGCGTGTGAACGCGGATGGTTCGTAAGGGGCGAGGCCTTTGCCGGTCAGTGGGTCGACCTTTTCCGCCCCGGCCTGGCCGTTCTGGTTGTAGTAGACGATCACCGTGCCGGACGCTGAGCGCTGGATCTGCTCCACGCCTGGAAAGTGGTTGGCAACGCGCCCGGCCAGTTGGCCGACGTTGAGTTGTCCGGCAGGGGTGGACGTGCTGTGCAGGCGTTCCAGCGCCGGGTCGACCGACAGGATCGCGCCGCTGATGGCCAATAACATGACCAGCAGGGCGGCGATCAGGCCAGGAAGGGAATGGAACTGACGAAGCATGTTCAGCCTCCAGAGATGGCGGGTGCTATAGATCGTAAGTAAAGGACTCGACATAGGTACTGCCGGGCGCTGGCTTGCCGGCGCCCTTGGATGTCAACGGCACGCTGACATCGGCGCGAGCGTCACGTTTGTCCTCGACGGCGCTGTCGATGCGGATCTGATACCCGGCATCGATCAGGGTGTCTGCCAGTTCGACGCTGACTTTGAGCGTGCGCCCGCTGCCGACACTGGCGCCGCTGACCCCGTCAAATTCGCTGGGGTTCATCCCGCTGCCACGGGCCCAGTCGCCCAAATGCTTGTAGTACTTGGCCTTCTTGCCGGCCACCCACAGGGTTTTCTGGTATTGGCCATTGGCGTCGGTGACGTAGATCGCCAGGTAGGCATCATTGCCGCTGTAGTCCTTGAGCTGGGTGGTCAGGGTCACTTCACGGGCCTGGGCCAGCCCTGGCAGGGCAATGGCGCCGACGAGGCAGGTGGCTGCGATGATCTTCTTCATGAGGGTGTCCTTTTGATCGTTAGGTCGAGAGCCTGGACCTGCTTGCTGACAGCAACCTGAAACGCAGGAAAAACTCATCGACAGGTGAGGTGTCATTCGGTGATCGGGCTACCGAGGTAATCCCTGGCATTGCCATCGTCGCGGAAGTGGATCTCGAGGGTGCGCAGGCGCAGCGAGGCCGGTGAGTAGCTGGCTTCGATGGCGTTGCCTTTGCGGTCCAGGCCCTTGAGCTCGTAACAGCCGTCGTCGACTTTGATGCGCTGCACGCTCCAGCCGTATTGCCGCTCGACCTGCTGACGCAAGGTGTCGCGCGGTTGCCAGTCGCTCACCGGGTCGCTGCAGTCGTCGTCCGCCAAGGCGTAACCGCTGAGCAGCAGGCTCAACAGCGCGGCATTGGCAATAAAACCTGATTTCATGATCTGTCTCCTGCCGAGGTCGGCGTCTGTGGCATACCCTAAGGTGCATTCCTGACAACCAGCTGAATCTTCAGATTCACGTCAGGTAAGGCGATTAAGGTGCTGCACGACAACCATCACAGGAGGTTCCAGATGCGGGTTCTATTGGTCGAGGACGCACCAGGGTTGGGGGATGCGGTGCGCGAGCAGATTGCCGATGACGGTCACGCCGTCGATTGGGTGCAGCGCCTGGACCACGCACGCAACAGCGTCCGCACCACGCCTTACGACCTGATCCTGCTGGACCTGATGCTCCCGGACGGTCGCGGGCTGGACTTTTTGCGTCAGCAGCGTTCGGCAGGTGACGTGACCCCGGTGATAATCCTGACGGCCCAGGATCAGATATCCGATCGCATTGCCGGCCTCAATGCCGGGGCCGACGATTACCTGGTCAAACCGTTCGATCTTTTCGAGCTTTCGGCCCGTGTGGCGGCGGTGGCCCGGCGTTATAGCGGCAATCCCAACCCGCAGATCAAGCTCGGTGATTTGCAGGTCGACATGAGTGCCCGCACCGTGCAGCGGGCCGGCACCACCGTGGACCTGACGGCTCGCGAATGGGCGCTGTTCGAAGCGTTCGTGCAGCGGCCCAGCGCGTTGTTGTCCAAGTCGCAGCTGGAAGAACGTCTGTATGCCTTCGGCGCCGAAATCGAGAGCAATACCATCGAGGTCTACATCAGCCGGCTGCGCAAAAAACTGGGACGAGAGCTGATTGAAACCGTGCGCGGCATGGGCTACCGGTTGATGGCCGTATGAAGTCTTCTTTGAGCCTGCAAAAACGCCTCGGCCTGGGGCTGACCCTGGGCATGACTTTGCTGTGGCTGGGCGCGACCGTCGGCGCCTGGCTGGTGGTGCAACATGAGTTGAACGAGGCGTTCGACAGCGCGCTGGAAGAGACCGCGCAACGCATCTTGCCACTGGCCGTGCTGGAAATCAGCAACCGGGAGGAACCCCGTGAGGCTCAGCACGTTGCGACGTTGAAAATGCACAAGGAATACCTGACGTACCTGGTGCGCGATGCCAGCGGCAAGATCCTGATGCAATCCCACGACGCCAACCCGAAGATCTTCAGTCAACAGCCGACTGAGGGTTTTTCCACCTCTGAAAAATACCGCTTGTATGGCGCCAGTGCATTGCGCGAAACGCTGTTCATTGAGATCGCCGAGCCGCTGGGGCATCGCCGTGAAGCCGCGCGGGAAGCCTTGTTTGCCTTGTTGTTGCCGCTGTTGGCGCTGATTCCCGTCAGCCTGTTGGGCACCTGGTTGTTCGTGCGGATCAGCCTGCGCAGTGTGTTGGCGTATCGTCGTGCGGTCGAGGCGCGTGGCGTGGGTGATTTGTCGCCGATCAAGGTGGCCCGCCTGCCGGCAGAAATCGATCCATTGGCCGAGGCGGTCAACCACCTGCTGGAGCGCTTGCGCAAGGCCCTGGAAGCCGAACGCAGCTTTACCGCCAACAGCGCCCATGAACTGCGCACGCCACTGGCCGCGACCCTGGCGCAGATCCAGCGGTTACACCACGAGGCGCCCGAAGGCCCGTTGCGGGTACGAGCGGCGAAGATCGAAAACGCGTTGCGCGAGTTGGCTCGGCTTTCGGAAAAGCTCATGCAACTGGCCAAGGCCGAGGGCGGTGGGCTGTTGTCCGAAACACCTCAGGACCTGATTCCATTGCTGGCCCATGGGGTCGACGAGTGGAACCATCGCAGCGGTCAGCGCATTGAGTTGCAGTTGCCCGGTCAAGCCAGCGTGTACTCGAGCATCGATCCGGACGCCTTTGGTATCCTGTTGCGCAACCTGATCGAGAACGCGCTGAAGTACGGCGCAGCGGATCAACCGATCGAAGTCAGCCTCACCGAACAGGCACAACTGCGGGTGGTCAATAGCGGCCCGGCGGTGCCGCAGTCGGTATTGCAGCATCTGACAGAGCGCTTTGTGCGCGGTCACAGTGAAATCAGTGGTTCAGGGCTGGGGTTGGCGATTACTAAAACCATCGTTCAGGGGGTTAACGCGAGAATGAAACTGTTTTCCCCTGCTACAGGTCGACAGGAGGGTTTCGAAGTGTGCGTCTGGTTACCGCTTGCCTAGTTTTAAACAGATCGCCCGCTCCGCTGGGCTCTTTCTCAGCGTCGAGAGTAACGAACATCTCCCGCCAGGGTACAGCCGGATCAGCGTTCGAACATCATGCTCGGAAACACTGGTTGGTCGTGCGAGGACGGCAGATACCGTGGTGCTCCGTCCAAGGGATATTGGTGGGTACCTGGTTGTTTTCACAGTGGTTACGGCTGGTGGGACGCCTTTCGTATCGTGACAGTCAATGTGGCGACCAAAGGATTTGGTCCCCCTTCGACAAAAAGCCCGCCAAGTGTGGGCTTTTTGTCGTCTGGCTATCCGTTTAAACCGTGGCAATTTCCTTCATGACACGGGCGGCCAAGGTGGAAAGTCAACTCATGCCCAGCCAGTTTGGCAGCACAAGGGAAATCCAGGGAACGTAGGTAACCAGGATCAGGAACAGCAGCAGGATCATCAGCCAGGGCATGGCGGCCCTTACGGTGGCTGGCAATGTCATACCTGTCACAGCCGAGGTGACGAACAGATTCAGGCCCACCGGTGGCGTGATCAGGCCGATCTCAAGATTGACCACCATGATGATGCCGAGGTGAATCGGGTCGATACCCAGTTTGATGGCAATGGGAAAGAGGATCGGCGCCAGAATCAGAATGATGGCCGACGGTTCCATAAAGGCGCCCGCAATCAGTAGCACGATGTTTACCACCAGCAGAAACATGACGGGCGTCAGGCCGGCCTCGATCACCCAGGCGGTAATCTGTTGCGGAAGCTGCTCGGTGGTCAGCACATGGGCGAAGAGCATGGCGTTGGCGATGATGAACATCAGCATGATGCTCAACTTCGCAGAGTCCAGCAGGACTTTCGGGGTTTCACGAAACGTCAGGTCCTTGTAGACGAACAAGGCGATGAAGGCCGAGTAAACCGCCGCCACAGCTGCCGCCTCGGTCGGGGTAAACATTCCGGAGTAGATGCCACCCAGGATGATCAGCATCAGCAACAGGCCCCAAATTGCCTGGCGTGCGGTACCGAGTAGTTCACGCAATGTCGCGCGGGGCAGCGCGGGCAGGTTTTTCTTAACGGCGACAATATAGATCGCCACCATCAGCGCTGTACCCAACAACAAACCTGGCACCACACCCGCCATGAACAGCTTGCCGACGGAGGTTTCGGTCGCGGCGGCATAGACTACCATCACGATCGAGGGAGGAATCAGAATGCCCAGGGTCCCGGCATTGCAGATGATCCCTGCGCCAAAGGCCTGCGGATAACCGGAGCGCACCATACCGGCAATGGCAATCGAACCTACGGCGGCCACAGTCGCCGGACTGGAGCCGGAAAGAGCAGCGAATAGCATGCAGGCCAACACCGCCGCAATAGCGAGGCCGCCGCGAATATGGCCGACACAGGCATTGGCAAAATCGATCAGTCGACGGGCAACGCCACCGGTGGTCATGAATGCACCAGCGAGCAGGAAAAACGGAATGGCCAGCAGCGTGTAATGTTCCGAAGTCTCGAATAGCTTAATCGCCAGGGAGCGCACGGAATCGGGACTGAAAAAAATGATGGTCAAGGAGCCGGCCAGTCCCAGGGAAATGGCGATGGGAACGCCGATGAACATCAGGACGAACAGGGCCGCGAAAAGGAAAGTAATGGTCATGGCTTGTCGTCCTCGTGTTCGGCCAGTCTCAAGGCATCGGCGGCTTCATCAGCCAGCCCCAGACCGGTTTGGCGGTTCAGCAGGATGCGCACGAGAATCTCAGCGAAGCGAATGAAGACCAGGGCAAAACCCAAAGGGACGATCAAACCGATATGCCATTGCATGATGCCAAAGTGGCCAAGGTCCTCGGCACCGATGCCTGCATTCATCAGGGTCTGAATCCATTCGAAGCTGGCAACGCTGAGTAGCCCTGCATAGGTCAGGCAGCACAGACAGGCCACAATACCTATGTACTTCTGTACCGATCTGCTGGTCAGTCGGACGAGCGCGTCTACACCTATATGCCCCGCCGTGCGCACGCCGTAGGCCAGTCCGAAAAAGATCAACCAGCCAAACAGGGCTTTGGTCAGTGCGCTGCTCCAGGTCATCGCCTGGGCCATGCCCATGATCCCGTCGCCCATTGCGAATAACGGGGCGCTCGCAGCACCCCAGTGATCGCCTAGCCAGTAGAAAAAACTGTAGAGGTTGTTGAGGATCACATAAACGAACGTGACCAGCGTCATGGCGGCAAGAAGGAAGACGATAAAACCCTCCTCGAAGTGTTCCCAGATACGCTGAAGCGCTTTCATGGATGGCATCTCCTATCGAGTAATGATCGGCAGGTGCCGCCCTGGGCAGCACCTGCATTGCGATCATTGGGCCTTGTTGGCGGCTTCAGCGGCAGAGATCAATTCAGGACCGATATCGCCCTCAAACCTCTTCCATACCGGTTTCATCGCTTCTCGCCATTGTTCGCGTTCCTCTGGCGTCAGGGTGATGATTTCAGTGGTCTTGGCCGCCAGGATGCGCTGCTTGTCGCCCTCATTGAGTTGTTCCGCGTCCTTGTTCACCTGAGCTGTGACTTCAACGACAATCTTGTCCAGTTCACTTCGAACATCCGGCGGCAAACCATTCCAGAACTTGGTGTTAGTGATCAGCATATAGTCCAGTACACCATGATTGGATTCCGTGATGTACTTCTGCACTTCATACATCTTCTGGCTGTAAATGTTCGAGTAAGGATTCTCCGCACCGTTGACCACACCGGTCTGCAGCCCCTGATAAACCTCTGCAAAACTCATCTTGCGCGGATTGGCGCGAACAGCCTTGAACTGCTCCTCAAGCACGGCAGACGCCTGCACCCGGAACTTCAGGCCACGGGCATCGGTAGGGACGCGCAGTGGCTTGTTGGCCGAAAGTTGCTTCATGCCGTTGTGCCAATAGGCCAGGCCGGTGATGTTCTTGCTCTCCATGGACTTGAGCAGCCCTTGCCCCTGCGGACTCAACTGGAAGCGGTTGACCGCGGCGATGTCGTCAAACAGGAAGGGCAGATCGAACAACTGGACAGACTTCGTGTACTGCTCAAACTTTGCGAGCGAGGGGGCAATCAACTGCACATCTCCCAACAGCAAGGCTTCCATCTCCTTACCGTCACCAAACAGGGACGAGTTGGGATAGACCTCGACCTTGACCTTGCCGGGCAGGCGCTCCTCGACCAATTTCTTGAACAGCAAGGCGCCTTGACCCTTGGGCGTTTGCTCGGCGACTACATGTGAGAACTTGATAATTATTGGATCGGCGGCCATCGCTGTGCTCAGCGTACCGAAGACAAGGGTACAGGCGAGTGCTTTGCATATTGACTTGAACATCGGAGGTATTCCTCTTGTTTTAGTTTTTTGTACATTCCAGGCATTGGAGCTCATTCATGCGGCGGACAAGAGGCAAGTCTAGGCGGAAAAATTCCATTGGGAGGATGACAACCAGAATGGATTGAAATCCAGGTCATCGAATTCACTGAGATTGCAGCGAAAAATTAATACTGACGCGAGGAGCCGTACATCGTCCAATCCGACACAAGGTGCCGGAACAGGTCGTGAAGGCGGGAGAGCAGATACTCCCACCAGTGGACGAACTCATTGTGGCGCCGGGAGTATGAGCAAGTTCGCTCTGTCGTCGCGGCGCTGGCGGGTGATTGGGACGCGGTCAAAAGGGTTGAGCTGGTCCTCCCGGAAACTGGCATTTACAACTCGGAATTCGATGAAGTCGATGATCGCTTGAAGGCTTCGGCAAACCAGACATCTTGTTGTGGCACTGGAGAGACAACCCTTGAGGCCGCGTGAGCGACAGATTTATTACAGATACCATATATATTTCGCAGCAGGTATTTGAAGAGCGCCGGAAAGCGATTCGACGTGGCTAACCCTGTATTACAGGGCTTTCATTGACAACGGTCGTCGGGATCCAGTCATTTTGATGGATTAATGTGTCGTTGACTCTTTACCTTGCATATGGGAAAACATATATTCGTTAAGCCGTATATGAGCTGAGGCTGCACAATGACCAGCAAAGCCCGTGTCCTGTTCGTCTGGAGTTTTGAAGACCCGGTCACCAGCACCAAACATGATGCCTTTCGTCTCACCCTTCACGAAATTCATGAGCGCATCAAGATGTTCGTCTTGGTCAAAAACAAACACTGAGAAACGATATGGCTGACCATCTGACACCGACCACTGTTTTCAAATGCCTGGCTGACGACACTCGGGTCCGCACGATGATGCTCATCACCCGTGAAGGAGAGCTTTGTGTTTGCGAGCTGACCTGCGCGTTGAACGAGAGTCAGCCAAAAGTCTCCAGGCACCTCGCGCAGCTGCGGAGTTGCGGCCTGTTGTCGGACCGTCGACAAGGCCAATGGGTGTATTACCGACTGCACCCGAATCTCCCGGATTGGGTTCATCAAGTACTGACCACTGTGCTCGAAAGCAACAAGCACTGGTTGAGCCCTGATGCCAAACGCCTTGATGAAATGGGCGACCGTCCTGAACGGGCACTGGCCTGCTGTGAACGCTAAATAGCCTGACTCCGCCTTCGACTACGAGATCGCTCGATGAAAATCCTGTTCCTCTGCACTGCCAATAGCTGTCGCAGCATCCTCTGTGAAGCAGTCTTCAATCACTTGGCACCGGAAGGCATGAAAGCCTGCAGTGCGGGCAGTCAGCCCAAAGGTGAAGTGCATCCGCTGAGTCTCAAGACTCTGGAAAACGCTGGTATTTCGACGCTTGGGCTGTTCAGTAAGTCCAGCGATGCCCATGTGAATTTGGCGCCCGACTTCGTCATCACGGTGTGCGACAAGGCTGCCGGTGAAGCTTGCCCGGTATTTTTCGGACCGGCCACCAAGGCCCACTGGGGGCTGGCTGATCCTTCGGAATATCACGGGACTCAAGAAGAGATCGAGGCGGCTTTTGAAGCCACGCTGGAGCAGATCAGAACCCGTATCCAGGCCTTCCTGGCATTACCGCTTTCGCAACTGAGTGCCGAACAGCTCAAGGCACAGCTGGCCCTGATTGGCACGCTGTAACCACAGGAGCAATTAACATGAGTAAAGGCCGTCTTTCTTTCCTGGACCGTTACCTGACCCGTCACCAGTGGCCTTCGCCACGGTGATTGACCCTTGGGTGGAAGTGCCAGTGCTGATTTCCCTGGTCGGCGTGGCCCTCTGGTTGAAACGCCGTTGGTTCGATGAATCCAAGAGCGCCGTTGCGCAGGACAAACACTATGTTTGATGACTCTATCCCTCAACTCGATACCGAACTGGTTGATCTCCCATCGACTGACAAACTGGGTATCGAAAAGACCTCCATCCACAAGCCGCGCATTTTGCTGCTGTACGGATCGACCCGTGAGCGCTCCTTCAGTCGCCTGTTGGTCGAGGAGGCCGCTCGATTGCTGGAGCACTTCGGCGCCGAGGCGCGGATTTTCAATCCGTCAGGTTTGCCGCTGCCCGATGACGCACCCGACGATCATCCCCGTGTGAAGGAACTGCGCGAACTGATGTTGTGGTCCGAGGGGCAGGTCTGGTGCTCTCCAGAGCGTCACGGTTCCATGAGCGCGGTCTTCAAGGCGCAGATCGACTGGGTGCCACTGGCGATGGGCGCGGTACGCCCGACCCAGGGCAAAACCCTCGCCGTCATGCAGGTGTGCGGCGGCTCGCAGTCGTTCAACGTGGTCAATCAGCTGCGGGTGCTGGGACGTTGGATGCGCATGTTCACCATCCCCAATCAATCTTCAGTGCCAAAGGCCTATATGGAGTTCGACGACAACGGCCGGATGAAGCCGTCTCCGTTCTACGACCGTGTCGTTGATGTGATGGAAGAGTTGGTGAAGTTCACGCTACTGCTTCGCGACCGTCAGGACTATCTGGTCGATCGTTATTCCGAGCGCAAGGAGTCGGCGGAAGAACTCATGAAACGTGTCAATCAGCGCTCCATCTGAGGGTTTTTCACCGTGCAACAACACCCATATTCCGTACTGCCGCTGGCACAGTTCAATGGCCAATTGATCTTCACCCCGTGTCCCGGCACGAAGGGCACCAAGCCTTTCGAGGCGCTGCAAACCGTCAAGGACGCGGGGGCATCGGCACTGCTGACGCTAACCGGTTTGGTTGCCACTCGGCTGTTGATCGAAAGCGGTGTGCCATTGTGCGATGCCATCCGCGATGTTCAGTCGCTGCGCCCGCGCGCTATCCAGCATCCTGCCCACATTGAATACATCGGCCAGTTCGACACCCGGTCGAACGCCCACTGACACTCAATACAGAGCACAACAACATGGCTATCAAAGTTGGTATCAATGGTTTCGGCCGGATCGGTCGCCTCGCGCTACGAGCAGCCTGGAGCTGGCCAGAATTCGAATTCGTGCAGATCAACGACCCAGCGGGTGACGCGGCGACCCATGCGCACCTACTGAACTTCGACTCGGTACATGGTCGTTGGAATTACCAGGCCGACTCCGAGGGCAACAGCATCGTCATTGACGGCAAACGAATCAAGGTAACGGCCAACAAGGCAATTGCCGACACCGATTGGTCGGGTTGCGATCTGGTGATTGAAGCCAGCGGCAAGATGAAGACCGTCGCGGTGCTTCAGGCGTATCTCGACCAAGGCGTGAAGCGCGTAGTGGTGAGTGCGCCCGTGAAAGAGAAGGGCGCGCTGAATATCGTCATGGGTGTCAACCATCAGCTGTTCAAGCCGGCTGAACATCGCATCGTCACGGCGGCGTCATGCACCACCAACTGTCTGGCGCCGGTGGTGAAAGTCATCCACGAGAAGCTGGGCATTCGCCACGGTTCGATCACCACCATCCACGACCTGACCAACACCCAAAGCATTCTCGATCAACCGCACAAGGATCTGCGCCGTGCGCGTGCTTGCGGAATGAGCCTGATCCCAACCAGTACCGGATCGGCCACCGCCATTGCCGAAATCTTCCCGGAGCTGCGTGGGCGCCTGAATGGTCACGCCGTACGCGTGCCGCTGGCCAACGCTTCGCTGACGGACTGTGTCTTCGAGGTCGAGCGAGCCACCACTGTCGAAGAGGTGAATAAACTTCTCAAGGACGCTTCCGAGAATGAACTGAAAGACATCCTCGGTTTCGAGGAGCGTCCATTGGTGTCTATCGACTACCGTACCGATCCGCGTTCATCGATCATCGATGCGCTGTCGACCATGGTTATCAACGGCACCCAGGTCAAACTCTATGCCTGGTACGACAACGAATGGGGCTATGCCAACCGCACCGTTGAACTGGCCAGAATGGTCGGTCTGGCAGTCTGAGGAGCGGTTATGAAATCGTTGTCAGCCCTGGCGCCGGAAGTGCGGCAGTACCTGCTCGTGACGGGCAACTACTGGGCCTTCACTCTCACCGATGGCGCCCTGCGCATGTTGGTGGTGCTGCACTTTCACGCGTTGGGCTACAGCCCACTGCAAATCGCGGCGTTGTTTCTGTTCTACGAACTCTTTGGCGTGATCACCAACCTGGTGGGGGGCTATCTCGGCGCGCGATTAGGCTTGAACCGAACCATGAACATCGGGCTGGGGATGCAGGTCGCAGCGTTGTTGATGCTGACAGTACCCTCGGCCTTGTTGACCATCCCTTGGGTGATGGGCGCGCAGGCGTTGTCGGGGATTGCCAAAGACCTGAACAAGATGAGCGCCAAAAGCTCGATCAAACTTTTAGTGCCCGATGGGCAGCAGGGCAAGCTTTATCAATGGATAGCCATCCTCACCGGCTCGAAGAACGCGCTCAAGGGTGTCGGCTTCTTTCTTGGCGGAGCCTTGCTGGCATTGATCGGTTTCAAAGGTGCCTTGCTGGCCATGGCGAGTGTCCTGGCGCTGATCTGGATCAGCAGCTTGATCCTGTTAAAAAAGGACCTGGGTAAGGCCAAAGCCAAGCCCAAATTTCGCGACATCCTCTCCAAGAGCCGGGCGATCAATATCCTCTCGGCGGCGCGGATGTTTCTGTTCGGCGCCCGTGATGTCTGGTTTGTGGTGGCCTTGCCGGTGTACCTGAGTAGTGTCTTCGGCTGGAGTTTCTGGAAGGTTGGCGGGTTCCTGGCAGCCTGGGTGATTGGCTACGGCATCGTGCAGTCCTTCGCGCCGAACATCACTGGAAAGAAACGTGGGCACGTACCGGATGGTCGTACGGCATTTCTGTGGGCACTTGCACTGGCAGGCCTCCCGGCGGCAATCGCTCTCGGGCTGAACACTAGTTTGTCGCAGCAGGCGGTGCTGCTCGGCGGATTAATGCTCTTTGGGGCGCTGTTCGCGGTGAATTCGTCGTTGCACAGCTACCTGATCGTGGCCTACGCCAAGGAAGACGGTGTGTCGCTGGACGTGGGGTTTTATTACATGTCGAACGCCATGGGGCGACTGATGGGCACGGTGCTCTCGGGCTGGGTTTATCAGATGTACGGGTTGGGCGCGTGCTTGTGGATATCGAGCGCATTCGTGTCGCTGGCCGCTCTGGTTTCTATCGCCTTGCCTCGGCATGCAGAGGCGATATGAAACCGTCAGACAGGACGGACTGAACCCTTTGAGACTTTGGCACAGAATCTGTGCCCCTGACTTACCGCCTCCTACCACCACGGACGAACCTTGGATCGGTGCAAGATGATCGAGTATAGCGATTCAATTCAGCTCGCAACCCGCGTTACTCGGACAGGCGGATTCGAATCTGTTTTTCAATCTCGATGATTGCAAAGAGCGCAACGCCCACCCCGATGATCAGCAGGCCATCAACGAAGGGGATCGCTTCGGTTGCAAAAACCTTTTGCAGCGGTGGCGCATACGTGATGGCGAACTGCGCGAAGGTGACCACGGCGACTGTCATCCACACGACTTTGGTGCCACGAATGCCCTTCCAGGTAAGCGATGTGCTGTAGAGGTTGCGAATGAAGAACAGGTGGAAAATTTCCATCACGACTAACGTGTTAACCGCGATGGTTCGGGCCAACTCCACTGAGTAGCCCCGGTCGAGCGCATACGAAAAAATACCGTAAACGCCGCAGAGGAACAGAATAGAAACAAGCACCATATGCCAGACTAAAGCACCGCCTATGAGTGGCGCTTTGCGTGAACGGGGCGGTCTGAGCATAGTGTTTTCTTCGGTGGGCTCGAACGCCAGTGCGATGCCGAGCGTCACTGCGGTTATCAGATTGATCCACAGAATCTGTATCGGCGTCACCGGCAGCGTAATACCGAGCAGCAGGGCGACGATGATGGTCATTGTCTCGCCCGCGTTGGTAGGTAGCGTCCAGCTCAGCACTTTCTTGATGTTGTCGTAGACCGTCCGGCCTTCGCGCACAGCGGCCACGATCGATGCGAAGTTGTCATCGGCCAGCACCAGATCGGCGGCTTCCTTGGCGGCTTCACTGCCTTTTCCACCCATGGCGATACCGGCATCGGCACGCTTTAGCGCTGGTGCGTCGTTCACCCCATCACCGGTCATGGCCACTGTCATACCGTTCGATTGCAGCAGCATCACAAGCCTGAGCTTATGCTCAGGGCTGGTGCGAGCAAAGATATTGACGACCTTGACTGCCTCCTTGAGGGCGGCATCGCTCATGGCGTCCAGGTCAGCGCCAGACAGCACCTTGTCGGCATTTTGCAGGCCAATGTGGCGACCGATAGCGGCGGCGGTGCCTCCGTGATCGCCAGTGATCATCTTGACGACAATGCCTGCTGCCTGGCATTGCTGAATGGCCTTTTTTGTCTCGGGCCTGGGCGGGTCAATCAATCCGACCATGCCAAGCAAAGTTAAACTTCCTTGCACGTCCTCGAATTCCAACACGGTATGCTCGGGTGGAACTTGTCTAACTGCTAACGCCAATACACGCTGCCCCTTGGCGGCAATGGCGTTTGCCTGTGCGTGCCAGTAGTCCGCATTGAGCGGTTCAGTCTCGCGAGCGTTTACAAGCTGCTGCGTGCTCATGGCCAGTATTTGTTCTGGCGCGCCTTTTACGTAGATAGAGGCATGTCGATCATGGTTGTGGTGCAGTGTCGCCATGAAGCGGTGTTTGGCGTCGAACGGTATGGCGTCGGTGCGGGGCCAGGCCTGATGATCTTCATCACGATCGATTCCGGTTTTTCCGGAAAATGCCAGCAAGGCACCTTCCATCGGATCACCCTCAACCTTCCATGAATCTTCATGCAGGCGCAGCACGGCATCGTTGCACAAACCGGCTGCGCGCCCCAGCTCTTCCAGCGCAGGGTGAGACGACTTGTCGACTGGCTGATCTGCAAGGCTGATGCTGCCCATTGGCTGATAACCTGCACCATCGACCGTGAAGACGAGATCGTTCGTCACGACCGAAGCCACCATCATTTCGTTGCGGGTAAGTGTGCCGGTTTTGTCAGTGCAGATGACGGATACCGAGCCGAGTGTTTCGATGGCAGGCAGACGACGAACAATGGCGTTGCGACGAGCCATCGCCCTGACTCCGACAGCCAGCGTGATGGTCAGGACGGCGGGCAGCCCTTCAGGTATTGCAGCCACCGATATCCCGACCACGACCATGAAGATCTCGGTGAACTCGTAGTGCCCGACATAATGGCCATATACGAGTAACAACCCGCCAACCAACAAGATCAGGATCGTCAGCCTGTGTGCAAATACGTTCGTTTGTTGCACCAGCGGAGTCGTCAGCGTTTCTACTTCCGCAAGCAGCGTACTGATGCGTCCGATTTCAGCCGCTGCTGCGGTAGCAACGACAACCCCTGTCGCTTGCCCGCACGTCACAAGCGTGCCGCTGAACGCCATGCAGGTACGATCACCCAGGGCAGCGTCAAGCTCTACTGGTCTGGTATGTTTTTCTACGGGTAGGGATTCACCGGTAAGAATGGCTTCTTGAATCTGTAGTCTGTTCGCGTGCAGCAGGCGTAAATCAGCAGGGACTTTGTCGCCGGCCTCCAACAATACGATATCGCCCGGGACCAGCTTCTCGCCTGCAACGCTCAAGCGTTCGCCTGCGCGAATCACGGCGGCGTGCGGTGCCAGCATCTGCCGGATAGCGTCCATGGCTTTTTCCGCTTTGCCTTCCTGGACGTATCCAATGATTGCATTGGTAATGACCACCGCCAGAATCACCACCGTATCCCACAGGTGTTGCAACATCGCGGTAATCGCGGCGGATCCTAGAAGTACATAAATCAGAATGTTGTGAAATTGCAGGAGGAATCGCAGCCAGGCAGGTCGCCGTACTGCTTCTGGCAAGCGATTGAAACCCGTTCGGTCAAGCCGGGCTTGAACTTCATCGGCCGCCAGCCCGACATGCGCATTGACTTCAAGCAGGTTCGTCACCTGCTCTGCAGGCAGGGTATGCCAGGCCATGGAATGTGACGGAATGGGTATGGGCTCTTTTGCAGCTTCACCGACCGGCTTCTTCAATGAGGTTCTCCTGTGCGCGCTCAACGGGGACGGGCTGAGGGGGCATGAGCGGGCGTGGATCGTTCAGGTCGGACATTCAAATCTCCTTGTTCAAACAAGTTTTGAAACTGCTCCGCTCAGAATAGTTTTAAACAATAGCAATCCACTTGTACGTTTATAGATTCAGCTGCCGGGGTTTGCAGCGCATGGCCTTGGCAGGCAGTTGAATCACGAACTGAAGCGTTCAGCTACCCTTGGGAGGCTGCGATGACATTGGTAGACGCTGAAGGTTTAAGTGAGTCAATTAACGTCAGCCACTCAGAGCACATTAAGAGGAATTTTCAGGTAGCAAGTGCCATTGCCTTCAGCTGGAGGCAAATTACCTGCTCGCATGTTCACTTGCACGGATGGCAGGATAAGTGTCGGCATGCCCAACGTAGCGTCCCGCGCTTGGCGCATAGCAACGAAATCTGCTTCGCCAGTGCCCTCATGCACATGAACGTTATGGGCTCTTTGCTCGGCAATGGTGGTTTCATTGCGGTAGTCATCTCGACCCGGGGCCTTGTAGTCGTGGCACATAAACAAACGGGTATCGTCGGGCAACTCGAACAACTTTTGAATGGACTGGAAGAGTTTTCGCGCATCGCCACCGGGAAAATCGCATCGGGCAGTGCCGTAATCAGGCATGAACAGCGTATCGCCGACAAAACCGGCATCACCGATTAGATAGGTCATGCAGGCCGGTGTATGTCCTGGTGTGTGGATGGCGTGCGCTTCGATCCCTCCGACCAAAAAGCGCTCACCGTCTTTCAGCAGCCGGTCGAATTGACGACCATCAGTGGCAAACTCGCTGCCAACGTTGAACAACTTACCAAAAGTATTCTGAACCACGGTGATCTGCTCGCCGATGGCCAGTTGGCCGCCCAACTCGCGCTTTAGATACTGCGCTGCGGAAAGATGATCGGCATGTACATGGGTTTCCAGTAACCACTCCACCGTAAGGGCTTGCTCCCGCACGTAGGCAATTAGACGTTCCGCGCTGTTGCAAGACGTGCGACCCGATGCGGGATCGTAATCGAGCACTGAGTCGATAACGGCGCAGTGCCCTGTATTCGGGTCGCTGACAACATAGCTGTAGGTATACGTAGCGGAGTCAAAAAAAGCTTCTACATGGGGTTTCATGATGGAATTCTCTTTTCGATATGCGAAGTGGAGTGCTGATCTACCAATGGGCTTTTGGTCAGGAATCGTGATCAGCGCTGCAGACCTGAACCACCACGGGCGCCTTCAGGCGCCCGCCAGTGTGCAACGGCCGTCGTTCAGCGACGGTTACAGGTCTTGATGCCCAGCAAGGTGTAGACAGGGCAGAAACGGAAAATGCCAGTGGCCAGCGGCACCAAACCGATCCAACCCCATGCGCCGATCACACCGGACAAACTGAGCCCAATGAGAAGCAGGCCGGCGACAATGCGCAGGCTACGGTCAATGGTTCCAATGTTCGCTTTCATGGCGATCTCCCGATCAATGGCTGCGCCGGCTCTCCAGCGCAGTAAACAACAACATGCCGGCCAGCATGGCCAACATGAACACGATCACTTGCCAGTGCCCTGTCAGCAGAATGGCCACTGCGGGGCCAGGACAGATGCCCGCTATTCCCCAGCCGATGCCGAACAACAGGCTCCCGCCAATCAAGCGCGGGTCCAACTCACGTTTGACTGGTAGCTGCATTGGCCTCCCCAGCAGCGAGCTGGATTGTCGGCGGGCCCAGGTCAGCGGGCCAAAAGCCACGCCAATGGCCCCCACCATGACCAACCCCAAGGAAGGGTCCCAGGCACCGGTTAAATCCAGGAAAGCGAGTACTTTGCTGGGGTTGGCCATGCCTGCCAGAAGCAGACCCAGGCCGAACAGCAGGCCAGCAATGAATGCGGTCAGTTTGATCATGTCCAGCCCTCCAGCAGATGACGCAAGACAAACACTGTGGCGAAACCACTGAACATGAAACACCCAGTGGCGACCATCGATCGCGGCGAAAGGCGCGACAGGCCGCATACCCCATGACCACTGGTGCAGCCTGATCCGTATCGTGTGCCGATGCCCACCAATACACCGGCGGCGATCAGTCCGAGCCAGCCACTTTGGAACTCAATCTGCGGCAGCGCAGCGAACAAGCCCCATAGAAGTGGCGCGATGAGCAGGCCCAGGAGAAAAAGTGCTTTCTCACTTACCCCCTCGCTCCCGCGCTGTAAAAGACTGCCGATCAGGCCGCTGATGCCTGCGATACGCCCGTTGGCGACGACGAATAGACTGGCCGCCAGGCCAATCAATGCGCCACCGGCAAGGGATGACCAGGGAGTGAAGTTGAGCCAGTCGACATTCATGACATTTCTCCGGCGCAAAAATGTTGATACAAGGTTTGGATGACTGCCAATGCTGCGGGACTGCTGATGCGATAGAACACCTGCTTTCCGTCGCGGCGGGTCTCCACCAGCCCTTCGCGACGAAGCACTGCCAGCTGTTGAGAGAGAGTCGGTTGCTGTATCCCCAGCAGTGACTCGAGATCGCTGACATTGCGCTCGCCTTGGGATAGCTGGCACAGGAGGATCAAGCGATCCGGATTGGCCAGGGCTTTAAGGAATTGGCTGGCAGCATCGGCATTGGCGTGTAGCTGCTGGATATCTGATTCGGGCATACGATTGGTCACTAATTAATCAGTTTGCTAAATTATAGTATATAAAAAAATAAAGTGTTTGGTGGCATTGATTTGCGCTGGTCACTGGCAGGCGAGATCGGGGAGGGCTAGTCACGGGCTCTGGGCGAGGCTTGGGTGTTGGCGCCGACGTCGCATTGACCTGATTCTTCGCACCAACGCCTGTTTGTTCGAATCACGCCGTCCCGAGCATATTTTTCAATGACTAAGGCCAATGTTCACAGCATTGGTCTTTTCCGTGTACGTGACATGTGCGGAGAAGGCTGACGGCGGGTATCAGGGAAAAGCTGATATACGGGAAAGCCGCACTCGAATAAGGTGCAGCAGTTCGCCCTGCCAGCTGTTTCAGAGAAATGCTGAGTGGCCGCAACTGGTCAGGGTGGGCTTACTTTCTTGACTGCCCGGCCACTGTGCCGGGTTGTTGGTTTTCGCCATTCGTCCAATGCCGGGCACTTGAGCGCGGTGTGGCTCTCTCACGTTTAAGCACGGATTCACCCGGGCGTGAGAGCGGAGAGTCACCATGGAAATTGACGAGAATGCACCTGGCAACAGATCCCAACAGAACGTGACGCGCACGGCGGACAACGAAACCGGCCATGACCCTGAAAGGGATGAGCCAGGGATTCCGTTGCAGCCGGACGACGGAGCCCCTGTTGATGAAGATATGACCGACGTGGAGGCCAACAACTCGGTATCGAGTGAGCATCCCGACGCTGGAACGAGCGGTCGCGTCGATAATCCGGATCAGGATGAAGATCATAAGGAGGCTCGCGGCATGCCGGCGAGCGATCCGGAATCTGGCGCCTGACCATGTTCGGATCATTTCAATAGCCCGCACAGCGCGGGCTTTTTTACGCCTCGAATTCACCTGTGGCCAGGGCCGCCCTCGGGAAGGCCAGGACGTCGATAACCGGACAGTGCGAGACAGGGCGTCGTCGCAGCCCTCTGTCATGAAATGAAAAGCCATTGTCGTCTGATGAGAAGCGACTCGCCAGACGGCGTCCTACAGTCCAATCAGCGCAATTCGACGCAGCACGTCCCAACTTGAGACTGGAGAATAAGAAAAAATGGCCAACGCCGTACGCTTCTACGAAACCGGTGGTCCCGAAGTCCTTCGTTATGAAGAGGTCGAGGTCGGCGACCGGGCCAAAGGGATTCAGGTGCACAGCGGGTACGGCATGTCGGAAACCTGCCCGGCCTTGCCAAGTCGTTGCACATAAACCTTCGGTGAACACCCGGTCCTCTGCTTGAAGCACCGATAAAAAGTCGACAGCGAGTTAAACCCCGCAGCACCGGCAATATCGTCAACCCGTGACGCATGCCGTTGCGCATTCAAGCGTTCAAGCGCCTCATCAAGCCGCAACTGATTGAGCAACGCATAAAACGTTTGCCCCCGAACCTGATTGAGAAAAAACGAAATCTGGTTACGCGTGTAACCCGTCGATGCCGCTACATGAGACAGGTCCAGCCGAGGATCCAGATAGGGCTTCGACTGCTCAAAGTACTGCTGCAAATCATTGGACAGCGCCCCGACCTGACGGGCAGACAATCCCAGCCGACTCACGGCATCGGCACTGTATGCCGGACGAATCACAGTGGTCGCCTGGCTGACCAATACCGCATGTTCGTTGACTTTAACAATCAATCCATCCTTCACCGAGAGCGCCTCGACAGTGCGAAATGAAACCAGGCCGTCGCTGCCATTGAGTGTCACCCGGTACTGCAGGAACGCGGTGTCGCCGTCGATGCGCAAGCGATCGGTGTAAGTCTGCAACTCTTCTGATCCTACCGGCATGCTCGCCGCGAGATAGTCGCGCAGCTGCGAGTGCTCGATGGTCCGGTTCTGGAAAAAATCGTTGTACTCGATAGCCGGGTGATAGAGCGCCATCACGCTGTCCAGGTCGCGTCTTTTCCAGGCCTGGTGGTAACGCACGGCAACTTCATGAGTCTGCGCGCTCGAAGGGTCCGCCAGGAAGGTGGGGGTGGTGTGTAAATCGAGTGCTTCCACAACGAGCTCCATGGCACAGATCAGGGCGAAGCCACGAGTATTCCAGATGCTGTGGTTTTCCGCCCGTGTCCGCTGCGAGGTTTACCGCATCGTTGTGCCTGTGAAAGCGCCGGCGATTGCTTTAGCGTCAGCCCATGATTTTTTCGGAGCATGAGTGCATGACGCTTCACACCGCGAACCGATCCCTGGCAGATGCCAGGCCTTATCCTGTCTGGCAGGAGACGCGAGTTTCTGCGCCTGCTGCACCGAGGCTCACCGGCGAAGTGCTGTGTGACATTGCGATAGTGGGCGGCGGATTCGTCGGGTTGTGGACGGCGCTGATGGCGCGTCAGCGTTGGCCAGATGCAACGATCGTTGTGCTTGAGGCCGGGCAATGCGGCGGTGAAGCCAGTGGGCGCAATGGCGGGTTCTGCGCGCCGAGCATCTCTCACGGCGTTTCCAATGCGCTGAAACGTTGGCCCGGGGAAGCGGAGCAACTGGTTCGACTGGGCAGGGAAAACCTCGTGGCGTTTGAAGAGGATCTTCAGCGCTATGGCATGGATGTAGCGTTCGAGCGCTCCGGAAAGTTGAACGTCGCGAGCCAGCCGTGGCAGGTTGAAGGGCTGAAGTCGATGCAGCGCAACTACCAGCGCTTTGGTATCGCCTGCGATTATCTGGAAGGCGACGCGCTGAAGTCCCACCTGGATTCACCGGCCTATGTCGCGGGTGTTTTCGAGCCCAATTATGCGTTGCTGAACCCGGTCAAGATGGTCGCTGAATTGCGCCGTGTGTGTCTTGCGCAAGGTGTGCAGCTGTTTGAGCATTCTCCTGTAACCAGCCTGCGCCAGGACGGAATCCATCAAGTGCTGGAGACCGGGTTGGGCTCCGTCAAAGCGGCGAAAGTCGCCCTCGGCACCAACATCGCGCCGCCGTTGCTGGGGGCGCTGAAGTCCAAGGTCATTCCCATATATGACTATGCCCTGGCGACCCGGCCCCTCGACGATTCGCAGCTGCGCGCCATCGGGTGGGTCGGTCGCTACGGTATCGCCGACAGTGGCAACCAGTTTCATTACCTGCGCAAGACCGAGGACAACCGCATTCTCTGGGGTGGTTATGACGCTATCTATCATTTTGGCAGCCGACGCGATGAGGCGTTGACCCAGCGTCCCGACAGCTTCGTGACGCTGGCCCGGCAATTTCAATCAACCTTCCCGGCATTGGCGGACGTCACGTTCAGCCATGCCTGGGGCGGCATCATCGATACCTCTGCGCGCACCACCATGTTCTGTGGCACTTCGTCTGATGGTCGCGTTGCCTATGCCCAGGGGTTCACGGGGCAGGGCGTGTCTGCCAGTCGTTTCGCGGCGTTGACCATGCTCGATTTGCTCGAAGGTCAATCGACCGAGCGCACGCAGTTGGCGATGACCTCGACGGCGCCTTTCCCGTTTCCACCCGAGCCCTTGCGATACGCGGGCGTCTCCCTGGCGCAGCGCTCGCTGGCCCGCGAAGACCTTACCGGGCACCGCGACTGGTTGCTCAAGGGGTTTGATGCGTTGGGGATTGGCTTTGATTCTTGAACTGAAGTGAGCATGACCATGACCATGAACAACCCCGATCACATCATCGATTTCGCCAACCCCGAGTTGCCCGTCGTCGAGCTGGAAACCAGCGATCCTGCGCTGGTCGACGCCCCGTATCGCAGTCGCAGTTGGCGGCACTTTATGGCGCCGGAGAAAAATGCTGTCGCAGGCATCTGGGAGGCCCCCGAGCACCTTGAGCGCTGTGAGTGTGATTACGACGAGCTTTGTCATTTGCTCGAAGGGCATGTCCGGTTGACCGACAGCAAGGGCGTCAGCCAGGAGTTCAAGACGGGCGCCACGTTCGTGGTCGCCGCCGGATTCAAAGGGACCTGGGAGAACCTGACGCCGGTGCGCAAGGTGTTCATGATTCTCAGGGGGTGATGCCTGTAGGCGCGAAGCTTAAGTGTTGGGCAGCGCCATGATCGCCTTTGCGGCAATGTCAGTGCCGCGAGTCGCCTGCATGTTTTTGCTTAACGATTCGAGACGTTGCTTCATCGCCTGGTCCGCCAGCAGTTGTTCGAGAGCCGCAGGTAACGCGGACAGCGGATCGGCAAACCGTGGCAAGTAGCGGCCAACGCCGACTTCCTCGGCGCGTGCGGCGTTGTCGTGACCGTCCCAGCAGTAAGGAATGATCAATGACGGCAAGCCGAAGTACAGCGCTTCGCAGAAGCTGTTGTTGCCGCCGTGGTGGATGAACAGCTGGCATTCCTTGAGTACGGCCGGCTGTGGAAACCAGCTGTCCAGGTACACGTTGTCCGGGACGGTGGTGTACATGTCCCGATAGGCGCCAACGTTGATGAGGAAGCGATAGGGCAGATGTTCGATGGTGCCGATCAGGCGCTTCATCATGTCGGTGTCGGCAGCCCCGAGACTGCCGAAGCTGATGTAAATCAGCGGCGCGTCGTTGTGCCTTGGGAAGTCGGGAACGATGTAGGGCGCTTCGCGACGTACGCAGCCGTCGAGGTACACATAGCGTTTCGGGTCCAGCGGCGGTTGGCGTTCATAACGCACCGGCGTGGGCGACAGCAACAGGTTGAGCCACGGTGAATCGACAAGAAACTGGCCGGGCGGGCAGGGCGCGGTACCGTTGTTCGCGAGAAACTGCGAAAAGCGTTCATGGGCCGGCGCGACGGCTTTGCGGTAATGCTCGGCAAAACGTTCGCGGGCCTCTTTGTCGCCAGCCAGGCAGCCTGACAAGTACGGCGGTACGGCGGCATCCGGCAATTCGGTTTCGGCACATGAAACCATCCGCACCCACGGGCATCCGGCGTTGGCGATGGCGGGGAACATCACCACGTTGTCGAGGACGATAACGTCCGGTTTAAGGCGGCCGAGCAACTGTTGCAGTGGCTTTTCCGCTTCGATCGCGGTGTCGATGATCGCTTCCCAGGCCGGCGCCACATAGCTGTCGATCTGTGCCAGCGGGGTCTGGTCGAAGTAGGGGATGTTGCGCTCGATAAAGCGCTCCCAGTAATGCTGGTGCTCCGCTGCCGACAAAGGACTGGCTTGCGGAATCGGATACTCGTCAAAGCCGTATTCGGCGAAGAGTCCCTGGAAATGTTCGTGGCAGATAAAGACCGGTTTTGCTCCCAGCTCACGCAGTGACTGGGCGATACCAATGCAGTTCAAGGCCGCGCCGAAACTGGCTTCCGGAAACAAGGCGATCAGTTTGTGTGGGTGCATGGCGAAGAAAGTCCGTGGCGGGTAAAGCCCACCGTGCCTGAGATGATTGGATGCTGTCTTATTTTATAAAAAAAATCATCCTGTTTTTTAAAGTGTTCAGCGACGCCCGAACAAATGGCCCTGCGGAATCCCGCGATTGGCGGTTTGCGGACGCTGGGCAGCGCTCAGGCGCAGGTGCAGGCGCAGCAGGTCGGCAGCGATCTCCAGTTGTCCGCGCTCGATGTGCGCAATGATTTGCAGGTGCTCGCGCAGGGCTTCCTGCAGGCGGTGCACGCTGACGGTCGGCAACAGATTCGGCAGGCGTCGCAGGCTCTGATGCTGGAGCAGGGCGTCGCCGATAAAGCGGTTGCCGCAGCTCTGGCCGATCAGTTCATGGAAGCTGATGTCCAGCTCGCGAAATTGCTGGATGTCGAAGTGTTCAACCGGGCTTGAAAGCAGGGTTTGCATTGCGCTGCGCAGCAGTGCCAGGCGTTGCGGATCGGCGTTGAAGTGGGGGCTGAGCAGCGCTTCCGGCTCCAGGATCAGGCGGAATTTGAGGCTTTCTTCGAGGGCCGCGAGGCTGTTCAGCGACGGGCGAAACAGCCAGGACTGGCCGGGGCCGCGTTCTATCGCCTGGCTTTCGCTGAGTTGCTGCAGGGCCTTCTGCGCTGCCGGCCGGCCGATGTCGTAACGACGCATCAGCTCGCTGATGCTGATGCTGTCCCCGAGGCGCCCGGCCATGCGGTCGCGCAACACCGAGGTCGCCAGTTCTTCTTCCTCGGCTTGTGGCAAGGCCGCGTTGAAGGCTTGGCCGCCTGGTGCGGCGAGCAGTCGATAGCCTTTGCCGGCTTCATGGCTCACCAGGTTTTCTTCCAGCAGTACTTTCAGTGCGCCCCGAATCAGGGTGCGAGACACCTGGAAGGTACGCGACAGCGCTTGCTCGGCAACCGGGTCGCCGGCCACTAGCCCGGTTTCCTGGGTGTGTTCCAGAATCCGTCGGGCGAGTTCCAGGTGATTGGTGCGGGGTTTTTTCTCGGGTGTTGTGCTCAAGCGTCTTATCTCTTTTGGTCGCTTTGGACTCAGGTGCTCATCTTATGCCATGCACCGTTGAGCCGTCAGGCACGAAAAAAGCGTTGACATCTTTTCTCGCTGGTCCTAATTTCTAAAAAAAAACACGTCAAACCGTTTATCTTTTCGCCGTACTGCCTTCGAACACAACAATAATCAATCGTCGGGTGAGTATTATGAGAAAGCTGAAAGGCCTTATGTGTCTGGGATTGAGCGTTTCCCTGGCGATCGCTTCACAGGCCGCAAGTGCAAAAGACATGGTGATTTCGATCTGGGACGGCTACATGGCCCCGGATGCGCTGGACAAGTTCAAAGCAGCCAGCGGCGTTGACGTCGACAAGGCTTTGCACGCGACCAATGAGGAAATCATGGGCAAGCTCATGGCGTCTGGCGGTGAAGGCTATGACGTTGTGTTTGTCTCCTCTCCCTTCGCCGAGGTCCTGCACAAGCAAGGTCTGCTGGCCGATATCGACCCCGTCAAAGTCCCCAACCTGAAAAACCTTTATCCCGAAGCCAACCAGCTGGAATACGACCCGGGCAACCATTTCTCGGTGCCATACACCTGGGGCACGACCGGGATTTGCTACCGCTCCGACAAGGTCACGCCGGCGCCGGTGAGCTGGAACGATCTGCTCAACCCGAGCGATGCGCTCAAAGGCAAAGTGACGATGCTCGCCACCGACCGCTGGATGCTCGGCGCCGGGTTCCTGGCCAAGGGCTGGTCGGTCAACGACAACGATCCCAAGCAGATCGCCGCCGTCCGCGATCAGTTGATCGCCACCAAGAAACGCATCCTCGCCTTCGACGACACCACCTTCTACTCCAAGCTCGCGTCCGGCGAGTCGCTGATGGCGCACGCGTGGGATGGCTGGTGCAACTACGGCACGCAAGCCAATGCGGCTATCAAGTTTGTCGTACCCAAGGAAGGTTCCGACCTCTGGGTGGACACCATGGTCGTGCTGAAAAGCTCCAAGCATCAGGAGGAGGCGTTCAAGTTCGTCAACTTCATGCTTGCCAAAGAAAACCACGCCTGGGTGGCGGAAAACATCCTCTACAAAGTCCCGAACCAGGCCGCAATGGCCGGTTTGTCGGCTGACCTGCTCAAGCAATATCCCAACCTGACGATCGCCCCGAGCGAGCTGTTAAAGATGGAGCAATTGCGTGATCTGGGCGGCACCACGCAAAAGGCCTACACCCGGGCTGTCACCGAAATCATGGCGGCACAGAACTAAGCCTTGAAAACGTAAGCCGCACCGAACCGAGGCATGCCCGTCATGCCTCGCCACGCTCGCAAGCCGCCTTCGTTCCGGGGCGGGAGGATATGGGTAATGAGTGCTTTGCATGCTGACAGGCGTCTGTCGGCCTGGCTTCTTGCGCCCGGCTTTGGCTGGCTGCTGATATTTCTAGTGGTGCCGTGCGTGCTGGTGCTGGTCTACAGCTTCGTCGAACGCGGTGCATACGGCGGCATCGACTGGCTGTTCACCTGGGAAAACTATCAGCGCGCGTTCGATCCGCTGTACCTCGGCATCCTGCTCAAGTCGGCGAAAATCGCCGGGCTGGCGACGCTGTTTGCGGTGCTGATCGGCTACCCGGCGGCGTATGCGATTGCCCGTGCACCACGGCGCCATCAAGCGGTGTTCCTGTTTCTGGTGATGCTGCCGTTCTGGAGCAACTACCTGATCCGCACCTATGCCTGGATCGTCCTGCTTAATCGCGAAGGCCTGATCAACCGGATGCTGCAGATGTTCGGCTACAGCGGCGAACCGATCAGCCTGCTGTACACCGAGGCGTCGGTGGTGCTGGGGCTGGTCTACAACTACATCCCGTTTGTGATCCTGGCGATTTTCTCTTCGCTGTCACGCATCAACAACGAACTCTGGGACGCCTCGAAGGACCTTGGCGCCTCGGGCTGGATGACCTTTCGCCGGATCATCCTGCCGCTGAGCGTGCCCGGTGTCGCCGCCGGTGCTGTGTTTGTCTTCGTCCTGAGCATCGGCAACTTCATCACCGCCGATCTGTTGGGCGGCAAGCAGGTGCAGATGGTCGGCAACCTGATCTACTCGCAATTCCTCACGGCGCGGGACTGGCCGTTCGGTGCGGCACTCAGCTTTTTCCTGATCGCGATCATGCTGATCCTGTTGTTCGTACAGGCCCTGGTGGCCCGTCGTGCAGAAGGGGGACGCGCATGAGTCAGTCTCGTTCGCTGGGCGGCACCGCACTCAATACGCACCTGTGGCTGGTGTATGCCTTCCTGTATGTGCCGATCCTGGTGTTGATCCTGCTGTCGTTCAACAAGTCAGGGTTGCCGACGGCCTGGGGCGGCGTATCGCTGAAATGGTACGTGTCGCTGGCGCATAACTCGGCGATTTTGTCGGCGGCACTCAATACCTTGATCGTTGCACTGTCGGCAACCTTCATTGCCTGCGTGCTGGGGACGTTCCTTGCGCTGGGCATCGAACTGCGCCGCAAGGGTAACGACAAGGGGCAAGTGGTGGACACGTTGCTGATGGCGCCGATGATCATTCCCGACATCGTCCTGGCGATTGCGCTGCTGAGCTTTTTCAACTTGCTCAAGGTCGGGCTGGGCCTGCACTCGATCATCATCAGCCACGCCGTGTTCAACATCGCGTTCGTCTGCGCGGTGGTGCGCACGCGGCTCAAACACTTTGACTATTCGATCCTCGAAGCCTCGATCGACCTGGGCGCGAGCTGGTTCACCACCTTTCGCCGGGTGCTGTTGCCGGCGATTTTTCCCGGTGTGCTGGCGGGTGGTTTGCTCTCCTTCACGCTGTCGGTGGACGAATTCATCATCGCGTTTTTCAACTCCGGTTCCGGCCAGGCTTCCACCACGTTGCCGATGCAGATCTACGCCATGATCCGTTTTGGCGTCACCCCGGAAATCAATGCCCTGGCGACGCTGGTGATGCTGGTCAGCATCACCGCGCTGCTGGCTTCGCAGCGTCTCAACAAGGCTCCTCGCACCCATGAATAACTCCTCGGCGGTACTGATCCTGGACAAGGTCAGCAAGTCTTATGGCAACGGTCTGGCGGTTGACGAGGTGTCGCTGAACATCCGCGAAAACGAGTTCTTTGCGCTGCTGGGGCCGTCCGGCTGCGGCAAGACCACGCTGTTGCGCATGCTCGCCGGCTTCGAAACACCCAGCGCCGGCTGCATTTACCTGGATGGCAAAGACATCTCGCCGCTGCCGGCCAACAAGCGTCCGTTGAACCTGATGTTCCAGTCCTATGCGCTGTTTCCCAACATGACCGTGCGCAAGAACATCGCCTACGGGCTGGAAATGGAGCGCTTGCCCGAGTCGGAAATCCGTCGCCGGGTGGATGAAGTGCTGAGTACCGCGCAGCTGGGTGAACTGGCCGAGCGCAAGCCGGATCAGCTCTCGGGTGGTCAGCGCCAACGCGTTGCACTGGCACGGGCGCTGGTCAAGCGTCCGCGGGTGTTGTTGCTCGATGAGCCGTTGGGTGCACTCGACAAAAAGCTCCGGGAAAAAATGCAACTCGAACTCAAGCGCCTGCAACTGGAGAGCGGCATCACCTTCATCATCGTCACCCACGACCAGGAAGAAGCGCTGGTGATGTCGGACCGCATGGCGGTGCTCGATGGCGGCAAGGTTTGCCAGTGCGGCAGCCCCACCGAACTCTACGAAAACCCCAACAGCCGTTTTGTCGCCAACTTCATTGGCGTCAGCAATCTGTTTGAAGGCGTGCGTTCGGGCCAGCACACGGTGCGCGTCAACGGCCAGGAACTGGTTGTCGAAACCGACGTGCCGCTGGTCCCTGGGCAAAAGGTTGCCGTCGTCGTGCGCCCGGAGCGTCTACAGGTGCTCGCGCAGGAGGGCGAGACGTGTGCCAATCAGGTCACCGGAAACATCGTCGAAATCGCCTATCACGGTCTCGACACCAACCTGCATGTGCAGACGGCGCTTAGCGACAAGGCGTTGATCGTCCGGGTGCCGTCCTCGCAATTCGAATTTGCGCATTTTGCTATCGGTATGAGCGTCCGTCTCGGCTGGCAGGCTCGCCACGCCCGTGTATTGACGCGCTGAACAATAAAAAAGACCAGGCAGGAGTACCGCTCGATGAAACAGAAAGTGATCGCCTTCTTTCCGGAAGCCGCTTATGGCCCGGCACTGAACTCGGTTGGTATCGCCCAGGCGTGCGAAGCCCTCGGCCACAAGGCGGTTTTCCTCACCGACCCCGGCATGAGCGGCGTGTATGCCGGCTACGGTTTTGAAGAACACATGGTCAACATGTCGGCGCCGATGCCCGCCGAGGAGATGGCCCGCTACTGGGTCGATTTCATCAACGGCCACATTCCCAATTTCCGCAAATCCCCAATCGATCAAATCGACAACTACGTGAAGGAATGCTGGGCCGCCATCGTCGACACCGCGAAGTGGGCGCAGAAGGATTTGCCGGCGGTGCTGGACAAGGTCAAACCCGACCTGATCTGCGTCGACAACGTGATCCTGTTTCCTGCGATCAAGCAATACGGCAAGCCTTGGGTGCGCATCATTTCCTGCTCGGAAAACGAGATCGAAGACCCGGATATCCCGCCGCACCTGTCGGGCATGAGCATTCACGACAAGGCGGGCCACGCGCAGTTTCGCCAGCGCTTCGAAGACGTGGTCGGGCCGATTCATGAAGACTTCAACCAGTTCCTGCAAGCCCATGGCGAGCAACCGTATCCGCTTGGCACCTTCTTCGAAGCCTCGCCGTACATGAACCTGCTGCTGTACCCGGACGCGGTCAAGTTCGAGCGTCGTCACCCATTGCCGGCCGAGCGTTTCCACTACCTGCAAGGTTGCGTTCGTCATGATACGGCCTACGACATTCCCGAGTTTCGCGCCAACAACGACAAGCCGTTGCTCTACGTCAGTTTCGGTAGCCTCGGTTCGGGCGACGTCGATCTGCTCCAGCGACTGATCACCGCCGTTGGCAAGTTGCCTTACCGCGCGTTGTTCAATGTCGGTGAGCACCTTGATGAATACCCGGACCTGCCCGACAACGTGCTGATCTCCAATTGGTTCCCGCAGCCATCGGTGATTGCCCAGGTCGATGCGGTGATCCATCACGGCGGCAACAACAGCTTCACCGAGTGCCTGTTTTTCGGTAAGCCGGCAATCGTCATGTCCTACGTCTGGGACGGTCATGACAACGCCATGCGCGCCGAAGAAAGCGGTCACGGGTTCAAGCTCGACCGCTACGAGTGGAGCGAAGCACAGCTCGCGGAGAAGCTCGCGGCGTGCCTCAACGACGAGGCAATGCGCCAACGTCTTCAGCGCACCAGCGCGCAGATGCAATCACGCAAAGGGCCGGCGGACGCGGCCGCCATTCTCGACAAGGTGCTGAACAATGCCTGAGCAAAACACCACGGCGGGTATCACGCCGTACCTCGAAGCCGTCAGCAGTCGCACCGATCTGGTGGACTGGGGCGTGCAGAGCGACGCCGTCGAAGGCGTCTCGCATTCCAGCGGCCGGCTGCTGTTCAAAGGCCCGAATAACAGCCCAGAAACCGGGCTCTGGGTCTGCACGCCGGGTCGTTGGCGGCTGTCGATTCCCCGTGACGAGCTTTGCCACTTCATCGCCGGCGTCGCCACTTATCGCAATGACAACGGCGAAGTGATCGAGATTCGCCCGAACACCCTGGTGCTGTTCCCGGCCGGCTGGACCGGTGAATGCCACGTCCGGGAAACCCTGCGCAACGTTTACATGCTGGCCTGAATGCCAGCCCCTGTGGCGAGGGAGCTTGCTCCCGCTGGCCTGCACAGCAGGCCCCTTCTTTTCAGATAGAGAGGGTGGGGCCGCCTCGCTGCCCAGCGGGAGCAAGCTCCCTCGCCACACGTTACTCGACGTTTGTTCTATCTGTCTGAACCTGACTTTTTTGGAGAGCAACACATGACTACCCCGTTTCTGTACGACCCGCTGAGCATCACTGACGTCAAGGATTGGGGCGTGATCCCGACCATGCTTGAAGGTGAATCCCGTGTTTCCGGCGTGGTGCTGCACAAAGGCCCCGAAGGTCAGTCCGAGTGTGGCGTGTGGATCTGCACGCCGGGCAAATGGTTTTGCCACGTCACCAGTGATGAGTTCTGCCATTTCCTCGAAGGCCGCTGCACCTACGTCCACGAATCCGGCGAAGTGATCGAGATCAAGCCCGACACTGCAGCCTTTTTCCGCAAGGACTGGAAAGGCGTGTGCACCGTCCATGAGACGGTGAAAAAGGTCTACATGATCCGGTGATTGCCATGACTGAGACACGTGCATCATCGCCAACCCGCGAGGACCAGCGCGCAGCCTTCCTGGCGCGTGCCGGCTTCGCCGAGGCGCAGTTGATTGCGCTGCCGGCGGATGCCTCGAGCCGGCGTTATTTCCGCTTGAGCGGTGCAGGCCTGCTGTTGATGGATTCGCCACCGCACAGCGAGCCGATCGGTCCGTTTGTCCAGGTTGCCCGGCACCTGCACCGACTGGGGCTTTCCGCGCCGGCCTTGCTGCAGGTCGACGAAGCGGCGGGGCTGGCGTTGATCGAGGATTTCGGTCACGACACCTACACCCGATTGTTGGCAGCCGGGCATCCGGAAGCGGCGCTGTATCGCTTGGCGGTCGACGCGCTGGTGGCGTTGCACCGCGCGCCACCGACGGCGGAAGTGGCGCCCTACGATGCTCGACAACTGAGTGACGAGTGTGCGCTGTTTATCGATTGGTACGTGCCGTTGCTGATTGGCAAGGAAGCGGCGCTGGGCCTTCGTGAGTCGTATCTGGCGCTGTTCGCCGAGGCCTGCAGCGATGTCGCGCTACGTCGCGAAGCGCTGGTGTTGCGCGACTTCCACGTCGATAACCTGATGCTGCTCGAAGGCCGCGATGGCGTTGCGGCCTGCGGTCTGCTGGATTTTCAGGACGCACTGATCGGTGCGGCGGCGTACGACTTGATGTCATTGCTCGAAGACGCGCGCCGCGACGTGTCCGAAGCGTTGCGCGTGGCGCTGCTGACGCACTACCTGATGCAACGCCCGGAGCTCGATGCGCCGCGATTTCTCGAGGATTACCGGCGGCTGGCCGCCCAGCGTCACGCCAAGGTGCTGGGGATTTTTGTGCGACTGGCGGGCCGCGACGGCAAGCACGGTTACCTGGCTCACCTGCCGCGCACCCTGGGTTTGTTTGTTCGCGCGCTGGAGGCCGAGGCGTTCGCGCCGCTGCGCGCCTGGCTCAACGGGCATGTGCCGGGCTGGCGCGACGATCTGTCGCCCGCAACCCTCGCGGTTTTGCGCGAAACCCCTTATCGATTGGTTCAAGGATTACCCCATGGCCACGTTCAACACTGACATCGCACTGCGTTTCATCAACTCTGAATACCTGCCGCTGACGAATGCCCGCGCGCGCGAAGTGCTCGACCCGGCAACGCTGCAACCTGTCGGGCAGGTCGGGCTGTGTGGCGAAGCTGACGTGCAAGCCGCCGTCGATGCCGCCACCGCCGCGCAAAAACAGTGGCGGCTGATCGACGCGAAAAGCCGCGCCGCGCTTTTGCACACGCTGGCCAATGCCATCGAACAAGACGTCGCCTGCAACCGTGAAGTCGCACGGTTGATGACCCTGGAAATGGGCAAGCCGTTTCCCGAAGCCATGGGTGAACTGGCCAACTGCGCGCCGATCTTTCGCTACTATGCGGAAATGGCCCGGGACGATGCCGGCAAGGTTGCCGGCACCACGCAGATTGGCTCGTTCCAGCATGTGCGCTATGAACCGTATGGCGTCAGCGTGCACATCATGCCGTTCAACTTTCCGATCCTGTTGATGTGCTGGACGGTCGCTGCCTCGTTGGCCGCGGGCAATGCCTGCATCATCAAACCGGCGGAAGCCACGACCCTGTGCACGCTCAAGTTCATGGAACATTTCACCTCGTTGCTGCCGGGGCTGGTGTCTTGTGTGCCGGGCGATGCGGTGACGGCGCAGTTTCTGGTGAAGTCGACCGGCACTCACGCAGTTGCCTTTACCGGCAGCGTGGCGGCGGGCAAAGCGGTGGCAGTGGCGTGTGCCGAACAGATGAAACCGTGCGTGATCGAGGCAGGTGGCAGCGACCCGCTGATCATCTCAAAACACGCGCCGCTGGACGTCGCCGCGGCAGGTGCGGTGACCGCCGCGTTCCACCTGAGCGGGCAGATTTGCACCTCGGCAGAGCGCTTCTACGTGGTTGATGAAGTCCACGATGAGTTCGTCGCGAAGTTCGCTGAACGCACCCGCGCCTTGCGCATCGGCCATGGCCTGGAACATACGGAGATCGGGCCGATGGTCAGCGAGGCTGCGCGCAACAAAGTCATGCGCCTGGTCGACGACGCCCTGGCCAAGGGCGCGACGCTGGTTTGCGGTGGGCGGATTCCGCCGCAGCACAGCGTGGGCTGGTTCTATGAGCCGACCATCCTAACCGGCGTGACCGCTGACATGGCGATTCTTCAGGAAGAGTGTTTCGGCCCCGTCGCGGCGATCTGTCGTGTCAGCGATTTCGATGAAGCGGTGCGGCTGGCCAATGATTCGCCGTTCGGTCTGGGCGCATCACTGTTTTCAACCGACCTTGCCGAAGCCATGGAGGCTGCCGAGCGCCTCGAAGCCGGAATGGTCTGGGTCAACAACCCGCTGATCGACAACGACGCGCTGCCGTTTGGCGGCTGGAAGATGTCCGGCCTGGGGCGCGAACTCGGGCGTCAGGGCCTCGAAGCGTTCCGACGCTCGAAAATGGTCATCATCGATCACCAGCCAAAGATTCAGGACTGGTGGTATCCGTATGCCGACGACGTGTTCTATCGCGATCAGGCTTGACTCAGTGGGAGGGTCGCAATGAGCGACAATATTTCCTGGCGGACCCTGGCGGTGATTCTTGCCGCCGGGCAGGGCACCCGCATGCGTTCGCAGCTGCCGAAAGTCATGCACCCGGTGGGTAACCGGCCGTTGCTCGGCCATGTACTGGCGGCGGTCGAGGCGGCGAATATCGATCAATGCGCGGTGGTGTTGGGCGCAGGCAGTCGGGCGGTTGCCGATTACTTGAAACAGGCAGCGCCGACTGCGCGAACGTTTACCCAGCAAGAGCAGTTGGGCACGGCCCATGCGTTGCTTGCCGCCCGGCCCGCATTGCAGGCTCATGAACAGGGTTGCGTGCTGGTGCTGTTTGGCGACTCGCCATTGATCAGCGCGCAGACCTTGGCGCAATTGCGTCAGGCACTGATCGACGGTGCCGCCGTGGCGGTCGCGGGATTTCACACCACACAGCCGGGGCCTTACGGACGATTGCTGGTGGAGGAGGGTCGCTTGCTGGCCATTCGCGAAGCCAGGGACGCCAGCCCGAAAGAGCTTGAAGTCAACTTCTGCAATGGTGGTGTCATGGGTTTACGTGCCGATACCTGTCTGTGGCTGCTGGACCGGATCGGCAACCAGAATGCGCAGGGCGAGTATTACCTCACTGATGCAGTGGCAGTGGCCAACAGCGCCGGCCTGCCGGTCACAGCGGTGGAAGTGGACGAGGACGACGTGCTCGGGGTCAATGATCGCGAGCAATTGCATGCGGCCGAACAACTTTTCCAGCAGCGCCGACGCCGTTCGGTCATGCAGTCTGGTGTCAGCCTGGTGGCGGCGGACACGGTGTTTTTCAGCGCTGATACGCAACTGGCCACGGACGTGCGCATCGAGCCTTGCGTGGTGTTCGGGCCGGGGGTGAGCGTGGGCAGCGGGGTGCGGGTGGATGCGTTCAGTCGCCTTGAGAATATTCGGCTGGAGCAACCGGTCAGCGAGGGAATTTGTCATGCGTGACTATCAACGGCTGTACATCGGCGGCGAGTGGATTGCGCCGGTGCAGCGTGGCGTTTTCGAGACGTTAGACCCGAGTGATGAATCGGTGCTGGCACAGGTTGCTGCCGCCACGGCGGAAGACATCGACCTGGCCGTCGCCGCCGCGCGCAAGGCGTTCGACGAAGGTGACTGGCCGCGCTGGACGGGTGTGCAGCGAGCGCAGGTTCTGCGGCGAATCGCTGACGGCATTCGTGCGCGTCAGGACGAACTGGCCGCGATCGAAGTGCGCGACAACGGCAAGCCGCTGCCGGAAGCGCTGTGGGACATCGCCGACACCGCGGGTTGTTTCGATTTCTATGCCGGGCTCGCCGAAGGCGCGGACCAACACAGCGAGCAGTCGATCAGCGTGTCCGATGAGCGCTTCAGTTCCTCGGTGATCAAGGAGCCGGTGGGCGTGGTCGCCGCGATCATTCCCTGGAATTTCCCGATGCTGATGGCGTCGTGGAAAGTCGCTCCGGCGCTGGCAGCGGGCTGCACGGTGGTGCTCAAACCGTCGGAACTGACGCCGCTGACCGCCCTTGAATTGGCAACTATTGCCGACCAGGCCGGCTTGCCAGCGGGGGTGTTGAACGTCGTCAGCGGGCTGGGGCGTGAGGCCGGCGCGCCGCTGGCCGAACACCCGGACGTCGACAAGATCGCCTTCACCGGCAGCGTGCCGACCGGGCGCAAGATCATGCAAGCGGCGGCGGCCGAGATCAAAAGCATCAGCCTGGAGCTGGGCGGCAAATCGCCGTTCGTGATCTTCGCCGACAGTGACCTCGACGCTGCGGTGGAGTGGATCCTGTTCGGGATTTTCTGGAACCAGGGCCAGGTCTGTTCGGCCACGTCGCGAGTGTTGGTGGAGCGCGCCTTGTATCCGGCGCTGCTGGAGCGTTTGATCAAAGCCACAGAGCAGATCCGCATTGGCCAAGGTTTTACCGAGGGTGTGAAACTCGGGCCGTTGGTCAGTCAGGGGCAACTGGACAAGGTGCTCGACGCCATTGCGGCCGGTCAGCAAGAGGGGGCGCGACTGGTGTCAGGCGGCACACGCCCGGCCCATCTGCAGAAAGGTTATTACGTGACCCCGGCAATATTCGCCGATGTGCCGGAGCACAGTTCGGTATGGCGCGATGAGATCTTCGGCCCGGTGGTCTGCCTGCGGGCCTTCGACAGCGAAGCCGAAGCAATTCGCCTGGCCAACGACTCGCCATTCGGTCTGGCGGCCGCGGTCATGTCCCGCGATATCCCGCGTTGCGAACGAGTGGCCCGACGCTTTCGCGCCGGTATCGTGTGGGTCAACTGCTCGCAACCGACTTTTGTCGAGGCCCCTTGGGGCGGTTACAAGCAGAGCGGTATCGGACGCGAGCTGGGTGAGTGGGGCTACAACAATTACCTCGAGACCAAGCAAATCACCCGATACGGCGGTGGACCCTGGGGGTGGTATTTGAACTGAGGCGGCTCAGGGCAAGTAGCCAGCAACCTGCACGAGATGGTTGTCCTGCGCCGCAACGATAAGATGCATGGGTACATGGGGTTGCTCATCCACTGACGTGACCTCGAACCCACCCACCACCAGCGGCTGTCGTTCACACATTTCGGTCGACTCTCCCGCCAGTTTTTTCGCCATTTTCGCGTGGTTCGCTGCGATTTCATTGAGAGTTGACACGTTACATCTCCGGGTGCCGGACCCAGCGTAGCGCTGGTGCCCATAAATATTGATTGATTGGCCTCCACGTCAGAATTCCGTCGTTCCGGGGCGGTTACGGCCAGCGTTTGCAAAGCTTGAGCCAAAGGTGGTTACAGTTTCTTGACGGGAGTTTTCAGGCGACGAATGGTGGCCGGTTGCGGGTTATGAATCAGGCGTAAACTGGCAGGGCTACTTCATCAAAAGGAGCCGCACTATGACTGCCGACCCAACCACCGCACAGACGTCCGCGGACAAAGCCGTGTGGGATCAATATTTCTGCGCTGCGCTGATTGCGGAAAGCCATCTGACGGCGCCAGTTGTGGGAGGGGCCACTCATGAGGACAGGCAGAATCTGTTGATTGAAAGAGCCAAGGCCCTCGCTGACAAAATGATGGATACCCGCCCATAAATGAGAAAGCCCGACCTTATTGAGGTTGGGCTTTTTCGTGTTTGTCTTAACCTGAAGTGAACAGCTGACGGATCAGGTTCGGTGTACTACCGGTCCAGCGCTTGAACGAACGCCGGAAATTCGCCGCATCGTTAAAGCTCAAATACTCCGCGACTTCCTCGTTGCTGAACCCCTTGATCTGATACAGGTACAGCGCCACATGCTTGCGCACTCGATCCACCTGTTGCTGAAAACCGGTGTCGTGCTTTTGCAGTTTGCGTTTGAGCGTGGCGGGGCTCATGGCGAAGGCCTGAGCGGCTTGTTCCAGGCTCGGGGCTTGTCGTATATGGGTTTGCAGGTAGCGATAGAGGCAGTCGACGAAGCTTGAGGCAAAGCCCAGTTGTTCGATTTGTCCTTGGGCTTCCTGACGGGCGACCTGGCTGGCGGTGGCCGACGCGGCGGGCCAGGCGAGCGTGAGGTATTCCCGTGGGATGCGCATCAGGTCCAGTGGGCGGTTGAACTGGGTGTGCTCGCCCAGATGCACCCAGTATTGCTCGACGTAACGTGGCTCGGCATGGCTGAAGCTGCATTCCCACGGCAGGCGTTGGCCGCTCTGTGAGCGGCTCATGGCGACGATGGAGGTCATGCTCGCTTCCAGCAGAAAACGCCATTGTTCGCCCGCGCCACAACTGTCCAGCCAATAGAACCAGGCGTGCTTTTCATCCAGCACCAACCGCGGCGTTGCGAGCGGGCTGAGCAGCGCCTGTTGTTGCACCAGTGTGTCGAGTGCCTGGTGCAGGTTTTGTGCGTGGCGCAAGGCATGGCTGGCCGGTCCGTAATGTCCCGGCAGCAAGCGTTGGCCGAACAGGAAACTGCTGTCGTCGGCGTCCAGCAACCGGCGGCTGTTGTTGATCAGCCCGAAAAATTGCTGGGGACTGAGGCGGGTCTGGCCGGCGAGGATGTCTTCATGAAACAGGCCGGTGCCGCGCAGCAGGCGATGGCTATCGATATCCCGGGACAAGGCCAGATCAATCAAGGTCGCCGGTTGGTAATGCCCGGGAATGAAGCGGCTGTCGGTTTCATACCATGTGGTTTTCAGGGTCATGACCGCGCCTCAGGCCGTTTTTGCCAACGGCTGCCTGGCCCGTGCCAGCGCCAGGTTAAGGCGTTTGAGCAGGGGATCCGGAGCCTCGTTGACCGCCATGACCACGGCGGTACTGGCCGACAACTGCACGCGCTCGCCGTGTTGCCGGGTTTTGTGTGCCAAGCCCTGAACCGCCTGTTCCAGCTCCAGCGCCAGCAGCCGTGCCTGGCTCTCGCCGGTGTTGGGGAGCAGCACCACGAAGCGGTCGCCGGCCAGTCGGCAGAGCAAGTCCTGCCGCCGCAGATTGAGCAGCAACAAATGGCTGAGCGCCTGCAATACGGCGTCGCCTTCGGCATGGCCGAACGTCTGGTTGATGGCCGTGAAGTTATCGACATCCAGCGCCAGCAGTGACAGCGGCTGCTGTTGCCGCTGACTCTCTTCAAGGCTTTCGATCAGTTGTCGCTTGAGGTAGTCGGCGCCGCCCAGTGGCGTGAGTTTGTCGAACAACCGGTGCTCGCGGAACAGCTTTTCACGCTTCTCCATTTGCGCGCTGATCGCCAGTTGCTCGCGGTGCCAGTGATAGATGCCGAGGGTCAGTAGAATCATGCCCACCGGCATCGGTCCGGATTCCAGCCAGTGGTCCCAGGTGATGCTGTCGGGCAGGCGGATGAACTCGTCGAGGCTGTCGATCCACCAGGAGAAAAAGATGCCGCTCAAGCCGAGCGCCAGATAATTGGTGACGCGACCGGCCGGGCGACTCTTGAGTACCAGCCCCAACCAGACCAGCGCCAGCAGCGCCGAGCCACCTTCGCCGACGATGTCCAGCCAGACCCATTCGCTGATGCTTTTCAACTCGCCGCACGCCAGGTGCAACAGCAATCCCGCGTTCGCCGCCAACAGCAGCAGTGCAAGTTTCCAACGATGGGGTTTGAGCACTGAGAACATGGCCGTGATCCTTTGGCAAAGAGGCGATGCGCGTCAGCACAGCAGATGTTTGTGACAGTGGGGTGACTGGGGTGAAAGGTCGAATCAGCTCATGGTGCAGCGGTTTTTTTCTGCCTGGCGATGACCTGTGGCGAGGGCGCTTGCTCCCGTTCGGTCGCGCAGCGGCCGCCGTTAGATTCACTGCGTGTTTGATAGGGGAGCGCTTCGCACTCCAACGGGGGTAACCCCCTCGCCACAGGATTAGCGCCAGACTCAGGTCATTTGAGCTCATTAACCAGCCTGAAGCCTGGCAAAACCCCGGTTTACAGCGTCTCCCGCCAACCCCTGTCACAGAACCGTCATCCCCCGAACCTAGCTTGCCCTCCCAGTTGCCGGGCCACTTGCCTGGCGTTATCGGACTCTTGGGGGAGGACACCATGTACCAGCGCAGCAGCACTGCCGGGCTCGTCAGCTTCACGCTCACCGCATTGGCCATGGCAATGGCCAGCGAACGCTTGAGCGCTGCCGAAACCACCGCGAACACGGAACACGTCGAAGTGGTGGGGCAAGCGGCAAGCATCGACCAGGCGCTCAAGGAACAACGCAACGCCGACAGCATCAAGAGCGTGGTGCATGCGGACGGCGTGGCGCAGCTGCCGGACGAAAACGTCGCCGAAGCCGTGCAGCGACTGCCGGGAGTCAGCGTCGAGCGCGATCAGGGCGAAGGGCGGTTTGTCAGCGTACGCGGCCTCGGTCCGGACCTCAATAGCGTGACCATCAACGGCACGCTCGTACCGTCGCCGGAAAGCGAGCGCCGCGCTGTAGCCCTCGATGTGTTGCCCTCGGAACTGGTGCAGTCGTTATCGGTGATCAAGACCCTGACCCCGGACATGGACGCTAACTCCCTGGGTGGCACCGTCGACGTGAAAAGCCTCTCGGCGTTCGATCACAAAGGCCTGTTCTACACCGGCAGCAGCGAAGCCAGTTATGACAAAAACACCCACCAGACCAGCCCGAAATTTTCCGGCGCCATCAGTGACCGCTTCAGCCTCGGCGACGGCATCGACAATTTCGGTGTGGCCGCCGCGCTGAGCTGGCAGAAGCGCGATTTCGGTTCGGACAACGTCGAAACCGGCGGTGCCTGGGATTTCGAGCAAGGCGCCCGTCTCGAAGAGTTCGAGCAACGCGACTACGACATCAGCCGCGAACGCGCCGGCGGTGGTCTGAACTTCGACTACAAGCCCGATGACCTCAGCAGCTATTACCTGCGCACCCTCTACAGCCGTTACAAGGACAGCGAAACACGCAACGCCGCGGCCTTCGAATTTGCCGACCCGCAAGCTGCGGGCGAGTTGGGCGACGCCGAAGGCTCGCGCAAACTCAAACAACGCGAAGAGACCCAGGAAATTCAATCCTACGTCCTGGGCGGCGAACGCATGTTCGGCCTCTGGACCCTCAGCGGCCAGGCTGGCTACAGCCGCTCCGGCGAAGACAGCCCGGGTCACATTGCCAACGCTGCGTTCACCGGCATTGATGACTTTGCCGGCAGCGGTTACTACGACAAGGACAAACCACGGCCGATCATTGGCCAGGCCTTCTACGATCCGGCCAATTTCAGCCTCGATAAGGTCGAGTGGGAAAAGCAGAAAACCACCGACACCGAGAAAAACCTGCGCCTGGACCTGGCCCGGGATTACGACTTCAAAGGCTACGCGTCCCAGGTCAAATTCGGCGGCAAGGTCAGTCGGCGCAACAAGGACAACGACCTCGACGCCTGGGTCTATGAGGATTTCGATGGCCTGGGTTTCAGCGACGATCAGCTCAACCTGTCGCACTTCACCAAAGGCAACGTCGACTATCGCCTCGGCCAGTTCGGCCCGGGGATCAGCGGCAGTGCGATCAAGCAGTTGATCGGCGGCCTCAACCAGGCGGACTTCTATGACGAAGTCGAATCGCGGGTCAACGACTTCAAGATCAGCGAAGACATCAACGCCGGCTACCTGATGAACACGATCGATATCGACGACTGGCGGTTCATCGCCGGCCTGCGCTACGAAGGCACCGAGTTCGAAGCCAAGGGCACCGGCGTGACCGATGGCGCGTTCACTTCCACCGACACCCAGCGCAAATATCACCACTGGCTGCCGGGCCTGCATGCGCGCTATCAACTGGACAAAAACACCCAGGTTCGCGCCGCGTGGACCAAATCCGTGGTGCGCCCGACTTTCGGTCAACTGGCGCCAGGGTTTGTCATCGACGATGACGAAGCCACGTTCGGCAACCCGGAACTCAAACCGCTGGAGTCGAGCAATCTTGACTTGGGCATCGAGCATTACATGGGCCGCGCCGGCACCGTCTCGGCGTTCGTGTTCTACAAGGACATCAAGAATTTCGTCTACAACACCGACCTGGCCGGCACGGGTGCCTGGGTCGATTTCTCCGAAGCCCACACGTTTGCCAACGGCGACAGCGCCAAGCTCTATGGCCTGGAACTGGCTTATTCGCAGAAATTCGACTGGTTGCCGGCGCCCTGGAACGGCCTGCTGATTGGCGCCAACAGCACCTTCAGCCGTTCGGATGCCGAGATCAAGGGCTTCGACGCCGCCAGTGGCATCAACCGCAAGCGCAGCATCGATTTACCCAACCAGTCCGACACGGTCGGCAACCTGATGCTCGGTTGGGAAGACGACAAGCTGAGCCTGCGCCTGTCGGCCAACTATAAGTCGGATTACCTCTTTGAACTGGCGTCCATCAACGACAAGGCCCACGACCTGCACGTCGATGCCCAGACCTTTATCGACTTCAGCGCCCGTTACTCGCTGACCAAAAACCTGCAAGTCAGCTTCGAGGCGCAGAACCTCACCGACGAGCCGTATTTCGTCTACACCGGCCACCGCGCCTACAACGGCCAGTACGAAGAATACGGCCCGACCTACAAGCTCGGCCTGACCTTCACCCACTTTTGAGCCCCGATGCGGCCTCCGTAGGAGCGTAATGCTGTTTGCTTGGCGAACACTGACAACTGTGGCGAGGGGATTTATCCCCGTTCGACTGCGAAGCGGTCGTCGATCCGGACAATTCAGTCTGTTTGGCCGGACGCTGGGGGCCACTTCGCGACCCAACGGGGATAAATCCCCTCGCCACAATTGTCGGTGCCCGCACTTAAGTGAACAGCATTGCCGTAGGAGCGAGGCTCGCCCGCGATGGCCGTTACACGATTCCACGACAAGGACTTTGCCTGTTCATGAGTATTTCGTTTCTATCCAAGCGCCATCTTCTGGCCGCATTGATCAGCCTGACCGCCGGCCAGGTGCTGGCGGCGGTACCCAGCCTGACACTCAAGCCATGGGGCGCCAATCTGTCGGTTGATGCGGTGGCGTTCCTGCCCGCCAATGTTGGCGCCGAACGCCTGGCGGCCAGCGATCAAGACGGTTTGCTGCTGCTCGATGCACAGGGCCGGGAACTGGCGCGTTTACCAGGATCGTTCAGTGGCGTGGACAGCCGCGCAGCCGGCCGGCAAGTGTTGGTCGCAAGCCTGGACAACAGCCGTCAGCAGGCATTTTTGGTCAGTCTCGATTCGGACAAACGCAGTTGGGGCCAGCCGGTGTATCTGCCGACGCGGGATTACCCGGTGAACGGCCTGTGCCTGTATCGCGACGAGGCCAGCAACCTGTTCCTGTTTCTGGTGGGCGAGGAGGGCAAGGGCGAGCAATGGCTGGTGGGTAACGACGCGGCGCTCAACCCGCAACCACAACGGGTGCGCGGTCTGCCGCTGCCACCGTCGGCCACGGATTGTCAGGTCGACGACGGCGCCAATCAGTTGGTGGTCAACGAAGAGAATGTGGGGTGGTGGGTGTATCCGGCGCATCCCGAAGCCGAGGTCAGCCGCACGCCGGTGGCCATGCGCGAACCGTTCGGCACGATCAAAAAAACCGCTGGCGCCATGGCTTTGGTGCCCGGTGGCCTCGTCGCGCTGGACCCGAAAGCCGCGCAATTGCATGTCTACCAGCAGCAGGGCGAACACTGGTCGGCCCAGGCGACCTTGGCGCTGCCAGGTTTGATAGAACCGGAAAACCTCGCCCTGCGCCCGACCGACAAAGGCCTGCAGGTTCTTCTGCGCGACGATGACGACGGCCGTCTGTATGAAGGCGAACTGAACTGGCAGCCGACACCGGTGCCCTTGGCGCGGGTGCTGCCGAACGTTAAAGCGCTCAGCCAGAGTGATCCGGTCGGCCGTCAGGGCGATGCGGCGGACGATCCGGCGATCTGGATTCACCCGCAGCAACCGTCGCTGAGCCGGGTGCTGGGCACCAATAAAAAGCAGGGGTTGCTGGCGTATGACCTGCAAGGCAAGTTGCTGCAGGAGTTACCGGTCGGGCGCCTGAACAACGTCGACCTGAGGCCGAATTTCAAACTCGGCCCACAGACTGTCGACCTCGCCGTCGCCAGCAATCGCGATCACAACAGCCTCAGTCTGTTCAGCATCGACCGTCTTAGCGGCGAGCTGCGTGAAGCCGGCGAGATCCCCACGCCGCTCAAGGAAATCTACGGCATCTGCCTGTTCCAGCCTGCCAGTGGCGAGCTTTACGCCATCGCCAACGGCAAGGACGGCACGTTCCTGCAATACCGCCTGAGTGCGCCGAACGGCACGGTAAAAGGTGAGTTGGTGCGCCAGTTCAAGGTCGACAGCCAACCCGAAGGCTGCGTGGCCGACGACCAACGTCAACGGCTGTTTCTCGGTGAAGAAGATGTCGGCGTCTGGGCGGTGGATGCCCGCGCCGACCAGCCGGCGACACTGACCAGCGTGATCAAGGTCGGCCCACAACTGCAGGCCGACGTTGAAGGTCTGGCGCTGTATCAAAGCGAGGCTCGCGATTATCTGGTGATCTCCAGCCAGGGTAACGACAGCTACCTGGTGCTGGACGCCGAGCCGCCGTTCGCCTCGCGGGGCGCTTTTCGCGTCGGCCTGAACGCAGCGCTCGGCATCGATGGCGCTTCGGAAACCGATGGCCTTGAAGTCACTTCGGTGAACCTCGGCGGGCCTTGGAGCCAAGGCCTGCTGGTGGTGCAGGACGGCCGCAAGCGCATGCCCGAGCAGACGCAAAACTTCAAATTCGTGCCCTGGACCGAGGTCACTCAAGCCCTGAAGCTGCCTTGATCCGGGCCGGTCATCAACCTGTCATCCCACTTTCATCCAATAGCTCAACGGCCGTCGCGCATCGACGGCCCGAGCGCTTCAGACAAGGAGTTTCACCATGCAGGCCACGCTCGAACACATGACGATCTGGGGGCTGATCAGCGACGCCAGTCTGTTGGTCAAGGCGGTCATGCTCACCCTGTTGCTGGCGTCGTTGCTCAGTTGGTACCTGATCATCCAGCGCGGTCGCGTGTTGCAGCAGCGCGAGCGGCAGATGAATGCCTTCGTGCAGCAGTTTCGCGGCGCTTCGGATCTGCAGCCGCTGTACCGGGAAACGGCAGGTAGCGAGAGCGGTGTGGAGCCGATTTTTCATGCAGGGCTTCGCGAATTCAGTCATCTCAATCAGCGTTCGGGCAACCCCGCCGACGTGGTGCTCGAAGGTGTGGAGCGCGCGTTGTATGTGGCGATCAGCGAACAGGAAGTGCAGCTGGAGAAAGGCTTGCAGTTTCTCGCCACCGTCGGCTCGGTCAGCCCTTACATCGGTCTGTTCGGCACAGTGTGGGGGATCATGAATTCCTTCCTCGGCTTGTCTCAGGTCCAGCAAGCGACGCTGTCGACCGTGGCGCCCGGCATCGCCGAAGCGCTGATCGCCACGGCCATCGGTTTGTTTGCGGCGATTCCGGCGGTGATTGCCTACAACCGGTTTTCCTCCCGCAGCCAGACCTTGCTCACCCGTTACTACGCCTTCGGCAATGAACTTCAGGTGCGTCTGCATCGCACATTGCACGGTGCGCCGTTGAACCTGGCCGCCGCAGCCTGAGAGGAGCGTGAAGATGCTGATCAAACCGCAACGCAAACACGGACCCAAGGCCGAAATGAACGTGGTGCCGTACATCGACGTGATGTTGGTGCTGCTGGTGATTTTCATGGTCACGGCGCCGATGCTGACCCAAGGTGTAAAGATCGAACTGCCCAAGGTTGCCAGTGAAGCCCTGGCCACTGACACGCGTCAGCAAATCCTCACGTTGTCGGTGAAGGCCGAGGGTGGTTACTACTGGAATGTCGGCGGTGAACTCGACACTCAACACCAGACCGACAGTGCGGTGAGCCTTGACGACATGCGGGCGAAAGTGGCGCAAATCGTCGCCGAGCGCCACGACACTCAGGTCTACATTCGCGCCGACAAGGACGCCGGTTATGGCAGCGTGGTCGCGGCCATGGCGGCGTTGCAGCAGGGCGGAGTCAGCAACCTCGGGCTGGTGACCGAGGCCCCGCAATGACGGCGATGATCATGCACAGTCCTTCCATGACGTTGCTGCCCGGTGCTCGCAGCGGCTTCTGGCAGAACAGTCTGGCGGCGAGCCTGGCGGTGGCGTTGCACGCGGCCGTCCTCGCGTTGCTGGTGCACGGTTGGTCGCCGCAGAAGCCGCCCGTCGAACCGCCTTCTGTGCTGAGAACCCAACTGGTGATGTTGCCGCCGGCGCCGCAACCTGTGGCACCCGAACCGGCACCGGCGTTGGTCGAGCCATCACCGCCCGAACCGATTGCTCCGGCTCCCGTCAAACCCGCCATCGACCCACAGATCCAGGCGCAGAAACTCGAACAAGCTGCGTTGGCGCGCAAACGGGTCGAAGACAAAAAGCGCGAGCTTCAGGCCGAGCAACAACGCCAGCGCCTTGAGTCGGAAAAACGCACTCGCGAGGCTGAACAACAACGCCTCGCCGAGCAGCAAGTGCAACAGGCGCATCAAGCCGAACAGGCCCGGTTGAACGCCGAACGCGCTCGCCAGCAAGCGGCCCAGGTCGCCGCCAACAGTCGCCAGTACCTGCCCTTGAGCAAGGAAGCGCCGGACTACCCGCAACGGGCGCTGGACAAGAACATCGAAGGCGATTGCACCGTGGAATATACGGTCAACCCCCAAGGAAAGGTTGAGAATCCCAAGGTGCTCGACGGCTGTCATCCGCTGTTCATGCGTCCGTCGTTGGCGGCGGCCAACACCTTTCGTTATCAGCCGAAAGTCGTCGACGGCCAGGTGGTTTCGGTGCCGGCGGTGCGCAATACCTTTCATTATCGGATCAAGTGATTCGGTCAGTGGTGGTGACGAGGGCGCAGGCCCTCACCACAGGATAGGACTACTCGATTGGATCGAGTTGATCCAGCGCCCGGTTCACGTTGAGTTCGCCCAGCATGATCACTTGGGCAATGCCCAGCAGGGTATTGCGACTCGGCCCGAGCGTACGGTCCGCCAGATCCATGGTCATGACATGGGCCGAGGCCAGTGATTCGCAAGCGTGTCCCAAAAGGTCTTCGGTGTTGATGTGTGGATCGAGGGTGTACATCGTGCTCGGTGTTCGTGGGGTGGCACGGAGGTCGGCATAGGGGGGAATGCGCTCCGAGGTTTCGTCGGGTTTTTCCGGTTTGAAATTTTCGGAGGGGGATGTCGGATCGGTTTCCGGCGGATTGGGTGTTGGCTTAGGCATTTGATGGAGCTCCAGTACTATCTAAATGGAGCCATCACTCTCGCTACCAAACGAAGGGTGGTGGCCATGCACAGGTTGGTAGACCGGAGTACTGGAACCGGCGCCTTCGAAAAGGCCCTGCGCACGACCACCATAAAAGCCACGACCTAAATGGGCGCCAGCATATTGGAGCATTGTACGCAGTACTCCGGGCTACCAAACCCGATCACTGATTTTCAGCGACCGACCAACGATAGAACCCGGGCCCAAGGCGCACAAGCCGGCGGATTCTGGCGTAACCGTAGGCAATGACGCAAGACGCTGTAGCTTTCGCGAAGTAACCGGTAAGGCTTTTAAACACAGGCGTGTTTAACAGAACGAATCGATATCCAGCGTGTGCGGTGCACCGATGGTGTGCCCATAGATCGAAGCCGTCAGCGCGTCCCCCTCACGGTCTTCCGGCGCCATGGCGAACGGATCCTGGACCTTGTTTTCGGGATGCGCCAGCCAGCGATCGACGTTTTTCCTCAGATCTTCGGGTTGTTCTGACAGCGATCCGTAAAGCGCTTGTGCGCTAATCCTCTGAGGATGAATGCTTTTCAGGCGTGCGACGGTGGTCTCAATCCTGCTCTTTTCAAGGACGAGTGCGCGAATGTTGTTCTCCTGTGTGCGAGCGTAAGCCTCCGAACGTCCTCTTAAATCACGTTCTATCGCCCGCAGGTCAGTGGTGGCCTGTGCCAGTGAATTCTTGACCCACTCAAACTCGCTATCAGTGATCCGCGTACGTTTCTCGTCGTGCGCCTGCTTCCATCGCAGTAAAACCGCCCAGCACGCGGGAACGTAGCCACCGGTCATTGAATGATTCCCTGCCTGGAATATCTGCGCCAGCAATGGCGGCCGGTCCGGCAGCCCGTTTTTCTGCTGAATGGCCAAGGTGCACGCCGCATGTTGGGTGATGGTGTCGCAACCGGGTTCCCACATGAACGCGGACTTTTTCCCTCGTTCAAAATCCACCGGCATGAAGTGCTGCAACTTGCCATGGTGATCGTAGGGCTCACCCGTCCAGTTCGTGATGCCCGTAAAAAACACCGACATCCCGACCGGCACGTTAGCAAGCGTCAAAGCCAACCCCGTCGCGAAGACACCGGGCTTGGTGTCCATCCAGGTGCCCGGCACGCTCGGCACCGGGTCGTTGTGATTGACGACGCGGTGATGCACCAAGTCCTTCGCGCCTGCAACGAAGTTGGCATCGCCCGCGCGGGGGGCGCCGTAGGTGTAGAGCTGGAGGGTGTAGCCCTCAGTTCTGCGACGCAGCATTTCCGAAAGTATCAAGGCAACCGCACCACCTAGACTGTGGCCGCAAATGATGAGCTTCTGCCCGACATAGAATTTTTCAAGATAGTTAACAACAAATTCGTAGGCTTTCTGCGCAGCTTCGTAAAAACCTCGGTGCACTTTGCTGTCTGTGGCTTCAAACGGCACTTGGAGTGCATCGGCATCGCGCAGTCCATCCGCGATAAGCTCGTAGGTGCCACGTACCGCGATCAAAATCAGTTCGTCATTGTGGGTAATGAAAGCCTGGGTATCGGTGGCTCCTTGCTTGGCTCTATCGTCGAGAAAGTGAAGTTTTGCGGGGTGTTCCTGCTCGTCATTTCGTTCAGGGTCGTTTACTTCATAAAGGTTCGGATCAAACGGCACGATTTCAAAACGTTTGGAGTACGGCACATCCTCATACAGTGGGTAGAAGACTTTGTTTTGCGCCGCATCGACACGCCATAGCTCATCAGACTTTGCCAGCGCATCGCCGAACCAATTCCCAACGCTGGGCTGTTTCGGGAAGGTGACGGTTCGCGATTTCACAGGGTGTTTTTCGGGCTGCTGGCCAAATGGGCAATAACTTAAGGTGGCCATCAGCGCCAATTGATAAAGGTTCAATGCGCAGAATTCGGGGCTGGTCGACAACATCGGCCGAAGCGCCCGCATAGGCCGCACTTCCAATACGTTGTTTTTTTGCGGTATCAGAGCGACGCCAAATTCACCGTGTTTGCCCATGAGCTTGGCCGTGCCCTCACGGTGATGATAATGGCGATAAACCTCTGGAGGTAGATGCGCGATCTCCATGACTAGATGCCGCACTTCCACTTGGAAGAATGCGTCGGCGCAGGCTTGTGCAGGATTCATTTTGGTACGGGTTGAGTCTTGATTTAGATAACGGGTTCCTTCGGCTCGTACTTGAAGTTCGGTTATCTCGAGCGGGTAGTGTGGTCGTTTTCTGAGGTCTTTATAAAGTTGATTAGCACCTTGGTATTTCTCATCAAACGTCAGCGAAACAGGCCCTGCAAAGTGGTTATCAACTTTGGCAGCACCGTTAGCGTCAAGATATCCCGTGTATTTCTTCCCCTCTGAATCGGTAACAACGTAAGCCAATCCTGCGTAAGGCTCGCCCGAGCCGCTCTCATCAACCAACTGAAAACTACTCCACTTACCTTGAGCCGGGCAGGCAAGCACGCGATTACTCAATCGTGACTCCATCTCTTTTTCAAATGATGTCATGTCAAAATCTCCTTATTCCGTGCAGCCGGGGTAAATGGTGCAGATGCGCCCATCCACCATTTTGAAGGTGCTGAAATCGGTGTAGTTACCATCGCAATAAGCACGTTCGTCTTCGAAGCCTTTGCCTAGGCAACGCTTCCAGCCACCGGGCACTGCCACCCATGTGTCGCCCCAGCCGGGTTTTTCCTCCTTGGCCAACATGATCTTCATTTTCACGGTCTTGCCTGGCAGTTGATCGAGGGTGTAAGCCGAAAATGGACGGCCACGTTTACGCTCTCCCTTTTCATCAGCTGCTTTGCAGTCGAGGATTTTTCTGAGGATGCGCGGCTTGCCTGAAGTGCGGAACAGCCACTGACAATGACCGTAAAAGACGCTTTCACCCGTTTCACTAAAGGTACCTTTGGACTGTTCCTTCAGTTCATGGCGAATAACAACCATGGCGCTTTCCCTACCGAAGTCGCCTCGATCTTTTCCATACGCCGAGTTGATCTCCAACTCGATGCGCCTAACGACCAACGGGCAGCCCTTGCGCGTAATGCGGATCTCTACTTCAGAATCAGGTTTGTATTCTTTTCGCCACTGGCTATTGAAAACCGGCGCCAAGTTGTCTTTCGTTTCGACAGTGCAGGTTTCACCTTCGGCGGGTTCGTAGTAAACCGCAGCGACGTATGCAAAATCGGGCGGTAAATCGGCGGTAAAGGTGAATGTATTCGGCTGACTCTTGGCACAGCCGGTGATTAATGTGATGCAGCAAGCCAACGCAGCAAATTTCAGCGTCAACTTTTGCTGTGAAGAAAAAATACGCATGTGATTAATGTCCTTATTCCGTGCAGCCGGGGTAGATGGTGCAGATGCGGCCATCTGGCATTTTGAAAGTGCTGAAATCAGAGTGATTTCCAAAACAGAAAGCATCCTGATCTTCAAAATTTTTCCCCATGCAACGCTTCCAGCCACCGGGCACTTCGACCCAGGTGTCACCCCAGCCAGGTCTTTCCTTCGTGGCCAACGTGATCTTAATCTTCACGGTCTTCCCAGGTAGCTGATCAAGGGTGTACGCCGCAAATGGGCGCCCACGCCCTAGTTGGCCCTGTGCGTCGGTCGTTTTGCAGTCGAGGATTTTAACGATGCGTCGCTGAGCACCCGCAGTGCGAAACAGCCACTGGCACTGACCGTAAAAGACACTTTCACCCGCTTCACTAAAAATGCCTTTGGATTGCTCCTTCAGTTCATGGCGAATAACAACCATGGCGCTTTCCCTTCCGAAGTCGCCTCGATCTTTTCCATACGCCGAGTTGATCTCCAGTTCGATGCGCCTAACGACCAACGGGCAGCCCTTGCGCGTTATATGAATCTCTATTTCGGAATCGGGTTTGTATTCTTTTCGCCATTGGTCATTGAAAACCGGCGCCAAGTTGTCCTTTGTTGCAACAGTGCAGGCCTCACCTTCGGCGGGTACGTAGTAAACCGCTGCGACGTATGCAAAATCAGGCGGTAAATCGGCGGTGAAGGTGAATGTGTTCGGCTGACTCTTGGCACAGCCGGTGATTAATGTGATGCAGCAAGCCAACGGAGCAAATTTCAGCGTTGACTTCGCCGGTGAAGAAAAAATCGGCATGTGATTAATGTCCTTATTCTGTGCAGCCCGGGTAAATGGTGCATTGCCTTCCATCCGGCATCCGGAAACTGCTGAAGTCTTTGAAGTTGCCGAAGCAAAAGGCGTACTGGTCTTCAAAGTTGTCTCCCATACAGCGCTTCCAACCTTTGGGAAGTTTTACCCAGGTATCGCCCATATAAGGTCTTTCCTCGCCAGCCAACGTAATCTTCATCTTCACGGTCTTACCCGGTAGCTGATCAAGGCTGTACCCCGAAACTGGGTGGCCTTGTTCCGGCTCTCCTCGGGCGTTCGCTGCTTTGCAATCGAGAATTTTGACAATGCGTCGCTGCGCACCCGAAGTGCGAAACAGCCACTGACAATGGCCGTAGAAAGTGCTTTCGCCGGCGTCACTGAACGTGCCTTTGTATTGTTCCTCCAGATCATCGCGGATGATGACCATTGCGCTGTCCCCACCGAAGTCCCCCCGATGTGTCCAATAGGAAGCGTTGATATCCAGCCTGATACGCCTGATCACCAGCGGACAGCCACTGATTGTCCGGTACATGGCAATTTCAGAATTCGGCGTGTAACTTTCACGCCACTTCATGTTGTACCCGACAGCTGTATTTCTTCCGCCCGGCACGGTGCAGGTTTCTCCTTTGGCCGGCACATACTCGGCGATGGCCTTGTAGGCAAAGTTGGGTGGCAAATCAGCAGTGAAAGTGAATGTGTCCGGCTGCCCGGTAGAGCAACCCGTGACCAACCCAAGACAACAAGCCACAACTGCGATTTCTGATATCCATTTCATATCGGCACATCCCCCCGCCAAAACCCCACCAACTGCCGCACCCGCTCAAAGTGCTCCACCGGACTCTCATCACCCCGCACCTCCCACTCCGGGGGCAAAGTAAAACCCGGCGCTTGCAAACTCTGAATCAACAGAAATTCCAGTTGCTCTGGCTCCAACCAGCCCCACGTGTCTGCCAGCGCTAAACGCTCACGCAACCACGCATCAGGGTCATGCTCTTCGGCGAGATTGACGTAGGCCTCAACATGCTCGGCCAGCAAATAACGATGGGCGTTGAGCCGGCGAATTTCCGAGGCCTGCGGCTGGGGCAGGGGTGTGCGCAACCAGAGCGGCTGGTCCGGCACGGGGTACGTTCCGGGGATAGGATTGTGAGCTGTGTTCCAGGCAGCGCCGTCCCAGTAGCAGACGCTGATCGCCGGCCCAAGAAAGGCTGGATATTCTTCAGGCGGCAGGTGTTTCAGCGCTCGACTCAGCACTCGATTGTCGTGAAAGCGATACAGCGCCTGATAGGGACGCGTCCCGACAATCAATCGCTGTTGCCAGTGATTGACCAACCCGCGTAACGCACCTTTTTCGACGCTCGCGAGCCAGCCCCAGTTGCGTTCGGGATGATCCAGCAGTTCGTCGAAGCGCCGGTCGCCGGACTGTTCCAGGGTGAAGATGAACGGACCGGCATCGGCCAGGTTCGCGAGGGTTGTTGCGTTGTAGACGCTCAGATACTGGTCATGTCCGCTGGACTTCAACAACAGCTGACGGGTTTCACGCTCGTTCTGCGAGTCCAGCACCAGGCACAGTTCGCGGCCCAGGCGGCGCTGTTCGTTCATCCATTGGCGGGGGAGTGTGTGGGTCATGCGGCAGCTCCTTCCGTTGGGCAGAAGCCATCACGACACGCTTCGCAAAGGGGGCAGAGGTCCGCCGCCAACGCGTTGCTTGCCGCCATCAGTGCGGGCTGGGACGACGCGAGCATGGGCGGCAATTCAGGTGGCACGGACAAGCCATCGACTGAGCGCGGCATTGCTATCGAGGCGGCTGGCGCGCGCATCGGAGCGCCACCGATCTGGAGTTCGCTGCTGCCGAAAATTCCGCCGCCGCCTACCTGTAAATGTTCTCCACCGGCTTCGATCGAGAACTGGGTCCTGGCCTTCAGAATGATCAGATCGGCTTCAATAACAACCGCCCGGCCAGCGCTGAGTGCCTGGGTTTGATCTACGTGAGTGTGGCTGTTGCCGGCAACTTGCAGGTAGTCGTTGGCCTTGAGCTGTGTGTGCCGATCACCGCTGGTGGTGCGGTGTTCCGTGGCATGCAGCACGGTAACGCTGTCGCCCTTGACGGTGGTGCGCAGCTCGTTGCCGACCTCCAGGCGGCTGTCGTTTTCTATCCGTTGTTCCATGTCCCGCTGGGCGCGCAGGTAAATCAATTCCTGACCGGCGCGGTCTTCAATGTGCAGTTCGCTGAACCCCGTGCTGTCTGGCGAGCTGCGGGAGCGGAATACGCTGCGGGTTTTGTTGGCGGGTAATTCGTAGGGCACCGGGTTGGCACTGTTGTGCAGGCAGCCGCTGATCTCGGGATGGTCGGGGTCGCCGTCCTGAAAACTGACCTGGACCTCCATGCCGACTCTCGGCAAGGCGACCCCGCCAAAGGCGTTGCCGGCCAAAAGGGAGGAAACCCGCAGCCAGCAGCTGCTTTTATCGTCGTAGCGACCTTCGCGATCCCAGAAGAATTGCACCTTGACCCGACCGAAGTCGTCGCAGTGGATTTCCTCGCCTTTCGGTCCTGTGACCACGGCGCTTTGAACGCCGGCGATTCGTGGTTTGTCGTGGGTCAGCGGCGAGCGGTAGATCACGTCCCAAGGCGTGGCGAGGAACTGGTTGCGATAACCCTGAAAGCCGTTGTCATCGCCGGTGCCGGTGTAGGCCGCGTACTGTTGCAAGACTTGCGGTTGTGCACCTTCATGCTCGATTTCGGTCAGCAACCACAGGTCGTTCCATTCTTCGTCCGGGTGTTCAGCCAGCGGCAGGAAATGCCCGCAGAGCAGCATCGGTTGATCGCTCTTACCCCGTGCCACCCGGCACGCGGCGCCGTGACGTTCCTGTTCGCGTCGACTCAACAGCTTGCCGCGATCTCCCTGGGTAAAACGACCGGGGTACTGGTAATCCTCCAGATCCGCTTGAGTCCCGGACCTATCGGACCTGCTCTCGGCCTCCAGCAAGATGCGCGCTTTTTTGAAGTCGTAATCGCGGCGAGTGGTGCGGTGGGTGCCGACTCGCACTTGCACGTCAAAGTGCTTGATCACCGGTGTGTCGGCGACCAGGCCGTTGTCGTGTCTAAAGCGTGTCGGACGCTCGAGCCGGGGAAACACTGTCTGGTCGTCGCCGAACACCATCACATGTTTTTCGCGGCTGTGCTGGAAGTGGTAGTGCAGGCCTTCTTCCTGGCAGAGTCGCTCTATGAACGCTCTGTCGGACTCTTTGTACTGAACGCAGTACTCACGATCCGGGTAAACGCTGCCCAGTTGAAACTGGTGAAAGTCACGATGGATGCCGTGGCCGTCGAGCACCTGCGCGATGATTTGCGGAACGGTCATCTGTTGGAAAATACGGCAATTGGTGCGGTGGTCCAGGTACGCCAGCCTGGGCGCCAGTGTCACGCTGTAGCGGGTCAGGCCATGACCGAGACTGCCTTTGACCACGCCATGAATTTGCCCGTGAATGCCGTCGCCGGAACCGTTGAAAGCGAGAAAGGCTTGTTTGTGCAGCAGCTCATTCTGGTCCAGGTCTCGCCTGTCGCTGACCAGCTCGATCTCAAAGGCGAAAGGCTGGCTGATGAGCTCTTTGCCGGTGAACTTGAGCACCTGAAGGTCATGTTGAATGTCGTTGATCGCAAGGCTGAAACGGGCACGAGGGTTTGCATTAACCATCCAGGTTTCCTTTTCCTGTGACGTGGCACAGGCTCCGGGACGTTGATGCAACGTGCGTAAATGACCTTCCCTGGTCAGATCACAATAGAACGTCCCGTAGCCGGGTTCTGTGCGAGGCTATCAAGGGGGCTTGGGAATTGATGTCAGACGGTTCCTAAACTGGCGTTACATGTCTGACAGACATGTTCGACGCGAGGGAATGTTCGCGTTCGCTGGGATACTATGAGGACTCAATGTACGGCTCAGTCATCAGAACAGGGCCGAAACATCGGCCACTGGAAAGCAGCGAATCATGCAAGACCGTACCTATCAATTGCTGGAAGTCGCCAATGGCAAACCGATCAAGCTCTGGACCGAAGGCGTTCCGGTAGAAAACGAAGCCCGGCAACAGTTGATCAACACCGCGAAGATGCCGTTTATCTTCAAACACCTGGCGGTGATGCCCGACGTGCACCTTGGCAAGGGCTCGACCATCGGCAGTGTGATTCCTACCGTGGGCGCGATCATCCCGGCCGCTGTCGGGGTGGATATTGGCTGCGGCATGATCGCCGCGCGCACGTCGCTGACCGCCGCTGATCTGCCGGATAACCTGCATGGTTTGCGGTGCGCGATCGAGAAGGCGGTTCCCCATGGGCGCACCGTCGGTCGTGGCGTCCGGGACACCGGTGCCTGGGGCAGCGTTCCCAGAGAGGCCGATCAAGCCTGGGCTGCCTTGAACCCACGGTTCAAGGCGATCACCGACAAGTACCCGAAACTCGCCAGCACCAACAATCGCGGGCACCTGGGCACGTTGGGCAGCGGTAATCATTTCATTGAGGTATGCCTGGATGAAGCCAACCGGGTCTGGTTCATGCTGCACAGCGGTTCACGCGGGGTTGGCAACGCCATTGGCAACCTGTTCATTCAGCTGGCTCAGAGCGACATGCGCCAGCACATCGCCAATCTGCCGGACCGTGACCTGGCCTACTTCAAAGAAGGCAGTCGGCATTTTGATGATTACGTTGAAACCGTCGGTTGGGCTCAGGATTTCGCCCGGCAGAACCGCGCGCTGATGATGCAATCGGTGATTCAGGCGACTCGGAAGGTGATCAGCAAGCCGTTCGACGTCGCCCTGGAGGCGGTGAACTGCCACCACAACTACGTGCAGAAAGAGCGGCATTTTGGTCAGGATGTTCTGGTGACCCGCAAAGGTGCGGTGTCGGCGCAGAAGGGTGAGCTGGGGATCATTCCAGGATCGATGGGGGCGAAAAGTTTCATCGTTCGCGGGCTCGGCAACGAGCAATCGTTCTGCTCCTGTAGCCACGGCGCTGGCCGCACCATGAGCCGTACGAAAGCGAAAAGCCTGTTCACCGTCGAAGATCAGATCCGCGCCACCGCCCACGTCGAGTGCCGAAAGGATGCGGCGGTGATCGATGAAATACCGATGGCCTACAAAAACATCGACCACGTGATGCACGCCCAGCGCGAACTGGTGGAAGTGCTGCATACCTTGCGTCAGGTGGTATGCGTGAAGGGGTAGCCGACCGCTAGCGGTACTTGATCACGATCCCTTTGAGTTTGCGCCCCTCGATGGTTCTTACATCGCGAGCCCAGAGCGGCCCATTGACATAGGCGCCCATGGCGGACGAAGGGGGCGCGTCATGAACAGGCATGGCGGATTTCCTCCGAAGGGCCGCGGCGAGGCGGGGTGGCCTGTTGACGGTAGCAGACGGCCCGGGGGGTTCCAGAACGCCCGACTTTTTCAGGTTGGGCGTTTGCTTGCCTGAAAAGTCACTGATCCTTCTCGCAATTGACCATCCATGACACACCAAACCGATCGACCAGCATCCCGAAACGTGCGGCCCAGAAGGTCGCTTCCAGGGGCATTTGCACGCTGCCGTCTTCCGCCAACGCATTGAAGACGCGCTCCGCCTCGGCAATGCTGTCGACATTCAGCGAGACCGAACAGCCGGCCATGTCATCCGTGGGGCGATCAGGGGTGGTATCCGACCCCATGATCGCCTGGTCGCCCACCGACAGACGGGTATGAATGATCAGGTTGTGCAGGTCTGCCGGGAAGTGCTCGCGCGCCGGGCTTTCGCTGAAGGTCATCATCATTTCGAGCTGGCCTTGGAGGGCCTGGGCATAGAAGGTGAACGCGGCTTTGCAGTCACCGTTGAAGATGAGGTAGGGATTGATTTTCATGTTTTACTCCCGGTGATAAAGGAGACAGAGGGAGGCGCTATTCACCTGCGGCTCTGCAATGGTTGGGCTCCATCAGCAAAGCGTTAGAGGTGGTAATTCGCAACATTCGTTTAGATGTTTTTCCTATTGGGCCGACGCGGCTTATGGCTTTGCGCAACTGCGCTTTCAGGCCACTGCGCGTGGCGCCGAGGGACGCAGCAAACGTTCAATGGCCCCGCCCACGAGATTTTCCAGCATCTCGACCCGCTCATGTTCCTCCAGCGCCTGGTGCGCCAGCCAGCTCGGCGCGCTGTTGAGAAGATTGGCGATAGCATGTGCGGCGGCACGTTGCGCCTGTTCGCTGAGGCGGGCGCGGGTGCCGAGCATCAGCAGTAATTTGCGTTCGTACTGTTCGCGCAACTGCTGAACGCGCGCCTGCTGCTCATCATTCAGGCAACCGCTGTCGCGTTCTGCCAGGCGGAAATGCCAGGGCATTTCCTGATGCAGATTCAGGTGTGCGCGGATCAGGTTTTGCAGTTTGTCGCGTTTCGCTGAAGCTTTTTGATCGATACGCCCCAGCGTCGACAGCAGTTCTTCATAGAACTCCTCGATCAGGTCGAGCAGCAAGTGCTGCTTGCTGGGGTAATGGTGATACAACGAGCCCGGGGCGAGCCCCAGGCACGTCGCGAGCTCACGCATGCCGACCTGCCCGAACCCCTTGCTGGCAAAAAGCTCCAGCACCTTGTCCCGGTATTCGGCGAAACGTGAGCAACGCTCAGGCATAGGCATGGAAGCCGCGCCCCGTTTTACGTCCCAGGTAGCCGGCGGCGACCATTTCCTTGAGCAGTGGCGCGGGACGGTATTTGCTGTCGTTGAAACCGTCGTAGAAGGCTTCGAGAATCGCCAGTACGGTGTCCAGGCCGATCAGGTCCGCCAGTGCCAGCGGGCCGATCGGCTGGTTGCAACCCAGGCGCATGCCGGCGTCGATGTCCTCGGCACTGGCCAGGCCTTCCTGAAACACCAGGATCGCTTCGTTGATCATCGGCACCAGAATCCGGTTGACCACAAAACCCGGACGATTGCCTGCGGTGATCGCGGTTTTGCCCAGGGTCGTGGCCATGTCCAGCGCCAGCGCGTGGGTCGCGTCGCTGGTTTGCAGGCCACGAATCACTTCGATCAGGCCCATCACCGGCACCGGGTTGAAGAAATGCAGGCCAATGAAACGCTCAGGCTGGCTGACACTGGCGGCGAGCTGGGTGATGGACAGCGATGACGTGTTGGAGGCGATGACACACTCGGTACTGACCTGCGCGGCGATCTGTTGCAGCACACGCAGTTTCAGATCAAGGTTTTCGGTGGCGGCTTCGATCACCAGTTGCACGTTCTGCAAACTAGCGTAATCGGTGCTGGTGCGGATCTTGTCGAGGGCGGCGAGCTTTTGCTCCTGGGTCAGCGTGTCTTTGCTGACCTGCCTGTCGAGATTTTTACCGACGGTCGCGAGTGCCTTTTGCAAAGCGCTCTCGGAGATGTCGATCAAGGTCACATTGAAACCCGCCAGGGCACAGACTTGCGCGATGCCGTTGCCCATGGTGCCAGCGCCGATCACGCCGATGTTTTGCAGATTCATGTCACACGTCCTTCCGGTCAAACCCTGCGATACCTTGGCCGAGGCAACGGCCGAAGGCGTACTATTGGCCGCGAGTCTAGAACCGGCGGGGCGGTTGTCCTATGCCGAAACTGTTCAACGGTGCTGGTGTTTTTTGCCATTCGGGTAATTGGGGAGCGAAGCGTTCAGATGCGGGAAAAGGACTCGGTGGCCGCCTACTTTGTGCAGGCGATGATCCATGGGCTGGGGGACGACCCGCAGCGACGGCGGGCTGCGCTGGAGCAGGCAGGCATCGATCCGGCGTTGATCGAACAGCCCGTGGCGCGGGTGCCGGCCAGTGCGTTCGCTGCACTCTGGCTGATCCAGATCCGCGAGCTCGACGACGAGTTCTTCCGGCTCGACTCCCACGGGATGCCGCCGGGCAGCTTCGCCCTGATATGCCGAGCCTTGATTCAGGAGCCCGATCTGCACAAAGCCCTGCGCCAGTGCCTGAGCAACTTTGCGCTGTTCCTTCGCGACTTTCGCGGCACGCTGGCGGTGCGCGGCAAACGTGCGGTCATCAGCCTGGATACCTGCGCGCAAAACGATGATGTGGCGCGTTTGGGCGAAGAGACGTTTCTGGTGCTGATGATCAGCCTGCTGTGCTGGCTGGGCGGTCGGCGCATCCCCATCGATCGTGCGGATTTTCGTCATGAACGCGTGGCCCTCAGCGATGATCGTTTGCTCTGGGGCCCCAACCTGACTTTCGGCGCCGAGCGCACCGAAATCGAATTCGCCAGCCACTACCTGCGCCTGCCGGTGGTTCAGGACCTCGCCTCCCTGAAAGTGTTTCTGCGTACCGCGCCGCAATGGCTGGTGATCCGCTTCCGCAACCAGCATGGCCTGGCGTCGCAGGTTCATCAGCGTTTGCGCCACAGTCATTACAGCCAGTGGCCGACCCTGCAAGCCTTCGCCCTGGAACAACACCTCAGCCCCAGCACCTTTCGTCGCAAGCTGGAGCGTGAAGGGTGTTCGTATCAGGAGATCAAGGACGAAGTGCGCCGCGGCGTGGCGTTTGAACAGTTGCGTCAGAGCAAGGCCAGCATTGGTGACATTGCCGAACAACTGGGTTTTCAGGAGCCGAGTGCGTTTCATCGGGCGTTCAAGAAGTGGACGGGGGAGAGTCCGGGGCGGTATCGGGCGCGGTTTCAGGAGCACATGACGTCGGATCTGGATTGAGTTTTTGTCCAGTTTTTCTTTGTTAAATGTAGGAGGATTTTCGGCTTGTAGTCCCGCTTGTAGTCCCGACATTTCTTGTGACGAGCCTCCATTTTCAATGGATGACACAGGCTGTTGTAGTGCTGTATTTATTTGCGCCAGCTCGAACTTTTCAATGGATTGGAATGGCATGGATGGCTTGGTCAAGGAAGTGATTCCGTTACTTCAGTATTTGCTCCCGGGTTTTTTGGCGGCCTGGATTTTTTACTCGCTGACGGCGTTCAAACGGCCGGATACCTTTGGGCAGATCGTCCAGGCGTTGATTTTTACGTTTGTGATTCAGTCGCTGGTTGTCGGTTTGGGAGCGTTGCTGCTTTTAACGGGGGAGCGTTTTTTCTCAGTCGGCGCGTGGGACAGGAAATCGGAGGCTCTGTGGTCTGCTGTGATAGCGGTGCTGTTGGGCTTTCTATCCTGTCACATCGCTAGCAGCGACAAGCTTCACGCTTTACTGCGGAAGCTGAAAATCACCACGCAATCTTCATATCCTTGCGAGTGGTACAGCGCTTTTTTATCGCGGAAAAGATATGTAGTGCTGCATTTGGTAGATAGCAAACGCCTGTTTGGCTGGCCAACAGAATGGCCGTCGGAACCTGCACGAGGACAATTCGTTCTCGAGTACCCTAGCTGGATTGATGGTGCAAACAAACCGTTTCACACCGGGATCGAAGTCATTGTTATTGATGTTTCAAAGGTACAGTGGGTCGAGTTCACAAAAACAACAGGGTGATTAAATGACAAGCAAAGCACCGCAAGAAATGCCGGCTGAACTTCGGCGGTTAATGGAGGAGTGGCACAATGGTGGCCCTCCACCCCCCGGGCTGGTTATTCCCCTCGGTCCTCCACCTTCAAGAAGACCCTTCGAGAAACCACGCAAGCGCAGCAGATAAACATGCCTGCGAGCCTCTCCCGCATCACCTCCTTGCTCGACCAGGCCAGACGCGCCTTGCTCCTTGTCTGGGGAACCTCTCGCGGGTTGTTTCTGGGCCTGGTACTGGCCACCCTGATCGCTGGCATGCTCCCCGCGCTGGCCGCCTGGCTGGGCCAGCGCATCGTCGATGCCGTGGTGTTCGCCATGCAGTTGCATGCGCAGCAGGGCAGTGCGCCATTATGGCCGGTCGTGCGTTACGTGCTGTTTGAAGCCGGTGTGCTTGCTTTGCTGTCCGGGGCGCAACGGGCGCTGTCAGTGCAGCAGTCGTTGTTGCGGGTGCAGTTGGGGCAAAAGGTCAACACAATGATTCTGGAGAAAGCCCAGACGTTGTCGTTGGTGCAGTTCGAAAATTCGGAGTTCTACGACAAGCTGGTTCGGGTGCGGCGCGAGGCGTCGACCCGGCCGCTGGCGCTGGTGATGAAGTCGCTGGGGCTGATCCAGAACCTGATCGTGCTGATCAGCTTCGGCGTGTTGCTGGTGCATTTTTCGCCGTGGGCGCTGGTGCTGTTGGTGGTCGGCGCATTGCCGGTATTTTTTGCCGAAGCGCATTTCTCCGGTGACGCTTTCAGGCTCTTCACCCGCCGTGCGCCGGAGAGTCGGCAGCAGAACTACATCGAGACGCTGCTCTCCCACGAGGCGTACATCAAGGAGGTCAAGCTGTTCGGTTTCGCGCCGCTGCTGTTGAAGCGGTATCGCGAGACGTTCGCGCGACTCTACGCCGAGGACCGCCGGTTGACCTTGCGCCGGGATGGCTGGGGTTTTGTGCTGGGGTTGCTGGGCACGGGGGCGTTTTACCTGGCTTACGCGTGGGTGGTGGTCGACACCGTTCACGGCAGTATCAGCCTCGGCCAGATGACCATGTACCTGGTGCTGTTCAAGCAAGGGCAGACCGCGGTGAGCAGTAGCTTGAGCGCCATCAGCGGTCTTTACGAAGATGGCCTGTACCTGTCGAGTCTTTATGAATACCTGGCTGAACCCGTCGTCGTGGATACCGGGCATCTCACCGAGGGTGCACTGCCCGGCGATGGTTTGCGGTTCGAGAACGTCGGGTTCTGTTATCCGGGCGCGAGCCGCCCTGCGCTGGAGGGCATCGATCTGCACCTCGTGCCGGGGCACAGTGTGGCGCTGGTGGGGGAGAACGGTTCAGGCAAGACCACGCTGATCAAGTTGCTGACCCGTCTGTACCGTCCCGATAAGGGCCGAATTCTACTGGACGGCAGCGATTTGCAGGCGTGGGAAGAAGGTGCACTGCGTCGGCGTATTGGTGTGATTTTTCAGGATTACATCCGTTACCAGTTCTCCGTGGGCGAGAACATTGGCGTCGGTGATACGTTGGCGTTCAACGATGAACAACGTTGGCAGGCGGCCGCCGCCGAGGGCATGGCTGCGCCTTTCATCGAGCGTCTGGATCGCGGCTATGCCACGCAATTGGGCCGCTGGTTTGCGGGGGGCCAGGAATTGTCCGGCGGGCAATGGCAGAAGATCGCCTTGTCCCGCGCTTACATGCGCCGTGATGCCGACATACTGATTCTGGATGAGCCGACTTCAGCCCTCGATCCGGCGGCGGAGGCGGCGGTGTTCGAACATTTCAGCGAGCACACCGAAGGTCGCATGACGCTGCTGATTTCCCACCGGTTTTCCAGCGTGCGCAACGCCGACCACATCATCGTGCTGGATCAGGGGGCGATCCTCGAGCGCGGCGACCATGACAGTCTGGTGGCGGCGGGCGGGCGTTATGCGCAGTTGTTCAAGCTGCAGGCGCAAGGTTATCGATAGTCTTCAGGAATCCTGAGTACCGCGAGTCAGCGCCGGCCCGGCCATCTGCGGCGGCTTTGCCTTCATCAAGCCTTCAAGTGCCTGGCGATACTGGTTGCCGCCCAGGCTCATGCTGTTGTTGTGCGTACCGCCCGGCACCAGCAGCAGGCGTTTGGGTTCGCTGGCAGCATTGAACAACTGCTGGCTGAATCGCGAGGGCATGAACGCGTCGGCCAGGCCATGGACCACCAGCAGCGGCATATCGATGTCGACGATCTTGTCGATGGAATCGAATTTCTGCGAAAGCAACCAGCGCACGGGCAGCCATTTCACCGGCAGGTTGCTTTCGGCCACCTGCGCCACGGCATCGCCCAGCGACGTGAAGGTGGACTCGATGACCAGACCGCGCACCGGAACGGCGGCGTGGTCTTTTTTCGCCTGTGCGGCAAGGTCAGCCGCCAGGTCGATGGCCACGGCACCGCCGAGGGAGTGGCCGTAGATCAGGCGCTTGCCGGCGTCGGGTTGCATCGTCTTGAAGCGCTCCCAGGCGGCTCGGGCGTCTTCATACACGCTGGCCTCCGATGGCAGGTCCCCCTTGCTCTGACCAAACCCACGGTAATCGATGGCCAGCACTGAATAGCCCATGGCGCGCAATTGCTCGATACGGAACGCCTGCCCCGTCAGATTCCAGCGCACGCCATGCAGATAGAGGATCGACGGTGCATCCCGCCGCGCGGCGGGCCACCACCAGGCATGCAGGTTTTGCCCGCCTTTGAAGCTTGCGGACTTGATGTCGAACTCCTGAACGTCCTTTGGCAAGCCGCGATACCAGCCAGCGGTGCCCGGCTCGATACGAAACAGCAGCTCGCGTTCGGTGTGCTCAAGCACCCCGCAACTCACGGGCAGACCGACAACCAGCCCGGCCATGCACAGCAAGGGCAGCCAGCGTCGGCGAAGACGGGTGAGCAGGGAGGAGGCCATTGGGTGGTCCATCGGTAAAAAACTGAAGTTCGTTTTTTAACAGAAGCGCAGCGGGGGCGGGAATAATTTCGACAGTCGTTCACGGCCCCCTGTGGCAGATCAATCCACCCGCAACACAATCTTGCCAATGTGATCGCCACCTTCCATCCGCGCATGAGCCTGTGCCGCATCAGCCAGTGGATAGACCTTGTCGATCATCGGCAGACAACGCCCGGCAGCCAATACCGGCCAGACGTACTCGCGCAGTTGCTCGGCGATCGAGGCTTTTTCTTCGCGGGTCCGCGAGCGCATCAGTGAGCCGGTGATCGTCGCGCGTTTGCTCATGATCGCCATCAGGTCGACGTCTTTGGCGTGGGCGCCGCCGAGAAAGCCCAGCATCACCAGTCGACCCTCCATGCCCAGCGCCGCGATGTTCGAGTTCAGGTACGAGCCGCCCATGATGTCGAGAATCACATTGACGCCTTTGCCGGCGGTTTTTTCCTGAATCACCTGGACGAAATCCTGGTCGCGGTAGTTGATCGCCTCCGCGCCCAGCTTGCGGATCGCCGCGCACTTTTCCTCACTGCCTGCCGTGGCGAATGCCTTGACGCCGAACTCGCGACACAACATCAAGGCCGTCGTGCCGATGCCGCTGGTGCCGCCGTGAATCAATGCTCGCTGGCCTTTGCTGGCGCCACCCATGTCGAACAGATTCGCCCACACCGTGAAGAACGTTTCCGGGACCGCCGCCGCTTGCACCCAATCCATGCCTTGAGGAATCGGCAATGTCTGGCTGGCCGGTGCGACGCAGTATTGTGCGTAGCCGCCGCCATTGGTCAGCGCGCAGACGTTGTCGCCGACGATGAATTCGCTCACGTCTTTACCGACTGCAACCACTTCGCCGGCCACTTCCAGGCCGGGGATCGGGCTCATGCCGGGTTTCATCGGGTACTTGCCGGCCCGTTGGATCACGTCGGGGCGATTGACCCCGGCGGCATGCACGCGAATCAGCACTTCGCCCACACCGGCGGTGGGGACCGCTTCCTGGCGCGGCTTCAACACCTCGGGCCCGCCGGGTTCGGTGATTTCAATCAGGGTCATGGTTTGGGGCAGATTCATGGGCGCGTCCTGTCTGGAGGTGTTCAGTAAATGGGACCACTTCAAGGTGGCAGTGACTCAGTTCAATGCCGATTGCAGCCGATCGTGGCGGTTCAGCAGGCGCATGCCCGGTTCCAGCAGCAGCGCCACGACAATGGCTCCCGCCGCGATGATGAACAACAACCCGTGATGCCCGCCGCTGGCGTTGAACAATGCTGAATAGGCAAACCCGGCAATTGCCTGGAATGTAGCAAACGACACGGTGGCGCGACTCCAGGCAATTTGCTGCGGGTGATGGTGCGGGATCAGTTCGTGAACGCGGGCCAGTGCCAGCGGAACGATGCCCGGCGGGAACGAGCCGAGGATCACTGCCAGCAAGGCCAGGGCGGTGAATGAGCTGGAAATCGACAGCAGACCCACGGCAAGCGCCTGTACCACCAGCACCAGGCGAATGCTCAACCGTGCGCACAGTTTGTCGGCCAGGAAACCGTAGCTCACCGGACCGATAATCGCGCCGATACCGTACATCACCCAAATCAGCGCACCCACATGCGACCCGGCACCGAGCCCGCGAGCGACATAATCCACCAGAAACACCATGGCGGGTACGAGGCCGGCCGCCATGAATGCGTACTGGGCAAACAACAGATAAACCCGTGGATCGGTCGGCGCACTGAATTCTTCGTCAGACGGCATGACAGTTGCCGGATGCGCAGCTGACGGCCAACCGAACCAGCTTGCGGCGGTCAGCACCAGCGCAATCAAACCGAGACCGAACCAGGTGTTCTGCAAACCCAGGCTCAGCAGCGGCGGAACAATCGTCCCCGATCCGGCAATGCCCAAACCGATACCCAGAAAAATCGCGCCGCTGGCCAATCCTCGGCGGGTGACCGGCACATGCGGCAGCACGGTCGCGGCGACCAGTACCATGATCGCGCCACCGGCGATGCCCGACAGCAGGCGCCAGCCGAAGAACCAGCTCACCGACAGCGGAAAGCCACAGGCGAAAAACGACAGCGTCACCGCCAGCATCATCAGGCGCAGCGCGGTTTTGTTGGAGGTGCGGCGGGCCAGCGGATGGCCGATCAGTGCGCCGATCAGGTAGCCAACCAGGTTGGCGGCACCGAGGTACACCACGTCGCTGGTGGAAAACCAGTGCGCCTGGATCAACGAAGGAATCAACGGCGTGTAGGCAAACCGCGCCAGCCCGATGCTGACCAAGCTGGCGCAAAGACCGGCGAATATAGGCAGCCATATCGCGCTGCGCGGAGTGGATGATGTGCTGAGCATGGGGGCTGTCCTGCAGGTTTATTTCAGGTGCCCAGCTTATCCAGGTTTACTGATTCATTAGCGCAGCGAGTTTGCGCTATCGTGATGCATATATGCATCAGTGGAGGTCCGTATGAATTGGGATGACGCGCGAGTCTTTCTGGCGGTTTGCCGGGAATCGACGCTACGCGGCGCAGCGCGAGTGCTGGGCGTTGATCAGGCCACCGTCGGGCGGCGAATCACGGCACTGGAAAAGTCCTTGAGTGCGACGCTGTTTCTGCGCACGTCCGAGGGGTACGCGCTGACGGCGGTGGGCGAGGCGGCGTTGAAAGCTGTGGAAAAAATGGAGCATTCCGCACTGGAGCTCGAACGACGGATTCAAGGGCTTGATGATCGACTGACGGGCACCGTTCGGGTCAGCACCACGGACTCCATGGCCATCGACTTCCTGATCCCGGCCATTGCCCGCTTGCATGAGCAGCACCCCGACGTGCGAGTGCAACTGGACGCTTCGACGCAAATTATCAGCCTGTCGAAACGCGAAGCCGACATCGCCGTGCGCAACACCCGACCGGATAACCCGGACCTGATCGCCCGGCGCATTGCGCGTTGGCCGGTGGGACTGTTTGCTTCCAGAGACTATGTGGGCGCCCACGGCGTGCCGGCGCCGGGCTCCGCGTTCGAGGGGCATGATCTGGTGGTGTATCAGCCGTATTTGCAGGGCCACAAGGACATGACGCTGGTTTCGGAACCGCTGGGGCGCGGCCGCATCGTGTCGAGCTTGAGTTCCGGCCTGCTGGTGCGCCGAGCCATTGCCGCCGGAATCGGACTGGGGGAAATTCCGGTGTACATGGGGGAGAGGGACGGGCTGGTCCGGCTGTGGCCAGAGCGCACGCGACCGGTACCGTATGACGTGTGGCTGGTGACCCACGAGGATTTGCGGCATACCGCCAGGGTTCGTGTGGTCATTGATGAGATTGTGGCGGTGTTTTCGGGGACGGGTGAGTAAAGCTTGAAAGATCGCAGCCTCGCTCCGCTCGACAGCTCCTACAGGGATTGACATGTAGGAGCTGTCGAGCGGAGCGAGGCTGTTATCCCAGGGTTATGGCATTTCCGGCAATTCCTGAGGACGCAGGTCGAACACCAACACTTCGGCATCGACGCCATTGCTCAAGCTCAACAATTGTTCATCCCGAACCCGTACGCCATCGCCTTCCTGCAATACCATGCCGTTGAGTTCGACACTGCCACGAGCCACATGCACATAGGCGTACCGATTGGCGGCCAGTTCCAGGGTGGCGGATTCCTTGCCGTCGATCAGCCCGGCATACACCCGTGCATCCTGGCGCACCTGTAGCGAACCGTTTTTCCCCTCGGGGGAGATGATCAGTTGCAGGCGGCCGCGTTTTTTCTGCGTGCTGAAGTGCTCTTGCTGATAGCGCGGTTTGGCGCCGCTGACGTCCGGCACAATCCAGATTTGCAGGAAGTGCACGCCACGGGTGGCCGAGTGGTTGTACTCGCTATGCGCCACGCCGCTGCCGGCGCTCATCAATTGCACGTCACCGGGGCGGATCACCGAACCGGTACCCAGGGTGTCCTTGTGTTCAAGGGCACCTTCGAGCACATAGGAGAAGATCTCCATGTCGCGATGCGGGTGCTGGCCGAAGCCTTTGCCGGCGGCGACGCGGTCATCGTTGATCACCAGCAGGTCGGAAAAACCCTGCTCTTTCGGGTTGCGGTAGTTGGCGAAGGAAAAGGTGTGGAACGACTTCAACCAACCGTGATTGGCCGCGCCGCGATCGGAAGCTTTGCGAAGGGTCAGCATGATGAAATCTCCTGTTGGGACGTTGATTCGTCCGAGTGAGGAGAAGGTTAATGTTTATCGGTTTGTGCAATAAGTAGATGAAAATTGAAATACTGTCTCGTTCAGGTTGACAATAATGGGTAGGCTGTTCCTGTTCCATTGGCCATAATGCATATCACTGCCTTAATGCCGAGCACATAACGTGCAGGAGCCAGCAAGCCGGTTCCTGCAGGGTGGGTGTTCAGCCAGTAATCCTTTTTTGACTTCAGTGATGTAACCCATGAAAACCGTAGCAATGGTGCTGTTTCCCGACTTTCTCCTGCTCGACATGGCCGGGCCCATGGAGGTGTTTTCCATCGCCAATCGCTACCTGGAGCCGGCACAGCGTTATGAGCTGATGACCATTGGCACCGCACACGGGGCATTGCGTGCGTCCAACGGCGTCAACGTTCACCCCGACATGCACATTGATCAGGCGGATCAGGCCTACGATCTCTTGCTGGTGCCTGGCGGTCCCGGTGCCTACAACGAAAAGCACCCGCCGTTACTCCACTGGTTGCAAAACGCCGTCAGCCGCGCAGGCTGCTATGGCTCGATTTGCACCGGCGCCTTCGTGCTTGGGCACGCCGGCTTGCTCGACGGTTACCGCGTCACCACCCATTGGCATTACACAGAACGGCTGATCAAGGGCTTCCCGAAGGCGACAGTGGAGACCGACCGGATTTACGTGCAGGACCGCAACCTCATCACCTCCGGCGGCGTTACGGCCGGCATCGACCTCGCGTTGTCAGTCGTCGCCGAAGACCACGGCAAGAAAGTCGCCCAGGACGTGGCCAAGGTGTTGCTGGTGGTGATGAAGCGCCAGGGCGGCCAGGCGCAATTCAGTCCGTTGATGGCCACCATCGCGCCCCATGAAACGCCAGTGACCCGCGTGCAGAATTATGTGCTTGAGCATCTGGATGAGGCATTCAGCATTGAACGCATGGCGGGCCTGGCCACCATGAGTCCCCGTCATTTCGCCAGGGTGTTCGCCCGGGAAGTGAACATGACCCCGATGGAATTCCTGCAAAGCGCGCGCATCGACTGCGCCAGGAATCTCCTGGAAACCACTGACTTGCCGCTCAAGACCGTGGCGTTCAAAAGTGGCTTCGGCAGTGTTCGGCACATGCGGTTCCTGTTCAGTGAAAAACTTGGATTGACGCCGACCCTGTACCGGGAACAGTCGAGCTAGAGCCTTCTTGTCCGTCTTGCGCACTGTGATGGCCGTGATGCTCCCATCTTCGCAGTTGTACCTTCACCGATGCCTGCCAAGATACTGCTGAACTCTTTGCAATGGAGGTGCGTGAGCCTGGCGCGCGATGAATGTGCAGTCCTTTTAGCCGCCCCGGGTTTGCGCACGTGAACGTGCATGAACAGCATGACAAATTTGAACAGCGATGCAGTGCTGCAATTCGGCCCCTACGCACTCCACCTGCGGCAACGGTTGATCCTGGACGGTGACCGGCCGCTGCGCATGGGCGGGCGGGCCCTGGATATCCTGCAGGTGCTGGTCCAGCGTGCAGGCACTGTCGTCAGCAAGGACGAATTGATCGCGCTCGTCTGGCCGACTTCGGTGGTCGAGGACATCAACCTGCGTGTGCACATCGCAGCGCTGCGTCGCGCCTTGGGCGACGGGCAGAACGGGCAGCGCTATATCGTCAACATTCCCCAACGGGGCTACAGCTTCATTGCGGTGGTGCAACGTGTGCCGGCGTGTTCTCTGGTGTCGATCGAGACGGCTCAAAAACTTCAACACAACCTGCACGCGCGGCTCACACCGGTCACCGGTCGCGATTCGATCGTCGGCAGCCTGGTCCGGCAATTGCCGGTTCGACGCTTCATGACCCTGGTGGGGCCCGCTGGCATCGGCAAGACCACCGTGGCGTTGCGCGTGGCCGAACTGCTTTTGCAGCACTATCAGGACGGCGTCTGGCTGGTCGATCTCGCGGCAATCGATGATCCGGCGCAGGTGGTCGATCAGCTGACCCGGGCGCTTGAACTGGAGGTCGGGACGACACTCGATACGTTACAGCAGCGCCATGCTTTGCTGGTGCTGGACAATTGCGAGCACCTGCTCGAACGCTGCCGCACGCTGGTCGAGGACCTGCTGAAGTCCGCACCGCGTCTGTCGATCCTGGTTACCAGTCGAGAGCCGCTCAACGCGCAGGGAGAATCGGTCCAGCGTTTGCCGCCACTGGCGGTGCCGCCGGCGTCGGCATTGCACAGTGTGGCGGAGGCCATGGGCTATTCGGCGGTGCAACTGTTCGTCAGTCGCGCCCGTGCCCGTCAGCAAGGGTTTGCCCTGCGCGAACAGGACCTCAAGGCTGTGCGCGAAATCTGTCGTCGCCTCGATGGAATACCGTTGGCCATCGAGTTGGCGGCCGCACAAATCGACGCGTTGGCGCTGGTGGGCGTGCAAGCCCAACTCGACAACTGTTTTCAGCTTCTGAGCCACGGCCGGCGCACCGCCGTGCCCCGCCATCAAACCCTTAAAGCCGCGCTGGACTGGAGCTATGAACACCTGAGTCCGCTGGAGCAAACCGTGTTGAAGCGTCTGGCGGTGTTCAAAATGGCCTTTACACTGGACGCGGCGATTGGCGTGCTCGGTTGCACGGCGCTGCTGCCCGGACGTGTGATTGAGGTGGTGGAAAGCCTGGCGCTGAAATCGCTGCTGTCGCTGGAGCAGGGCGGTGGATTGAGCCGATACCGCTTTCTCAATACCACGCGCGCCTACGCCCTCGAAAAACTTGAACACAGCGGTGAGCTGCGGACCTTGGAAATGCGTTACGCCCGCTACATCAGCCGGACGCGCTGGACATCAAGCGGGCAGGTGGCGTTGCAACTCATCGAGTAACCGGCGCACCTTGGTCAGGTCTGGCGTGGCAAAACCCTCAGTGAACCGGTTATAGACCGGCAACAGCAACGTATGGGCTTGCCGGTGCCGGCCCTGTCGCTGCCAAAGCTGTGCCAGTGAAGTGGCGCTACGCAATTCCCAGGCAAGGGCGCCCTGGTGTTTTGCCACGTTCAAGGCCCGAATCAACACGGCTTCGGCTGCTTCGGTTTTCAACGGGCAACCTTGCGCCAGCAGTGCATCAGCCCTGGCGCGGAGGATTTCCGCCGTGCTCCAGCCGGCCATGCCGGTGTCCGCCCGTTGCAAGGAGGCGTCATCGACGAAGCCGGTGTCCAGCGTGACCATGATGTCCTTGATCAGCCCCACGCCCGGCAGGAGGGACGAGCGCACCTCGGCGTGGTCGATCACCTGGGCGTAGTGCAGGGCCCAGGTGTAGAACAGCAGTACCGAGTGTTTTTGCGCTTGTTCCAGCAGCAGACGCAAGAGTTCGCGAGCGGTGCGGGTGTCGCCGTTGTAGTGAGCGATCAGGCAACTGGCCAGCGCCAGGGTGTAGCAGATGGAGGTGCCGTGGTTGATCTGCAGGGCAATGTCCAGTGCCTGTCGGGCCGTGCGCCAGGCTTGTTCCGGTTGACCCTGCAACCAGAGAATGCGCGCCAGAATCGTCAGCGAGGCGACGCTCTGGTCGTATTGCACACCAAAACCGTGGGTGAAGCGGTTGAGATGCCCGCTCTGGGTCATGCGTTGGAGAACCTGTTCGGCATTCAACCGCGCCTGTGGCTGGTCCCCGGCAAAATGCAGGGCCAATACCCGCAAGCGGTGGGTGCTGAGGGACAGCACCGGATCGCCGTGCACGCCCAACCGATCAAATTGCCGGCTCTGCTCGAGGGCCATTTGATAGTGGGCGCAACTGAGGTTGACCGCCATGTGGCCGGACACGGCTCGCAGTTGACCGGCCAGGTCGTCGCACTGTCTCGCCAGAGTCCTGGCGCTGACGAAAGCCTCGACGGTTTCCGCCGTGCCGCCCTGGGTGTGATAACACGAGCTGCCGAGGGCCAGCTTGAGGGCCATTTTCAGCCGAGGGCAAGGCTCGGGCGCGGCGTCCAGCAAGGCCAGCGCCTTGCGCACGTACACGCCGTGCTCCCTGAGCAGCGACAATTCCTGCCACAGCGGAGCTGACGTCGCAGCGAGGCGTATCGCCAAGGCTTGCGGCCCTTGCGCGTTCAATCCCCAGTCGAGGGCGGCACGGATGTCTTCCAGGCTGCGGGCATATCGCTCGATCCACGTGCACGTCTGGATCGCCTCCCATTCGTGCTGGGCCTGATGCATCAAGGCCAGGCAGCGTTCGGCGTGACGTTTTCGGGTGTCGGGCAGGTCGGTGGCCTGGTCGAGTTTTTCCAGCGCATAACTGCGGGTCGTGTCGAGCAGACGGTAAAACACCTCTTCATCACCGACCTCAACGTTCAACAGCGATTTGGCCACCAGTTGGGTGATCGATCCAAACACCTCACGGGGTTCGATGTGTTCGCCGACGATCACTGCCGCAGCGGACTCCAGTGTGAAACCGCCCCTGAACACACCCAGTCGGCGCAGGCAGACTTGCTCACAGGGGCTGAGCAGTTCGAAGCTCCAGTCCAGCGTGGCGCGCAGGGTTTGATGCCGGCCCAAGGTGGTCTGACAGCCTTGGGTGAGCAGGCGAAAGCTGCCCTGCAGTTGCGTCAGCAATCCGCTCAATCCGAGGCTGTTGACTTGCGCGGCCGCCAGTTCGATCGCCAGTGGAATGCCGTCCAGGCGCCGGCAGATTTCAATCGCCAGCGGCAGTTCGTCATCGGTCAGTTCGAAACTGTCGTGGCTGGCCATCGCCCGCTCGACAAACAGTTGCAAGGCCGAAAACGTCAGGGCCTGGGCGCGGTCGAGCACGGCGATGGGCGGGGGGCAGTCCAGTGACCCAAGGCGCTGGACGAATTCACCTTCGGCCCGCAGGCTCTCGCGGCTCGTGGCCAGAATATGCACCTCGGGCGCGGCGCGCAGAAGGCTTTCACTCAGCAAGGCGACCGCGTCGATCAGGTGTTCGCAGTTATCGATCACCAACAACATTTGCCGATCGCGCAGGAATGCCGCGAGGCCGCTCATCGGTTCGGCGCCGTGCAAGGGCAGTTCGAGCAAGGTCGCCAGATGCGCGGTGATCATCGCCGGGTCGTTGATCGGTGCCAGGTCCAGCAGGCGAATGCCGTCCCGATAACGCCCGATCAGTTGCTCGGCGACGCGCAGGGCCACGGTGGTCTTGCCGATCCCGCCGGGACCGACCAGGGTGATGAATCGCTGGCGTGACAACTGCACCACCAGACTGTCGACGAGGGACTGACGCCCGATCATGCGGGTTCGACGCACCGGCAGGTTGTGGACGCTCGGCGCCGGTGCCTGACTCGCCGCGGGTTGCTCGATGTATCCCAGCGAATACGGCGCGACAAAGCTATAGCCACGCTGGGCCACGGTGACAATGTACCGCTGACCGGCCTGACCATCGCCCAGCGCCTTGCGCAATGCCGCCATGTGCACCCGAAGGTTAATGTCTTCGACAACGCTTTTGGGCCAGACCCTGGCGATCAGTTCCTGTTTGCTGACCACATTCCCGGCGTGCTCCAGAAGGATCAGCAGAATGTCCATGGCACGCCGGCCCAGACGCACGGGATGCTCTGCTTCCATCACCAGGCGTTGGCCGGGATAGATCCGGTAGGGGCCGAAATGGATGGCCTGTACGGGTGAAAGGGACAACGGGGCACTCCTGCTTGCAACCGTCTGGTATGCGGTTCTCGAACATATTCGTCAGGTTTGTCGATCTGTGCAATGCACGGTGCAATGGTTTTCGGAGGGCATCTGGCCCGGCCGTTTGCCGTCTTTGTTCGTGAGTTCCGTATTTATTGGGCGCGGTACTCGCAAAGGTGATGTCGGGGCTTTTGGCGCGCCAGGGAAAATTAACAACGTTTAACTCGTGCTGCGTCTGGTCTACGCCCAAAACTCTGCTTCTTCAACATCCACCGGTCAGCTGCAGTGAAAACCTGTGGGAGCGGCGTTGGCTGGCTGGTACTGAGCCTTGTTGCAAAGGGAATGATTCGTCATGAGGACGCCGGAATGAGCAACGTGGTGGTGGTCTATCACAGTGGCTACGGGCACACCCGGGTCATGGCCGAGGCCGTGGCCCAAGGTGTGGAACGGCACCTGGGCAGCACGTGCCTGCTGATTCCGGTCGAGGACGTGCACCAGCATTGGGACCGTTTGCACAACGCCGACGCGATCATCTTTGGCGCGCCGACCTACATGGGCAGCGCCTCGGCGCGCTTCAAGGGGTTCATGGAAGCCACGGCGGCGTTCTACCTGGCTCAACCCTGGCGCGACAAACTGGCTGCCGGTTTCACCAATTCCGGCTGCCTGTGCGGCGACAAACTCAATACCTTGCTGCAGATGGCGGTTTTCGCCGCCCAGCATTCAATGATCTGGGTCGGTCTCGACCTGCTGCCCGCGCGCTCCGGCGTCGGCGTGTTCGACGGGCAACTCAACCGCCTCGGCAGCTCGCTGGGCGCCATGGCGCAATCGAATGTCGAACAGTCCCCCGAATTCGCACCGCCCGCCGAAGACCGTTGCACTGCCGCGCACCTGGGCGAGCGCGTGGCGCGGCTGGCCGATCGCATGAGCCACTCACCGGTTTGATTCACCCCGACACTCACTAAGGAGACATCGCATGAGTACGTTCACGACCCGAGACGGAACCGAGATCTACTACAAGGACTGGGGCACCGGTCAGCCCATCGTCTTCAGCCACGGCTGGCCACTGAACGCCGACAGCTGGGAATCGCAGATGATCTTCCTCGCCTCCCAAGGCTACCGGGTGATCGCCCACGACCGCCGTGGTCACGGCCGTTCCAGTCAGCCGTGGACCGGCAACGACATGGACACCTACGCCGATGACCTGGCGCAACTGATCGAGTTGCTGGACCTGAAAGACGCCGTGCTGTTCGGCTTCTCCACCGGCGGCGGCGAAGTGGCGCGTTACATCGGTCGCCATGGTACTGGCCGGGTGGCCAAGGCCGGGCTGATTTCCTCGGTGCCGCCGCTGATGCTCAAGACCGAAGCCAACCCCGGCGGTTTGCCGATTGAAGTGTTTGACGGCATTCGTCAGGCCTCCCTGGCCGATCGTTCGCAACTCTACATCGACCTCGCCAGCGGTCCGTTCTTCGGCTTCAACAAGCCGGACGCCAAACCCTCGCAAGGCATGATCGACTGGTTCTGGATGCAAGGCATGACCTCCGGCCACAAGAACGCTTATGACTGCATCAAGGCGTTCTCCGAAACCGACTTCACCGAAGACCTGAAGAAGTTCGACGTGCCGACCCTGGTGGTGCATGGCGATGCGGACCAGGTGGTGCCGATTGAAGCTGCGGGGATCGCTTCGGCGAAACTGGTGAAAGGTTCTACGCTCAAGGTCTACCCGGGCGCGCCCCATGGCTTGACTGACACACACAAGGATCAGCTCAACGCCGATCTGCTGGCGTTCCTCAAGGGTTGATGCACACCGGCGCGGGCGTAGATCCGCGCCGTTTTTGCTCCTGATGAGCTGAATTCTTCGAGTACATGACCATGAAAAAGCTGACCAACGCCACCGGCGCGCCGGTGGTCGACAACCTCAATATCCAGACCGCCGGCCCTCGAGGGCCGGCACTTTTACAAGACATCTGGTTGCTGGAAAAACTCGCCCACTTCGACCGCGAACTGATCCCCGAGCGACGCATGCACGCCAAGGGGGCGGGCGCCTACGGCACGTTCACCGTCACCCATGACATCAGCCGCTACACCAAGGCCAGTATTTTCAGCGCCGTGGGCAAGGAAACGCCGCTGTTCGTGCGCTTCTCCTCGGTAGCCGGCGAGCGTGGCGCGGCGGATGCCGAGCGCGACATCCGTGGTTTCGCGGTGAAGTTCTATACCGACGAAGGCAACTGGGACATTGTCGGCAACAACACGCCGGTATTTTTCTTCCGCGACCCGCTGCGTTTCTCCGACCTCAACCACGTGGTCAAGCGCGACCCGCGCACCGGCCTGCGTAACGCCACCAGCAACTGGGATTTCTGGACCCTGCTGCCCGAGGCGCTGCACCAGGTGACCATCGTGATGAGCGATCGCGGGATTCCTACCAGCTTCCGTCATATGCACGGCTTCGGCAGTCATACCTTCAGCCTGATCGACCGCGACAACAAACGCGTTTGGGTGAAGTTTCATTTTGTCTGCCAGCAGGGTATCGAAAACCTCTCGGACGCCGAGGCAGAAGCCGTGGTCGGCAAGGATCGCGAAAGCAATCTGCGGGACTTGTACGAAGTCATCGAGCAGGGCAACTTTCCGCGCTGGAAATTGTGCATTCAGGTGATGGAAGAACAGCAGGCGATCAACTACCGGCACAACCCGTTCGACCTGACCAAGGTCTGGCCGCACGGCGAGTTTCCGCTGATTGAAGTGGGCATCATGGAGCTCAATCGCAACGCCGAAAACCACTTCGCCGAGATCGAGCAAGCGGCGTTCTCGCCCGCCAACGTGGTGCCGGGCGTGAGCTTCTCGCCGGACCGCATGCTCCAGGCGCGGCTGTTTTCCTACGGCGATGCCCAGCGTTATCGTCTGGGGGTGAACTTCAACCACATTCCGGTTAACGCCCCGCGTTGCCCGGCCCACAGTTACCATCGCGACGGCGCCATGCGCACGGACGGCAACCTGGGTGGCACCGCCAGCTATTTCCCGAACAGCGTCGGCGAGTGGCAGGATTCGCCGGAACTGGCCGAGCCACCGCTGCCCCTGGAAGGTTTTGCGCAACACTATGATCATCGGCTGGAGGAGGATCATTACGAGCAGCCGGGCAATCTGTTTCGTTTGCTGGATCCGGTGCGTAAACAGTTGCTGTTCGACAACACCGCGCGGGCCATGAACGGCGTGCCGCAGGCGATTCGTCAGCGCCATATCGACAATTGCACCAAGGCTGATCCGGCGTACGGGTTTGGCGTGGCCGAGGCGTTGGAACGGTTGGTGCCGTTGGTTTAATAAAGCAGGATCGCAGGCTTGAGCGGCGGCTACAGGGTTATGCACATACCTGCAGCCGCTGGCGAAGTCTGCGATCTTTTGCTGTCGAGCCCGCGCACAGCGCGGCAACGCCACGCAAACGGATTGATACCTTCGCTGCGGGTGAAGATGTGGCAGAAGTGTGCCTGGTCACAGAAGCCGCATTCGAGGCTGATCTGGGTCAGGCTGAGGTCGGTGCTCTGAATCAGTTGCTTGGCGCGGGCAATGCGCTGCTGGCGAATCCAGTCCTGGGGCGAGAGGCCGGTGCTGCACTTGAACGCGCGGGAGAAATGGCTGCGCGAGAGCGCGCAGGCGCGGGCCAGTTCGGTCACTTCTATGGTTTCCCCCAGACGTTCGAGGATCAGTTGCTTGGCCAGGCTTTCGCGCCACGGGGTCAGGCCGCCCGTGTTCTTCCTTGGCGTTTCAGTGACGGTCGCGCGAGCGACGTTTTGCTGAGAATGAGCCATGACAAATGTCCGTGTCGGTTGAGCGTCATTCTTGGGCGCGAGCGCTCTGGCAGGCGAGTTAAACGTTGTTAATTTCGTCTGTGCGCCGTTAAGGACAACCGTGCCAACTCAGCACATTGCTGCAATTTTCAGGACGCGGGGACCGTGCATGATTGATGTCATGTGGCGGACCCGGGCAGGGCCGCTTTTGCGATTCGATCAAGGGTGAAGGCATGAAACATTCTCTGATTTGCGCGTTGGGCCTCGCGATGGCGCTGGCGTCCGGCGTTTCCTCGGCTCAGGCACCGGCACAGGTGGGTTCGCAAGTGCCCGGCTACTTCCGATTGGCCGTAGGCGATTTTGAGGTGACCGCACTGTTTGATGGTTACAACGACCTGTCGCCCAAGCTGCTCAAGGGCTTGACCCAAAGCCAGATTCGCGCGCTGCTGGCTCGTCGCTCGATTGAAACGCCGGGCGTGCAGACCGCGTTCAACGCCTTTCTGATCAACACCGGCAAGCAATTGATCCTGGTGGATACCGGCGCCGGCCAATGCATCGGTGCGACGGCGGGCATGCTCTCGGACAACATGAAAGCCGCCGGCTATGAGCCTTCGCAGGTCGACACGATCCTGTTGACTCACCTGCACCTGGACCATGTCTGCGGACTGGTCGACGGCCAGCAGAAGCCGGTGTTTGCCAATGCCACGGTCTACGCCGCGAAGGCAGAAGCCGATTACTGGCTCGATCCCCAGGCCCTCGCCAAGGCCCCCGAGGGTGCCAAACCGTATTTCAAAATCGCCCAGGATTCCACGGCACCGTACGTCGCGGCAGGTCGCTTTAAAACGTTCGACGCCGGTCAGTCGCCTGTGCCGGGCGTCGAAGCCACGCTGGAAGCCGGACACACACCGGGCAGTACCACGTACCGTTTTACTTCCCAGGGGCAGAGCATCCTGTTCATGGGCGATCTGGTGCATAACCTTGCGGTGCAGTTCTCGCACCCGGAAGTCTCGATCGGATTTGACGTCAACAGTCAGCAGGCGATCAAAAGCCGCGCCAAAGTTTTCAGCGATGCCGCTGCGAGCAAGACCTGGGTGACGGCGGCGCACTTGCCGTTCCCGGGTATCGGTCACATCGCGGCAGAGGGCAAGCACTTCCAGTGGGTGCCGGTCGAATACGGCCCCTACAAACGAGCGGCGAAAGTCCCGCTGATCGAGTAAAGTCCGATGCCCTCCCAAGGAAACCGTGCCTATGAACCGTAACGATCTGCGTCGCGTCGACATGAACCTGTTGGTGATTTTCGAGGCGTTGATGTTCGAAAAGAACCTGACTCGCGTCGCCGAAAAACTGTTCATGGGGCAACCGGCGGTGAGTGCCGCGTTGGGACGGCTGCGGGATTTGTTCGACGATCCGTTGTTGCTGCGCAACGGTCGCGGTATGGAGCCGACCGGGCGGGCGCTGGCCATTCTCAAGGAGTTGCAGCCGGCGATGGATGTCATTTCCGGAGCGGTCAGCCGGGCGAAGGAATTCGATCCGACGACAAGTTGCGATGTGTTTCGCATTGGTCTGTCGGACGATGCCGAGTTTGGCTTGTTTCCGCCGTTGTTGCGGCAACTGCAGGAAGAGGCGCCGGGGATCGTCGTTGTGGTGCGTCGCGCCAACTATCTGCTGATGCCGGCGTTGCTGGCCTCGGGGGAGATTTCTGTGGGGGTGAGTTACACCACGGATTTGCCGGCGAATGCCAAGTGCAAGAAGTTGCGGGACATTCCGTGCAAGGTGCTGCGCGGTGATAAACGGCCGGGAACGCTGACGCTTGACGAGTACTGCGAACGGCCTCATGCGATGGTGTCGTTCTCGGGTGATTTGAGCGGCAATATCGATCTGGATCTGGCCAAGATCGGGCGGAGTCGGCGGGTGGTGTTGGGGGTGCCGCAGTTCAGTGGGTTGCGGGCGTTGCTGGCCGGGACCGAGATGGTTGCCACTGTGCCGGATTATGCGGCGTGTGCGTTGGTTGAAGGGTGTGGCTTGCGTGCCGAGGATCCGCCGTTTCCGATTGAGGCGGCGCAGTTGTCGATGGCCTGGAGCGGGGTGCATGACAATGATCCGGCGGAGCGGTGGTTGCGGTCTCGGATCAGTGAGTTCATGTCCAGGCCTTTGCCGATTGCGGGTTGAACGTGGCGGCCTTTGGGCCGACCAGGTTCTGGCTGATTGAGTACATATCCATTTCTGCGGTAACGGCGGCTGGCGGTTTCGCCCTTACGGCGACTCACTTTTTTTTCAAACGCCAAAAAAAAGTAAGCAAAAAAAGGCTCGCCCCGAGCGTCCGGCCCCTCGCTGAGGCTCGGCGTTCCTTCGCTCCGGTATTCATCCGGGGACACTGCCCTCCGGTCTGCTTCGCGACGACCTACATGCAGCGTGTTCGACTGCGTCGAACGGCGCTGCGCGCCACTCCCCGGATGAACACCTCCACTCAGCCTCCCGAAGGGGCGGGTGGATCAAGATCAAGAGCGCAAGGCGAGCTAACGCTCGGCCTCGTGGTTTGGTGGGTGGGGGGCGCTGATTCATTGCGTGGGATGGCGGCCTGACAGCCGACCCGATTTCCGCTGATGCCCCCGATCCCTGTGGGAGCTGGCCTGCCGGCGATGGCGGCCTGACAGCCGGCCTGTTCTTGCGGATGTACCGGAATCCTGTGGGAGCTGGCCTGCCGGCGATGGCGGCCTGACAGCCGACCTGTTCTTGCGGATGTACCGGAATCCTGTGGGAGCTGGCCTGCCAGCGATGGCGGCCTGACAGCCGACCTGTTCTTGCGGATGTACCGGAATCCTGTGGGAGCTGGCCTGCCAGCGATGGCGGTATGCCAGTCAATATCACGCTCAATGACCCATCGCATTCGCGGGGGGATGAGCGACGGCATTCAAAAAGAGCACGTACATTCAATTTTCTCCGCCCCCACACCGGCACTATCAAACGAGTTCCCGGCGCATTGACGCCGTTGGTTTTTCATTTGTGCAGGTAACCCATGAACGTTTCGCAATGGGATGAACGGGTCCAGGACGTCGGGCTGTTTTTTTTGCGGGTCAGCGGTGGTCTGTTTTTGCTGTGGGTGCATGGTCTGCCGAAGCTGCTTAACTACAGCGCTCAGCTGCAAGTCATCGAAGACCCTTTTCACCTGGGCGCGAATGTCACGCTGATGATGGCGATTTTTGCCGAGGTGTTGTGTCCGCTGCTGATCATCTTCGGGGTGTTGGTGCGTCTGGCGTGCCTGCCGATTCTGTGTGTGTTGTGGGTCGCGTTGCTGGTTGTGCACCCGCAATGGAGCCTCGATGAAGGGCAGTTCGGCTGGCTGCTGTTGATTCTGTTCACCAGCATTCTTATCGCCGGGCCGGGACGGCTGGCGCTCAATGTCCGATTTGCCGGAGCTTTGCGTTATGCCTGAATCCAATCGTTTCGAAGAAGTCGTGACCCTGGTCATCAAGCATCGGGTCAAGGCCGGTTTTGAAGTGCCCTATGAAGCCTGGTTGCGCAACATCGTCAGCATTGCCGGGCAGCAGGAAGGGCACTTGGGCGTTGATGTGATTCGCGGCAAAAACGCCGGCCTCGACCTGTACACCTGCGTGCTGCGCTTTTGTTCTACCGAAGCGATGCAGCACTGGCTTGATTCGCCGCAACGGCTGCAACTGGTCAACGAAGCCACGCCGATGCTGGCGGACGGCGACCAGACCGAGGTCAATCCGGTCAACGAGTTCTGGTTCGCGCCGCAGGCTGACGCCGGTTCACCGCCGCCGCGCTGGAAGCAGGCGGTGGTGACGTTGTTGGTGATTCTGCCGCACACCTTGCTGGTGCCGCTGATCTGGGGTCCGCTGCTGCGGCTCAACGCATTTTTGTCCAATTACGTGGTCGCCACGTTCCTGATCACGCTGACCATCGTCGTCTCGGTGGTGTACCTGTTCATGCCGATGGCGACGCGGTTGTTCGCGCCTTGGCTGTCCTCTTCCACTCAGCCCAAGGAAACGCGATGAACGCCGATCTGATTCTATTCAATGGCCAATTTCATACCGTTGACCGTCAAAACCCGCTCGCCAGTGCCGTGGCCATCAGCGACGGTCGCTTCGTCGCGGTCGGTACCGACGCCGAAGCCATGGCCCTGCGCGGTTCCGGCACCCAGGTCATCGACCTCAAGGGCCGCTGCGTCATTCCCGGTCTCAACGATTCGCACCTGCACCTGATCCGTGGTGGTTTGAATTACAACCTCGAACTGCGCTGGGAAGGCGTGCCGTCGCTGGCCGACGCCTTGCGGATGCTCAAGGATCAGGCTGACCGCACGCCGACGCCACAATGGGTACGGGTGGTGGGTGGCTGGAACGAATTCCAGTTCGCCGAAAAGCGTATGCCGACCCTCGAAGAGCTCAACCAGGCCGCGCCCGATACCCCGGTGTTCGTGCTGCACTTGTACGACCGTGCCTTGCTCAACCGCGCTGCCTTGCGCGTGGCCGGCTATACCCGCAACACGCCGAACCCGCCGGGTGGCGAGATCGTGCGCGACAGCAACGGCGAGCCGACCGGCATGCTGGTCGCGCGACCGAACGCGATGATTTTGTACTCGACCCTGGCCAAAGGGCCGAAGCTGCCGCTGGAATATCAGGTCAACTCGACCCGGCAATTCATGCGCGAACTCAACCGTCTCGGCCTGACCAGCGCCATCGACGCCGGCGGTGGTTTCCAGAATTATCCGGACGATTACCAGGTGATCGAGCAGTTGGCGAAGGACCGGCAACTGACCATCCGCATCGCCTACAACCTGTTCACCCAGAAGCCCAAGGAAGAACTGGCCGACTTCAAGAACTGGACCAGCAGCGTCACCCTGCACCAGGGCGACGATTACCTGCGGCACAACGGCGCCGGGGAAATGCTGGTGTTCTCGGCGGCGGATTTCGAGGACTTCCTCGAGCCGCGTCCGGACTTGCCGCAAACCATGGAAGACGAGCTGGAGCCAGTGGTGCGCCACTTGGTGGAGCAGCGCTGGCCGTTCCGTTTGCACGCTACGTACAACGAATCCATCAGCCGCATGCTCGACGTGTTCGAGAAGGTCAACCGCGACATTCCGTTCAACGGCTTGCCATGGTTTTTCGATCACGCCGAAACCATCACTCCACAGAATATCGAGCGGGTGAGGGCGTTGGGCGGCGGCATTGCGATTCAGGATCGCATGGCGTTCCAGGGCGAATATTTTGTCGAGCGTTACGGCGCCAAGGCTGCCGAAGCGACGCCGCCGATCAAGCGCATGCTGGCCGAAGGTGTACCGGTCGGCGCCGGCACCGACGCGACGCGAGTGTCCAGTTATAACCCCTGGACCTCGTTGTACTGGATGGTCAGCGGTCGAACCGTTGGTGGCCTGGAGCTGCACGCCGAGGGACTGTCCCGTCAAACCGCGCTGGAACTGTTCACCCACGGCAGCGCCTGGTTCTCTTCCGAGCAGGGCAAGAAAGGCATGATCAAGGTCGGCCAACTGGCTGACGTCGCGGCCCTGAGCGCAGATTTTTTCAGTGTCGACGAAGAAGCGATCAAGTGGATCGAATCGGTGTTGACCGTGGTCGGCGGCAAGGTGGTGTACGCCGCCGGTGATTTCGAAAAACTCGGCCCGGCCAGTGTGCCGGTGCTGCCGGACTGGTCACCGGTGGTGAAGGTGCCGGGTCATTGGCGCCCGACGTCGCCGATGCAGGCGCAGGTTCACCATTGCAGCGGGCCGTGCGGCGTGCATGCCCACAGCCATGAAAAGGCGCGTTTGTCGAATGCGCCGGTCAGCGATTTCGCGGGTTTCTGGGGCGCCTTTGGCTGCTCGTGCTTTGCGTTCTGACGATCACAAGAAAGCGCCGATGCAGCGGTGTCGGCGCCTGATGTAACACCCATCCATCGAGGAGCTTCACATGAGCAACGTTCCGTACAAACGCCTGAACAAAGACGATGCGGTTGTCCTGTTGGTCGACCATCAGACCGGTCTGATCTCGCTGGTTCAGGACTTCTCGCCGAACGAATTCAAGAACAACGTGTTGGCCCTGGGTGACGTGGCCAAGTTCTTCAAACTGCCGACCATCCTCACCACCAGCTTCGAAAACGGCCCGAACGGCCCGATGGTTCCGGAATTGAAAGAGCAGTTCCCGGACGCACCGTACATCCCGCGTCCAGGCCAGATCAACGCCTGGGACAACGAAGATTTCGTCAAGGCTGTCAAAGCCACTGGCCGCAAGCAACTGATCATCGCCGGTGTGGTGACTGACGTTTGCGTGACCTTCCCGACGCTGTCGGCGCTGGCCGAAGGGTTTGAAGTGTTCGTGGTGACCGACGCTTCGGGCACCTTCAACGAAACCGTGCAACAGGCCGCCTGGGCGCGCATGGCGGCGGCCGGTGCTCAACTGGTCAACTGGTTCTCGGTGGCGTGCGAGCTGCAGGGCGACTGGCGCAACGACATGGAAGGCCTGGCGAACCTGCTGTCGCCGCGCATTCCAAACTACCGCAATCTGATGAACAGCTATTCGGTGCTCACCTCGAAGTAAGCCGACCGGCCATGAAAAATACCCGCCAATGTGCGGGTATTTTTTTGTCTCAATGAGCCCTTCTGTGGCGAGGGAGCTTGCTCCCGCTTGAGTGCGAAGCACTCATAAACAGGGGCCGCTTCGCAGCCCGGCGGGAGCAAGCTTCCTCGCCACAAAAAGGCCCCTCGATACAGTCAGGCTTGTTGGCGTTTCTGCAGCCAGCTCAGGAATCCGCCTTTCTTGATTTGCACCGGTTTGGCCAGCAACGCCAACCGGCTGTTCTGCTGCCTTACCGCCTGTAACTTGTTCAGCGCCCGACCCACTTCAACCCGTTGTTCCATGCAGCTACGGGTCAGGGATTTGTCGATCCGGTAAATGATGCACGAGGTCAGCGTGGTGAACGTCGCCTGTGACGGCGTATCGGTAAGGATGCTCTGTTCGCCCATCACTTCGCTCGGCCCCATGCGACCGGCTTCGGTTTGCCCTGTACCGTCGGGAACGGTGGCGCTGACCACACCCGTGGCAATGACCATCAGACTGTCCGGCACTTCACCCAACGCCAGCACCACCTGACCGGCCGCGTACTGCTGCGCAACCATCGACTGCGCCATCTGATCGCGTTCCTCTTCACTCAAGGAACGGAAAACTTTCACCTCATCCAGCAACGCCCGTGCGCGCGTTGTCGGTTCGATCACGCCGTCGAGCTGACGGGAAATGCCCGCCGCTTCGAGGTGCCGATGGGCCAGGTCGAACAGTTGATTACGCACTTCGCTTTTCTTGCCAAGCTCGGCGATGAAGCCGCTGGCCACGTATTCGGACATGGTTTCGCCGGCCTCTTTCAGAACCGCTTTCGGTGCCGGGTTGAGTAACAACTGGCTGCTGCCCTGAAGCGTACGATCCAGTGCATCCAGGACCCGACGCGGGCGAATGTGGTTGGGCACCTGAATGCTGATCGACACGCCGTGCATGTTGTTCGGCCGGCTCAGGTTGACGATTTTCGCCTTGGCCGCCACCGAGTTCGGCACCACCGCCGTACTGCCGGCGCTGGTCAGCATGTGGGTAGCGCGCCAGTCGATGTCGAGCACTTTGCCCTCGACGCCGTCGATCATGATCCAGTCATCCACCTGATACGGCTTGGTGGTGTTGAGCACAATCCCGGAAAACACGTCGCTCAAGGTGCTTTGCAAGGCCAGGCCGACTACGATTGCCACCACCCCGGACGTTGCCAGCAAACCTTTCACCGGCAGTTCCAACACGTAGCCGGCCGCCGCGACGATGGCGATCAGAAACACCAGTGCGCCGATGACGTCCTGCAGCAAGCGACCGCTGTGACCGATGCGGCGCATCAGCACCAGGCCGATGACTTCGGTGAGCACCCGGGCGGCGTACAACCACCAGAGAATCCCCAGTGCCGTGGCACCCAGTTGCACCACGCGGTCATCTGCAAACAGCGGCGCCTGCAAGGGGCTGACGCCGGCATCGATGATGAGCGCGCTGAACATCACGAACAGGGCCAGGCGCACACCGACCCGTGTGACGCGATGCTTGAACGGCGCGAGGTGCCAGAGCACGGCGTCGATGACCAGCAGCAGGACGCTCCAGGAAAGCAGATGACCGAGAAGTAAGGACATGGGACAACTCCGGCGGGAATGAGGGTGTTTATCGCAGGCAAACTAATTGTGGCGAGGGAGCTTGCTCCCGCTGGGCGGCGAAGCGGCCCCAAAATCTTCGCAACGATGCAAGTTTTGTGAGTGCTGCGCACTCAAGCGGGAGCAAGCTCCCTCGCCACAAAAGCAGCTTCGCCACACATTTTTGTGTGGCGAAGGCTGTGGACTCAGTTCAGATGCGTCTTGAGTTCCAATGCTGCCTGACGCACCGCCGCTTTCACTTCCGGAATCTGGCTCAGCGGATTGAGCAAACCGAAGTCGTGAATCATCCCGTTGTAGCGCACCGCCGTGACCGATACCCCGGCTGCGTCGAGGTGGCGGGCATAGGCTTCGCCTTCGTCACGCAACACGTCGAATTCGGCGGTCTGCACCAACGCTGCCGGCAAGCCTTTGAGCTGTTCGGCATTGGCCTGCAACGGTGAGGCATGGATCTGTGCACGCTCGGCCTGGTCGGTGGTGTAGTTGTCCCAGAACCAGTTCATCATGCCTTTGGTCAGGAAGTGGCCCTCGGCAAATTGCTGGTACGAGCCGGTATCGAACCGTGCGTTGGTCACCGGCCACATCAGCAGCTGGAAGCGCAGCGCCGGGGCTTTCTGTTCCTTGGCCATCAACGCGACGACGGCTGCCATGTTGCCGCCGACGCTGTTGCCGGCCACGGCGAGGCGCTTGCCATCGACGCCGATGTCCTTGCCATGTTCAGCCACCCAACGGGTCGCGGCGTAGGCCTGGTTGATCGCGGTCGGGTAGTGCGCTTCCGGCGACGGCGTGTAATCGACATACACCGCAACGGCGCCGGAGCCGACCACCAGGTCGTGGATCAGACGCTGGTGAGTCGGGTAATCGCCCAACACCCAACCGCCACCGTGGAAGAACATGAACACCGGCAAATCACCTTTGACCTTGGCCGGCCGTACGATTTTCAGGTTGATGGTTTGACCATCGACCTTGATCGCACGATCGCTGACGTCCACACCCGACAGATCAACCTTCACCGAGTTTTGCGCACCGGTGAGCACCGCACGGGCGTCTTTCGGACTCAGTTGCTCGAGCGGCTTGCCACCACCGGCAGCGAGGGCTTCGAGGAAGGCTTGGGTGTTGTGTTCGACGCCGGGGCTGCCAGCGGCAAAAGCGTTGCCGACGGAGAGGGCGAGGAGGGACGCGGTCAGGGCTTTTTTGACGAGGTTCATGAGGAAATCCTTTTTAATTGATTAGAGGTTGGTCACCTAAGGTTCGGGTTGCTGCTGCGCCGGGATCCAGGCCTCAGCAACACCGTGGACACAGATTAATGGGATGCCGAAAAGGGAAAAAGCAGCTATAAAGCGTTTAACTGTCAACCAGAGTGTGACAATGAACCCGTTCGAAGATATGCGTATTTTTTGCCAGGTCATGGACTCCGGCAGTTTCACCGCTGCGGCCGATCAGTTGGGACTGTCCAAGCAGTTCGTCAGCCGGCGTTTGATGCAACTGGAAGAGCGCCTCGGCGTAAGGCTGCTTAACCGTTCCACACGACGGCTGGACGTCACGCCGCTGGGCCAGAGTTACTACGAGTCCGCGTTGCGCCTGCTCGGCGAAGTCGAACAGGTGGAGCAGGGCATCGCCGGCCAGACCACTGAACCGCGCGGCACCATTCGCGTGAGTGCGCCGTTGTCGTTTGCGCTGGCGCATCTGGGCTGCCTGCTGCCGTTGTTCTTGCAGCGCTATCGCGATGTCACGGTGGAAGTGGACTTGAGCGATCGCCCGGTGGATTTGCTCGGCGAGGGTTACGACCTGGCGTTGCGCATCGGCACCCTCGAAGACTCGACGCTGATCGCCCGACGCATCGCGTCCATCCAGCGGGTGTATTGCGCCAGCCCGGCTTACCTGGCCGAGCGTGGTACGCCGCTCAAACCTGAAGACTTGCACGCGCATGACTGCCTGCCGTACGGCCACGGGCGTCAGGTGCAATGGCGTTTTGAAGGGCAGGGCAAGCCGCTGGCGGTCAATGTCACCGGGCGGATGCGCGTCAATAACGGGGAGTTGCTCAAGGATGCGGCCATTGCCGGGATGGGGGTTACTTACCTGCCGACGTTTATTGTCGGAGCGGCATTGAAGGATGGACGGCTGGTGCCGGTGCTGGATGAGTTTCGCCCCGAGCCGCTGACGTTGTCGGCGGTGTATCCGCAGCATCGCCAGAGTTCGCGACCGGTGCAGGCGTTGGTCGAGTTTTTGCGTGAGCGGCTGGATCAGACCGAGGGTGGTCTGTAGAAGGACGGTTCACACACTCCCTGTGGGAGCCGGGCATGCCCGGCTCCCACAGGGATTTGTGGTGAACCTTTTCTCAATGGCGGTCAGGACCTTTTGTCATCCCCCGGCTCGCCACCGACATGCACGCCATGGTCATCGCCGATCTCGCCAGCACGATGAACTCCATGGTCATCACCAATTTCACCGGAGCGGTGAACGCCGTGGTCATCGCCAATTTCGCCGGCATGATGAACGCCACGGTTATGGCCAATTTCACCCGCGTGATGAACGCCGTGATCGTCTCCCGGCTCGGCATGGGTGCCATTGCGGCCGGATGAGGCCGTATTGCCAGAGTGTCCCGAACCATGATCACTGCCGCTGTGACCGTTGCCGCTGTTGCCGCCGCTGCCGCTTCCACCATGGCCGCCGCTGTTGCCGCCGCCCCCGCTTCCGCCGTGGCCACCGCCAGAGCCGCCGTGACCACCGCCACCGCCACCGCTGCCGCCGCCACCGCCACCGCTGCCACCACCACCGCCACCGCTGCCACCACCACCGCCACCACCGCCGCCACCACTCCCGCCGTCCTTGGCCTGTGCGCTCGATACTCCGGACAGGCTGTCCGGAATCAATACGGTCGACGCCGACAAAACTGCGCCAATCGCTACTGCCAGTAAAAGCTTGTTGATGTGCATGTCGTTCTCCGTCTTCTTATTCAGATTGGAGCGTTGATGAACAATGCAACGTGCTGCTCGATTCAGTGGGTGAACACCGCAACGTCCAGATTTATTCAGTTGCACCGTCGACGAGCGATGAGCGGTACAACCCGGTCCTGCTCCCGGGGCTAGTGAATGCTTGAGGCCAGCTCGAAAATCGGGATGTACATCAGGATCACGATGACCCCGATCAGCAGACCGATGAAGGTCATGAGCAAGGGTTCAAACAACCGCACGAACCATTCGATCCAGCGGCTGATTTCTTCGTCGTAGAAATCGGCGCTGCGCTCCATCATCTGCCCGAGGTTGCCGGACTGCTCGCCGGCGCGCAGCAAGCGCAGGGATACCGGAGTGACGAGGTGATTGAGCTCCAGCGCGGCGGACAGCGATTGGCCTTCGCGCACCCGTTCGCAGGCCTGGTCGAGGCGCACGCGGGAGGCGACGGTGAGCAGGCCGCGGACCATGCCCATGGCCGTGACAAGGGGGATGCCGCCCTGCAGCAGAATCCCCAGCGAGCGGTAGAAACGCGCCAGTTCGTACATGAAGATGCGTTGATGGACCGCCGGGAGTTTTTCGATCACCCGGTCCACACCCCGGCGAAAGGCCGGTTGGCGCTGGAGGAAGGCGAGGGCGACGACGATTGCCGCCAATGTGCCGAAGAATTCGCCCTGATGAGCATGCAGGAACATTCCGCTGCTCATCAGCACTTGCGACAGCCACGGCAGGTTGTTGCCCAGCCCTTCGAACACCAGGCTGAAGCGCGGCACCACATAGCCCATCAGAAACAACACCACGCCACCGCCCACCACCAGCAACAGCATGGGGTAGATCGACGCGCTGACGATCTTCTGTCGAACCTCGTCCATGCGCTGGCGATAGCTGACGTAACGGCCCAGGGCATCGCCCACGGCGCCGGTCTTCTCGCTGGACTGCACCAGCGCAACATAGAGAGGAGGGAACACTGCCGACAACTGAGCCAACGCCTGGGAAAACGATTTGCCCTCGTACAGCAGGCGCACCAGTTCGCTCAAGGTCTTGCGGGCCTGTGGCGCGGTTTCTTTTTCCGCGAGACTTTCCAGCGCATCGATCAACGGCAGGCCCGCATTGAGCAACGTGGTCAGTTCCTGGCTGAACAACACCAGGTTGAAGGTCTCGCGCTTGTGCAATCGCAACGCGCGCCAATGGCGCTCGGCGTGCAGGCTGACCACTCGCAGCCCCTGGTCCTCGACCATGCGCCGGGCTTCGCTGTCGCCTTGGGCCTCGATGGTCATCGCGACCACGCCAGCCTTGCCGACTGCCTTGAGATGAAAGCGCATGGTTGCCTCCCGTCATTGCCAACTGGTGACTTCGGCGTTTTCGCCTTCACCGCCGGGCTGGCCGTCCTTGCCCATGGACAGCAGATCGTATTCGCCGTTTTCGCCGGGGTAGCGATAGGTGTAATTACGGCCCCAAGGATCCTGCGGCAATTTTTTCTGCAGGTACGGGCCGGTCCAACGGGTCTCGTCGCTGGGCGCGGTGACCAGCGCCTGCAACCCCTGTTCGGTCGATGGGTAATGACCGACCTCCAGACGGTACAAATCCAGCGCTTTGCCCAGGCCTTCGATTTGCGCCTTGGCCACCTTCACTTCGGAGCGACCCAGCTGAGCGAAATACTTCGGCGCGACGATGCCGGCCAATAACCCGAGCACCACCAGCACCACCAACAGTTCGAGCAGGGTGAACCCGCGCTGGGCTCGCGGTGAACAGTGAAGCGGGGCACAACACAGACGCTGATTCATGATGACCTCACACAGTCGGCAGAAGGGTCGCCATACCGCTCATGCAATTGCCATGCTCACCACCGGACTACCTTCTGCAACCCCTGAATTACCGGCCTTCGCGCATTCGGCACAGTGCTTGCGTACGGCTGGTTCACTACCGGCCATTGGGGCATTAGCCCCATTTTTCGGGGCCGGTCAGGGGAGACAAAAAATGAAAACACTCACCACTGGACTGCTCGGCTGTGTGCTGCTGGCAGGTACAGCTCAGGCCGATGTGTTCGTTTCCGTGGACAGCAAGGGCAGCTACGTTTTGTCCAATGTCCACCGTCCCGGTCGTACCTATGAACGGGTGATTCACGAGCCCGAATCGTCACTGGTCAGCCTCGATCAACAGCCGCAGATGATTGCCCGGCAACCCTATGCCGAGCTGGTGTCGGCAGCCGCCACGGCCAATGAATTGCCGGCGGCGCTGTTGCATGCAGTGATCCAGGCCGAGTCCGCCTACGACGCCCGTGCGCGGTCGGCCAAAGGGGCGGGAGGGCTGATGCAATTGATGCCCGAGACCGCCCGGGAGATGGGCGTGACCAACGTCTACGACCCCAAGGCCAACATCCAGGGCGGGGCCAAATACCTCAAGCGGCTGATGACCCTGTTCGACAACGACATCGCCCTCGCCGTGGCGGCCTACAACGCTGGCCCGCAAGCGGTGCTGAGCCGGGGCGGGGTGATTCCGCCGTTCGCCGAAACCCAGCGTTATGTGCCGAGCGTGCTGCGCCAATATCGCCGCTTGCAGGGCCTGGCCGTGGATGCGCCGCTGTGATTGGCGAACGTGGGGAACCTTGCCCCAACACTGGGGCATGGTGGCCCCGGCGGGAAAGTGGGGAATGGGTGGGGAATATCCCCCGAGTTATCAAGTCGTTTATGTAACCTGATGAAAAACAACAACAATATTTATGGCATGCGGATTGCTCAAGGGGATTTGTCGAGAATTATTCCCTGTGAGCACCCACAGCGAGGCCCGCGATCATGACCGGCATGCACCACGCTCCGTCCTTGTTAAAAATGCTGCTGTTGATGGCGTCTATGCTGGGCGTCGAGATGGCCGAAGCCGCCTTGCGCTGCGAGCGCAATCTGGTGGCGAATGTCGTGGCGCTGGATCAGCCGCTGATGTTCAACCGCCTCGGCGCACAGAACGCCAACGGCATGATGTTCGCCCTGCGTCGAGACGTGGTCGATGACCATGACATGTCCCTGGCCCACGGCGGTGCGGCCGTACCGGGCAAAGTCTCGCTGCGGCCCGACAAGCGTCCGCGCCCTTTGGTGCTGCGGGTGGCTGCCGGTGATTGCCTGACCATCAATCTGCAGAACCTGCTTGCCTACCAGGCCAATCCCGGCAGCCACGACAACGGGGAGGAGGGCGAGATTGAGGGAGAGGTGAACATCGGCGCTGCAGAGAACTTCAAAGTCGATGAGCAGGTCACCGACCGCCACGTCGGCTTCCAGGTCAACGGGATGCAGGCAGTCAACAGCATCGATGACATCGCGTCCTTTACCGGACGCAATGCCAACACCTTGATCCCGCCGGGTGCAACCCGCTCCTACACCTTGTACGCCGAGCGCGAAGGTGCCTTCGCCGCCAGCAGCCGCGGTGCAACGTTCGGTGGCGAGGGCGATGCGGGCAACGTCGCCAACGGCCTGTTCGGCCAAGTGGTGGTGGTGCCCAAGGGCGGCCGCACCTATCGCAATACCGTGACCGAAGAGGAAATGCGCCTGGCCAGCAGCGGTCGCACCCCGGCCGGTCAACCCATTGTCGATTACCAGGCTCGCTACCCGCAGCGCGAACCGTGGATTCGTGAAGGCAAGGCCGGCACGCCGATCATCAGCATGGTCAACGGCAACGAAATCATCTCCAGCGAAAGCGATGCGATCGTGATGGGCAGCAACGCCGACGGCAGCTTCCCGCCGTCGACCTATCCGCTGGAAGCCATTGGCAAGCGCAACCCGGCGCTGCCCAACCGGCTGGAACCGTTCCGCGATTTCGCTTCGCAGTTCCAGGATGAGACCGCTGCGACCCAGGCATTCCCCGCCTATTGGGCAGACCCGGTCATGGCTCACGTGCTGGAGCCGACCCGCGACTCGTTCATGATCAACTACGGCTCCGGCGGCATGGGCGCCGAGGTGGTCGCCAACCGACTGGGCGTCGGGCCGATGCACGACTGCCTGTCCTGTGCCTATGAAGAATTTTTCCTCAGTTCACACACCGTCGGCGACGTAGCGATGCTGGTGGACGTACCGGCCAACGCCGGTCTGGAAGGCATTCTCCCCGGTCAAGTGCCGAGCGCCGATCAGGTCGGGGTCAAGGCGACCATGGCGCTGTATCCGTCCGAGCCGTCCAACGTCAACCACAGCTACATCGGCGACTTCGTCAAATTCCGCAACACCCACAACGGTCACGAGCAGCACATCTTCCACCTGCACGGTCATCAGTGGCTGTTCAACCCCAACGATGACAACTCCGACTATGTGGATGCCCAAGGCATCGGTCCGGGGGCCGGCTACACCTATGAAATCGCCAACGGCGGTTCGGGCAACCGCAACCGTGTTGCGGGCGATGCGATCTATCACTGCCACTTCTACCCGCACTTCGCCCAGGGCATGTGGAGCATGTGGCGAGTGCACGACGTGTTTGAAGAGGGCACCAAACTGGAAGTTTCCCAGCAAGGCGCCGACGGTTTTCACAGCGAACCTTACGCACTGCGCAGCGGCAAACCGGCCGCTGGTGCCCGGGCTTTGCCCGATGGCGAGATCGTTGCCGGGACACCGATTCCAGCGGTCGTGCCGTTGCCGGGCAAAGCCATGGCGCCGATGCCGGGCAAAGTCGCGGTGGTGCCTAAAATCGGCGAGACCCTCGTCGCCGGCAATGACGACGATGATGAAGACGACGGTGAACACCATGGCGGCAACGGTGGCCCGCAAGCCATCGGTTCCCTGGCACTGGTGGATCGCAGCGAGGCCAACCGCAATGCCGACGGCAGCCTGAAAAACCCGGGTTATCCATTCTGGATCGGTGGCATGGAAAGTTCGGTCGGCCAACGTCCGCCGACCCCACCGCTGGACATGCTCGACGCCACCAAGGCGCAGGCCTTGAAGACCAGTGGCAATGCCTTGTGGGCGAATCTCGACCCGGCTCAGTCCGGTGGTTGGGATGGCGGTCTGGGGCGTCACTCCCTCGACGGGTTCTCTGCCGGTGGCGTGGCGCACACCGTGACCACATCCCTGGATTTCTCCAAGGAGGTGACCCGCGCCAAACCGATTTACATGCCGGAAGAGGGCACCGAAGTCGAACAGGCTGCCATGGCCTTCCACGCCAAAAAAGACCACCCGAGCTTTGCCCTACTGCCCGGCAACCAAATCGTTGCGCGCAACTTCCGCACCAACGGCGCCTTGCCGATGGCGGGTGCGCCTTACTACGAACCGTGCATGGACGACCGGCAAAAACGCCTGACCAGCAGCGCCGGCACTGGCGAGTTCAATAGCGGCGAGCGAATCGACGGCATGTCCTACACCGGTGCCTCGACCTTCACCGCCGACCGCCCACGCGTCTACAAAGCGGCAAACATCCAGTTCGACGCGGTCTACAACAAGGTCGGCTACCACTTCCCGCAGGCGCGCATCCTGGCGCTGTGGGAAGACGCCTGGCCGGTGATCACCAAGCAGCGTCCGCCAGAACCGCTGGTGATGCGCATGAACACCTTCGACTGCGTCCAGTACCAGCAAACCAACCTGGTGCCGGCCATCTATGAGATGGATGACTATCAGGTGCGCACGCCGACCGACGTGATCGGCCAGCACATTCACCTGCCGAAGTGGGACCTGACGGCCGCCGACGGCTCGGCCAACGGCTGGAACTACGAAGACGGCGTGCTTTCCCCCGGTGCTGTGCAGGAGCGTATCCACGCCATTCGCGAGTTCAACCAATGCACGGGCAGCGACCCGCGTGAGGGCACACCTGCCTGTCCGAAGGCTAAAAACCACCCATACTTCGGTCAGTTCGGCCGGGCTGACTGGGTCGGTGCGCGCACGGCGATGCAGCGCTGGTTTGTCGATCCGGTGGTGAACGCCAAAGGGGTCGACCGTGGGCTGGGGACCATCTTCACCCACGACCACCTCGGCCCATCGACTCACCAACAGATTGGACTGTACGCCACCGTGCTGGCTGAACCGGCCGGTTCCACCTGGTTCCACGCCGAAACCGGCGAGCCGTTGTACAGCGGCGCGCGGCAGGATGGCGGGCCGACGTCGTGGCAAGCGGTGGTGTCCACCGGCGACCTGGACGGCGATGGCAAGAACGACAGTTTCCGCGAGTTCTTCCTCGAATACAGCGACTTCCAGCACGCCTATGAAGCCGGTGTGTACGTCGGCGCCGGCCCGAATGGCGTGCCGAACCCGCAAGCGTTCCCGGCCACCGCGGACAGTTTCCGCTACGCGATCAACCCGCCGGTGCGCAAGGAAGCCGAGACGCTGCTTGAGCAGGTGGTCGAAGCCCGTGGGGGCTTGATGCCAGGCTGTCCAAGCCGGCCTTGCCCACAAGCCATCTCGGTCGATGACCCGGGCATGTTTGTGGTCAATTACCGCAACGAACCACTGGCCCTGCGAGTGTATGACCCGAACAAGGTCGGCCCGGACGGCAAGCGCGGCATGCAGGCGGACGGCCTCGGTGGCGACCTGGCGTATGCCATGCAAAGCCGCACCGACCGTGCGATCCCGGCGATGAACCTGGCACCGGACCTGATTACCGCTGCCACCGGCCCGACCGGCGGCACCACTCAGTTCCCGCCGCACATCAACCGTGGCGGCGCCGAACCGGGCGATCCGTTTACCCCAATGCTGCGCACCTACACCGGTGACAACGTGCGGCTGCGGGTGCATGCCGGTGGCCACGAAGAAGAGCACAACGTGACCCTGCACGGCGTGAAGTGGCTGCAAAGCGGCTCGGGATTTGGCAACAGCTCCAACTCCGGCTGGCGCTCGTCGCAGATGATCGGGATCTCCGAGCAGATGGGCTTCATCGCGCCCGTCTCGATGCTCTCCAGTTCGGCGGCGACCACAGGTGATTACCTGTACTCGATGGACGCTTCTCTGGAAGGCTATTGGAGCGGGATCTGGGGCGTGATGCGCAACTACACGGCCCAGCGCAGCGATCTGTTCGCGCTGCCGAACAACCCGAAACCGGCCGGGATGCGCAACACAGTGGCGTTCGAAGGTTCCTGCCCACGGTACAGCGCCAACCCCAACGGCATCGGTACACGGCCAACTGTGCAACGCAAGTATGAAGTGGTCGCGGCACTGGCGAACGATATTCTCGGCAACCCGCTGGGCCTGACCATCGGCGATCCGGCCGGGCTCGCTCAACACGTCGGTGGGGCGTTGAACCCGGCAGGCGGCACCCTGGTGTTCAACTCACGCCCAGTGAGCATTCCTCAGGTGACAGTGAACGACCCCGAAGACGGAACGACCTTCACCATCGGCGGGCAAAACGGGCCGTTGCATGACCCGACGGCAATCCTCTATGTGCGCAAGGGCGACCTTGACCCGATCACCGGAAAGCTCAACCCCGGTGTGCCTGTCGAACCGCTGGTGCTGCGCGCGACGGCAGGGGACTGCATCAACATCACCCTGGAAAACCGTCTGCCCCTGGTCATGCCAGACCTGACCCAGACGGCGTCGGTGATGGGCATGGTCAAGCGAGACCGCAACAATGGCGAAGGCTCTACCACCTTCAGCAACAACCTGATGCGGCCGTCCAGCCATGTCGGTCTGCACGCGCAGCTGTTGGCGTACGACATCACCAAGTCCGACGGCACCAACGTCGGCACCAACCCGATCCAGACCGTGCCACCACGCGTCGGCACCGTTGGTGCGTACCCGACGCGTACCTATCAGTACTACGCCGGGCACCTGGAACGTGAAGGCAAGCCGATCACGCAGCTGGGTCGCAGTGTCGACAACATCAACGCTACGGCAGTGGAATTTGGCGGGTTGAATTTCACTCCGGCAGATGTGATCAAGCAGCCGCAAAAAGGCCTGGGAGGTGCAATGAGCGTCCTGCCGGTCGGCGCCACCTGGGTTGAGGATGCGCGCAAGGTGAACGCGACCGTCACTGCGCCCGCACAGACTACCTACCGCGACTTTGCGATGGTCTGGCAGAAGGCATTGAATATGCGCTGGGCCAATGGGCGTCCGGTGGAAGGCATTGCCTCGGAGGCCGGGGTTCCGACCGATCCGCAGGACAATTCCAGCATGGCCATCAACTACAAGACCGAGCCAATGTGGTTCCGCTTCGGCCTGCCACCGGATGCGCCGTTCGGTCACGCCGACGGCCATGGTTATGGTGACGTGCCCAACGCCCACATGGCCTACAGCAATGCGCTGGTGGGGGGCGATCCGCAGACACCGGTGCTGTATGTGAAACCGGGGCAACCGTTCCGCACGCACATCCTGATGCCTACCGGTGGCAGCCGCGGCACGACCTTCCAGCTCGACGGGCACGTCTGGTCGGTCAACCCGTTCCAGTCGGAGAAGAGCGACACCGGGGGTTACCCGATGAGTTCGCCGGGCGTGGGTTCGGTGCGGTTCGGCTACAACCCGATGTCGATGTACATCGGCGCCCACGAAAGCATCCTGCCAGCGGCGCACTTCAGCTTCATGCACCCGAGCGCCGGGGGCAGCAACGCGATACCGGGCGATTACCTGTTCCGCGATTACGCCGCCTACGGCAACACCGCCGGGTTGTGGGGATTGCTGCGAGTGACCAACGAACCCGAACCGGCACCGACGCCGTAGTTGCGAGACATAGTGTGGCAAGGGAGCAGGCTCCCTCGCCACAGGACCGGTGTGACGCGTAACTGAGGGGAGATGCGTTATGAATAGAACCATCAAGGTCGCCAGCGGTGTGTTGATTGTCGCAATAGCGCTGGTCTGGCTCGGCGTCTGGCGCACGACACCGCAGACCCTGCTCACCGAAGTGGCGCTGCCGGACACCTGGAGTGGCCAGACGCTGCAGCGCGATGGCGTGTCGGTCGCGCTGGAAGTACGGCCATTGGCCGAGGACGGCGTGTTGCGCGAAGGCGAATTTGCCGACGTACGCTTCCGGGTCAGTGACAGTGCGTCGGGTCAACCGCTGTCGGGCGTCAATCCCGGTGCCTGGCTGGACCCGGAAACCGTCGCCGCCGATCAGGCCCAGGGCCGGGAGCAGAGCTGCAAATCCCGGGTCGGGGTCTTCCTCAAATCCAGCATCGGCGCGCGGCCGCTGCTCGACCTCAACAGTTATTTCCTTTTGGTGATGAACCGCGACGCCAGCGTTTCGGTGGTCGATCCTTCGGTTTCGGTGGGTGGCATCACCAGCACCATGGCGCGCATCGATCTCAAGCAACCGCCAATGGATTGGGTCACCACCCGAGACAACAAACGTGTGTTCATCTCCATGCCCACTGCCGGCGAAGTGGCGGTGATCGACAGCGAGCAATTCAAGTTGATCGACTCGGTCACCGCCGGCAGCCACCCGGTGCGCGTGGCATTGCAACCGGACGAGCGCCTGCTGTGGGTCGGCAATAACGCATCGAAGGCTGAGGAGTCCGGGGTCACGGTGATCGACCCCCAGAGCCTGAAGGCCCTGAAGCACCTGGCCACTGGTAGCGGGCACCACGAAATTGCCTTCAGCACGGACAGCCGTTTCGCCTTCGTCAGCAACCGTGACGACGGAACGCTGAGCATCATCGACATCGCCAGCCTGACCATCAGCAAAAAACTTCAAACCGGCTCCAACCCGCTGTCGGTGGTCTATTCGCCGCTGTCCCAGGCCGTGTATGTCGCTGACGGCAAGGACGGCACCGTCACCGTGGTCGATGGCGCCAGCCTTGATGTGCGCCGGGTGATCAAAACCAGGCAGGGCCTGGGCCCGATGGGTTTCAGCGCAGACGGTCGTTTCGGCATCGTGCTCAACACGCTGGAGAACCAGGCTGCCGTGATCGACGCCGCCACCGACGCGCTGATCCATGAGCTGGACGTATCCGCCGAACCCTACCAGGTGGTGTTCACCAAGGCCTACGCCTACGTGCGCGGCCTGGCCTCGGCCAAAGTCACCATGATCAACCTGTCGTCGCTGGGCGAGGGCCGCGTGCCGATCAGCCAAGGCTTCGAAGCCGGGCCGCAGGCGCCACGACTGGCCGGCGATTTGCCCCTGGCTTCGAGTCTCGCGGTGTCGCGTGATGACAACGCAGTGTTCGTGGTCAATCCGGTGGACAACACCACTTATTTCTACGCCGAAGGCATGAACGCGCCGATGTCCGGTTACCCCAATCGCGGGCAGGTGGCGCGGGCGGCCCTGGTCATCGACCGCAGCCTGCGCGAAGTCGAGCCGGGGCTGTACAGCGCGCGTATCAGGCTGCCAGACGCAGGCCGGTTCGATGTGGCGTTTCTGCTGAATCAGCCAAACATCATCCACTGCTTCACCGCACTGGTTGAGCCGGATACACGCCTTGCCAAGCTCCCCGGCGCACCGACAGTCGAATTCATGCTCGACACGTCCACCGCTGTCCTCGACCGTCCTTACACCGTGCGCTTCCGCATCGTTCAAGGCCAGCAGAAGGCACAGCGCAGTGGCCTGAAGGATGTTCAGGTGCGCTACTTCCGCGCCCCGACTTCGCGCGCCCGGGCAGTCGCCGCCCTTGAGATCGGCAACGGGGTCTATGAAGCGCCAGTGAACCTCGACCAGCAGGGCGCCTGGTACCTGCATGTGCGCGCCGCATCCCTGGGCGCGAGTTTCGACAACAAGACTTTTGCCAGCGTTCGGGTCCTGCCCGGCGATGCCCACTGAAGAGGAAATCGACATGAACCGATTCGCACACCGTGGACTGCTGACGTTCTGCCTGTTGGCCGCCGGTATCGGGCAAGCCCTGGCACACTCGGCGGATGAACACGCCGGTCACGACATGCCGGCCAAAGACGCCAGCTCGGAAAGTGCCCAGGTCAAATTCGCCGACGTGGCGCTGGTGGACCAGAACGGTCAGCCGGTGCGTCTGGAAAAAGACCTGGTGGACAACAAAATCGTGGTCATGAGTTTCATCTACACCAGCTGCACCACGGTGTGCCCGGTGGTGTCGTCGATCATGGGCAAAGTGCAGAAACAGCTGGGTGCGCGGGTGGGCGCCGAGGTGCAACTGGTGTCGATCAGCATCGACCCGCAGCGCGATGACGCCAAGCGTCTGAACGACTACGCCCGCGCCTTCCAGAACGGTCCGGGCTGGAGCTGGCTGACCGGCAGTTCGCAATCGATCAACGCCACCCTCAAGGGCCTCGGCAACTTCAGCGGTGACTTCAAAAACCATCAACCGCTGATCCTCGTCGGCGACGGCAATAGCCGCCACTGGACGCGCTATTACGGCTTCACCGACCCGGTCGTGCTGACCCGTGAAGTGGAAAAACTCAGCGGCCAGCGCAACGCGCACGCCAAGCACACCGCCATCGCCATGGAGCATCAGCCATGAGAACCCTCGACTGGGTCACCCTGATGGTGTGCTTCTGGATTTTCAGCGCGATGGCGTTCGCCCACGAAGGCCACGAAGAACCTGCGCCTGCGGTGGCTGCCGCACAACCTGCAAGCGGTACGCGGGATGCGAAAACCTGGTTCACCGACACACCGTTGCAGGACCAGAACGGCGAAACCCTGCGTTTCTACAGCGATGCCTTGCAAAACCGCGTCGTGCTGCTGAACGTGATTTTCACCCGTTGCGATGATGCCTGCCCGCTGATCACCCGCAAGCTCAAGGAAGTGCGTGAGTTGCTGGGCGACAAGGCGGACGGCATCACCTTTATCTCCCTTACCAGTGATCCGCTGCGGGACACCCCGGCGGTACTCAAGGCTTACACCTTGAAACAGGGCGTCGATGGGCCCCACTGGCTTTTTCTCACCGGTGACAAGGCGCAAATGGACCTGGTGCTCGGACGCATCGGTCAGATCGTGCCGACCCCCGAGCAACATTCCACCCAACTGATCGTGGGTGACGTGGCCAACAAGCGCTGGAGCAAAATCCGTCCCGATGCCCCGGCCGCCGCCATTGCCCAGCGCTTGCAGTTGCTGACAATGCCTGTGGCCGGCCGCTGAGCCTGCGCCATGAAAACAGCCCTTATCCTTGGCTTGCTGCTGATCGGTGGCGTGCATTTCGCTGCCGGCGCGTTGCCCTTGAACCCCAACGAAAGTGCCGGGAAGCGGCTGTATCGCGAGGGCGTGTCCAACAGCGGTGAGCCGATCATGGCGCGGGTCGGGGCGGCGGGCATGATGCTGCCGGCCACCAGCCTGCCGTGCGCCAATTGTCACGGCACCGATGGCCTCGGCCGTCCCGAAGGCGGGGTGCGACCGCCTGACCTGAGCTGGTCGCGGCTGACCAGCACCTACGGCCAGCAGCAGATCAATGGGCGCAATTATCCGGCGTACACCGAAGGCACGTTGGCGCGGGCGATCCAGGAAGGGCGCGATCCCGGCAACAATCGTCTCGACCCGGCGATGCCACGGTTCGTGCTGTCGATGAATGATCAGCGCAACCTTACGGCCTACCTCAAACGCCTGGCCGATGAGCGCGATCCTGGCCTGACGCCGGACAGCCTGCATCTGGGCACGCTGTTGCCCAGCCAGGGAGCGTTGGCCGAGGAGGGTGCGACGGTGGCGGCGGTGCTCAACGGCAGCGTGGCGCGAATCAACCAGGCCGGCGGGATTCATGGCCGGCAGTTGCGCCTGACCATCCTCGATCCGGGCCCGGACCGTGCCAGTGCCGAGCAGGCGCTGGACTGGCTGATCGAGCAGGAACAAGTGTTCGCCCTGATCGCGCCACTGGTGCCGGCACTCGACACGCAATTGGTCACGCGCCTGGAACGGGCCGGCATTCCGCTGATCGGCCCGCTTTCCCTGCAAGGCACGGCCCAGAGCAGTCGGCAAATTTTCGAACCACTGCCGGGCTTGCGTGAACAACTGATCGCCCTGGCCGATTACGCCACCGGCAGCTTGCGTGTGCTTCAGGGACCGACGCTCATCGCCTATCCGGATGAGCCCGGCCAGCGACTGGCGGCGCAGAACCTCAGCCGGTATCTGCAAGATCGCGCCTGGCAAAACGTCAGTCTGCAAGCCTACGAGCCGATGCAAGACGAACTGCCGCTGGGCTCGCGCTCGGTGTTTTACCTGGGCAGCGGCGGTGGTTTCAGCCGCCTTGCCGAACGCTTGCAGACAGCAGGGCAGGTGCCTTACCTGTTTGCCACGTCGAATCAGGTGGCCGGCGACCTGTTGCAGGTGCCCAGCGGTTTTTCCCGCCGGGTGTTCCTGTCCTATCCGTTCGTGCCCAGTGACTGGACGCTGGCCGGGCGCCTGGCCCTGACCCAGGTGCGTGAGCAGCAGGGGCTCGGCGGCCAGCATGCGGTGCTGCAAGTCGGCGCGTTCAGCTCGATGCTGTTGTTCAGCGAAGGCATGAAACAGGCCGGGCGTGACGCCAGCCGCGAAAAGCTGATCAATGCGCTGGAAGGCCTGCATGACTTCGATACCGGGCTGACCCCGCTGATCAGCTTCGGCCCGGGCCGACGCCTGGGGTTGAGCGGCGCGCATATCGTCACCGTGGACCTGCCCGACCAGCGCTTCTACCTGGTTGCCCCTTACAAACCGATTGCCGCGACACCCTGACCGGAGGCCTCGATCATGAAGCTCAAGACTCTGCTGATCCTGATATCGATGTGGGTGCCCGTGGCATTCGCCAGCAATGGCCCGGCTGCCGCGCGGGTCAATGGCGAGGAAATTTCCGAGTTCCGCCTCGAGCGTTATTTCGCCGAGTATCTGGAGGATCAGGGCCGGGCGCTGGGCAGCATTCGCAATCCCAAGGCTTACAAGCAATTGCGCCAGAAGGCGCTGGACGCGTTGATCGACCGTGAGGTGCTGTGGCAGGAAGCGCTCAAGCGCGGGGTGGTGATCAGCGACGCCACGGTGCAACGCCAGGTTGAACAGACCCGGCAAGCCATCGGCGGTGCCGAAAAATTTGCTCGTCGCCTGGAAGACGCCGGTTTCGACGAAGCCGGTTTTGCCGAATACACCCGCCGTGAGCTCGCGGCGCAGCAGGTGTTTGCCGAGCTGACCCAAGTGAGCGGGCCGGACGAAAAGCAGGTCCGCGCGTTTTACGAAGAACACCGTGCCGAAATGACTCGGCCCGAAGAAGTGCAGGCGCGGCACATCCTGATCAAAGTCCCTCAGGGCGCCGATACCACCACAGTCGAAGCGGCGCGGCTACGCTTAGTGGAGATGCAAGTGAAAATCAGCCAGGGCGCCGACTTTGCCGACGTGGCACGGACCGGGTCCGAGGATGCTTCCGCAAGCCAAGGCGGAAACCTGGGCTATTTTCCTCGTGGGCGTATGCTGCCTGAGTTCGAAGCGGCAGCTTTTGCCCTGGCGCCCGGCGGGGTCAGCGAGCCTGTTCGCACACCGCTGGGCTGGCACTTGATTAGTGTGCAGAACCACTTGGAGGGGGCCGATGTCTCAGAGCAACAGGGACTTGACTGGGTTCGGGCCTACCTTGTCCGGCAGCAACAGGCCCGTGTTCGTCTTGAGGTTCTGGCACAGCTTAGATCGCGCCATCGAATCGAACGGATTGACGATGATTGAAGGTTCCCCCCCAATAATGGGGAAAAGCTTCAACGCACATTCGTACGCTTCCCCGCCTTTGGGGGACGGGGTGTCTGAGCGAAAAGGCTTTTCCATGGAAATCAACTACATGCAGCGGTAATACAACCGCCACTCAGCCTGGCATGAAGTGTGCGTTAGCCTCAGTAAGGCGCGCACTCTGCCAGGTTCGGAAATCGGACCTGCGGTTCAAGGAGTCCACCTTGTTGAACAAAGTACTGGTTGTCGAAGACGAACAGCTGCTTGCACAAAACCTCAAGGATTACCTTCAGGCGCAAGCGCTGGACGTCCGGATTGCACATGACGGTGCGACGGGAATCGGCGAAGCCGAACAGTTTGCACCCGATGTGATGGTGTTCGATTACCGCTTGCCCGATATGGAAGGCTTTGAGGTGCTCGATGCCGTCCGCCAGAACAGGAACTGTCATTTTGTGCTGATTACCGGGCACCCAACCGCTGAAGTCTGTGAGCGGGCCCGGCAACTGGGAGTCAGCCATATCCTGTTCAAGCCGTTTCCATTGGCGGAACTGGCCCGTGCAGTCTGTGACCTTCTGGGAATGGAGCGCGAACCCAAAGCCGGCGTGAGCACATCCGAAGGTTTTGTCGAACGACGCCAGAGCAGGACCGAGAGTTTCCCGCTGCAGTTGTACGACGGCAGTTGGGTGCTGGCGGATCGTCGACGAAGTTCATCGACCTCCATGGCACCGGACGACGAACAATTGCTCACCGGGGAGTAGTGGCGCGACAAGCCGTTCCGGTAACCGCCGTAATTGCTCGCCGCGTCGACAGGGCTCAAAGCCCCCGGCGTTGGAGAGCAAGTCATGGACCGTCTATCCCTTGCCGTCGAACCGGCGCAGTTGGAATGTGTACCGTCTCGCTTTTCCAGTGAGCAACTCTCCCAGGCACGATCACTGGCCGCCAGTTCCGGCGAGCGGATGCTCGAAGCCCTCGGGACGCTGTGCGAACTGGCTCCCATGCCCTTCATCCAGTGTCTCGGCGCCACCTTGCATTACCCGGTGCTCGACACCGACAGCCTGTTCAAGGCCACCCCGGTGTTCGACCGGGTCACCCTGGCCCAATGCCTCAAGCGCGAATTCATCCTGCTGCGTCACGACGAGGCGGTCATTGGCGTGTTTGCCGACCCTTTCGATACTTCGCGCCTGGCCTGGATCGATGACTGCCTGCACGGCGCGCCGCTGTACCTGGTGCATGCCGACGACCTGAAGGCCTATCTGGCGCGCCACGAAGAAAGCTTCCATGCGGTGGAGTCGCTCAACGCTCAGGCTGAAGCCAACATCGAAATCGATACCCTGCAAAGCCTGTCCCTGACCAGCATCAGCGAAGACGCCAGCGTCGTCGTCAAACTGGTCAACTCGACCCTGTACGACGCGCTGAAAATGCATGCCAGCGACATTCATCTGGGCACCACCGGCAGCGGTCTGGTGATCAAGTACCGCATCGACGGCGTGCTCAACAACATCAGCAAGATCCAGGGCAGCGAGTTTGCCGAACAAGTGATTTCCCGGGTCAAGGTCATGGCCGAACTGGACATCGGCGAGAAACGCGTGCCCCAGGACGGTCGCTTCAAGATCGGCATCAGTGGTCGGCAGATCGACTTCCGGGTGTCGATCATGCCGAGCATCTTCGGTGAAGACGCGGTGCTGCGGGTGCTCGACAAGCAAGACCTGGCGGACAAGGTCTGCGGCGTGCAGTTGCAAGCGCTGGGCTTTGAAGACGAGACCCTGCGCCAACTGCGCCGGCTGGCCGCCGAACCCTACGGCATGGTGCTGGTGACCGGTCCCACCGGCAGCGGCAAAACCACCACGCTCTACGCGATGATCACCGAGATCAACCACGGCGTGGACAAGATCATCACCATTGAAGACCCGGTGGAATATCAATTGCCGGGCGTGTTGCAAATTCCGGTCAACGAGAAGAAAGGCCTGACCTTCGCCCGGGGGCTGCGCTCGATCCTGCGCCACGATCCGGACAAGATCATGGTCGGTGAAATCCGCGACCCCGACACCGCCCAGATCGCCGTGCAATCGGCGCTCACCGGGCACCTGGTGTTCACCACCATCCACGCCAACAACGTGTTCGACGTGATCGGCCGGTTCACCCAGATGGAAATCGACCCTTACAGCCTCGTCTCCGCGCTCAATGCCGTGCTGGCCCAGCGTTTGATCCGCCTGGTCTGCACCACGTGCAGCGCGCCGAGTCACCCGACCGACGACGAACTGCGCGCCTCGGGGCTCGATCCGCATAACGTCGATCAGTACCGCTTCGTTCACGGCAAGGGTTGCGGCCATTGCCGGGGCACCGGCTACCGCGGGCGCACGGCGATTGCCGAGCTGCTGCACCTGGACGACGAGCTACGGCAGATGATCGTCGAGCGCCAACCGATTTCGAAAATCAAGGCCCATGCGTGCAAACGTGGCTTGCGCCTGCTGCGCGAGTCGGCGCTGGAACTGGTTGCAGATGGGCGGACCACGCTCGAGGAGATCAATCGTGTCACTTTTGTCTCGTGATCGTTTTGTCGCCGTGCTCGGCGCCAGTGGTGTCGGCCTCGGCCAGCGCCGTGGCAGGGAAACCCTGTGGCTGGGCAGCGTCGGTTTTATCGACGAAGGCTTCCATGCCTGGGCCGTGGCGCTGGATACCCTTGACCACTTGCTGGCCGACCACACCCGTTCCGGTGCCGAGTTGAGCGTGGTGATTTCCGGGCACTTCAGCCGCTTCTGCCTGGTGCCCTGGAGCGAACAGATCAGCAGCCCCGACGAATTACGCGGCTTTGCCCAGCTGTGCCTTGAAGACCTTTACGGTGCACCGGCTCAGCCCTGGAGCCTGGTGCTTTCGGCAGAACCGGCGGGGTATGACCGGATCGCCAGCGCGCTGCCGCAAGACTTGCTCACGCGCCTGCGCACACTGGTCAGCGCCCGTGGCCTGCGCTTGCGTTCGGTGCAGCCGTACCTGATGGCGGCGTTCAATCACTTCGATAGAAGCTTCGATGCCGGCGACTTCCTGTTCGTGGTCGCCGAACCGGTGCGCAGCGTGTTGCTGCTGGCCCGGGAAGGCCGCTGGGCCTCGGTGCGTTCGGTGGGCAGCAGCGACAGCGACGCCGCACTGACCGCGCTGATCGGCCGCGAAAGCCAGTTGCAGGCTTCCACCAGCGAGCGGCCGCTGAACGTCTACCTGCATGCCCCTGCGCGCATCGACGTGCAGCCCGATGTACCCGAGGTACATTTGCGTACCCTTGAAGAAGGCCGGACACCCGTACGCGATTGCCTGTACGTCATGTCCCGGGCGGTGGCCTGAGATGCGCGCCCTGAACCTCGACTTTCAGCCGCGCCGCCGCTCGGGCCCCCTGGGCTGGAGCCTGTTGGCCGTGGGCATGGTGCTGGTGCTGGGTTGCATCCTCGTTCAGCAGCACCTCAGTGACGAAACCGCGCAACAACAGGGCCATCTGCAAACCGCCCAGCGCGTCCTCACCGGCGACAACGGCACCAAGGTCAGCCTGACGCCGGCAGAAACCCGCGAGCAGGCGCAAAACCTCGCCGAGATGCGCAAGGTCTCGCAGCAACTGCGTCGGCCTTGGGAGAGTCTGTTTGCCCTGCTCGAAGCCATGCCTCGCGACAACATCGCCTTGCTGACCCTGACACCCGATGCCCGCAAGGGTCAGCTCAGGATCAGCGCCGAGGCGAAAGACCTCGACGCCATGCTCGACTTCCACCGCAACCTCGAAGCCAGCGACGAGCTGTCCGATGTGTCGCTGCTCAGCCACGAAATCGTGGCCAACGTGCCGGAGCATCCGGTGCAATTCAACTTGTCGGCTACCTGGGAGATTGGCGATGCGAATCCCTAGATTGATCGTCCACGAATACCTGCAAGGCCTGGGCATTCCCGGTCTGGCGGGGCTGGCAATGCTGGCGCTGGCGTTGGTCTATGGTCTGGCGGGTCTGGTGCCGGACTGGCAGTCGCTGCAACAGCTCAGCCAGCAGACCCGCGACGCCGGCGAGTACCTGGCCAGGGTGGAAGACGGTAGCGTCGCCGCCCCGGTGGTGCCGCAACGTCAGCTCGACGACTTCCGCAGCAAGCTGCCTTCGCAACCTCAGGCTACCGTCGCCATCGACAAGATCTACGCGCTGGCGGCCCAGGAACACATCACCCTGGCGCGCGGTGAATATGCCTTGGGCATCGACCCTAAAACCCATCTGGCCCGCTATCAGATTCTGCTGCCGGTGCGCGGCAGCTACCCGCAACTGCGGCGCTTCCTGCATGCCTTGCTCGGCCAGTTGCCGGCGGTGGTGGTGGAGGACGTGGAGTTCCAGCGCAAGAAAATCGCCGACACCGACCTGACCGGGCGGATCCGCATGACCCTTTACCTGTCGAGGTCATGATGAATATCAAGCGCGTAGTGGGCTGGATGGGGTTCTTCGGTGTTGCGGCGGCGCTGGCCTGGTTGCCGGATTACTTGATGCCGGTCGACGAGGGCGATGCGGCCGTTGCCACCTTGCCGACCGCGAGCAAAAACAAAACCCGGGGTGCGCTGCCTGCCGCGCCGGCCACTGCCAAGCCGGCAGTGGTGAAGGACTTGAGCCCGGCCGGCGACTTGTTCGCCGCCCGCAGCTGGAAGGCGGCGCCGACCCTCGCCAGCGTCATCGAACAACCCATCAACGTGACCCCGGTGGTGCAGGTCCCCAGCGTACCGCCGATGCCTTTCCAGTTTGTCGGGAGGCTGGATGACCGTTCTGACCTGCAAGTGTTTTTGCAGAACGGCGAAAAAATATACGTCGTGCGCAAAGGGGATGTAATCGACGAAACCTGGCGGATCGAGGGCATTTCCGATGTGGAACTGAGCTTCATCTACCTGCCTTTGCATGTGTCCCAGACCTTGTCTGTGGGGAGCGCGCCATGAACAGATGCCGTTTGCTGATGAGCCTTGCCTGCCTCTGCGCAGGGCTGGCCGCGTGCAGTTCCGCGCGGATCGCCAACAAGGAAGCGTCCGAGCTGATCGAGCAAGGACAATACGAAGCCGGCCTGGCGCGTATCGAAGAAGGGCTGCGGGAAAATCCTCGTGATACTGAACTGCATCTGGCCCTGAATACCGCCCACGCCAAGGCAATTACCGCGCTGTTGACCGAGGCCGATACGGATCGTGCGCATCGGGACTTTTCCGCCGCACGCGTCAACTACAGCCGGGTGTTGACCATCGAGCCGAACAACCGTCGTGCCCAGGACGCCATGCGCCAACTCGATTACATGCGCAGCCTGGATGAAAAACTCGAGCTGGCCCGTGGCGACCTGCGTCGCGGCGACATCTACGGGGCCGACCGCCAGGTCAAACAGATTCTCGAACTGGACCCTAAAAACGACGGCGCACTTGAACTGCAAAGCAACATTCGCCTGGTCCAGAGCCGCAACGTGATTCCGTATCCACAGCTGCGCACACGCCTGGAACGGCCCGTGACCCTGGAGTTTCGCGACGCCAATCTGAAGACCATTTTCGAAGTGCTGTCCCAGGTCGCCGGCCTGAATTTCATCTTCGACAAAGACCTGCGCCCGGACATGAAAGCCACGATCTTCGTGCGTGACGTGCGCATCGAAGACGCCGTGGAACTGCTGCTGCAACAGAACCAGCTGCACCAGAAAGTGGTGAACGAAAACACCTTGCTGATCTACCCGGACTCGCCGCAAAAGCTCAAGGATTACCAGGAGCTGGTGATGCGCACGTTCTACCTGACCAGCATCGATGCCAACACCGCACTGAACATGATCAAGACCATGCTCAAGACCCGCGATGTGTTTGTCGACGAGCGCCTCAACACCCTGACCATGCGCGACACCGAAGACGCCATCCGCATGGCGGAAAAGCTCCTGCAATCGCAAGACCAGTCCAACCCTGAGGTGGTGCTGGAAGTGGAGGTGATGGAAGTTGCCACCCAGCGGATTCTCGACCTCGGCCTGCAATGGCCGAACACCTTTGGCGTGGTCAACAGCGACGGTTCGCCGGTGTCGCTGCTCAACCAATTGAAAGGTATCGACTCGAGCCGGATCACCATCAATCCATCGCCCCAGCTCAAGATCAACGCCCAGGACAACGACATCAACACCCTGGCCAGCCCGGTGATTCGTGTCAGCAACCGCGAGCAGGCGCGTATCCACATCGGTCAGCGTGTGCCGATCATCAGTGCCACGTCGGTGCCGTCGACCCAAGGCCCGGTGATCACCGAAAGCGTCACTTACCTGGACGTCGGTCTGAAGCTGGAAGTGCAACCGACCGTGCACCTGAACAACGAAGTGGCGATCAAGATCGCCCTGGAAGTCAGTAACGCAACGCCGCTGGAACCGACCCGGCAGGGCACGATCCCGGTTCAGGTCGATACCCGCAACGCCCAGACCACCCTGCGTCTGCATGACGGCGAAACCCAGATCCTCGCCGGCCTGATGCGCAATGACCATGGCGCCACTGGCAACAAGATTCCGGGTCTTGGCGACATCCCGGGCCTGGGTCGGTTGTTCGGCAGCAACAAGGACAACGTCAGCAAATCGGAACTGGTGTTGTCGATCACGCCTCGCATCGTGCGCAACCTGCCGTACCAGAGCCCGTCGGACATGGAGTTCCCGACCGGCACCGAAACCAGCATGCACATTCAGGCACCGGATCGCCGGATGGAATCATCGAACCAGCCGGAGTCCATCGATCGGCCGGTGGCTGCCACCAATGTGCAAGTCAGCGTCGGGAAGCCTTGATCATGAGCGCCTCGCAACGTGGTTTTACCTTGATCGAAGTCGTGGTGACGCTGGCCCTGATCGGCTTGCTGGCCGGTATGGCCGCACCGTTGACCGAGACCGTGGTGCGCCGGGGCAAAGAGCAGGAATTGCGCACGGCGCTGTACCAGATCCGCGATGCCATCGACGCCTACAAGCGTGCATTCGATGCCGGTTACATCGAGAAGTCGCTGAACAGCAGCGGCTATCCGCCGAACCTCAAAGTGCTGGTGGACGGCGTGCGCGACGTGCGCAGCGCCAAGGGAGCCAAGTTCTATTTCTTGCGTCGCGTACCCCATGACCCGCTGGCCCCGGTCAAGCGCGACGACGAAGGCGGCTGGGGCCTGCGCGCCTATGACAGCACGGCTCAAAACCCGCGAGAAGGCGAAGACGTCTTCGACATTTATTCGAAAGCGCGCGGCAAGGGTCTCAACGGCATCGCGTACCGGGAGTGGTGAGCATATGCGTCGGGAAAAGGGTTTTACCCTGCTGGAACTGATGGTGGTCATGGCAATCATCGCGACCTTGATGACCATCGCCATGCCACGCTATTTCAACAGCCTCGAAGCCTCGAAAGAGACCACGCTGCGCCAGAGCCTGTCGGCGATGCGTGAAGCGCTGGATCACTACTACGGCGACACCGGGCGTTATCCCGACTCTATCGAACAACTGGTGGAACAACGTTACCTGCGCAACCCGCCGATGGACCCGATAGCCGAGCGCAAGGACCTCTGGGTCATGGTCGCGCCGCCGGAAGGCGTTCCGGGCGGGGTCGCCGATATCAAAAGCGGTGCCACAGGGAGGGCGCGTGATGGCAGCCTTTTTTCCGAGTGGTAAAAATCTGTGGCGAGGGAGCTTGCTCCCGCCGGGCTGTGCAGCAGTCCCACTTTTAGGGCCGCTGCGCAGCCCGGCGGGAGCCAGCTCCCTCGCCACAAATCCGCTGTCACGCTTAAGTGAGAAGCGGCGGACCAGCGAGGGCGGCTTCACCTACCTGGGCGTGCTGTTCCTGATCATGCTGATGGGTATGGGCCTGGCCAGTGCCGGTGAGTTGTGGTCGACCGCTTCGCGCCGTGATCGTGAGCGCCAGTTGCTCTGGGTCGGTACGCAATACGCCCAGGCATTGCGCAGCTACTACCGCAGTTCTCCAGGCCTGGCCCAATACCCCAAAGCGCTGGAAGACCTGTTGCAGGACGAGCGTTTTCCCAGCCCCAAACACCATCTCCGGCAGCTGTATCCGGACCCGATTGGCGGTGGCGAATGGGTCCTGATGCGCGGTTTCGACGGGCGCATCACCGGCCTCAACAGCGCCTCCACGGACAAGCCGCTGAAGCAGGCGGATTTTCCCACGCAGTGGTCGGACTTCACCGGCATGGCCAGTTACAAGGATTGGCAGTTCGTGGCCGAGAAGGCCTTCCTCGATGGCACATCGGGACCTGCCAAGGGCCAGTCGAAATTGCCTCAGGCGCTGCAGCCATGAACAGATTCTGCGTGGCCATGATCCTGATGCTGACGTCCGCTGCCGCCCCGGCTGGCGAGGAGGACGAAATGATGGGGTTCATCGTCGATGACACGATCTCGCACATCGGCCACGACTTCTACTACTCATTCAGTGAACGCCTGCGCGCCACCAGCCCGATGGATTTCAACCTGGTGGTGCGCGAACGACCTTCGGCGCGCTGGGGCGCCCTGGTCACCGTGGAGTATCAGCAGCGTTTGGTTTATCGGCGTTTTCTGCCGCCCAATACCGTGGAACTCAAGGACGAGGCCTATGCCGCCGCCGACTGGGTTCGCGGGCAGATCGTCCAGCGCAAGCTGGAAGCCATGTTGCAGGACACAACGGACCTTGAGAGGGACGAATTATGAAAACAACAATCTTCTCGCAGCGCCCCCTGTTTTCAAGGGCAGGTATCTGGTTGATCGGGCTCGGCAGTTGCGGCCTGGTCCAGGCCACCGAGCTGGTCTACACGCCCATCAATCCATCGTTTGGCGGCAACCCGTTGAACGGGACCTGGCTACTCAACAACGCCCAGGCCCAGAACGATTACGACGATCCTGATTTGAAAAAACGCACCGCTGCGGCCGGGACGTCGGCGCTGGAGCGGTTCACCAGTCAGTTGCAATCACGGCTGCTCGGTCAGTTGCTGGACAACATCTCCGCGGGCAACACCGGGAGCCTGACCACCGACGCTTTTATCGTCAACGTGGTCGACGACTCCGGACAATTGACCATCGTCGTGACCGACCGAGCGACCGGTGAAGTCTCCGAAATTCAGGTAAGCGGCCTGGCCCCTTGACGGGATTCGGGTTGATGGGGAGTGAAGGACATGAAAAAAATAATGGTGCTAGGGCTGATGTTGGCGGCGTTACAAGGGTGCAGTCTGCGCGACCCCGTCGGGGCGGAGCAGGACACCGAAACCCCGACGCTGACCCCGAGGGCTTCGACCTATTACGACTTGATCAACATGCCGCGACCCAAGGGCCGGTTGATGGCGGTGGTGTACGGTTTTCGCGACCAGACCGGTCAGTACAAACCGACGCCGGCCAGTTCGTTTTCCACCAGCGTCACCCAGGGCGCGGCAAGCATGCTGATGGATGCGTTGCAGGCCAGCGGCTGGTTTGTGGTGCTGGAGCGTGAGGGGCTGCAGAACCTGCTGACCGAGCGCAAGATCATCCGCGCCTCGCAGAAAAAACCGAACACACCGGTGAATATCCAGGGTGAACTGCCGCCGCTGCAAGCGGCGAACATGATGCTCGAAGGCGGGATCATTGCCTACGACACCAATGTGAAAAGCGGCGGGGAAGGGGCGCGTTACCTGGGGATCGATATTTCCCGGGAGTATCGGGTGGATCAGGTCACGGTGAACCTGCGGGCGGTGGATGTGCGCAGCGGGCAGGTGTTGGCCAATGTGATGACCAGCAAGACCATCTACTCCGTGGGCCGTAGTGCCGGGGTGTTCAAGTTTATCGAGTTCAAGAAGTTGCTCGAAGCTGAGGTCGGGTACACCACCAACGAACCGGCGCAGTTGTGTGTGTTGTCGGCGATCGAGGCGGCGGTGGGGCATCTGTTGGCTCAGGGGATCGAGCGGCATTTGTGGCAGGTGGCGGGGGATAATTCGCCGCAGAGTAGTGAGACGCTTGATCGATACCTGACCCAGAACAAGCTGCCTGAAGAAGAGTGAACCGAGGCGGCCTTCGGGCCGACCAGGCTCTTTCAGGTGTACCCGTTCGACTGATTTCACAGATCCACCACAATCCCTGCGGGAGCTAGCCTGCTAGCGATGGACGCCCGGACACCGCGTTCATTCAGACAGCACGCGTTATCGTTGACGTCCATCGCTAGGCTAGCTCCCACAGGGAAATGCGTACTATCAAAGAGCAAGGCCTGCCGGTAGGCCGCCTTGCGTTGCTGTGGCAGTAGCCGCCCCCGACCATGGATGGCCGATGGCGGCGGGCCCACGGAGCAGGACCGGAAGGAGGGCATGCTGAGCCTAGGCGAGGCACCGAACGAAAGGGGCAAAAGCGCTTGGTTACTTGGCGCTTTCCCAAGTGAGTCGCCGTAAGGGCGAAACCAATAGCCGCCGTTACCGCAAAAACGGATATGTACACCTGAAAAAAACGGTCGGCTGTCAGGCCGCCTTCGCTGGCAAGCCAAGCTCCTACAGGGACCGTTCAACCTTGCAAACCCCAGACAAAAAAAACCGCGACCCTCACCCAGGGCCGCGGTTTTTTATACCTCCACAATTACTGCTGCAACACCGTCGCCCGGTTATCCGTCCCCAACTGCTGAACAGTCGCCATCTGCGCCACACCGCTCTGATCAACATTGGAAATGTTCCCGGTGCCGCCCTGGGTCACATACGCCACGTTCATCGTATCAGCCTGTTTCAGCGTGATCTGGTTATCGCTGCCCCACTGGGTGGTGTAGGCCTGGTTGCCGGTGCCGGACTGGTCGAATTCGGTGCGGTTGGCCGTGCCGGTGCTGGTGCCCGAGGCGAGGTTGGTGGTGCCGCGTTGATCGGCGATGAGGATGTTGTCGCTGCCGTTCTGGTCGAAGTACAGCTCGTTGTAACTGTCGGCCTGGCTGACCGTGGTTTTGTTCCCGGTGCCGGTCTGGTTGGTGGTCATGATGTGGCCGACGCCGTCCTGGGTGAAGTTGGCGATGTTGGCGTTGCCGGTCTGGTTGATGGTTGCGCGCTGATTGCTGCCGAACTGGCCACCTTTTTGCGGGCCTTTCCAGTTGCTGGCGTAGACCTTGTTGTCGTTGCCTACCGAGGTGGCGGTGAGTGAATGACCTTCGCCGGTCTGGTAGGTGAAGTGCGTGTTGCCCGTGCCTGTCTGGTACAGCGCGATGGTCGAGCCGGTGGATTCGAACTGATCGGCATAGATCGCGTTGAGGTCGCCGACCTGAAAGACCTGGGCGGTGTTGTTTTCGCCGAAGCTCTGGTCGACCACGGTTTCGTTGGTCAGGCCGATCTGGTCGACGGTGGTTTCGCTGCCGACTTGTCCGTCCTGCCAGACTTCAGCGCCGTTGCCTTCGCCGAGCTGGTTGATGGTCAGGTTGCCGCCGTCGCCGTTGCGCTGGTCGCCGTAGGCGTAGTTGCTGGTGCCGGTCTGGTTGAGGTTGATCTGACCGCCCATGTGGTTGATCTGTTCGGCGGTGGCGTAGTTGGTGGTGCCGTACTGCATGATCACCGCAGTGTTGGCGATGCCGAGCTGGATCTGTTCGATGTTGGCTTCGTTGCTGTCACCGAACTGGAAGGTTTGACCTGTCGTACCTTCCTGGCTGTCCTGATAGACGAACGAGAAGTTGCCGGTGCCTTGCTGTTGCTGCAGCACTTCACCGCCACCCACACCAATCGACTGGCTGGCATGGCTGGTGTTGAAGCTGCCGGTCTGTTGCTGGTTGATGGTGCTGTTGTTTTCGAACAACTGCTCGGCGTAACCGGCGTTGTACTCACCGACCTGGTTCTGGTCGATGGTACTGGTGGCCGAGTCCTGCACGGCGGCCGCGTCGTTACCCTGGCCGAGTTGCTGCTGGGTGGCGGTGCTGAAGGGGGCCAGGGTCTGTTTCACATCGGCGACGTTGGCGGTGCCGACCTGGTCCTGGGTGGAAACACTGTCGTCGGCCATCGCCTGGGCACTGACAATGACCAGGATGGCGGCGGTGAGGGGCGTCAGTTTGAACATGATGAAACCTCCAGGTGGTGCAGTGCTTTAGCGGTATTGTTTGACCGAAACGCTCATGCCGTTTCCGGACTGGCTCACGGCGCTGGAAAGCCCCGTGCCGGCCTGGTCGATGCTGGCGTCGTTGTTGTTGCCGTTCTGGGAAATCTGCGCGCGGTTCTGGCTGCCGGCCTGGGTGATCGAGGCGGAGTTGCCGGAGCCTTGCTGGGTGATCATCGCCATCAGGTCGCTGCCTTGTTGCAGGATGTACGCTTCCTGATTGCTCCCCGACTGGACGATGGTGCCGAGCAACGACTGGCCGTTCTGTTGCAGCAACGCCACGTTGGCCTGGCCGGTCTGGTCGATCAGCGCGTGCTGGCCAATCGGCGGTGGCAACTCGCCGAGGTCGGTGCCGGGGCCCAGGTCGTCGTTCTCCATCAGATCGTCGGCGCGCACGCTCGCGCTGCTGCAGAGCAGAAGCAGGCAGAGCAGGGCGGCGGTCGACGTTTTCATGAGGCTGTCCTTCAGCAAGAGGCCTGCCCCATCGGCCACATGACCGATGGGGCGAGGACTCAGTTCGAGATCACCGACACCGAACGCACGGTGCCTTGGGACGAGGTGATGGTGGCAGTCGGGTTCGCCGACGGGATCACCGTGGTGGTGTTGTTCACCGTCAACCGCCAGCGACCGGTCACCGGCACCGTGGTGGTGCCCAGGGTTTGCAGCCCGGTTGGGGTGCTGACCCGGACGGTGATGGTGTTGCCGGTGATCACCGACGAGGTGCCCGCAAAGTCCCAGGTGAAGCGGTTATTGGAACGCGCCGAGACGGTTGCGGTGGTCACCGTAAAGGCTTCTGCCGGTGGCCGTGGCGAGACTTGCACCGTGACTGTGGCCGGTGTCACCGACAGGGCGCCGAAGTTGTCCCGGGCGATGTAGGTGAAGGTGGTGGTGAACGCCGTGGTCACGGTGGCCGGTGGTGTGTAGGTGATCACCGTGCCGTTGCTGCTGACGGTGCCGCGACCGGCCGCTGGTTGCGTGAAGCTGGCTATCGCGAGCGGCACGTTGCCTTCCGGGTCGGTGTCGTTGAGCAACACGTTGATCGGCACCGCCACTCCCAGGGTTGCGATGCTGTCGGCGACGGCCACCGGAGGCTGGTTAGGCGCCACGGTGATGGTCACGGTTGCCGGGGCGGTCGAGGCCAGGCCTTTGATGTCTTGCGCCTTGTAGGTGAAGGTCGTGGTCAACGGTGCATTGACCACCGCTGGTGGCGTGTAGACCACGGCGGTCGTGCCGCTCAATGCCACGGTGCCCTGGCCGGCGGCGGGTTGGGTCAGCGCGGTGATGCTCAACGGTGTATTGCCGTCCGGATCACTGTCGTTGGCCAGCAGGTTGAGGGTGATCGGCACACCGAAACTGGTGCTGCCGGTGTCGGCGACGGCCAGCGGCGACTGGTTTTCACCGCTGTTCGGTGCCGTCCCTACCACCACAACCGGCTCGGTGTCACTGCCGCCGGCGGCGGACTTGATGGTGACACTGGCCGGAGGCTGCGTCAGATCGGCAACGGTCAGCCGTTGCAGGATGCCGGTCTTGCTTAGACGTCCGTAACCCTGGGCGACCATGTCGGGCACCAGCACTTCGTCAGACGAGGTGGCCTCGATGAGCAGGCTGTGGTTGCTCCAGTTGTAGCGAGCGGTCTGGATTTTCACCACATCGGTGACTTTGCTCGACACTGCGGTTGGTCGGCTGGTGCCACTCGGGTCGGTAGCGATGACCACCACCACCGAAGGAACGGTAGTCCCCGTCAGGCGATGAGCGAAGAACTCACCGGTGTTGTCGCCGAGCATGTTGACCAGGCATGGTGTCTGCGGTGGTCCTGGAACCAGGGCCACGGTTTCGCGGAAGCACAGGCTCGAACTGTTGGAAGATTTGCCGAAGACTTCCACCCGGGTACTGCTCGTTCCCGGACCTGTCGACGTGCGGCGGTAAGTGGCGCGGCCGATTTCCACAGGGGTTTGCGCGCGGCTGTCGAGGACTTTGCCGGACACGGTGAAGAGGTTGGTCTGGATGGTACCGGCCGGCCCCTGGACACGCAGGAAGTTGTTGTTGAACGGACTGCCGGTGACCGCTTCGGTGAGGTTCGGATCGCCAACATAAGTTTCGACGGACCCGGTGTCCGGATTCACTTCGGTATACGGACCGTTGACGCTGCGCAGGAAAGGTCCGACCTCCCCGTTGAGCGCACCCGAGAAGTTGCCCGGTGCGCCGATGCCGATGTCTCGGGTGATGTTGATCGCCCGACGGCCCGGGGTGGTGACGTTGACCGTTTCCACTCCGTACGGGTGGGTGATGGTGTAAGTCCCCGCGACAGGTATGTTCACCCGCAGACGAATCCGCGCGAAGCTGGCCTGATCGCCATCGACCGGGTTTTCCGCAGCGAATGCCGCTTCGATCCCGGCCACGTAGGCATCCACGCCATAACCTCCGACATCGTTGATGCTGGTCTCGGCGAGGAACCAGAACGCTTCCGGTGGCCAGTTATCCGGAAACACCATGGGCTGGGTGTCGTCGAAGATCCCAGGTTCCGGGTTCAGGATGCACATGTAGGCGGGCGCGCCAGGAGCGCCGGGTGACCGCGAGCTGGTCGCCCGTGACTGGCACAGTTCCAGCGACAGCAAATTGCTGTCCTGATACCACATGGGGAATTTCCCCGTGGCAAAGGTGTAGGGGCCGGTATCGACGGCATTGAGTTGCGCGAACGCACTGCCGGACAGCGAGAGCGTCAGCCCGAGCGCGTTGAGCGCGAAGCGTGGCCACTTGTTCATGATGCCTCCTGATGCGGATCTGGGCATGAGAGCGTTCATTGCACGATGACCACTTCTTCGGTATCGCTGCCGCCATTGGATGACGTCACCCGAACCTTGGCCGGTGGAATCGGCGAGATGCCGGTCGACAGGGTTTTTTCTGCGCCATTGCCACTGAGGGCACCAATGGCGACACCCGTGCCGGAGGTGACGGTGAGTACCGGCGGCGACGTTTCATCGCTGGTCGAAGCCACTACCGTGATTTGCCCGTTGCTCAGGCTGTACTCGGCCCGTGAAATCACGACCAGGTCGGTCAGCGGCATGGTCAAGGACGTCGGCGTGCTGGTGGGAATGGCCAGGTGGTTGTCGGCCGTCACCAGCAAATTGCTCGGTAATGTCGGGTTGGTGGCTGACTGGGCATACCAGTGGCCGGTGGTGTTGGCTTCGGTCAGGTTCAGCACCGGGCTGTTGCTGTCCAGGGTCACGGTGGCCGGTGGTGGCGGGGCCAGGACGAAGACATCCTGTTGGGCCTCCGGGGCACTGCTGCCGGCCTTGCGTGAGTAGGTGCTGCGCTCGGCTATGATCGGGGTGGGCCGAACCACCGTCGAAAGCTTGCCGGAGATAGCCATTACCGTTGTGCGCAAGTCCAGGCCGTTAGGTCCTTCAATGCGGATGTAGTTGGTGTTGAAAGGGCTGCCGGTAAACGCTTCCTCCAGGTTTGGATCACCGACGAATTGGTCGGCGGAACCAGTGACCGGGTTGGTCTCGGTGTAGGGGCCGTTGACGCTGCGCAGGAAAGGGCCGATGTCACTTTTGAGCGCGCCGTCGTAGGTTTTCGGCGAGCCGATACCGATGTCCCGGGTCATGTTGATCGCGCGACGTCCGGGGGTATCGACATTGAAGACATCGACGCCGTAGGGGTGGGTGATCACATAGGTGCCAGCGGTGGGCACGTCCACCCGAATACGGATACGGCCAAAACTGACCTGGTCGCCTTCAACCGGATCTCCAGCGGCGAAGGCCGCTTCGACGGCGCTGACGTAGGTCAAGTCAATGCCCCGTGCTGCGTCGACAATGGATCCGTCACCGGTGAACCAGAACGCTTCATCGGGAAAGTTGGTCGGGAAAACGATCGGCTGAGTGTCGTCGAAAATACCGGGATTCGGATTCAAGAGGCACATGTAGGACGGCGCACCGGGCGCGCTTGGAACCCTGGAGCTGACAGCCTTGGACAGGCATAAGTCAAAGGTTCGACCGTGGGAGTCCTGATACCAGGAAGCGAAATTGCCGTTGGCGGGAACGTAGGGGCCCGGATCGACAGCAAACAGCGCTGCCTGGGCCACGCCTTGGGCCAGAGCGGACACAACCAGGGCGATCGCGGTTTTGGACAGTAAAGGGTGCATGAGTATTCCCTCTATCAGAGACCTGCCCGTGGGGATGGGTCAGTTGAGGGTGCTTCGGCAACTTCCATACCAATCGCGGGAAACCGCCGCCAGAGGCCCGGAATCAGGGCTTTTCAGGCATAGGCAGCGGCGGCTTGCCATCCGGTCATACGGGCCACTGTCCCCAGCATTGGGGGTAGATGGGGAGAGCGGGCAGGTTGGGGGCGGCGGGGACCCAAGGTCGGGCAAACAGCCATGAGTGGGCTATAACCAATGGGGGGAATCGCCAGGAAGTACGCCCATGAACATGCCGACGCAAATGCTCCAGTCCGAGGAGGGCAGTCGCCTGAGCTCGCGCAAGCAGCCGTTCAATCTGCTGCGCTGGTTTTCACTGATCAGCATGGGGGTGATCGGCACGGTGGCGGTGTCGCTGGGCGTGGTGTCCACGCGGTTCGTGATTACCGAGAGTGTGCAGCGTGATGCGCTGCTGACATCGCAGTTCATTCAGGCGATTGCCTCGGCCGAGGTGCGCCACGTCTCGATTCCCAATGTGCGAACCATGGGCGAGCTGCTGGACCCCCGCCAGGACCGCAACTTTCCCGACGTCGACCCGCTGGCCCGCGCCAATGCCCGGGGCGAATTTCTCGACCATATCGAGCATCTGCCAGACGTGATTCTGGCCAACGTCTATGCGCCTGACCGTATGGTGATCTGGTCGACAAACCCGGCCTTGATGGGCACGACCATCCATGCCGACGAGGACCTGGACAAGGCCTTCGAGTTCAGGAGGCCGGTGTCGGCCAGTTATCACGAAGTGGACAAGGCGCGCATGGAGCAGAAGTTCGTCAAGCAACCGGAATACATCTTTATCGAAAACTACATCCCGCTGTTCGATGCCGATGGAACAAATGTCACCGCGATGGTGGAGATCTACAAGGAACCGAACGATTTGATCGACCGCATGGAGCGCGGCCTGGTGCTGATCTGGCTGGCCACCGCGCTGGGCGGCGGGCTGATTTATCTGGGGCTGTACTGGATCGTGCGGCGGGCGGCAATTCTGCTGGAGGTGCAGCAAAAACAATTGATCACCAACGAAACCTTCGTCGCACTGGGCGAGATGTCGTCGGCGGTGGCCCACAGCTTGCGCAACCCGTTGGCGACCATTCGCTCCAGTGCCGAACTGGCGCTGGAGTTCGACAGCGGCCCGGCACACAAAAACATCACCGACATCATTGGCCAGGTGGATCGCATGTCGAAATGGGTCAGGGAGCTGCTGCAATCCCTGCGTCCACTGCATGACGAGCCCGAACCGGTGAATCTGGTGGCGGCGTTGCAAGACAGCCTCATGGCTTTCGAACAGCAGATTGCCAAGGCCGGGGTCCACGTGGTGTTCGAGCCGAAGGAAACACCCATGGTCCTGAGCCAGCAGGTGCAGTTGTCGCAGATCCTCAACAGTTTGCTGGCCAATGCGCTGGAAGCCATGGACAAGGGAGGCACGTTGACCATCGCCCTTGAGTCGACTGATTTCCGAGGCGTCAGCGTAGTGGTGAGCGACACCGGCAAGGGCATGAACGAGGAGCAACGCAGCATGGCCTTCCGGCCGTTTTTCACCACCAAGCAAGGCGGGCTCGGTGTCGGGCTGGTGCTGGTCAAGCGCATCATGGAGCGTTGCGGTGGTGCCGTGAGCCTGGACAGTCGTGAGGGCGAGGGGACGAGGGTGCGTCTGTCATTCAAGCGGGTTCCCTGAAACGGGGATGAACTTTCCCCGTTAGCGGGTGGCATTCCCCAGCCCGTTTTCGGTGGTGGCACATTGATGTTGATAAGTCATTGTCTTATAAGGATTATCTTTTTCGTATAAAACTGTTACAAATTTGGCGAGCTCCTTGCAAAACCCTCATCACCCCCTTCACGACTTCGAGGCGGCTGGTGATGGACAGTAAAGCGCGGCACCCTTTCAAGTGGTTCGGCCTCTTGACGCCCCTGAGCGTCCTGCTGACTATGACGCTGGGCACAGCGACGCTGCGTGCCAGTCCGATCGATGACGAGCGACAGCCTGAACCGTCCGACCCTTCGGCTTACTACGACGAACCGGCAGACAAACCAGCCGCCCTGAACGCCATCCTGACCATGCCCGAGGCTAACGAAGACTCCTTCGATTTGCCTGATGGCGTCAAAGGCAGCCGCGACACCCCGCGCACGGAAAACATCCTGCCGCCGGCGGTGCAGACCAGTTTCAATTACCCCACCAATGGCAAACCCAGCCCGCTGTTCGGCGCCCAGCCGTTCACCCAGCAACTGTTGCTGTTCGAAGAGTTCGGCCCGGAAAAACTCGACCCCACGACGCCGGCGGCGCTGCTGCCATTTCCACCGGCAGCCATTGGTCCGGCGCCTCAGCAAGACCCCAACAATGCAGCCCGCAGCGCACCACAGAGCGCGGCCCTTGACGCGTTTTTGCGTCAACCGGGGCTGACGCCGTTCCCGAGCCAGTTTTCCAACGTGGTCGACCGCAACCCGTGGCAGGCGCAGATCGAGTACTTCCTCAACCGCCACATCGGCTCTTCGGCGGAAGGTCGTCCACCAGGAAAGGGCTGGTCGCATCAGCGCTGGAACGAGTTCTACCCGCAACTGGCCTACAAGACCGTGCAGACCGGCGCACGAGCCAATGGCGGCTTGCGTGACGCCCGTCAGATGCACGGCTATGCCCTGGGCGAGTTCGGCCCCGGTGGTCTCTATCACAACGTCGCCGGAGTGCCGGCAACCGATGGCACCGCCAAGGGGGTGGATACGCGTTTCCACCCGAACATGCCGGTGCAAAACCACAACTCGGTGTGGACCTTCGACGGCACCTTTCCGCCCAAATTGCTGATGGTGCGTTACGGTCAACCGGTGCTGATGCGTCACTACAACGGTTTGCCGATCGACCCGTCGGCCAACATGGGGTTTGGTCTGCATACCATCAGCACCCACGAACACAATGGTCACGCGCCGGCGGAAAGCGACGGCTATGCCAACGCATTTTTCTTTCCGGGGCAGTATTACGATTATCGCTGGCCGATCCAGCTGGCCGGTTACGACAGCATCAACACGGACGCGCACGATCCGCGCGCGGCGTTCCCGTGCGCGCCGGGCGAAACCCTGTGGACCAACGACCTCAGCCCCAGCCGCAAGACCTGCGATCACGGCACGATCAAGATCCGCGGCGACTGGCGTGAAACCATGAGCACCCACTGGTTTCACGACCACATGCTCGATTTCACCGCGCAGAATGTCTACAAGGGCAACGCGGCGATGATGAACTACTACAGCGCCCTGGACCGCGGCAACGAATCGGTGAACGACGGCGTCAACCTGCGCTTCCCCAGCGGCAGCGCCTTGCCGTGGGGCAACCGCGACTACGACGTCAATCTGGTGGTGGCCGACAAAGCCTGGGATCCAGCCGGTCAGCTCTGGTTCAACCCGTTCAACACCGACGGTTTCCTCGGTGACCAGGTGCTGGTCAACTGGCAATGGAAACCCACCCTGGATGTGCGTGCCCGCAGCTATCGGTTCCGCATCCTCAATGGTTCGGTGTCGCGGTATTTCAAACTGGCGCTGGTGCGCGAGATCAAGGGCAGCAGCGGCGAATTCCAGGGCCCCAAAGGTTCCGGGGTGTCGTATGCCCGCGTGCCGTTCCACATGATTGCCAACGACGGCAACATCATGGAACACAGCGTGCCGTTCGATGGGAGCATGGACCTCGATGCCGACGGCGATAAACAGAATCACAATGCGATCCTGCCGACCCAAGGCATCGCCGAGCGCTTCGACATCATCGTCAACTTCGCGAAAAACGGCATCAAGCCCGGAGACAAGTTGTTCTTCGTCAACCTGCTGGTGCATGACGATGGCAAAGGCCCGAAAGAACCGGTGTCGCTGTCCGATGTGCTGTCGGAGAAATACCTGGCCGTGATCAAGCAAAGCAGCAAGGGGCCGCAGTGGGACAAAGGTGACCCGGCGGTAGGCAGACTGTTGCAACTCAACGTCAAGGCCTACACCGGTCAGGACCTGGCCATGGACCCGGCAGCATACGAGCCGGCCAAACCCGGTAAGGCCGAAGGGCTGGTGATGATCCCGTTGAAGATTCATCGCGATAACGCTGCCGACAAGCAGCTGCTGGCCAACGCCCGTCACCGCACCTTCACCTTCGGCCGTTCCGACGGCACGGATGAAGCACCGTGGACCGTCAAGACGGATGGCGGCTTCGGTTTCCACATGGATCCGCGCCGATTGAACGCCTCGACCAAACTGGCCAGCGGCCCGACCGATGCCGGCATCACCGCCTTCGGTACGCTCGAAGTGTGGAACATCAAGGCCGGCGGCAAGGGCTGGAGCCACCCGGTGCACGTGCACTTCGAGGAGGGGATCATCCTCAGCCGCGGCGGCAAGGCGCCACCGGAATGGGAAAAGTGGGCGCGCAAGGATGTTTACCGCATCGGCTCGGAAAACGATGGCCTGGACAGCGTCGAGATGGCGATCAACTTCCGCGAATTTGCCGGGACCTACATGGAGCACTGTCACAACACGCAGCATGAGGACAACTCCATGCTGTTGCGCTGGGACATCGAGAAACCCGGGCAATTCCAGTTGATGCCGACCCCGTTGCCCAGCTGGGATGGTGTGCGCTATGTGAACTCGGCCGCGCTGCCAACCTTCCGCAATGGCGATGGCTTCGGCCCGCAAGTGACGGTGAAAAAATGAACCGGGCAGGCGCCGACAGACCACTGCCGACGCCGCGCTCCCGCGCTTTGGGCATGCACCTGATTTTGATGCTGGTGACCTGTCTGCTGGCGACTCGGGTGCTGGTCGCCCATGAAGGTGCTCTGGCGCCGCAGGAGTCGGCAACCCCCTGGGGCGGCGACTATTTCCCCAACACCCTGCTGACCGACCAGGACGGTCGGCAGGTGCATTTTTTCGATGACCTGATCAAGGGCAAAGTCGTAGTGATCAACTTCATCTTCACCTCGTGCAGCGACTCCTGTCCGCTGGAAACCGCGCGCCTGCGTCAGGTGCAAAAGTTGCTGGGGGACCGGGTCGGTCAGGACATCTTTTTCTACTCGATCAGCATCGATCCGTTGAGCGATACCCCCGAAGTGCTCAAGGCCTACTCGCAACGCTTCAAGGTCGGGCCGGGCTGGCAGTTTCTCACCGGGGAATTCGACGCCGTCACCGACTTGCGCAAGAAACTCGGGCTGTTCATTGAAGGCGTCGACAACGGCCGCAACAAGGACCACAACCTGAGTCTGATGGTCGGCAACCAGGGCACGGGCCGCTGGATGAAAGCCTCTCCCTTCGAGAACCCATGGATCCTCGCCGATCAATTGGCCAACACCTTGCAGAACTGGAAGCAGGCCAGCGCTGAAGAGAGCTATGCCAACGCACCCGAGATCCGTGCACCGAGCAACGGCGAAGAGTTGTTTCGCACCCGTTGCGCGTCGTGCCACAGCCTCGGGCCGCAAGACGGGCAGGGCATCGGTATGCGCAGCATCGGCCCGGACCTGATCGGCGTGACCCGTCTGCGCGATCCGGCGTGGCTCAGTCGCTGGATCCGCGAACCGGACCGCATGCTCGCCGAGCAGGATCCGATCGCGACGAAACTGTTTGAACGTTTTGACCGGATCCCGATGCCGAACCTGCGCCTGGATGAGAACGCGGCGCAGTCCATCATGGGTTTTTTGCAGGAAGAAACCGATCGTCAACAACCGTTGCAGGCAGCGCAGGTGCAATAGCGGCTACTTACTATCATTCGGGCGCCGGTCTCGATCATTGCCACCTACACTGATTCGAAACGTCACTGAAAAGGCTTCAGCATCAAGGATCCAGCCATGCAGATACTGGAAGAGCAAAAAGTACCTGCGCCGTCGAGTACGCCGGCGGCACAAGGCATGGGCTGGCGCGGCCAGTTCAACCTGCTGCGCTGGTTTTCCCTGGGCAGTTTTTTCATCATCGCCGCCGTGGCGATGGGCTTGGGCTACATTTCCACGCGTTTTGTGGTCGAGGAGAGCATCGAGCGTGACTCGATGCTGACCGCGCAATTCATTCAGGCGATCGGCGATGCTGAAATTCGTCACGCGGGCATCACCCTGACAAGAACCATGGGTGAAATGCTTGATCCTCGCCAGGACAATAACTATCCCGACGTCGATCCTGGATCCCGTGCAGCGGCCCGCATCGAGTTTCTCGATCATGTCGAACATCTGCCGGATTCCCTGTTGGCGGTGGTGTACGCCCTGGATCGCACCGTGGTCTGGTCGACCAACCCGCAAATGATCGGCATGCGTGTCGAAGGTGACGAGGAACTGGACGAGTCCTTCGAAATGAAGGAGCCGGTATCCACCAGTTATCACCAGATCGACGACGAGCGACCCGAGCAGATGCTGCTGCGCGAGCCCAAGTATCTGTTCATCGAGAACTACATCCCGATGTTCAATGCCGACAAGAGCAAAGTGATTGCGATGGTCGAGATCTACAAGGAGCCGGCGGACCTGGTGGACCGTATCCAGCGTGGCTTCAAGGCCATCTGGCTGGCGACCGGGCTCGGCGGCGCGGCCATCTTCCTCGGGCTGTTCTGGATCGTGCGGCGCGCGGCCACGCTGCTGGAAAGCCAGCAGAAACAACTGGTCGCCAACGAAACGTTTGTGGCCCTGGGGGAAATGTCTTCGGCCGTGGCCCACAGCTTGCGCAATCCGCTGGCGAACATCCGCTCCAGTGCCGAACTGGCCCAGGAAATCGCCAGCCAGAGCGCGCAGAAAAATATCGGCGACATCATCAATCAGGTCGATCGCATGTCGCGCTGGGTTCGCGAGCTGCTGGTGTCGTTGCGACCGATGAATGACGAGTACGAAAGGGTGGACCTGATGCTGGCCATCGACGACACCCTGAGTGCCTTCGAAGCGCTGATCAACCGCTCTCATGTCGAAGTTCGTTTCACTCCCAATGCCTGCCCGCCGGTCGTCAGCCAACAAGTGCTGTTGACGCAAATTCTCAACAGCTTGTTCGCCAACGCGCTGGAAGCCATGCCTAAGGGCGGACTGCTGGGCATCGAGATTGAATCGACGTCGCCCGGTCACGTGCGCATGACCCTGAGCGATACCGGCAAGGGCATGACCAAACAGCAGCAGCAAATGGTCTTCAAGCCGTTTTTCACCACGAAGCAAGGCGGGTTGGGCGTCGGCCTGGCGTTGGTGAAACGAATAATGGAACGCTACGAGGGCTCGGTCGAACTGACCAGTCAGGAGCAGGAAGGAACCCGCGTCAGTCTCAACTTTAAAGTGGCAACGGGAGGGGAATATGGAGCACAGCATTCTGCTGGTCGAGGATGACGAACTCCTCGCCGAGAACATCCAGACCTACCTGGAGCGCAAGGACTTCGAGGTGACGGTCTGCCACTCGGCTGAAGCGGCGCTGGAGCAACTGCGCACGGTCGCCCCGGACGTGGTGCTGACCGACAACTCGCTGCCGGGCATGAGCGGTCACGAACTGATCCAGAAGCTGCGCATCAGCGCGCCGGACCTGAAAGTGATCATGATGACCGGCTACGGCAATGTCGAAGACGCCGTGGTGGCGATGAAAGAGGGCGCGTTCCATTACGTCACCAAACCGGTGGCATTGCCGGAGCTCAGGCTGTTGCTGGACAAGGCTCTGGCCACCGACCGGATGGAGCGCACGCTGTCGTTCTATCAGGAACGTGAAGCGCAGAAGTCGGGGGTGCAGGCCTTGATCGGCGAATCGGCTCCCATGCTCTATCTCAAAGGCACCATTGCGCAGCTGCTCGACGCCGAGCGCCGGATGGCCAACACCGATCTGCCGCCCGTGCTGGTAGAAGGCGAGACCGGCACCGGCAAGGAACTGGTGGCCCGCGCGCTGCATTTTGACGGTCCGCGTGCCAAGGGGCCGTTCATTGAATTCAACTGCGCATCGATTCCTTCCAACCTGGTGGAGTCGGAATTGTTCGGCCACGAAAAGGGCGCGTTCACCGATGCCAAGGACCGTCGCGTCGGCCTGGTGGAAGCGGCCGATGGCGGCACGCTGTTTCTTGATGAAGTGGGTGAAATGGACCTGCTGCTGCAAGCCAAATTGCTGAAGCTTCTGGAGGACCGGACCATTCGCCGGGTCGGTTCGGTGAAGGAGCGCAAGGTCGATTTGCGGGTGATCAGCGCCACCAACTGCAACCTTGAGCAAATGGTCCAGCAGGGCAAGTTCCGCCGTGACCTGTTCTTCCGCCTGCGCATCATCTCGATCAAGGTGCCGCGCCTGTTCGCCCGTGGCGAAGACATCCTGCTGCTGGCCCGGCACTTCCTGGGGATCCACGGCAAGCGCTATGGCAAACCGAACCTGCATTTCAGCGATCAGGCCGAAGAGTTGCTGCTCGGCTACACCTGGCCGGGCAACGTGCGCGAGTTGCGCAACATGCTCGAACAAACCGTGCTGCTGGCCCAGACCGACACCATCGCCCCTCACCAGTTGAATGTCTGCCTGAGCCTGATGGACGAACCGCTGGCGATGCCGGAGGCGCCACACCACAGCGAGCCACGACCGGCCTACAACGGCAACGAATCGATGAACCTGCCGGAAGTGGAACGCGACATGGTGCGCAAGATGCTCGACAAGACCGACTGGAACGTCACCAAGTCCGCTCGGCTGCTGGGCCTGAGCCGCGACATGCTGCGCTACCGGATCGAAAAACTCGGCCTCGCGCGCCCGGACAAGCGTCAGTGGTAAACGGGCGTCGCCTGGCCCTGGCGGCTGAGACAGGCCAGCAGGCAGGTGGGATCGATGACTTCTTCGTTCACGTAGACGCCGCGTTCGGCGTCATAGGAGCGGATGAACACTCGTACGGTGGCGTCCGCGACCGTCGGCAACCGTGAGTCGGAGAACTCATGCTGGCTGGCGATCGGGATGAAATCCGGAGGGGGTGTCGGGATGTACGAGCGCGGTGGCACGGTGCTCAGGGTCGGCGGAACGGGGTGGGCGAACGGCTGGTTTTCCCCGTAATAGTTGAACTCGCTGCTGTACGCGGACGTGGGTGTCAGGCTGTCTTGCGCGTGAGCACCGGTGGCGGCGGTCAGGCAGAGGGCGAATATCAGCGGCAGATCGGTGTGTTTCATGGCTGCACCTGCGAAATCGGTTTTCCCGCAATTTCCCCAAGGTCATTAACTATAGCTGCCAGACGTGGGCGATGCCTGGCTTACAACATTCCAACAAACGCCACATGGGTTTTTCAAAAACACTGATCTAGACTCGGGTCGGCCTGATAACCCCCGAGTTCTGGAGTGTGCAATGGAAATGCCGACAAAAGAAAACGCCATCGCCAGCAACCGCGATGCCTGGAATGACTCCGCCCGACACCACAAAAACGCTCCCGAATGGCAGTCCCTGTTGAAGGCCGTCACTCAACGGGATTTTTCCTGCATCGACGACACCTTGCGCGGTGTGCTGGAACAGGTCGGCGTCGACGGCAAGGACGTGGTGCAACTGGGCTGCAACAACGGCCGCGAAAGTCTTTCGCTGTTTGCGTTGGGTGCCCGCAGTGTCGTGGGTGTTGACCAGTCCGAGGCCTTTCTCGATCAGGCGCGGGAGCTGGCGTCCCGCTCGCCGCACGCACCTGAATTCATCGAGGCTGACATCCATCATCTGCCAAGCGAACTGCATGACCGGTTCGATGTGGCGCTGATTACCATCGGCGTCTTGAACTGGATGCCGGACATCGGCGAATTCTTCCACCATGTCGCCCGCACCCTCAAGCCCGGTGGCGCGCTGGTGATCTACGAAACCCATCCGTTCCTGGAGATGTTCGACCCTGAAGCCGCCGACCCGTATGGCTTGGCCAGTTCATACTTTCGCAGCGAGCCGTTTGTGCAAGACCAGCCGATCGTCTACGAAGGCAAGGTCGAGCAGCAGGCGGCGACGTCCTACTGGTTCGTCCACACGCTGGGCGCGATCTTCACCGGCGCTATCGAGGCGGGGTTGCAGATCAGCCATTTCAAGGAATATCCGCATTCCAATCGTGAGGAGCTTTATGACCGCTATCAGAAGCGCACGGCGCAATTGCCGTTGTGTTTTTCGTGGGTGGGGGTGAAGTACTGAGGTCAAATCAAAAACACCGCAGTACCTGTGGGAGCGTGGCTTGCCCGCGAATAGGCCGGCCCATTCACCGCAGCTGTAAAGGTCTCCTCCACCGCGCTCAATCCAACCTGATCGCGCTCCCTAGAGCGTGTCGTTGGCGGAAAAGGACCGAAAACCGCAACGGACAAAACCCGCCCCGGCCCGCTATCCTTTGCCCCACGCTCCTCAATCAGGTTCAACCATGCTTCAGGTCCAAGGCGTCTTCAAAAGCTACGCCACTCCGCAAGGTCCGCTGCCGGTGTTGCAAGGTGTCGACCTGACGCTCAAAGCCGGCAGCAGCCTGGCGTTGATGGGCGAGTCGGGCAGCGGCAAGAGCACCTTGCTGCACCTGATCGCCGGGCTGGACAAGGTCGATCGCGGCAGCATCCGCAGTGGCGTGCATCAGCTGGATCAGATGAACGAAGGGCAGCTGGCGAACTGGCGGCGGACTGAAATCGGTCTGGTGTTCCAGCAGTTCAACCTGATCGGCAGTTTGCGCGTGGAGGACAATCTGGCGTTTCAGGCGCGGCTGGCCGGGCGGCACGACCCGCGTTGGCAGGCGCATCTGGTGCAGCGTCTGGGGTTGGGGGATTTGCTGCGGCGTTATCCGGAGCAGTTGTCCGGCGGTCAACAGCAGCGGGTCGCACTGGGGCGGGCGCTGGCCTCGCAACCCAAACTGCTGCTGGCCGACGAGCCCACCGGCAGCCTCGATGAAGCCACCAGCGATGAAGTGTTGAAGTTGTTGCTGGAGCTGCTCGACGACAGCCCCACGACGTTGTTGATGGTCACTCACAGCCCGAGAGTGGCGGCGCGACTGGCGCAGAAAGTGGTGTTGCACCGTGGTCGCCTGGCTGGCGCGGACGAGCGCTGAAGTGCGGGTTTTTCGCGAAACGATGCGCGCGCTGCTCAGCCATTGGCGACAGCACCCGGTGCAGTTTTTCAGTGTGCTGATCGGGCTCTGGCTGGCCACCAGCCTGTTGACCGGCGTGCAGGCGCTGAACAGTCAGGCGCGGGAAAGTTATGCGCGGGCCAGTCAATTGATCGGCGGCGAACCCCAGGCCAGCCTCAGTGCCCCGAGTGGTGGGACGTTTCCACAGGCATTGTTTATCGAGCTGCGCCGTGCGGGCTGGCCGGTGTCGCCGGTGTTGCAAGGACGAGTCACGCTCAAGGGCCATGAAGATCAACGCTTGCAGTTGATGGGCATCGAGCCGGTGTCGTTGCCGGCCGGTTCGGCGGTGGCCGGGCGGGCGATGGAGATTGAACAAATTGTCAGGTTCTTCAGCCCGCCGGGCAGTACCTGGATATCGCCGCAGACGTTGCAGGCGTTGGGGCTGCGCGAAGGTGAGCGTCCTTCCAGTTTGAACGGTGTGGCGTTGCCGCCACTGCAAATGCAAGCCGACATGGCCCCCGGTCTGTTGCTGGTGGACATTGGTTTCGCCCAGCAGATTCTGGGGCTGCCGGATCAACTGTCGCGGCTGCTGTTGCCCAAGGATTTCACCGCGACTTCGCCTGATCAATTCAAAGGCCAGCTCCAACTAAAAACCAGCGGCGAAGAGAACAACCTCTCGCGCCTGACCGAAAGCTTTCACCTGAACCTCGATGCCTTGGGTTTTCTCTCCTTTGTCGTTGGCCTGTTCATTGTTCACGCCGCGATCGGGCTGGCACTGGAGCAACGTCGGGGGCTGCTGCGAACCCTGCGCGCCTGTGGGGTCAGTGCTCGAATGCTGATCGTTTGCCTTGCCGTTGAGCTGGGTGGTCTGGCGCTGGTCGGCGGCATCGCAGGCGTCGCCAGCGGCTACCTGCTGGCCAGTGTGTTGCTGCCAGACGTCGCCGCCAGTCTGCGCGGGTTGTACGGCGCTGAAGTGGCGGGGCAGTTGAGCCTCAGCCCTGGGTGGTGGCTCAGCGGGGTTGGCCTGAGCCTGCTGGGTGCGATGCTGGCCGGTGCCAACAGCCTGTTGCGGGCGGCACGTTTGCCGTTGCTGGCCCTGGCCGATCCGCAGGCGTGGCATCAGGCCCATGCGCGCTGGTTGCGGCGTCAGGGCTGGGTGGCAGCGATTGCTGGCGTGATCGCACTGCTGGCGTTGATCGTTGGCGACAGCCTGGCCAGTGGATTCCTGCTGATGGCCGCGCTGCTGATCGGCGCGGCGCTGGCGCTGCCGGTGGTACTCGATACGGTGCTGAACCTGGTGCTGCAGCGCAGCCGCTCGGTGCTCGGTCAATGGTTTCTCGCCGATTGCCGTCAGCAATTGCCGGCCCTGAGCCTGGCGTTGATGGCGCTGTTGTTGGCGCTGGCGGCGAACATCGGCGCCGGCAGCATGACCGCCGGTTTTCGCCAGACCTTCAGCGACTGGCTCGAACAACGGCTGACCGCCGAGCTGTACGTGAACCCGCAAAATCCGGCCCAGGCCAGAGAACTGCAGAGCTGGCTCAAACAGCAACCCTCACTCAGCGCGGTGCTGCCCAACTGGCAGGTGTCGATCCAGTTGCAGGGCTGGCCGGCGGACGTTTTTGGCGTGATCGACCACCCGACGTATCGCCAGCACTGGCCGTTGCTGGAAGCCTTGGGCGACAATCCATGGGACCGATTGGCCAAGGACGACGCATTGATGCTCAGCGAGCAACTGGCCCGGCGCCTGAAGGTGCATCTCGGCGACCACCTCACGCTGCCCACGCCGAACGGCCCGTGGTCGCCGCGAATCGTCGGGATCTACGCCGACTACGGCAATCCCAAGGGCCACCTCCTGGTCAACGTCGACCACCTGCTGCGCGGCTGGCCGCAACTGACGCCGAACCGCTTCAACCTGCGCATCGAGCCGCCGCTGATCCCGGCCTTTCTGAAGACATTGCAAACACGTTTCGCCCTGGACGACAGCCGCATCGTCGATCAGGCCCGGCTCAAAGGCTGGTCCACCCAATTGTTCGAGCGCACCTTCGCCGCTACCGCCGCGCTGAACAGCCTGACCCTTGGTGTCGCGGGCGTGGCGCTGTTCATCAGCCTGCTGACCCAGAGCCAGAGCCGACTCGGGCAACTTGCGCCACTGTGGGCGTTGGGCGTTACCCGCCGACAGTTGATGCTGCTCAACCTCGGACAAACCTGGTTGCTGGCGGTGCTGACGCTGGTGCTGGCGTTGCCGCTGGGCATCGCGCTGGCGTGGTGCCTGGACACGGTGATCAACGTTCAGGCGTTCGGCTGGCGCCTGCCGTTGCGGGTGTTTCCGCTGCAACTGGCGCAGTTGATGGGGTTGGCGGTGCTGGCGACCTTGCTGGCGTCGGCGTGGCCGCTGTACTCGCTGTATCGCTCGCAACCGGCGGACCTGCTGAGGACGTTTGCTCATGAGGATTAAGCTCGGCTTGCTGGTGCTGGCACTTTTTTTGAGTGGTTGCGATGACTCGACGCCGGTCGAAAAAGGCTTCGCTGGCCTCGGTGGTGAAGCGGCCGCGTTTACCCCGGTCGTGCCTGGTCGGGTGTTCAGCTTTCCGGCGGATCACGGACCTCACGATGGTTTTCGCATCGAGTGGTGGTACATCACCGCCAATCTCAAGGACGATCAAGGTCACGAGTTTGGTGTGCAATGGACGCTGTTTCGCAGTGCCTTGAAAGCCACACCCGAAGTGGCAGGTTGGGCTAACCAGACGATCTGGCTGGGCCATGCGGCCGTGACCTCGGCGACGGTGCATCATGCGGCTGAACGCTATGCCCGTGGCGGCGTCGGCCAGGCCGGGGTGAGCGTGCAGCCGTTCAATGCGTGGATCGACGATTGGCGTTTCAGCAGTCAGGGCGCCGATACGCTGGCGGATCTTCAACTCAGCGCCCGTGACAAGCTTTTCAGCTACCAACTGCGGCTCACGTCCACGCGTCCGCCGGTGCTGCAAGGGGACAAGGGCTTCAGCCAGAAGTCCGAACAGGGCCAGGCGTCTTACTATTACAGTCAGCCTTTTTTTCAGGCCAGCGGTACGCTGGAGATCGACGGCAAGACCTATCAGGTCAGCGGCCCGGCGTGGCTTGATCGCGAGTGGAGCAGCCAGCCGCTGACCGCGAACCAGAGCGGTTGGGACTGGTTCTCCCTGCATTTGGACAGCGGCGAACAAGTCATGCTGTACCGCATGCGGCAGAAGAACGGCGAGCCATATCTCACCGGCACCTGGATCGACGCCCAGGGCCAGACTCAGTTGCTGCACGCCACCGACATCCGCCTCACCCCGCAAGACACCGCCACCGTCGCCGGGCGCTCAATGCCCGTGCGCTGGTCGATCACCATCCCCGCCAGACACCTCGACATCACCATTGACGCGCTCAACCCCAATGCCTGGATGGATTTGCGCATTCCGTACTGGGAAGGCCCCGTACGCCTCAGCGGCAGTCACGGAGGGCAGGGCTATCTGGAAATGACCGGCTATTAAGTCGGAACTCTCAGCAGCGCGTCGGCCTCCTAATTCATGAATGCCCGCGTTCCCAGGAGCCCGTGATGAGCGACGACCTCAAACCACCCGACCTTGCAGCATGGCAGCGCCTGTTTGAAGACAAGGCCTACTGGCAGCAATCCCCCGACGCCCATTACGCCGAGCTGCTGCGTGTGGCCGACGATTTGCTGGGGCAGGGCGCCATCGACCTCGACCAGTGGCAAGCCCTGAAGGCCAAGGCCGATCAATCCCACAAAGACTCGCCTGCCGTGAACGTCGCCCACGAGGTCGACGACCCCGACGCCTGAGGAGAACCAACGTGAACCGCCAATCGCCTGACACCTCGGAACACCCCGACGAACCGCGTCCACCCGGAGAAGTCGAGCGCGACAACGACGCCCTGCGACCCACCGATCCCACTCGCCGCAAGGACAGCGGCAAAGGCACCGAAAGCGGCGAATCCACCGCGCAAGAAACGGCGGATAATCGCTGAACAGCGTCTATGCTCAGTGGCACGGACGGCGCTGAGCTTTGGTTCAGAGTCGTCCGCTGCCATTCATTACAGGGAACGTAAGAATCTGGGCAACCTGAAGGTCGGGGATCAGGTCAAGATCGAAGTCACCCGCTCGGTGGCGGCCTATCTCGATACCGATGTCGACAAAGGACTGCCTGGCTCCATCGAGCACACCGGCGAAATCCGCGCGACAAAAGACAATCCAAACCCGGGCGGTGAAGCGTTCCGTCAGGTCCAGGTGCAGCTGAAAATCACTGCCATCGACCTGAAGAAAAACCAGGTGACTTTCGAGAATCCGGCGGGCCAGTCGAAAACCGTCAACGTCGAGAATCCTGAAGTGCAGAAAAAACTGAAGGACTTGAAAGTAGGGCAAAGCGTTGTCGTGACTTACACCGATGTATTGAAAGTGACCACCCAACACGAAAGTTGAGTATTGACTCTATAGTATCGATTGTTCCTGTATAACTTTTTTGTACAAGAATATTCGGTTTTATGGCCTAACCAGTGAGTTTTGTGGGTGTATGTAAGTCATATTTGGAATGACATTTAATCGTTGTTCGATAAATTTCATGTTATATGCGCGGACATATTCAAAGAGTTCTACTAAAATACTTTCCGTTCGCCCAGTGGCAGGGCTCTTTACCGGTGCATGGATTGCCAAGGCCATTACACTGGGCGAACACCTTCTTCAGGTGTGCTGATCCGTTGGCAGAAAAGACTGTTCCGTCAACTGGCCTGGCGCTTCTCCCGCAAGCACTGCGCCGGCCCGAAAGACTCGTTTGAGCGTTTGCCGTTCCGCTACCTCAAACACACCTCCAGGCTGATCCGCAAACTTGGTAACTCCGACCTTGCGCCGCGTCGTCATTGGTTGTTGGAGGCGAGGGTATAAAAAACGCACGATCAATGAGATCGTCCGATTTTTTTTTTGGGTTTTATTCGGGGTTTATCCTGGTTTCGAAATACGCACTAAAGCCCTTACCTTGGGTGAAGGCTTGTTCAATCCTGGCGCTTTGTATATTCAACTCAGCACTTGGCTTCACCCATTGCTCGGGTGGCAAGGGCCTGGACCAGTCTGAAACCGAGTCAGGCAGGCTTTTCATGCTGAAGCCATGATCCCACTCGGCAACCCAGTACGGGAATCGCCACCAAGTGATTGCATGCGAAAAATACCACCAGCCAACACCTGGCACCGAGCGCTCGTTGTGCCGGTACTCCTCGTGCATATCGGCCCGTTCTTGATCGAAAGTATGGCGACCCTCGTAAGGCGCCTTGCCGGGGCAGTATTGCGGCCCCTTTTCCATATAGATGCGGATCGCTTCCCACGTACCCAACCCATGGATAGGTGTCGCCACACCTCGATTCACAAAGTGGACTTTATCGGCCTTAGGGTCGTCGAAGGCCATGCCGAAGGTGTAAGTGCTCATCGTGCCTACGCCGGTTGAGCCCGTGCTGACGGAGAGCCAGGAGACCAGTTCTTCCCATGGCTGGATGACGGGTTCGTCGGAGTTGTGGGGGAAGAAACAGACTTCGCGGCGTTGGCGGTTGAAGCGGATGGGGCGGGTGCGGGATTTGGTGAGTGTGGAGCTGATCACAACATACAGTCCTAAAACTGCTGCTCCTGCTGCTCCCCAAGCACCGATGACAACGCCAGTGGAAAAAAACTCTATGAAAATGTAGATAAATGTTCGGCCGTAGGGATCTCCAATACTCATCAAACCGGCGATGGAAGGTCCTACTATCAAACTAACAATCAGCAAGAGCATTCCACTCGCGATCATAACCCTGGCTTGAAAAGCCTTATTGAAGTTGCTACTACCCACATCGAGATAAGTATCGTTGACCTCAAGAAAGCTTCCATCCAAGTCCATTGGCGTCTGCCCGGTAGGAATGGGTAAGGGTGAAAAGAACACTGCCTCGCCAGTGGCAAACCGTCGGGACTCACCAGCGACAGGACGCTGATTGCTCTGGTCCCGCCAATCACCGGGCTGTTTGATCTCTGCGCTCATAATGCCGAACTACCTGCGGACTCTTTTGCATCGGTTTTACTTAAGTTTGCGTTGAAGTACGTCATGAAATCCTGTCCTTGAGCAAAGGCTTTTTCGATCTTCGCGCTTTGTTCTTTCAAAGCTTGGCTTGGCTTCGCCCACTGCTCAGGCGGAAGAGGTTTAGACCAGTCTGCAATGGATTCAGGTAGAGATTTCATGCTGAAACGATGGTCCCATTCCGCAACCCAGTACGGAAAACGCCACCAAGTGATCAGGTGTGTCAGGTACCACCAACCAACTCCTAAAGCGGAGCGTTCGTTGTGCTGGTATTCCTCGTGCATGTCTTGTCGTTCTTTATCGAAGGTGTCGCGACTCTCGTAGGGTGCTTTGCCAGGGCAGAACTCAGGTCCTTTTTCCATGTAGACACGTATGGCTTCCCACTTACCCAAGCCATGAGCAGGAGTCATTACTCCTTGTCTAACAAAGTGCACTACGTCCGTTTTGGAGTCGTCGAACGCCATACCAAAGGTATAGGCGCTTGTCACTCCCACTCCAGTAACACCTGTACTGATTGAGAGCCAAGATACTGTCTCTTCCCATGGTTGAATGACGGGGATGTCAGTACCTTCGAGGAAGAAACAGACTTCACGACGTTGGCGGTTGAATCGAATAGGGCGGGTGCGGGACTTCGCTCTGGTAGTGCTCAAGATAACGTAAGTACCCAGGAGCGCCGCTATTCCTCCCCCCCAAATACTAAAGGTCACACCGAAATGGAACATGCCTGCCGTTCTGTCCCAAAAGGACTCGGAAAATGGATTTCCCCAAGTAGTAGATCCTGCAAGCAAAGGCAGAACAATCAGGCATGAGAAAATGAACATCATACCGAGCCCAATCATTGCCCTAGCTTGGAAAGCCTTGCCGAAATTACTACTGCCTACGTCAAGGAATGTGTCATTCACCTCAACAAAGCTTCCGCCAAAATCCATGGGGATTTGCCCGGTGGGCACAGGCAGTGGCGACAAAAATAGAGCCTCTCCAGTGGCAAAATGACGGGTTTCACCAGCGACAGGGCGCTGCTGTCGAATATCGAACTCGTCGTACTGCGGAGAGGTAGGTGTCATTCAGGATTACCATAAGGTGGGTTTGGACTGGGGCACGCCCACGGCAGCCTCTTTATCCGTTTCGGCAAATTTTACCTTGAAGTAATCGAACGTCTATGTAGCTGACTAAGGCAATTCGCGCTTCCGTCTGCTGGTTGTCGCAGACAACGCCCGTAGTTCTCAACTTTCGACGTATTCAGTGCTTTTTCACACAACCTGGGTAGGTAGCGGACGTCTATTCGCGAGTGGAGAATGAGAGAAATGGCGTCTGCTGCGTCTCCTCGTTGAGCCTGGCTAGGTAGCAACCAGAAAAAGTCAGCACCGAAGACCAGCATGAGTGCTAGCGTGTAAGCCGCTTACCCGTACATGTATAAAAGGTCGTCGATCAGTTCAAGTTCCTGTTGCGTGAATTGCACATTATTGAACCGTCGGATGTCTTCGAGCACCCCTCTGATCGGTACTTGCCTTGAAGTATCCTGAACGATTTCGATCAGACGATCGTAATCGGGATCTCTTCCCTTCAGGTATTTTTCGATCAGCTCTTTAAGGGATACGCGGGCCTGCAGGTCAGTTAGCACGTTTACTACTCCGGCAAAATAGTGACTTCATCCACTTTAATGACAGTGGGATTTCCCGGTTTTGGGATGAGTTGTTGCGAGCCGCCCGTTCCGTACTCAGGGTAGGCTTTGGTGAACGGTTCCAGATTCGGACCTTTGCCACCAAATTCGTACGGCACTGTAACGTTTGGTGCTCCGTCCTTGTAGAGCTGTAGCGTGTCAAATTTCAAGCGCAGACGGCCGTCATTCCATGCCGGCGATGGATCTGCCGCAGTGACGTGTTTGGGCGCGCGAACCTAGAAGCTTCCGTCGCAGCGTCTCCAGTCTCAAATTTTTCAAAACCAAAATACGAAAGCCTGGCTTCCTGAGTGTCGATCGTATTCTGCGCGTGACCGTTGACGCTTCCGTCAGCATTTTTGTAGCCCATATACCGGTAGCCGGTAGATGGCAATGTTGAGTCCGGCCCGGATGGTCCGACGTAGACGTCAGGCTTTGATTCGGTGACCACCGGTGGGGTGACGTCTCCGCTCTTGACGCTAGTGTCCGCTTAGGGTTATTGCCTGGAAGATGATTCGCCGGGGCTGGGTCAGTGCGAGGATGGCTTCAGCGGAGCCTTCTTGGGGAGACTGGAGCAGCTTTCGTAATTGCTCTGAACATCAACCCCAAGTAGGCCAGCCAGTAGGGTTAGATGCGTACTGGTAGTTGTTCAAGCCGCCCGCAAGCTTCATGGGACCCAGTGTCTGAAATCGCCCTGCAATTGGACTGTAAGAGCTAATGACGATTGTAATGGAGACCTGTCTCTGCCTCGAGTCTGGTAAAACTCGATTACCGTGCGCAGTCTAGGCGATCCTGACTGTTAGGGTGTTTTGCTGACGTCGTCAGCAAAACACCCTCTTTTCATCGAAGGCAGGTCAAGCATTTAAGTATGAGAAATGGGTTCTGCTACTCGTAAAGTCCTTTAGATGAGTCCAGCGCGTTTAGCAGTTCCTCTTCAGAAATCGAATACTGACTAAGGTGGTTTGTATCTAAATCACCCCATTCCTGCTCATCTTCGATTTCCAGGAGCAGTAGTGGAAGTTTCTTTTGACTGAAGAAACTAATTATGTCGCGAATATCCTTGTCGCGCTCAACATGGTCATTTTGATAGAGGTCACGCGTGTAAAAAAAGCCTTTATCGCCCATGGCGAGCTTTTTTTGTGAGCCAATCAGCGACATTTTAAATCGTTGGTGCAGGAATTTGGCCACTTCAAGGTCGCTAGTGGGGGCTGCAGAAGCAATACTTATCTTAGTCATGGCTCAAAAATCCTCGGGTACCAATGGGTTAAGTGGTCTTCCTTTGGTCTCGTTTTGGAAACTACCACCGTGCCATCTATATAGATGCTCATCTCTTGTTGCTGGATAGATGTTAAAAGCTTTTTCCAAGTGGGTGAAGTGCGAGTTCGACGTATCCTGGCAGTTGTGCATTTTGTTGTTGATGGCGACGATGATGGCGCCTTCCAGTTTTGTAAAAGCTCAGACTTGATCTAACGGTTATCGGGCCACCTGATTTTTGGCAATCATATAGCTCAGCTATTTGATGATTCTTCTGCCTTGCTTTCGTTTAGGTTTGCCTTGAAGTACGTCATAAAATCCTGCCCTTGAGCAAAGGCTTTTTCGATTTTCGAGCTTTGCTCTTTAAGCGCTGGGCTTGGCTTGGCCCATTGTTCAGACGGAAGAGGTTTGGACCACTCAGCAATGGAATCAGGTAGAGACTTCATACTGAAACGATGGTCCCATTCCGCAACCCAGTACGGAAAACGCCACCAGGTGATCAGGTGCGTCAGGTACCACCAACCAACTCCTAAAGCGGAGCGTTCGTTGTGCTGGTATTCCTCGTGCATGTCTTGTCGTTCTTTATCGAAGGTGTCGCGACTCTCGTAGGGTGCTTTGCCAGGGCAGAACTCAGGTCCTTTTTCCATGTAGACACGTATGGCTTCCCATTTGCCTAGTCCATGAACAGGCGTCATGACCTCCTGTGTAAGAAAGTGCACCGTATTGGCCTTGGGATTATCTATGGCCATACCAAAGGTGAAGCTACTGATTACGCCTACTCCGGTGAATCCGGTGCTGACTGAGATCCACGCAACCGTGTCTTCCCAAGGCTGGATCACGGGCTCGTCGGAGCCGTTCGGGAAGTAACAGACCTCTCGGCGTTGACGGTTAAATCGGATGGGGCGGGTGCGGGCTTTGCTTCTTGTGGTGCTGATAATCGCGTACAGGCCAATCAGCGCCGCTCCCCCTCCACACCAGAGCGCTAGTGATAGTCCGAACTCAAAAAAATCGTTGAAGTAAAACCAAAAGCTTCTGCCAAATGGATTTATGAATGCTGCGAAGCCCATCAAGGTTGGGAGAATAAATAGACAAACGATAACTACGACTGTCGGGAGTGACACCGCTAATCGTGCTTGGAAAGACTTGGTGAGATTACTGCTGCCCAAGTCCAGATAGGTGTCGTTGACTTCAACAAAACTACCGCCGAGATCCATTGGGATTTGCCCGGTAGGAACTGGTAGAGGAGAGAGGAACAATGCTTCGCCAGTGGGAAAACGACGAGTTTCCCCTGTGACAGGGCGCTGCTGTCGAATATCGAACTCGTCGTACTGCGGAGAAGTAGGTGTCATTCAGGATTACCATAAGGTGGGTTCGGCCTAGGGCGCGCCCACGGCAGCCTCTTTATCCGTTTCGGCAAATTTTACCTTGAAGTAATCCAACAGGTTCTGCCCTTTGGAGAAGGCCTTCCGGATTTCAGCGCTCTCCTTGAGCAACGCTTCGCTCGGCTTAGCGTGTTGCTCGGCGGGGATAGGTTTTGACCATTCCAGGACTTCCTTAGGGAAGGCGGCTTTGGGGCGGCCTTCGTAGGGGGCTTTGCCAGGGCAGAACTCTGGACCTGCACCTCATAAGGAACTATTTGTCTCTACTTCTCAATATCAACCAATCTCGTGGTAGGACCATCTGACTGCAAACGCTCCAGCACGACCGTGGGCCACCGATTACGAGACTTACGTTTTGCAATGTTATAGGTGAAATCCTGAATCCAATGGGTAGGATAGAACATTATGTGTCCTAGAAACATGAGCGCGTCCATACCACTGAGATAGTTTTTCCCATTTGTTGCAGTTTTTTTGTCCGCGATGGTTTTTCGCCAATGAGCAAGAAAGCTTGATGGTTTCGTGTTTAGGTTTAGTTGGTTTTTCACAAAATTATCTGATTCGCTGTAATTGCCTCGCTCGTCAAACCATGGTCCATTGTTCATATAGGCACGTATGTATTCCCAGAATCCTTTTTGCATATCCAGGGTTTTACCTATAGGTGATCCGAGGCTAATCATTAATGAATTACCAGGGTCGCGAAAACGATTAAGCATTATTTCTAAAGACGTATTTCCAATGCCGCCAGTATAGGGTCCGACAATTTGAAACTCGCATGCCATCGCTTGAATTCCATCCCATGGAGAATGAAACAATTCGCCTTCTTTTTCAAAGTAGACTTCACGAGTGCGACGATTGAATAGAACGGGTAGAGGAAGAGGTCGACAAATTTCAAATAAGAAAGGAATTACAAACATAGGAATCGCAATGGCGAGAGACAAAGCTGCCAGCGCCCATTCTCCTTCCATCGTCATCCATATTGACAGAAGCAGGCCAAGCGGAGATGCGATGCCTGCGAGCATGCCTGTCATTGCACCCCGTTCAGCATCGCCGCTCATTTTCAATGTGAGATAATTTTCGGTGTGCTCATCGGTAATGAATAGCTCTAAAGGAGCCTTGCCTGTTGGCTCATCAGCCCTGAGAACGACCGTAGGCGGGGCTCCATATTTTTTATTTGCCTGTTTTATGAGGTCTTTCAGAGCCATGCGATGTCCTTGATTTCTATCGGCGGTAAAGACACACCTTCAAGTGGAGAGTAGGTCAGTTGACCACGGATACGATTTAACGCTCGGCCTTCTCGGTCGGTATGATACACGCGCCTGTAAGTGGCAACACCTGGATCATTCGCTACGCGGGTGCCTTCGTGGCGATCAAAGTTGTCTCCTGTCCATGTTACCTTTTCGCGCTTGCTGCCATAGCCGAAAATACCTCCCCATATCTCTTCGCCTTCGAAAAGAATCATGTTGTCAGTTATTTCAGTTTTTCCGGGAAGCTTAAGCATTAGGTAGGTGCTTTCTACCATGCCCCTGTAGGGGTTAAGTTCGTTCAGTCGGTATGCATCAAAACTGATAGGGAAAACAATTTTATAAAACTCAGTCATGGTTTCGGCGTAAGTTTTCGACCAGTCAGCTGGGCTTATGCCAAAGCGCGTGCCTTTAACCCATTTCTCAAGAGGGGTGTCTTGAGTATAAAGTCTGGCTATGACACCGCCCACTATAATTATTGTTATTCCCACTGCTTTAAACGCCAGGTGAGGTGCTTGGCTTACACCTCGTCCCACTGCAGTAGCTTCGCCAAAAATAACCGCCGCGCGCGCAGCTCGGATTGTCCGGAAGGTCTGAACATAAATAGCGAGGTTTGCTGCTGACGCAACGCTTAACCCTGCATTAATAGCGGATGTATTAAAGTCACCATCCTGATAGGACTCAAATGCTTCAATGCCATACACAACAATATCGAATGCTGAAACAACACTCTGTAAGCCTGCTGCTTTCCAGCTAAATCCAAGAGCATCTGCCAAAGCAATTCGAGCTGTTGAGGAGTTACTGCCCGAAGATTTTACTGCTGTTTCCCAGTTTATTTCGGCGACTTTTTGCCAAACTGCTGCGGTCGCAGCTCCAAGGCCCACGCCAGCGCCTACAAGGTTTATTACGCCTTTCGCAGATCGTTTATCGATAAGTTGTTTTAATGCGTATCCAAAATTTATTGCGGCCATTAAAGCAACTACACACTTTGCTGGGGCTTTGTCCATTGAATCTTTGCTAAGGTTGAGCAAGTTTCTCAGGTTGGTCTCTGGTGCAACCATTTCAGAAATAGACGCAAGTTTTTCAGCTGCGGCTCCTGTCGTTTTTGCAGGAACGAGAATGAAGAAGGGAAGTGCATCTTGTACAGCAGAAGCAACTGGCGTTAATTTTAACTTTTTACTCGGCACCGCTGGGCGTGTTCCCATCAAATCACTTAGCCACTCGCCTATTTGTTTCGGGGTGGCATTGACAGTCTCGATACGTTGACCGCTTCGCGCCATGGCAGCACCCATGTAAATTCTTGCCAAGGTGCTTGGAGGCTTCCCGTTATCGTGTAACTCGTTACCAGCTACGGGTGCAAGAGACAGGAACAACGCCTCTAATATTGGGGCGGGTGTATGTGATGCCAGATTATGAGCAACTTTATTAATTGCAGCGAATAAATCTTTGACCTTGCTGCTCGCTGCGTTAGCCATGGCAGCGCCATTGTCATTAATAGAGTCAGAAATATCTAGCAGTGATTTCAGCTCTGCGAGGCCCATGCGCTGAGATAAACCCAGCAAGGACCATATCAACCAAGAGTGCCCTTCTTTTCCTTTTTCAGGGTCAAGTGCTACAGCCAGAGCCTTGGCGCTGATGCTGCAGCCAGCAGGTCCCAAGCAAGCTGCTGCGAAGTTTTTCTCCAGCTCAGCTCGAGCCTCTGATTGGGTAATGTCATAATGGCCTGCCGCTGTATCAAGCGTGGACGGGCCCTTGGTATTAAATGTTTGAAGCCAATCACTCCAAAGTTGGGTTATCCGCCGAATATCGTTTTTGTTTCCGGATTCTTCAGTTTCCTGCTCCTTCCATACCTTCAGAAGCTCGGCATGGCGGGTCATTGAAGGCAGTTCTTGTTTGATTTTAGAGTCGTTTTCGCTCAGTGATTTAAGCGCACCAGCAATGGCCCAGTCATCACTGCGTTTTTGACGAAGATCGTCAAACGCAGCTTGTCTGGCTCGAGTCATCGCGGCCAAATCTTTCCAGACACCCCACGCATCATCAGCTATGACATACGCCTGCTGTTCGCAGCGTTTCATCGACACCAATGTTGGCTGCCATTTAGGTGCATTTTTGGTCGAGGACTCACAACTCCATTGAAAACCTTCCGGCTCTTTGTAGTCGCCAATGAAGTCGTAGATGCCCTCTGCTTTACCGCTGGCGGGGGCGGCGCCAGGTGTAAACGCACGCATCACCCGCGTGCGCGTGCTGGCTTTTGATTTAGCCGCCGCGAACTGTTGATCTGTCCACTGCGTAGGCGACCAAACGAGCATCGCCGGTGTACCAGCCGGCAGCATCAGATAAGGTTTTTTACTCTTATCGATGACTTTGCCACCGCGAGCGGTTTCTTGCAGCATCGTATTTTCGACAGTGAACTCGACGAGCTTTGCCGGGGAGGTTTGCCATACGTACAGGTAACCGTTACGGAGGAAGCGCGCGACATAATTCAGTGGCTTGCCACGAGTAACCGCGTTCTTGTCACCCAGCTCGGGAAAGTTGCCGTTAAGCGGTGGCAAATTCATTGCGCCGACATCGAGGCTGGGCGTTGGGCCAATGGCGTAACGTAGTGGTATCACGGCGGTGAGTAATGGGCAGCCGGCCGGTTTGAATTCTGGTTTTGCAGGCGCTGGTTGGCTCATTACATGACTTCCTGTGATTTATCGGTGTCAGAAGCCAATGCCTCAAGCAACGGCCAGGTTAAAACGATCTGCGCGTTGATGCCGCTATCATTGGGGGCACAATCTTCCTTGGGTGTTTCATTAGCCCACGCACGTTTCGCACTGCCTTCATGATTGACCCACACGCAATCGATCCCATGCCAAAAGCCGATTGGCCAGACCGCGCCTGCAAGCCATGCTTGTCGCATCGGCGTTGCGTCACCCAAGCGCAGCCAAAATTCTCGTCGGTCCGGGGAATAGATTCGGATTCGTCGCTGTAACGTATTGAATACTTGGCTGGCCGATTGCTGAGTTTGCAGCCATATCCCGTTACTCAAGTTTCCGTCCGCGTGCGACCACGCTTGATACGCGGGACTACCCATCGGGGCGTCGAGCAGAATGGGGCCGGCTTCGGCAATGGGTTCGTAAGGCGTTCCGAGCAGCAGGGGCATCGGTTGGTGGCTCGGATAGTTTTGATAGAGCCAAACCACTGCATCTTCCAAATGCGCGCCATCCATCAGCAGGAATCCATCGCGGCCATTGCTGTTGGTCATTTCTGCACCTCTTTTGCTGCTTTTGCTGCCTCGCAGACTTCACAGACCCCCGACGGTGTCTGCCTGAACACCATGTTCTGTTTTACCAATGCCTCGATAGGCATACCTGGCTTATCCGCATCCGCCTGCTTCAACACCCCCGGCAACAACGGCGCCGCGCCCGTTCCGCTGCCCGGTCCGCCACCGGAGTTCATGTTGATCACCGGCCCGCTCAGGGTCACGCCGCCCGCATCGATCTTGATGAAGCTGCCGCCACCAATGAGTGTCAATTCGCTCCCGGCCTCAAGCACCACTTTCATGCCGCTGCTCAGGTGGATTTCCTGGCCCGCATCGATGAATTGCCCGGTGCCGATCTTGATGTGCTGATTCACGCCCACGGTCAGGTGGTCGTTGGCGCGGGCTTCGACTTTGCGGTCTTCATAAACGGTGTGGTGTTCTTCAGCCTTGAATTCGCTGTAGCTGTTTTTCTCGACGGTGTCGTGGCGTTCGTTGCCGACGCGGATTTTCTGGTCGTGTTCGACGTTTTCGTCCCAGTCGCGCTGGGCGTGGAGGAAGATCTGTTCCTGGCCTTTCTTGTCTTCGATGCGCAGTTCGTTGAAGCCTGCGCCGCCCGGTGAGCTGAGGGTTTTGAAGGTGGTGCGGGTCTTGTTCGCCGGCAGGGCGTACGGGACGACGTTTTCCTTGTGGTACAGGCAGCCGCTGATCAGCGGCTGGTCGGGGTCGCCTTCAAGGAAAGTGACGAGCACTTCCATGCCGATCCGTGGGATGGCGATGCCACCGTAGTGCGCGCCGGCCCAGGCGGAGGAGACGCGCAGCCAGCAGCTGGTCTTGTCGTCGGCCTGACCTTCGCGGTCCCAGTGGAATTGCACTTTGACGCGGCCGTACTGGTCGCAGTGGATCTCTTCACCTTTGGGGCCGGTGACCACCGCACTCTGGCTGCCGAGGATGCGCGGTTTTTTCTGCGTCAGCGGTGGGCGATTCGGCACGTCCCACGGCGTGGCCTGGAAGCGGTTGCGATAACCCTGGTGGAAATCGTCTTTCAGGTTGGTGGTGCTGCTGGTGACCGACTCTTCCAGCACTTGCGGCTGTTTGCCTTCGTGCAGGACTTCGGTCAGCAGCCACAGGTCGTTCCATTTGGCTTTCGGGTGTTGGGTCAGGGCCAGGAAGTGGCCGCTGACCAGCAACGGCTGATCGCTTTTGCCTTCGGCCAGCTGGAAGTCGCTGCGGTGGCGTTCGAGGGCGCGTTTGGCCAGGTGCTTGCCGCGTTCGCGGTCGATGAAACGACCGGGATAGTCGTAGTCTTCGAGATCGGGCAGGGCGTCGCCGCGGTTTTCACTTTCGAGGGTGATGCGCGGTTTTTCGAAGTCGTAGTCGCGGCGGGTGATGCGGCTGGTGCGGGTTTCCAGGCGCAGGTCGAAGCGTTTGATCACCGGGTCGTTGGCGACCATGCCGGAGTCTTGCTGATAGGCCACCGGCGCGAGTTTCGGGAACACCGTCTGGTCATCGCCGAACACCAGTTTGTGGGCTGTGGCGCTGTGCTGGAAGTGGTAGTGGATACCTTCTTCCTCGCACAGGCGCTGGATGAACTGCAGGTCCGATTCATCGTACTGAACGCAGTAGATGCGTTCAGGATAAATCGCCCCGACCTTGAATGCGTAGGCATTGCTCTGGATGCCATGTTCTTCGAGGATCTGGCCGATGATTTTCGGCACCGTGAGGTTCTGGAAGATGCGCTGGTTGATGCGATGCGCCAGGTAGGACAGTTGCGGGCGCAGGGTCACCGCGTAGCGGGTCAGGCGCTTGCCGGAATCCCCCTGGGCAGCGCGATAGATCTGGCCATGAATGCCGCTGCCGTCGGGCGAGAGCTGCAAAAAGGCCGGTTTGTGCAGCAGGCTTTCGAGGTCCAGGGACGGCTTTTCGCTGACCAGTTCCACCTCAAACACAAACGGCTGGCTGATGGCTTCCCGACCTTGCAGGGACAGGACCTGGAAGTCGTTGGAAAGACCTTCGATGGTCAGGGCAAAGTGAGTCTGATTGGCCGGCGCGAACATCCCTTGTTCCTCGTGTGCACTGCGGCGTTCGTCGACCGCAAGGCGGATCAACGCACGCGAAATTCTGGAGGGGCGTAAACAACATCGACCAGCAGAGCTGGCCGATGTTTGCAACGATCAGCCGTAATTAAACGACTGGAGCACGCCAGTCATCGGAACCCGAAGTACCGGATACTTCGTGGGTCCAGGTGATTTTGCGATAGGTGAACTGCACTTCTTCCAGGTGGGTGAAGTGCGAGTTGCCTGGATCCTGGCAGTTGTGCATTTTGTTGTTGATGGCGACGATGATGGCGTCTTCCAGTTTGGTGGTGTAGTAGTGCTCTTGAGTACCTTGAGCCGAAGTACGGAACCACTGGATAACGATTTCGCTCATGCGCTCGCCGGAGGTCAGAGCAGCTTGCAGCAGTGGCGAGGCCTTGTCGTAGACCTTGGTGATCACGACTGGCTTGTGTACGCGCTGACCGGTCGGCTGGCCGGATTGCGGGTCACGCGGGATGATCACGTCGTGGCTGAAAGCCTGAACCATGACCTGGTCTTCGTGACCTTCCTGGTAGGTGTTGCCAACCGAGTCGGCGGTGAATGCGCCGGCAGTGATCAGGCCTTGTTTTTCGCCAGTGACGGACATGTACGCTGGTGTTGCCATGGATGCTCTCCTTGCTGAATAAGTGAGGTGCCCGGGAGGCGATATCGCCCGGTGGGTGCATGACTGTTATCAAGGTCCGTGCCAGAAACGATTAAAGTTATATAAATCAGTGTTTTATGTGTGTTATTGGCCACTGAAAAAGCTTGCCGGGCAACGTTCACCCCTGAATGTGCGCAAGAACTTGCGCAGCACTGCGCAACTTCTTGCGCACTGGGCCGGAAGGCCTGAAAAGTCGGGCGCTCAGCCCTTAAGTAACGTGTCTCGCCGTATCGATTGCGCAACTTCTTGCGCATCAAGGCGGTTGGCCATCACGCAGAGAGCCTCTGTGAAAAGTGCAACGAACGACGCAGTCTGATGGTCAAACCCAGCGCCGAGGTGACTGAACATTTTCCGAATTCAAGGAGCGCGACATGAAAATCCTGATGGTTCTGACATCCCACGATCAATTGGGTGACACGGGTAAGAAAACCGGCTTCTGGCTGGAGGAGTTCGCCGCACCGTATTTCGCTTTCAAGGATGCTGGCGCTCAGCTGACGCTGGTGTCGCCCAAGGGCGGGCAGCCCCCGTTGGACCCGAAGAGCGACGAGCCGGACGCGCAAACCGCGGCCACCGATCGCTTCCGCAAAGACTCCGCGGCCCAGTCGGCATTGGCATCGACCGCGCTGCTGAGCAGTGTGAGGGCTGACGATTACGATGCGGTTTTCTATCCGGGCGGCCATGGCCCGTTGTGGGATCTGGCCGAAGACAATAACTCGATCGCGTTGATCGAGGCGCTGTACAAGGCAGGCAAACCGGTGGCGGCGGTCTGTCACGCGCCGGGCGTGTTGCGTCACGTCAAGGGTGCGGATGGTCAGCCGCTGGTCAAGGGCAAGCGGGTGACGGGTTTCACCAACTCCGAGGAGGAGGCGGTGCAACTGACGAACGTTGTGCCGTTTCTGGTGGAGGACATGCTCAAGGAGAAGGGCGGGATTTATTCCAAGGGCGATGACTGGGCGAGTTATGTGGTGACCGATGGTCTGCTGCTGACGGGTCAGAATCCGGCGTCGTCCGAGGCCACGGCGGAAGCGTTGTTGGCGAAGTTGAAATAGGATCAAAAGATCGCAGCCTGCGGCAGTTCCTACAGGAATCCACATTCCTCTGTAGGAGCTGCCGCAGGCTGCGATCTTTTTTGCATTGTTAATGACTCAATTGTTCAACGCTGCAAAACACGCTTCGATCGAACGCCGCTGCGTCTCGGCATACAACCCCAACTCATCGATGGTCGATCGCCCAAGGGCCTTCTCGAACGCTTGCCGATTCGAGTGCTCGCCATAGTGGGCCTGCGCCGCATCCCCCAGGTTTGACTGAAAAATCCCCGCTGCGCTGACGGGCAAGAAATCTTCGTAAACCAGTGGTTCAACCCGCAAATAACCGCCGCTGAGCAGATCTTCCAGCGACGAAGACTTAAGCGCTTCCGCCCCTTGGCCTTTTTCCGTAACGAAATAGCGAAAATACGCCAGTTCCTGCTGACGCATTCCCTCAATGGTGTCAGGAAATTCGCTGAAGTGCTGCGTCATCAGCGCGTTGTAGCGTGCGGCGTTGGCTTCGTTGGGGAAGTCCTTGAGTTCGTCACGGGCAGCGTTGAGCAAACGGTCATAAAGCGCCCGACCTTTGGGCGTGAGCGCGGCACCGCGCTGCTCGATCTCGCCGAACCGGGCACTGTGGCTGCCGTGACTTTCGGCTTGATCGGTGAAGGCAACGGGTTCGTCCAGCGCCTTGAAACTGGTCTGGCGCAGCAGGATCGGACACTGACGGCGGGGCGGGCCTTCGATCACCGCTTTGGGGGTGATGCCGTGGGCGGGCATTTGCGCCTGCACAATGTCGATGTCCAGGGTGCGCGGCGTCAGGTGGTTGATATGCGGGCCCTTGAATGCCACGACATCGGCGATCAGGCGATGCTGGGCGCTGAGTTTCCGGTATTGCTCGGCGGTGACCGTGGCGCTGTGGTGCCAACGGAAGGTTTCCAGCGCCTGCAGAACGAACTCCTGCGCCTCTTGTTCGGTGAGGCCTCCCTCGGACTCGGCGCGTTCGATGAGGGTCAGCGCAGTGGGCGTGAAGATCGAGCGCTTATCCAGCACCGATTGGGCAAAGGCACGCAGTTCCGGGTCTTCGATCAACTCCAGACGCAGCAGCGAGGTAAACACCCGAAACGGGCTGACCTGCAACGCGGCCTCATGCACTGCGCGGAACGCCGTGGAGTGCACCGGTACGCCGGCCGGGGTCAAGTCGTAGTAGCCAACGGGCTGCATGCCCATCACCGCGAACAGTCGGGCGAGAGTCGCCAGTTCAGCGGCCGTGCCGACGCGAATGGCGCCATGGCGCTCCAGGTCCAGACGCTGGATTTCGCCCGTGCTGTTCAACTGCCGGGCGATCTGCGGTTCGCTGTCCAGCACATGGCGGTTGGTCTGTTCCACCAGTTCCATCAACGCGCCGTACAGCGGCACTTCTTTGCGGTACATGTCGGACATCGCTTTGGAGAAGCGTTGGCGGATCAGGTCAGGGCTGACAAAGCTTGGGTGGCTCATGAAAAAATTCCAGGCGCGGTGACGTGAAGGATGGGGGAAAAGATCGCAGCCTTCAGCGGCGCCGACAAACGAAGAATCTTACGGACTTCATTCTGCAAAGGACTGCTATAGCCAGTCTGGCAGGTGTTACACGTGGAGTTGAGTGCGCTGGGATGCCAAAAACTCACGATACAGCCGCGCCGTTCCCGCCGGTGCCTCGACCATCGGCATATGGCCGACACCTTCCCAGATTTCCACCCGCAGGTCTTCGATGCCTTTGCTCCAGATCGCCACGCTGCTGACGTCGATCAAGCGGTCCTTGCGCCCCCACAGCAACAGCGTCGGGCATTTGATGTCGGGCAGCTTCGGCTCCATTGGCGGGCTGGCACGGAAGTCCCTGAAGATTTCTTCCAATTCATCCCGAGACTGTTCATAACGCTGGGCGATGGCGTCCAGCACCACGCCGGGCACCCATGGCGGCTCGGCCATGGTCATGGCGTAGAAGCGCCGGAATTCTTCCCGGGAGTTAATCAGGAACGGGTTGTGGCCCTTGGCCAGATGGCGTTCCAGGTCACTGATTTCGGGCGCGGTGACACCGGCCGGGTCGATCAGGGCAACCGAGGCGATGCGGTCCGGGTAAGTCGCCGCGAGCCACGCCGCCATGTAGCCGCCCATCGAGTTGCCGATCACATGCACCTTCTCGACGCCGCAGACATCAAGCAACTGGATCATCCGCTTTGCCTGCAAGGGAATGTCATAACCACCGCCGGCCTTGAAGCCGGTTTCGCCATGCCCGGCGATGTCGGGGATGATGACCCGGTAAGTGCCGACGAAATGCCGGGCGAAGCGCAGCCAGATGTTCTTGTCAGCGCTGTAGCCGTGCAGCATCAGCACGCTGCTTGAGGCTTCGTACGGTCCGCCCTGCCAGGTCGAAACGGTCATTTCGGCAATCGGCACGACGATCTTGTGCAGCCGATACAGCCTGGCTTCGGCCGCCATGTTCAAGTCATAGAGCCAGTGACCGATGGCCGGGTAGCTCAACCAGCTCCAGGCCACGAAAACCGCGATTGCGACAACCAACAAAAGCATCAGGCGTCTCCCTTCTCTCTGATCAGGACAAGATGTGATCGGCGGGTTTCAGCGTCCGGGTCATTCGGTGGTAGCTGAAACTGAACCCGGGAAACATGGCAATCACATGACCACTCTTGCTTTGATACCAACTGTGGCAGCCTCCGGACTTCCACACCGTGCGTTCCATTTCCCGGTGGATCATTTCAGTGTAGGTACGTTCTGCCTCGGGGCGAACTTCGATGCTGCGCAAACCCTGTTCTTTCAGCGTGCGAATGCAATCGAGAATGTAGTTCATCTGGGATTCGATGATGAAAAGCGCCGAAGTGTGGCCGATGCCGGTGTTGGGCCCGGTGACGATAAAGAGGTTGGGGAAGTCCGGCAGACTGGTACCGAGGTAGGCGCGAGGATAGGTGGCCCAGAAATCCCTGAGTTGCTTGCCGTTTTTACCTGTTACCGGGTAGGAAATCACCCCGTCGGTGGCGTCGTAACCGGTGGACCAGACAATCAGGTCCAGGTCGATGTGCTGCCCGTCCTGGGTGACGACGCCGGTTTCGTCTATGGACGCGATGCCCTGTTCGCGGCTGTGCAACGTTACGTTGGGCCGACCGAGTGCCGGGTACAAGGTGCTCGAAACAATGACGCGCTTGCAGCCGATGGTGTAGTCCGGTGTCAGTTTGCGTCTGAGTTCGGGGTCGGGGACCTGGCGTTTGATGAAGCGCAGGGCGTGTTGCTGGACCAGGCGGATCGCCGGTTTCGAGTATTTGAAGGCGATCACCCGGGTTTCGAATTGCCAATAAATCATCCAGCGCAGCACCTTGTAGGCCGGTTTGAGGCCGAGCAACCAGCGCTGGAAGGGGCCGAAGGCGCGATCGGCCCGTGGCAGCACCCAGTGCGGCGTGCGCTGGAACACATGCAAATGCTCGACGTCCGGGGCAATGGCCGGAATCACCTGCGCCGCGCTGGCGCCACTGCCTACGATGGCGACGCGTTTTTGCCGATAGTCGTAGGTGTGATCCCAGTTGTTCGTGTGAAAAGTCTTGCCTTGAAAGCGCTCCATGCCCTCGAAATGCGGAATGACCGGTTGACTCAGCGGCCCCGTGGCATTGATCAGGAACCGGGCGTAGAACGTGCCTTTGTTCGCGGTGTGCACCGCCCAGTGTCTGGCGTCGTCGTCCCATTCGATGCGTTCAACGTTGGCTTCCAGTTCCACACGGTCGCGCAGGCCGAATTCATCCACCACGTACTGCGTGTAGCGATGCAGTTCGGCCTGTTCAGCGAACATTTGGGTCCAGCGGTAAGGGGCGAAGGACAGCGAATAAAGCGGTGAGGGCACATCGACGGCCGCACCGGGGTAGGTGTTCTGGCACCAGGTGCCGCCGAAAAAGTCCCGCCGCTCCAGCAGTCGAAAATCATCAATGCCGGCCTTGAGCAAATTGATCGCCGCACACTGTCCGCCAAATCCGCTGCCGATGATCAACACTTGAAAAGTTTGCATGGGTCTCCTTTTTTATCGTTGTGTATTGAACCCTCTCTTCATGTATAGCCAAACATTCGACGCCTGCTTCACGGCAATACCGCGGTATTCAGACTGCCAGCCGGTGATGGCTATTTGACGTTGCCCTGTTAGACTTCCAGCACACCTGAAACCTCGGTGTCAGCAGGTTCCGTGCAGTGGCGCAGAGGCTCCAATGGAAAAAACGGGCGGAAAAGGACTTTCACTAACCAAGAGGCTCTACGCAACGCGAACCCTGGGGCTCGCCGCGGGGCTGGTGTGTGTGGCCGCCGCGATGTACCCGCTGGACCCGGTGCCGTGGGTCTGGGCGCTGATGCTCTTCAACGGTGTTTTCTGGCCGCACGTGGCTTACCAATGGGCGCGTCGGGCAAAAGCTCCCTATCACGCCGAACATCGTAATCTGCTGGTCGATGCCTTTCTGGGTGGCTTCTGGGTTGCCGCCATGCAATTCAATCCGCTGCCTAGCGCAACCACCATCGCCATGATGGCGATGAACAACGTAGCCATCGGCGGCCCTCGCTTCCTGCTGGTGGGGGCCGTTGCGCAGGTGTTGGGGGTCGGTGTCGGATTTCTGGTGTTTGTGCCGGCCTTCGTGCCGCAAACCAGCCCGTTGCAGATGTATGCCTGCCTGCCGCTGTTGACCCTGTATCCGCTGGCGCTGGGTTGGATTTGCTTCCGACAGGCCACCACGCTGGGACGGCACAAACGTGAATTACTGACCCTGAGCCGCACCGACAGCCTCACCGGCCTGCTCAATCACGGGGCCTGGAAAGATCAGCTGGAAATCGAATTCCAGCGCGGCAAACGCCAGCCGCAGGGCGGGGCGATTGCACTGATCGACATCGACCATTTCAAAACCATCAACGACACCTACGGCCATGTCGCCGGGGACATCGTGTTGCGTCAGCTGAGCAAGATGCTCAAACAGAATCTGCGGGCGGCCGATGTGGCGGGTCGCTACGGTGGCGACGAGTTCTGCGTCATCCTCCCGGGCCTTGCGCTCGATCACGCCGCAGCCGCCATGGATGCGCTTCGTGATCGCTTCGCCACCCTCGGTTATGAACAGAACCCGGCGCTGAAAGTCAGCCTCAGCATTGGGCTCGCCGCCTTCAACCCGGCTCACAATGACGCGATGCTGTGGCTCAACGACGCTGACCAGGCACTCTACGAAGCCAAGACCACCGGCCGTAATCGCGTGATCTGTTGTGGGGATGGCAAGCCGCGTCACGAACTGATCGACTCTATCTGAACGCTGCACCGTGCACTTGTGGAATCTTTGGTGAATCGGGATTGCCGATTCCGGCTCCGGTTACGAACCTGGCCTGACCCAGGTCAGCGACATCGCCATCGATGAACTGAAAGAACTCGGCGCCACCATCGAGTTCGTGCCGAACACCCCCTCGACAAACGCAATCCCGTGATCGCGACGCTGAAGGGCACCGGCTAGGCGAGGTGTGGGTACGCCAGCGCTGGACGGGTTCGGGATTGTGGGCGGCAATATTCATACGCCGGAGGAATACGCGGAGGTTGAGAGCGCGGCGCCGCGGATTTATCTGTTATCGCGGATGATATGGAGTTGGCCAAGAAACAAGTCGTCAATGCTGACGCCATCGCCGGCGGGCGTTGGCGTCAGAACAGATGCACGCTTTTACTCTTTAACGCTCATGAACTCTTCCGCCCAACGAATGTATTCCTCAGGCTGCGTGTAGGTATGCGTCAGTTCCGTCGCGCTCAGATCCGACGCCTGGGTGAAGATCTGCCGCTGCTCGCGCAGGCTGTCGTAGGTCGCCTTGATCGCCGCGAAGTACGCGCCATGCCCGTCGATGGTGACGCGCACGCCCAGTTCGGCCAGGCGATTGTCGTCGCGCAGCAGCGGGTTGCCGTAGGTGACCAGCATCAGCGGCACGCTCAGGTGTTCGGCAATCTGTTCGAGGTGATCGAAGTCACGCACGCCCACCATGCAAATCCCGTCCGCCCCGGCTTTCTGGTACTGCTGGGTACGGCTGATGACTTCCTGCACCGGCAGAATCCCGGCATTGGTGCGAGCCACGATTGCCATTTCCGTATCAACCCGTGCTTCCAGCGCGGCGCGGATCTTGCCGACACCTTCAGCGACGCCGATCAGGTCGGTGGACTTGCGGCCGAATTGCGCGGGCAACAGCGTGTCTTCGATGGTCAGGGCAGCCACGCCGGCGCGTTCGAGCTCGACAATGGTGCGCATGACGTTCAATGCATTGCCGTAGCCGTGATCGGCGTCGGCGATGACCGGCAATTGGGCAACGCGACCGATACGGGTGGCTTGCTCGGCGAACTCGCTGAGCGTGATCAGGGCGAAATCGGGGGCGCCCAGTACCTGCAGCGAGGCAACCGAACCACCCAGAATTCCCACTTCAAAACCCAGGTCCGCCGCGATGCGTGCCGACATCGGGTCGAAGACCGATGCCGTGTGATAGCACTTGTTGGACGCGAACAGTTCACGGAAGTTACGGCGCAAATCCTGATGGGAAAGCCTGGACATATGAGTTCCACCAATACAAAGGAATGGAAAGGCTTGAACAAGAGTGTCAACGCCGAAGATACAAAAGGCTATCACGCAACAGGGGTGAGAATGATGACGAATTTGCAGGGTGGCCCTGAACGGGCCCCATCCTGCTGGGCGGGAGGCCGTCTTTTCAGGCTGCCACAGCCTGTTGCTGTTGATTGAGCAGTAGCACTGCGCGTACGGAGTTGCCGGGTTGCAATTGCAGGCGTTTGGCGGTGAGTCGGTCGACAATCAGGCTGTTGCCCACCCGTCGGGCCGGGGCGGCGGTGATGCGGCAGTTTTCCAGTCGGCGGTTGTGGATCAGCCAGACCGGAGCCTGTTCGTCCGGGGTGCCGATGGCCAGCACCAGCGCCTGGCTGTCGCGCACGGTACGGATTTTCGACAGCGGTGCCTCGATGACCGGGCCGGCGTCGAAGATGTCGATATAGCCTTTGTGGGTGAAACCTTCGGCCGTGAGGATTTTCATCGCCGGCTCGGTGTTGGGGTGGGCCTTGCCGATCACGGCCTGGGCCTGCTCGGTGAGCAGGCAGGTGTACAGCGGTTGGCGCGGCATCAGTTCGGCGATGAACGCTTTGCTGCCCAGTCCCGACAAGTGATCCGCGTGGCTGAAGTCCATCTTGAAAAAGTGCCGGCCCAGGCTGTCCCAGAACGGTGAACAGCCTTGCTCATCGGCGCTGCCTCGCAGTTCGGCGATGAGCTTCTCGCCGAACAGGTGGGCGAATTCGGCCGCAAACAACAAGCGTCCCAACGACAGCAATCGGCCATTGCTGCCCTGGCGTTGATCGGGTCGCAGGAACAATGAACAGATTTCCGATTGCCCGGTCATTTCATTGTTCAGAAACAGGGTTGGAATCTGTCGCTGGATGCCCAGGTCCGGTGATGAACTGACTGTCAGCCCGACCCGATAGTTGTACCACGGCTCACGCAGCCCGACGGCCCCCGTCAGGGCACTGACCCCCACCACTTGCTGGTCATCGTCTTCGAGCACGAACAGGTAGTCGGCATCGGCCCTCTCGACCTGTTCGGCGAAGGTCCGTTGTGCCCAGCGCAGCCGGTGGGCCAGGCGATCCTCGTTGGCGGGCAGGGTGGTTAACCCCGGGCCAGCCTGCCGTACCAGTGCCAGCAGGGCGGGCAGGTCGGTGACGTGAACCGGACGGACAATCATGATGCAGCTCCTTCTACGGGCCGACGCAAATGCAGGGCATGGGGTCGGATGATGCTCACAGGGCGATCAACCGGATCGGGCTGCCTTCGCTCACGTTCAGGGCCGTGCACATCTCGGTGCTTAGGGGCACGGGATGTCCGGCGGTGTACTCCAGATCGGCGACGATGGCACGATAGTCCTTCAACGAATCGTTACTCACGAGATAGCGGCCGCGAGCATCGATGACGTCGCCCGGTGTTGCCGTGCCGGTCTGGCTTTGCGCGATGGAACGGATGCTGGCGAGACGCGCGTACAAGGTCGGGCCGCCGTCGAACAGGTCGATGTAGCTGTTGGTCTCGAACCCCTCGCGTTCAAGGATATCGAAGGCTTCCTGGCCATCGGGGTGGATGCGGCCGATGCAGTCCTGCGCCGCCTGAGGCAGCATCGGCACGTAGATCGGGTATTGCGGCATCAGTTCGGCCAGGAACGTCCGGCTCTCCAGCCCGCAAAGGCGCTCGGCCTCGGCGTAGGGCAAGTCGAAGAAATGTTTGCCCAGCGCATCCCAGAATGGCGACCCTCCTTCATCGTCGCTGTAGCCGACGATCTCGGTGATGACCGCTTCGGCAAAGCGCTGCGCATGAGCGGCAATGAACATCAGTCGCCCCCGTGACAGCAGTTCGGAGGACGGCGTACGCACCAGCGCCGCATCGATGTGAAAACCGCGCAGCAAGGTATGGCCGCTGAGGTCGTGACACAACGACAGCGCCGGCACGCCGTGCTCGATGTTCAGTTCTCGCGAGGCGCTGGTGAAATGGCGGTTGCGCAGGCTGTAGAACGGTTCGTCGAAACCGGCCGTGGCGAGGATCTCCGAGCAGCCTGCCAGGCGTCGGTTCGTCAGGTCCTCCAGCACGAAGAAGTAGTTTTCCGGGCCATGACCCTGGACGTCTTTGGCGAACGAGGCGCAGGAGTCGAGAATCCGCTCACGCAAGCGTTCGGTATCGTCCGGCAAGGACGTGACGCCGACCAGGCTTTCGCGCGCCAGTCGCTGCAGCTGGGGCAGGTCGGTTAACTCCACTGGGCGTAAGACCAGCATGGATGCACTCCTGTATCAAAGGGTTCGGCGATTGGCACGAACCTGACTATCACTGTCGGTTTCCACGCGTTTAATCGGCGGTCGCTTGATGGCTTGCCAGCGCCGCTCTTTTTCTAATCAGTCGTTATTCGGGACAGCACTGTTTCGGCGTCCCATGCAATTGAGAGGCCGGTCGGGTTCTGGCAACGGAGGCGGTGGTTCATGTCTCTGGGAGAGGGCATCCGGGCTCCTGCTGGATGGGGGGGTGTTGTTTACATTTTATAATCCGTTACAGCAGTATTTATTTATCCCGCGCCCCATGTCTAGTGAATTTTTGCGCGGTCCTGTCCAGCCCCAATATGGGGCGAAATGCCCGTAGGTCGGGGGCTACACGGATGTCGATCAGCGTTGTAGGCCCTCGCTGACAGTGATGTCGGAGATCGCTGTTTTTTAGGGAGGATCGGTGTAATGAAACGCCCCCGATCGCACTTCTTACGGCACAATTACGCCTGAATGGTGGCTTGACGCCGTTTTCTTTTCCTTAAACCGAGTGATCTTTCGTGCAGGCAACCCGTTTGACCCTGATGTGCCACGCTCGAACCGTCGCACAGAAATTGGCGCGTTTTCCTACGGATGAGCCTGTTGAGATGGATTGGCAATCGGCACAAGGCTCCCTTCGTTCCCGGTTCAAGGGGACGCCGCGGCTGTTCAGCGGACCGGAACGTCGAGCACGGCAAACCGCCGGGTTGTTCGGCAGTGATGTGGAGATTGTCGAGGCGCTGAGGGATTGCGATTTTGGACGCTGGAACGGCGCGCAGATCGATGATCTGCAGAAATCCGAACCGCAGGCACTGCAGGCCTGGCTCGATGATCCGCATTCCGCGCCTCACGGTGGCGAGTCGGTAGCAAAACTGGGTGACCGGGTGGCTGCATGGCTCAAGACACTGGAAGCTACGCCGGGCCACATCGTTGCCATCACCCATCCATTTGTCATTCGTGCGGCGTTGACCCGGATGTTGCAAAGCCCGTCGTTTAATCGGGTCGACGTCGAACCGCTGTCAGCTATCGAGTTGCGGTTCAATGGTTGCTGGCGTTTGCGTTTGTCGAGCGCTGACGTTGAGGGAGGGTATTAATGAAAAAACTGATGGTCATCGGCATCGGTGCCGGCAATCCCGACTACATCACGATGCAGGCCGTGAAGGCGCTGAACCTGGTTGATGTGTTTTTCCTGATGGACAAAGGCCAGAGCAAGGACAAGCTGATCGACCTGCGTCGCGAGATTTGCGAACGCTACATCAGCGAACACGTTTACCGCTTCGTTGAAGCGCATAGTCCGGAGCGTGAGCGCGGTGATGTGGACTACAAGGCCAGTGTGGAAGATCTGAACCTTGCCAAGCAGCTGACCTTCGAGCGGCTGATCAATGAGGAAATGTCCGACGGCCAGTGCGGCGGTTTCCTCGTGTGGGGCGATCCGGCGTTGTATGACAGCACCATCAGAATCCTGCAGGCGATTCTGGCGTCGGGCCGATGTGACTTCGAGTTTGAAGTGATCCCCGGCATCACCAGCGTTCAGGCGTTGGCGGCGCAGCACAAGGTGCCGCTGAACCGGATCGGTCGATCCATTGAAATCACTACCGGCAGGCGGTTGGCGGCCGGGCAGGTGAGTGATGCCGACAGCCTGGTGGTGATGCTGGACGCGGAAGACTCCTACCATCAGGTGGCGGATCAGGAGACAGAGATTTACTGGGGCGCTTACCTGGGGACGCCGGATGAAATCCTCATCAGCGGCAAGCTCAAGGACGTGGCGGATGAGATCGAGCGGGTGCGCAAGGCCGCGCGGTTGGCCAACGGGTGGATTATGGATACGTATCTTTTGCGTAAGCCTTGAGGTCAGGGGGGCACGGGCCTCAAATTCCCGTTTTGACCTCCCGTCCAAACCGCTCCCGATACACCGACGGCGGCACGCCGACCACGTTGCGAAACGCCACCCGGAAACTTTCCACCGAGCGATAGCCGCAATGTTCGGCAATCCGGTCGGTGTTCTGGCTCGTGCTTTCCAGCAACTCCCGAGCCCGCGCCAGGCGTTCATGTTGCAACCACGCTTTGGGCGGCATACCGGTCGCTTCTGTGAACCGACGCAGAAAAGTGCGCTCACTCATGGCCGCTTCGCTGGCCAGGTCGCGAACCTCCAGGGGTTCATGCAAGCGCTCACGAGCCCACTGCATCACGCGTGAAAGATCGCTGCGCGGCGTAGGACTGACCGGTGTCGGAATGAACTGCGCCTGGCCGCCGGTGCGTTGCGGTGACATCACCAGTCGCCGCGCCACCGAATTGGCCACTTGCGTACCGAAATCCCGCGCCACCAGGTGCAGGCAGGCATCGATACCGGCAGCGCTGCCCGCTGAGGTAATCAGTTGCCCCGAGTCGACGTAAAGTACGTCGGGGTCCACCAGAATGTTCGGGAATCGCTCGGCCAGTTCCGCAGTGTAGCGCCAATGCGTGGTAGCGCCGTGACCGTCGAGCAAACCGGTCGCCGCCAGCACGAACACACCGGAGCAGATCGACAGCAACCGCGCCCCGCGCGCATGGGCCTGGCGCAGGGCTGCGAGCAACGTTTCGGGCACCGGGGCGCTGCGATCACGCCAGCCGGGAATGATGATGGTTCGGGCGTCGCGGAGCAGTTCCATGCCGCCATCGGCCAGCACCTGAATCCCGCCCATGGCGCGCATCGGGCTCTGGTCGACGGCGGCGATCCGGTGCTCGTACCAGGGGAAATCGAACTCCGGCCGTGCCAGGCCGAAGATCTCCACGGCGATGCCGAACTCGAATGTGCAGAGGCCATCGTAGGCCAGAATCGCGACCAATCCAGGGGTGGGCTGCATTTGGCGGAAAGTTCCCGGTGAGTGTCTTGTGCGCCACTTTAGCCGCTGGCGACTGGGGAATAAAGTCTTCTCACACCCACCGAGACACTGGAGTACGACCCATGACCAGCCTGGTCCGCAATGTTCCCGCCGCACCATCGGCCATTGCCCTGATGCATTTCAGCAACCGTCTGACCTTTGAAACCGACTGTTCCGACGTCTACAACAGTCAACAGGCGGGGGACGTGGATTTTGTCCTGGTGGACGTGCGCGGTCCGCAGGCGTTCGAGCGCGGACATGTGCCGGGCGCAATCAATTTGCCGGTGCGACTGCTGACCGCCGAAGGATTGGCGGGTTACGGTAAATCCACGCTGTTCGTGGTGTATTGCGCCGGGCCACACTGCAACGGTGCCAACAAGGCCGCGGTGAAACTGGCGGCGCTGGGTTACCCGGTCAAGGAAATGATCGGCGGGGTGACCGGGTGGCTGGATGAAGGACTTGAGTTGAGCGCACAGGTGCAACAGCCTGCGGTGACCGTCATCGGTTGCGAATGCTGAACTTCAGGCAACGCTGATCAAATGTGGCGAGGGAGCTTGCTCCCGCTGGGTCGCGAAGCGGCCCCAGAAACTGCGACCCGATTCGTTCAGTCACTGCGCATTCGCAAGGACTGCGGCCGCTTCGCAGCCGAGCGGGAGCAAGCTCCCTCGCCACAAAAGCACCTGCCGTAAACCTTCTGCCACAAAAGCACCTGACACTAAAGCACTTGCCACATTTACCACAAAGGCATCGGCCACAGAGTCAGCGGGCGCCTGAAGCCGCCCACCATTTGTCCAGCGTCGCCTGCAACCAGTCAAAAACGGCTGCATGGGCGGCGCTGTCCGGTTCTCCCCGCGGCAACGGCGACTCATCGGCAAAGTGCGCATTGAGCGTCGCCACCGATTCTGCATTCCACTCCGGATGAAACTGCAACCCCACCCGCGCAGGGCCTACCCGATACATCTGCTGCTCGCACTGATCGCTGCTGGCCAGCAACTGCGCGCCGGGTGGCAGGTCTATCGCATCTTCGTGCCACTCCAGCACTTTCAGCTCCTGGCCATCGGCAAACGTCACTGAGGTCCAGCCCGTTTCGGTCCGATCCATCCGCCGCACATTTCCGCCCAGACCCAGCGCCAATAACTGCGCTCCCAGGCATATCGCAAACACCGCAGCGCCTCGATCCAGGCAGCCCGCCAGCCACTGCCGTTCGGCCTCCAGCCACACCGGTCCGGCGTTGGACTCATAAGGCCCGCCCAACACAATCAGCGGTTGCGCACTCACGGGTGGTAACTGGCCAAGGTCTGCGCGAAAGACATTCAACGGCAGCCCCCGCAACTCGGCCCACTCGGCAATCGCGCCCGGACCTTCAGCCGGGTGGTGCTGGATCAGGTTCAGCCCGCAGATTTCATTGTTCATTCAGCTCGCCTTTTTTATAAATATTTGTCGCCTATGCACAATTTGCACGCCGACAGCCGCTCTAGACTGCCCGCCACTTCGGTCTTCTCCAATAAAAAAGCTCTGACCGAAAGCTACCAATCGAACGCTGCCAATAAAAGCCTCCGCACACAGGAGTTATAAATGAAGAAGCTAGTGATGTTCGGTGCCCTGGCACTGTCGATGTTGTCCCTGACCGCCGTGGCCGAAGACGCCAAGCCGATCCGCATCGGTATCGAAGCCGGTTACCCGCCATTCTCGATGAAGACCCCTGATGGCAAACTCACCGGTTTCGACGTCGATATCGGCGACGCGCTGTGCGAGCAGATGAAAGCGAAGTGTGTCTGGGTCGAGCAAGAGTTCGACGGCCTGATCCCGGCCCTGAAGGTCAAGAAAATCGACGCGATCCTGTCGTCCATGACCATTACCGACGACCGTAAGAAAAACGTCGATTTCACCATCAAGTACTACCACACCCCGGCGCGCTTCGTGATGAAGGAAGGCTCCGACGTGAAAGACCCGCTGACCGAACTCAAGGGCAAGAAAGTCGGTGTGCTGCGCGCCAGTACCCACGACCGCTTCGCCACTGAAGTGCTGCAACCGGCCGGCATTATCCTGGTGCGTTACGGCTCCCAGCAGGAAGCCAACCTGGACATGGTCTCCGGCCGCCTCGACGCGATGCTGGCCGACTCGGTCAACCTCGACGACGGTTTCCTGAAAACCGATGCCGGGAAAGGCTTCGCGTTTGTTGGTCCGACCTATGAAGACGCCAAGTACTTCGGCGGCGGTGCCGGCATTGCGGTGCGCAAGGGTGATAAAGAGCTGGCGGACAAATTCAACACCGCCATCACTGAAATCCGCGCTAACGGCAAGTACAAGCAAGTGCAGGACAAGTATTTTGACTTTGACGTATACGGTCATTAATACGCTGTAAAAAAGTGGCCTCCGTTGACGCGGTGGCCGCTTTTTTTATGCTGTCATTTCTATGAAATGAGAACCCTGTGGGAGCGAGCCTGCTCGCGATAGCGACCTATCAGTCGACATTAATGTTGAATGTCAGTCCGCTATCGCGAGCAGGCTCGCTCCCACAGGGGACCTCACTGTTTTGATATTCAGGAGTTCTCCCATGCAACGCATTGACCATCCACTGCCCTGGAGCCACCTGGGCACCGAACGCTCCCTCAGCGTGTTTCGTTATGGCGCCGGCACCCGCAAGGTTTACATCCAGGCCAGCTTGCACGCGGATGAATTGCCAGGGATGCGCACGGCCTGGGAACTGAAGAAACGCCTGGCAGAACTGGAAACCCAGGGCCAGTTGCAAGGCGTGATCGAACTGGTGCCGGTGGCCAATCCCATCGGTCTGGACCAGCACCTGCAAGGCAGCCACATGGGCCGTTTCGAACTTGGCAGCGGCAAGAACTTCAACCGCTCGTTCGTCGAGTTGAGCGCGCCAGTGGGCGAATTGATCGGCGACCGGTTGGGTGCCGATGCAAGCGCCAATATCGCGTTGATTCGTCAGACCATGGGCCAGGTGCTCGACGATTTGCCTGCACCCAAGTCGCAACTGGAAGCCATGCACCGTTTGCTGTTGCGCCACGCCTGCGACGCCGACATCACCCTCGACCTGCATTGCGATTTCGAAGCGGCCATTCATATTTATGCACTGCCGCAACACTGGCCGCAGTGGCAGCCACTGGCGGCTCGCTTGAAGGCGGGCGTGGCGCTGCTGTGTGAAGATTCTGGCGGCAGTTCATTCGACGAATCCTGCTCCTCGCCGTGGTTGCGACTGGCCAGGGCGTTTCCCGAGGCGGCGATTCCGCCGGCCAACCTGGCGACAACGCTGGAGCTGGGCAGCATGGGCGATACCCGCGTCGATCAGGCCCAAGCCAATTGCGAGGCTATTCTCGGGTTCCTCGCCGAACAGGGTTTCATCAAAGGCACCTGGCCAGCGGCACCGAGTGAATGTTGTGAAGGCATGCCTTTCGAAGGCACGGAGTATCTGTTTGCGCCCCATCATGGCGTGGTCAGTTTCCTGCGCGATGCGGGTGAATGGGTGGAGCAGGGGGATGCGTTGTTTGAAGTGGTTGATCCGTTGAACGACCGGGTTACTACCGTGCGCGCCGGGACCCGCGGGGTGTTGTTTGCGATTGATCGTGGGCGCTATACGCAACCCGGGACGTGGCAGGCGAAGGTGGCGGGGCGTGAGCCGATTCGGGCCGGGAAGTTGATCAACGACTGAGCGCAAGTTTTTTAGTGCTCTATCGAGCCTCTTCGCGAGCAAGCCCCCACATTTGAAACGCCTTCCCCTGTGGGAGCGGGCTTGCTCGCGAAGAGGCCATGCGGGGCAGCGAAAATCCCTCGACCGGCTTCACAATGTTAGGCTCTGCCCCGAATCCTGCGCTTTGTGAAGGAAGGTTTATGTTGAAGGTTCTCGCTCTGCTGACACTCCTGGCGTCCGCCGCCGTCCACGCTCAAACCCCGCTGCACACTGATCTGCCGCTCAAGTACCTGGCGCAAGCCAACCCCGAATCGGTCAATCAGCCTCTGGTTATTTTTCTCCACGGCTACGGCAGTAACGAACAGGACCTGTTCGGCATCAAGGATGAATTGCCTGCCCAATACAACTTCCTGTCGGTGCGGGCTCCGATGGTGATGGAAGAGGGCAGTTATCAATGGTTTCGCAAGAAAGGCGAAGGTGCCTACAACGGCGAGACGGATGATCTGAAGGCCAGCGGCCAGGTGTTGCTGGATTTCATCGCACAGGCTGCGAAGAAATATCACACAGAACCGAACAAGGTTTTCCTGGTGGGCTTCAGTCAGGGCGCGATCATGTCCTACGAGGTCGCGCTACGTCATCCCGAGGCGGTGGGCGGGATTGCCGCGTTGAGCGGGCGGATTCTGCCGGTGCTCAAGTCAGCGCTCAAACCGGATGAAAAACGCCAGAAACTGGCGATTTTCATCGGGCATGGCACGGCGGACAAACGCCTTCCCTTCAACGACGGCACTGAAGCGGACAGCCTGTTGCAGAGTCTGTCACTCAAGCCCGAGTTCCATGCCTACCCGGGCGTCGGGCACAGCATCAGTGCCACCGAGATGCAGGACTTGAGCGCCTGGTTGCAGCGGCTCAACCCCTGAGCCTTACTTGCCGCTGACGATCTGTTTGACCAGTGCTTCGTGGCCGGCATTGTCGCTGAGGCGGGAAATCACCTGAACCAGCGCCATGCGCGTGCCCGAGGCAGCCATCAGCGTGGTATCGAGGGTTTTGCCGCCGCCCTGGGTGGCGATGCTGTCGATCTGTCGCAGCCCCAGGCCGGTGCCTTTCTGAGTGATGCTTTTTTCGCTGAGCTTGGTGAAATCCGGCAGTGCCTTGGCTTGCTCGGTGGCGAAGTCGGACGCCGTGGCGTCGAGGAACTCACCGTCGTTGTCCTTGGCATTGACGCCACCGGGGATGGTGTTTTCAGCAGCGATCACCACGGTTTTCGTGGTTTCGTTGGTGTACATGGTGCCACTCGCGCCGGTCGAGCTCGGTGGCAGAGGGTTGGCGATGAAGCCCTTGGGCAGGGTGAAGGTGAATTTATTGCCCAGCATCGAGACTTTCTGCGTCGACGCCGCCTCTTTGGCCACGACCTTGGCAGCCTGCGCGTTCAAAGCCCCCAGGCTGGCAACCGCCAGCAGCAGGACAACGGCTTTTTTACTCAACAGTGACATTCAAAATCTCCAGGGTGGTCTCGCGGTGGGGGGCGATCATCCCATGGAGGTCGTGACGCATTCCAGCGTGGGCTAACGGACGGTCGGGTAAACCGCTTTTGAATGTAGCCAGTGTCGCCGTGGTGAGAGCCGAGCCCTCACCACGGGAACGAGTATCGCAAACGGCTTACTGCGCCTGATTCTGCGGAAACAGATTGCGGCGGGTTTCTTCGTCGAACTCGGCCTTCAACACCAGTTTCTCTTTAAGACCCTGGGCACGCTGCGCTGCCGGGCGGGCGCTGATTTCATCGAACAGACGCTTGACGTTCGGGTACGCCGCCAGGCCATTCTCGCCGAGGATGTACGGCGCATAACCGGCCCAGCCCCAGAGCGCCATGTCGGCGATGCTGTAGGTGTCGCCCGCCAGATAGGGATGATCGGCCAGGCGCTGGTCGAGTACGCGGTAATGGCGTTCGACTTCCTTGAGATAGCGGTTTTTCGCGTAAGCCAGGTCTTCCGGTGCGTGATGCAGGAAATGCACAGCCTGGCCGGAGAATGGCGACAGGCCGGTGGCGATGAACATCAGCCACGACAGCAGTTCGGCTTGCCCGGTGATCGAGGTCGGCAGGAAGCGTTGATGTTTTTGCGCGAGGTGCAGCAGGATTGCCTGGGAGTCGAAGACCGTGGCGTCGCCATCGACCAAGGCTGGCACCTTGGCGTTCGGGTTGATCGCCAGGAACGCTGGCTGATGTTGCTCGCCCTTGAAGGTGTCGACGCCGATCAATTCGTACGGCGTTTGCAGCTCTTCGAGCAGCAGGGCAGCTTTCATCGGGTTGGGCGAAGGGTGGAAAAAGAACTTCATGGTGTAGGCCTCAGTCAGTGATGGGTAAGTAACTGAGGCTGATGGTCGGCTAAACCCGTTCGATTGACGTACGAGGTTGTTGTTCTATTCGTTCGAAATAGTTGAACGAGTTGTCGGTGTATTCACGGGTTTGGCCAACAGGCGTTTGGTGACGCCGAGCATGGCCACGGACACTGCGACGCCGACGCCGAAGCCGCTCAGGCCCATGACGGGCAACGTCAGTGCTAGGACGAGGCAGAACGCTGCGAATGAATACATGCCCGTCGCTGTGGCTCGCAACAAGGCCGCAGTAAAGGCTGGCCCGCGGGTTTGCTGGGAAAACACTGCCATCACGCTGCCCAATACCGGGAACACCGCGAGCAGGCCGCTCCAGCGTTCGCCGACGGTGCTCGCCAGTAAGGTCACGGCGAGGGTGAGCAGGGCGCCAGCGATCATGCGCAGCAACAATTTATCGGACTTGGGTGCGGAGCCTGAAACGATGGGCTGTACGGTCGGGAACAGATACGGCGCCGCCAGCAGCGCAGTCGCGGCGGCGATGACGGAGAACGTCAGGGACGGCGGGATCACCGATAGCACAACGGCTGCCGTCGCCCAGACCAGCAGCGAAACGGTCAGTGCCCATGGCCATCCAGTCCGTTGTGCGACCTGGGCGTAGGTGACGCAGAAGGCGATCATCGCAAACATCGCGGATAACGCGGCGCTGGCCGATTGCGCGGCAAACACTTCGCCTTGCTCGATGGCGAGGAAAAACAGAATCGGCCCGACCACCACCGGCAACCCCGAAAGCCAACCGGCGACGCTCGGGCCCCAGCGTTTGCCCGCGAGGGAGATCAGCAAGAGAAACCCGGGAATGACCAGCAGTTTGAGCAGCAGCACGCTTGCGCCTCCGACCTGTGTGAGGGGGCAACGTTAGCATTGTGGGTGGCGGATTGCTCTATGGATATCGATGTTTTGTATACAAAGCGTCAGGTTTCAAAAGATCACCTTCCCTACGGGTTTTGCCTGTACATCAGTTCGAGTGAAACGTCTAAGCTGCCCCTCCCGTCTGTTTTCTGGAATAAGTGCGTGAAATTCAGTTTGCCCAAAGTCGCCACTGCGCCATTTTGCCCGCCGGAAGTGGCGGGCAGCGTTGCCGTTGACCCTCGCGCGTCATTCTTCAAGCGTGTCCTGCGTTTCGCCGGTCCGGGTTTGCTGGTGTCCATCGGCTACATGGACCCGGGTAACTGGGCCACCGCCATCGAGGCCGGTTCGCGGTTTGGCTACAGCCTGTTGTTCGTGGTGCTGCTGGCCAGTCTGGCGGGCATGGTGGTGCAGTGTTTGTGCTCGCGCCTGGGCATTGCCACCGGGCGGGACCTGGCGCAGTTGTCCCGCGAACGCTACAGCACGCGCACCGCGCGCACCCAATGGTTACTGGCGGAAATCTCGATCATCGCCACCGACCTTGCCGAAGTACTCGGCTGTGCGTTGGCATTCCATCTGTTGCTGGGTTGCTCGCTGACCTTCGGCATCGCCCTCACGGCGTTCGACACGCTGTTGGTGCTGGCCCTGCAGAATCGGGGCTTCCGCCGACTGGAAGCGATCATGCTGGTGCTGGTGAGCACCATCGGCGTGTGTTTCTTCGTTGAGTTGCTGTTGATCAAGCCTTACTGGCCGGACGTCGCACGGGGATTCACGCCGTCGTTGTCCGCCATCGGCGATGCCGCGCCGCTGTACCTGGCCATCGGGATTCTCGGGGCCACGGTGATGCCGCATAACTTGTACCTGCACACCTCGATCGTACAGACCCGGATGATCGGCAAGGACCTGGCCAGCAAGCAGGACGCCGTGAAGCTGGCGCGTATCGACACCATCGGCTCCCTGGCACTGGCGTTGCTGGTCAACGCCGCGATCCTGATTCTCGCGGCGGCGGCATTCCACAAGACCGGGCACACCGACGTGGTGGACATCCAGGACGCCTATCACCTGCTTGATCCACTGGTGGGCGGGGCGTTGGCCAGCGTGTTGTTTGGCGTTGCGTTGCTGGCGTCCGGTCAGAGTTCGACGTTCACCGGCACCATCGCGGGGCAGGTGATCATGGAGGGTTACCTGAACCTGCGGATTCCCTGCTGGCAACGGCGGTTGATTACACGAGGGCTGGCGCTGATCCCGGCGTTTATCGGCGTGTGGCTGATGGGGGACGATGCGATTGGCAAGCTGCTGGTGCTGAGTCAGGTGGTGTTGAGTCTGCAGCTGCCGTTTGCGCTTTATCCGCTGATCCGGATGACCAACGACCAGAAATTGATGGGGCCGTTTGTGAACCGACTGCCGACGCGGGTGTTGGCGTGGGGATTGTTTGTGGTGATCAGTGGGGCGAATAGCTGGTTGATTCTGCAGTTTTTGGCGTGACTGTCAGGGCTTCATCGCAGTCTTCCTCAGGCAAAAGGAACCCGGTGCATCTGATGTCTGCCAGCCCTTTGTGGCGAGGGAGCTTGCTCCCGCCGGGTTGCGAAGCAGCCCTGAAATCTCGGCAACTGTCGAAGATTTTGGGAGCGCTGCGCACTCCAGCGGGAGCAAGCCCCCTCGCCACAAAAGCTAGCCCAGCAGAAACACCGGGGGTGTTGCCGGACGGCAGCGGATCTTCGTGGGTCCCCGCGCCGTCCGTTGAACGCGTTACGCTCGTTCGAGTGCCAGCGCCACGCCCTGACCGCCACCGATGCACAGGGTGGCAAGGCCTTTCTTGGCGTCACGCTTGATCATTTCGTGCAGCAGGGTCACCAGCACGCGGCAACCTGACGCACCAATCGGGTGGCCCAGCGCAATGGCACCGCCGTTGACGTTGACCTTATTCAAGTCCCATTCCAGGTCCTTGGCCACCGCCAGGGATTGCGCGGCGAAGGCTTCGTTGGCTTCAACCAGCTCAAGCTGGTCGATGGTCCAGCCGGCCTTGTCCAGGCAACGGCGAGTGGCCGATACCGGACCGATGCCCATGATCGCCGGGTCCACGCCCGCGTTGGCGTAAGCGGCGATTTTTGCCAGCACCGGCAAACCCAGGGCCTTGGCTTTTTCCGCGCTCATCAGGATCACGGCGGCGGCGCCATCGTTCAGGGACGAAGCGTTACCGGCGGTCACCGAACCGTCCTTCTTGAAGGCAGCTTTCAGTTTGCCCAGGGATTCGGCGGTGGTGCCGGCCCGTGGCTGCTCGTCGGTGGCGAAGGACAGTGGGTCGCCCTTGCGCTGCGGAATCAGGATCGGCGTGATCTCATCGGCAAAACGCCCGGCTTCGATAGCGGCCACGGCTTTCTGTTGCGAGGCCGCCGCGAAGGCGTCCTGTTGTTCGCGGGTCAGGTTGTACTTGTCTGCCAGGTTCTCGGCGGTGATGCCCATGTGGTAATCGTTGAACGCATCCCACAGGCCGTCGCTGATCATGGTGTCGACGATTTGCGCGTGACCCATGCGCAGGCCGGTGCGCGCCCCGGGCATGACGTAGTTGGACAGGCTCATGTTTTCCTGACCGCCCGCAATGATCACATCGGCGTCGCCGCAGCGAATCGCCTGGGCGCCCAGGTGCAGTGCCTTGAGACCCGAGCCGCAGACCTTGTTCAGGGTCATCGCCGGTACAGCGAACGGCAGGCCGGCCTTGATCGACGCCTGGCGCGCAGGGTTTTGCCCGGCGCCGGCGGTCAGCACCTGGCCCATGATCACTTCATCGACTTCAGCAGGGTCCAGACCGGTTTGCGCCAGCAACTGACGGATCACCGCGGCGCCGAGGTCAACGGCGGACACATTGGCCAGCGAACCCTGGAAACTGCCGATGGCGGTACGGGTGGCGGCAACAATGACGACTTCTTGCATGGAATGATTCCTCACTGGTCAGCGAACTGCATTTCCGGAACGTGATCAGGCACGATCAGTTTACCGGCGGTCTTGGCGACGATTTCCTCGACGCTTACACCCGGCGCCCGTTCCTTGAGAATGAACGCGCCGTTTTCGATTTCAAGATACGCCAGGTCAGTCAGGACGCGCTTGATGCAACCGGCACCGGTCAGCGGCAGGCTGCATTGGGACAAGAGCTTGGACTCACCGTCCTTGGACGCATGGGTCATGATAACGATGATGTTGTCTGCGCCGGCCACCAGGTCCATGGCGCCGCCCATGCCCTTGACCAGCTTGCCAGGGATCATCCACGAGGCGATGTTGCCTTGCACGTCGACTTCAAAGGCGCCCAGCACGGTCAGGTCGACATGACCACCGCGGATCATCGCGAAGGACTCGGCCGAGGAAAAGATCGACGCACCGATCCGCGCGGTCACGGTTTGTTTGCCGGCGTTGATCATGTCGGCGTCGATGGTTTCTTCAGTGGGGAAGGGACCCATGCCGAGCAGGCCGTTCTCCGACTGCAGCATGACTTCCATGCCTTCAGGAATGTAGTTGGCGACCAGGGTCGGAATGCCGATGCCCAGGTTCACGTAGAAGCCGTCCTGCATTTCGCGGGCGACGCGTTGAGCCATTTGTTCGCGGGAAAGTGCCATTGTTGTTATTCCTTCATTCGGTCCGGGGGCAGGGGATCACTTACGCACGGTGCGCTGTTCGATGCGCTTTTCGAACGTGCCGCAAATGACCCGGTCGACGTAGATGCCAGGGGTGTGGATCTGCGACGGTTCCAGCTCGCCGGGTTCGACGATTTCTTCGACTTCGACCACGGTGATCTTGCCGGCGGTGGCCGCCAGCGGGTTGAAGTTCTGGGCGGTGTGGCGATAGATGACGTTGCCGAAATGGTCGGCTTTCCAGCCTTTGACGATGGCGAAGTCACCGGTGATGGATTCTTCCATCAGGTACTTGCGACCATGGAACTCGCGCACTTCCTTGCCTTCGGCAACGGGTGTGCCGACACCGGTGGCGGTAAAGAAGGCCGGGATGCCGGCGCCGCCCGCGCGCATTTTTTCGGCGAGGGTGCCTTGAGGGGTCAGGACGACTTCGATTTCGCCTTTGAGCAGTTGGTCTTCGAACAGTTTGTTCTCACCGACGTAGGAGGCCACTACTTTGCGGATCTGCCGGTCTTCCAGCAGGACACCGAGACCGAAACCGTCGACGCCGCAGTTGTTGGAGACCACGGTGAGGTCACGGGTGCCTTTGCGCTTGATCTCGGCGATCAGGTTTTCCGGAATGCCGCAGAGGCCAAAGCCACCCGCGATCACGGTCATGCCGTCTTCAAGACCTGCCAGAGCTTCCTCGTAGGAACTCACGCGCTTGTCGAAACCTGCCATATGCACCTCTTTTATTCTTTGTGGGCGGCTGGCTAGCCGTATGGGATGAAGTGTCTCGCTCGATGATTTATTTGTTAAGTTGATTTTTAAGGTGGATTGATAGATAAAACTCACCAATCCGTAGGAGCTGCCGGAGGCTGCGATCTTTTGATCTTCAGCGATTTCAGCATCGCCCAGTAAAAATCAAAAGATCGCAGCCTTCGGCAGCTCCTACAATACCTCGGAGATACCGCAGATGACCGTTAAGCAGATCCGCGCCTTTCTGGCCGTGGCCCAGAGCCTGAGCTTTGCCGTGGCCTGCGAGCGGTTGCACCTGTCGCAATCGGCCCTGAGCCTGACCATCAAGGCGCTGGAGGAGGGCCTGGGCGGACGGCTGTTTACGCGTAACACGCGTAATGTGGCGCTGACCGCTGAAGGTGAGTCGCTGGTGCCGTTGGCCCGTCGATTGATCGCCGACTGGGACAACGCCGAAGATGAGCTGCGCCAGCGTTTTACCCTGCAACGCGGACGGGTGACGCTGGCGGCGATGCCGTCGTTTGCCGGCAACCTGTTGCCGCCCATCCTCAAGACGTTTCGTGCGCGCTATCCGAAGGTCAACGTCACGGTGAATGACGTGATCAACGAACAGGTGCTGGAGATGGTGCGTGATCGGCAGGTCGAGCTGGGTGTGGCATTTGAGCCGACGCAGAGTTCGTCGCTGGCGTTCACGCCGCTGTACATCGACCGTTTCGTTGCGGTGGTGCCGTTTGATTCCGCGTTTGCTGAACGGGACGATATCGACTGGCAGACGTTGCTTGAACAACCGTTCATTACCTTGCAGCGACCGTCCACGGTACGGGTGATGCTGGAAGAGCACTTGCAGGCGCGAGGGATGAAGTTGCCGGTGGAGTTCGAAAGCCATCAGTTGGCGACGGTTGGAAGAATGGTTGCCAGCGGGCTTGGGGTGAGTGCGGTGCCGGCTTTGTGTGCCGGACAGATGCGCGAGTTGGGCGCGCGGTGCATCACGTTACGCGACCCGGTCGTGGAAAGGGCGATTGGTGTGTTGACCAAACCCGGGATTGAATTGTCGGCGGCGGCGCAGGCGTTATTCGATATTTTGAAGGAGGAAAACCTGGGCCAACGGGTTTCCATGGACTGATCACTGTCCACCTGATGTGGGAGCCAGCCTGCTGGCGATAGCGGTATGTCAGTGACCGTGAATGCTGGATGTGCTGACCCAATCGCCAGCAGGCTGGCTCCCACAGGGGGTAGTGGCGTCAGGTGGAGAGGCGTTGAGCCAGCAGCGGTAACAGCTGTTCGCAGGAGGCTTCAATCTTCAGGTCCAGGAGATCGTCCGCCCGTGTCTTCCCCAGGTTGATTGCCAGCAACGGCTTGCCCTGATCCGCCACTGCCCGGCACAAACGAAACGCCGAATACGCCATCAACGACGACCCGACCACCAGCAGGCCCGCGGCTTTCTCGACCGCCGCCATCGCTTTGGCTGCCGTCTGTTGCGCCACGTTCTCGCCAAAAAACACCACATCCGGTTTCATCCGTTCACCGGCGCAATGCGGGCATTGCGGCACCTGGAAGCGCGCCTCGAACGCCGAATCGAGCAAGGTATCGCCATCCGGCGCCTGTACCGCGTCGACACCGGCCAGGTAAGGGTTCTGCGCTTCCATCAACTGCTGGATCGAGTCGCGTTCGCTGCGTTGCCCGCAATCCAGACACAACACCCGGTGCAGGCTGCCATGCAGTTCAATCACCTCGTGACTGCCGGCCTGATCGTGCAAGGTGTCGACATTCTGGGTAATCAATCCGCCGATCCGCCGAGTGCTTTGCAGACTGGCCAACGCCTCGTGCGCCACATTCGGTTGTGCCAGGCGCACCCGCGGCCAGCCGAGCATCGCCCGCGCCCAATAGCGGCGCCGGGATTCCGGGGCGGAGAGAAATTCCTGATACATCATCGGCTGCCGGCCACGCCGTATGCCCTGATTGTCGCGGTAGTCCGGAATGCCCGACGGGGTGCTGATGCCGGCACCGGTCAGGACCACAAACGGTTGGTCGGCCATGAGCTGCTGGAGCCGGTCGAGTTGTTCGCGGGTACGGCTGTCGAGCATGTTCAACACTCCGATGGGCCTGTAGGCGCTGCCGAAGGCTGCGATTTTTTGACTTTCAGCGATTTCAGCATCGACCAATAAAATCCAAAGATCGCAGCCTTCGGCAGCTCCTACAGTAATCGGTTCGCAGTCCGCGGTCACCGGTGCTTATTTACGCGCTTCCAGAATCAGGTTGAATGGCGTTTCCGTGGCTCGACGGAATGTCTTGAATCCGGCCTCGGTAAACACTTTGCGCAGTCGCGCCTCACCCGCCTGGGCGCCGAGCCCGAGCCCGACTTCCTGGGACAGGGAGTTCGGTGTACAGATGAAGGTCGAAGCCGCGTAGAACAACCGGCCGACCGGGGTGACGTTGTCGTCGAGCTTGTCATTGGCGAACGGTTCCACCAGCAGCACCGTACCGTCGGGTTTCAGCGAGTCATACGCGTGCCTGGCTGCACCCACCGGATCGCCCATGTCGTGCAGGCAGTCGAAATAGCAGACCAGGTCGTAGTCATCACCCGGATAGCTTTTCGCCGTGCCCTGGAAGAACCGCGCCCGGCCGGCCACGCCGCCTTCTTCAGCACGCTGGGTGGCGACGGTGACGGACGGGGCGTGGTAGTCGAAGCCAACGAACCGCGAATCCGGGAACGCCTGGGCCATGATCACCGTGGAGGCGCCATGGCCGCAGCCGATGTCGGCGACTTTGGCGCCCGCTTCGAGTTTGGCGACGACGCCGTCTAGGGCCGGTAGCCATTCGGTGATCAAGTGCGCTTTGTAGCCGGGGCGGAAGAATCGCTCTGTGCCGCTGAACATGCACGGATGGTGATCGCCCCAGGCCAGGGCCCCGTTGCCGCGCATGGCGTTGACCAGTTTGTCCTTGTCATGGAAAAACGACGCGACCACCCCGACACCACCGGCGATGTAGACCGGCGAATCTTCGATGGCCAGGGCCAGGGCTTGTTCTTCGGGCAGACGGAACTGGCCGTCGCTGTGTTCCATATAGCCGGAAGCGGCGTGGGCGCTGAGCCATTCGCGCAGCAGACGGGGGTTGCAGCCGGTCTTGTCGGCAAGTGCTTCAGGGGTGATTGGCTGGCTGTCGGCCATGGCCCGGTACAGGCCGAGCTCTTCGCCGAGGATGACGTTGGCGAGCATGGCCGCGCCACCCATGTCGTTCACCAGTTTGCCCATGAAATCGTTGAGTCTGGCCTCGTCCATCATGTGTGCTCCTTCAGCAGGATCACGGTCCAGAGGCATTGTTTTCGAGGCGTTCAGCTCTGGGCGGTGGTCGTGGGAATGAACAGGACAATAACCGCGTCCTGGGTGCTCTAAGTTTAGTCCGGTGGTTGTGGGCCGCCGGCCGCAGCGACGAAAGCCCATCCTCCAGACACCCCCAATCCCCTGTGGGAACCCGCAGGGGATTGGGGGTGTGTATCTCACTGTATCTAAACACCACCCCGACACATTCCAGTTCATTCCCCGCCACTGCCGAACACAGCCCAGATACAAACCTGCGATGAACTGCATAGGCCGCTTGGCGCCCTATACACCGTGAAGGGGACAACAATGACCATGCTCCTGCCTGAAACCGACCTGAATTCCACCCCCGTCGATCGCCTGCGCGTCGACCAATACACCAACGGCCTCATCGGCCCGAGCCAGCCGATGCTCGGCCCATTGGCCGACGGTGGCACCCTGATCACCGGCACGCCGCCGGGCTGTTGGGGGCCGATGATTACGCCAGCCTTCGAGGGCGGCCATGAAGTCACTCAACCGGTGGCCATCGCCGGTGCCGAAATCGGCGATGCCGTGGCGATCAAGATCAAAAGCCTGCGCGTCACGTCGCTGGCCACCTCGTCCGGGGTGATGAGTTTTGTCGAAGGCCGATACAACGGCGACCCGTTCGTTTCGAAATTCTGCAGCAAATGCGGCACCGAACACCCGGCCAGTCACGTCGAAGGCATCGGCGAGGATTCGATTCGCTGCAACAACTGTGGCGCCGAGGTCAGCGCGTTCCGTTTCAGCCACGGTTACGTGATCGTGTTCGATGCGCAGAACCAGGTCAGCCTGACCGTCAATCAGGACATCGCCAATCAACTGGCCGGCAACGCCTCCGAAATGTCGGCGCTGCCGGAATTCGCCGCCCAGCATTCGATCCTGTCCCTGGCCCGCGCTGACATTCCCGGTGTCGCCGCGCACATGCGGCCGTTCCTCGGCAACATCGGCACCACGCCGTCGCGGGACTTGCCGGACTCGCACAACTGCGCCGATTTCGGCCAGTACCTGATCGGCGCGCCGCACCGTTTCGGCATGACCCGCGAAGAACTGCACGCGGCCAAGACCGACGGTCACATGGACACCAACTCGATCCGCGAAGGCTGCGTGCTGATCTGCCCGGTGAAAGTCCCGGGTGCCGGCGTGTACATGGGCGACATGCATGCCCAGCAGGGCAACGGCGAAATCGCCGGGCACGCCACCGACTGCTCCGGGGAAACCGAAGTGCAGGTCGAAGTGATCAAGAACCTGACCCTGGAAGGGCCGATCCTCCTGCAGAACCTCGACGATCTGCCGCCGATGGCCCGGCCGATGAATGCCCGGCAGCGGCAGAAAGTCCATGAACTGGGTGAGCGCTGGGGTCAGCATGACATCGAAGAGAGCGGCCCGATCACCTTCATCGGCAGTGGCGAAAACCTTAACGTGGCGGTGGAAAACGGCCTGAAACGCGCCGCCTCGGTCACCGGCCTGCCGTATGACGAAGTACTCAACCGCGCGACCATCACCGGTTCCATCGACATCAGCCGCTTGCCGGGCACTGTGCGCGTGACGTTCCTGTGCCCGATGCCGGTGCTGGATCGCATGGGCATTGGCCATCTGGTTCGCGAGAAATACGACCTGGCGTAACGCCACCGACGGGTCTGTACCGAAGTGTGTACAGACCCGCCGGCGATACAACCGCTGCGATTTTCTGCCGGAACGAAACACAGGCCCGATACACCGCTTCGGTTAACTGCGATTCTGTTCTGGCAACCCCTGAGATCGACATCATGCAGACTTCCCTCACATCAACGAAGGCCACCGTCGGACTTGGCCTGCGTCGCGGTTTAATGAAAGACCTCCAGGCCGCCCCGGTGGGCGATTTCGACTTCCTGGAAGTCGCGCCGGAGAACTGGATCGGCATCGGCGGCGCCCATGGCGCGGCGTTGCGCGCCCTGGCCGAGCGGTATCCGTTGTCCTGTCACGGTCTGTCGCTGTCACTGGGCGGGTCGGCGCCGCTGGACGTCGGGTTTTTGCAGGAAGTCCGGGGTTTTCTTGATCAATACAACGTGCCGCTGTACAGCGAACACCTGAGCTACTGCAGCGATGACGGCCACCTTTACGACCTGTTGCCGCTGCCCTTTACCGAAGAAGCGGTGCATCACGTCGCCGCGCGCATTCGCCAGTCCCAGGACATCCTCGGTCGGCGCCTGGCGGTGGAAAATGTCTCTTACTACGCCGCGCCACAGCAAGACATGGACGAGCTGACGTTCACCAATGCGGTGCTGCGCGAAGCCGATTGCGACCTGTTGCTGGACGTCAACAATGTGTACGTCAACTCGATCAACCACGGTTTCGATCCGCAGACCTTTCTGGCCGGCATCGATTCGGGGCGGGTGGTGGCGATGCACATAGCCGGGCATTTCGATGAGTCCGATACCTTGAAAATCGACACCCATGGCGCCTCGGTGAAGCCAGTGGTCTGGTCGTTGCTGGCCGAGGCCTATGCCCGGTTCGGCGCGCAACCGACGTTGCTGGAGCGGGATTTCAATTTCCCTGCGTTCTCTGAATTGGTCGCCGAATTGCGAACCATCCGCCGCTTGCAGGCCAAGGGGATGAACCGTGGATAAACCCACCCTGTTTCAACAGCAGAACACCCTGGGTCTTTACCTGCGCGACCCGGAACACTGCGCGCCACCGGCCGGGATGGATGTGGCGCGGGCGCAGGTTTACCGCGACTTGATTTTCAACAACCTGTCGATGCTGCTCAGCGGCACTTTTCCGGTGTTGATCAAGATTCTGGGTGATGAGCACTGGCGTTCGCTGATGCGGATCTTCCTGCGGGACTACCGCGCGCACACGCCGAAATTCGGTGAGATCGCCCAGGAATTCGTCGAGTTTCTCGCCGCACAGCCGCCGGCGTTGAACGACGGGCCGTGGCCGCCTTTCATGGTGGAGCTGGCGCATTACGAGTGGGTCGAGATGGCGTTGCAGCAGTCCGAGGCCGAGCCGTTACCGGCGAGCGACGCCGGGGCGCTGCTGGATCGACCGTTGCGGATTTCGCCGCTGGCCTGGCCGTTGGCGTATGCCTGGCCGGTGCATTTGGTCGGACCGGATTATCAACCGGACGCTGTACCGGCCGAGCCGACGTTGCTGCTGGTGCGGCGGGTTGAGGACTGGAGTGTGAAGTTTTCCGCGCTGAGCCCCTTGGCGTGGCGGTTGTTGCAACGCATTGGAGAGTTTCCCGAACTGAACGGGCGGGCGCAGCTGGAGGGATTGGCCGTCGAGGCAGGAACCACCGGATCGCAGGACTTCATCGACAGCGGGACGGCGTTGTTGCGGCAGATGCAGGGAGAAGGGGTGGTTGGCGTAATTGCCTGACCAAACACAATCCTCCAAGCACCCGATAACCCTGTGGAAGGGGGCAGGCCCGCTCCCACAGGGAATGGGGAATGCCCGTTATTTACTGGGCCGAAAAGAAATACCGCGTCAGGTGAAAGAAGATCGGCGCCGCGAAGCAGATCGAGTCCATCCGGTCGAGCATGCCGCCGTGGCCCTTGATCATGGTGCCCCAATCCTTGGCGCTGAGGCTGCGCTTGATCGCCGACATCACCAGCCCGCCGAGGAAACCCATCACCACGATGACGAATGACATCATCAGCGACTGCCAGAAGCTGAACGGCGTCATCCAGAACATGCAGCCGCCAATCAGCGTGGCAGACAAACCGCCACCTACCAGGCCTTCCACGGTTTTCGACGGACTCACCAGCGGCGCAACCTTGTGCTTGCCGAAGAGCTTCCCGAACACGTACTGCAACACGTCACTCAACTGAACGACGAACACCAGATAGAACAGCAGCAACGCGTTCTGGCCCTGGAAACCTTCCAGGTCGAGCAACAACAGCGCAGGCGCGTGGCTGATGCAATAGATGCAAATCATCACGCCCCACTGGATCTTCGCGGTTCTTTCCAGAAAGCCTTCGGTGTCCTGGCTCAGCACCGCAATCGCCGGCAGCAGCAGGAAGGCGTACACCGGAATCAGCAGCGTGAACATCGAATACCAATGGGTTCCGATCAGCACGTATTGCAGCGGAATCAGGATGAAAAATGCCGAGAACAGTGCGTTGTGATCGCCCCGGGTGGTGGGTGTCAGGGTAATGAATTCCCGCAGCGCAAACAGCGAAATGAAGCCAAACAGGATGACCGTTGCGTTACCGCCCAACTGGTAGGAAACGAAGAAGATGATCACCATCCCCCACCAGGCATTCACGCGCTGGTTGAGGTTTTCGATGGTCGAGATCGAGCTTTCCGTTTTGGCCCGTCGGGCCAGCAGTCGGCCGATGAGCGAAGCCACGGCCAGCAGGCAGGCGATCGCAAAAAAGAACCACAAGAACTTTGCTTCAAGACTCATTTCGACAGCCTCACAATGGCGTCACGCGCCCGCTCCAGGAACACCTGTTTTTCCTCGCCGGCAACCCTCTCCAGCGGATTGCCGATGCGGATCGTGCAGATAATCGGCAGCGGCACGTGTTTGCCTTTGGGCATGGAGCGATGCAGGTTTTCCAGGTAGATGGGCACCAGGTCGACATCGGGGAAGGCCTCGCTCAATCGATACAGGCCCGATTTGAACTCACCGGGCAATGCCTGGCTGGACCGGGTGCCTTCCGGAAAGATGATGATCGAATGGCCGGCGCGCACCACATCGAAAATCGGCTCCAGCACGTTCACACCGGGCGCCGGGTTACGTTCGATCAGGACCGCATTCAAGCCTTTCTGCGAGATGTACGACAGAAACCGGTTCTTTCCCCAGTAATCGGCGGCGGCCACCGGCTTCACATTCACCCGGGCTTCGGGGGGCAGGGCGGCGATGATGGCGAGGGTGTCCATGTGGCTGGTGTGATTGGCGAAATAGATGCGCTGGCGCGAAAGATCCGGCGGGCTTTCCCACCTCGCCGTGACGCCGATTAGAAAACGAAGCACCGAAATCAACGCATTACTGATCCACATGGGCGGCACCTTTGAGCTGCTTGGAAATGTCCAGCGTTCGCGTGACGCAGGTAGCAACGGAGCCGATGGCGATGATGGCCAGCGCAATCAACAGCACGTAATGACTGCCATAAACGCTCGCTTCGACAGCGTTCAGCAAAAGCCCCGCCGTCATCACCGCCATCCGGTGTTGCTTGGCCATCGGGCCGATGAAACTCTGCTTGAGACCGATCGAACCGCCAAACACCCTGACATACGCCGTCAGCGCCGCGGCCAGCGCGGCAAACCAGCCAAGGTCCGGATAGCCGATGGCATATCCCAGCCCGACAATCAGCAGGCTGTCGGCAATCCGGTCGGGGAATTCGTTGTAGAGGCTGCCGATGTCGGATTTCTTGCCGCCTTCAATCGCGACCATTCCGTCGAAGAGGTTGCACAGCAGGCGCAGCTGAATGCCGATTGCGCAGAGGATTGAGCCGGCAATGCCGTTATCGATGTTGAGCGCCACGATGCCAACGAGCGCGAAGGCGATGCTGGCCACGGAGATCTGATTGGGGGAGAGGTCTCTTTTCACCAACGTGTCGGTGATGCGTTTGGCCCACCCCGCAGAACGCGTCTTGATGGGTCTTCTGTTTTCATCCATTAGCCAATGTCCATATCAATGATGAGGTACTGCCGAGTACAGCACAGCGGCGATTCACCGACTGCGCCCGACAATATAAAGGCTTTCCTTCGCCCTTGTGTCTGTTTACTGACTGACAGGTCGAGTCGGCAACTTCAACTCTGCACACAAACCGCCGCCCTCGCGGTTGCTCAAGGTCAGGGAGCCGCCGATGGCCAGTGCCAGTTGCTGGGCAATCGCCAGGCCCAGGCCGGTCCCGCCGGTGCTGCGGTTACGCGAGTTTTCCACGCGGTAGAACGGCTCCATCACGTGGGCCAGTTCTTCTTCGGCAATCCCGGGGCCGCGATCCATCACCTTCAACGACAAACTGCCGCCGGGTTTGGACTCCACCCTCAATTCAGCCGCGCCAGCGAATTTGAGCGCGTTGTCCGTGAGGTTCACCAGCACACGTCGCAATGCATGCGGCCGGATATCAATGACCGCTTCACTTTTTCCACTGAGCTGTACGTCTTTGCCCACGTCCTGATAGTCGAACACCAGGCTGTCGAGGAACGAATCCAGATCGGTGCGGCGGTTCTCTTCGGTGGCGCCATGGACGCTGCGGGCATAGGCCACACCTTCACGCACCAGGTGCTCCATTTCGCCGAGATCGTTCCACAGTTTGTCTTTTTCGCTGCAGTCGTCCATGAGTTCGGCGCGCAGTTTCATGCGCGTGATCGGCGTTTGCAGGTCGTGGGAAATCGCTGCCAGCAGTTGCATGCGTTCTTTCAGATAGGCCGCGATGCGCGCCTGCATGGCGTTGAAGGCCATGGCGGCATGGGCGACTTCGGTCGGGCCTTTTTCATCCAGGTGCACGGCGTGGGTGTTGGGGTCCAGTGTTTCTACCGCCTGCGCGAGGCGGGTGAGGGGGCGGATGGCGATTCGCACGGCCAGCCAGGTGCAGAGGATCATCAGCAACAGTTGGCCCAGCAGAACGATGGGCAACCAGGGCGACAGCGGCACCATCGTCGGGATCACGTCGATGGTCACCGGGCTGCCATCGGCCAGTTTCAGATGGACCTGGAAGTGTTTTACCGGGCCGGGAATGTCGGTCATGGTCATTGGGTAGTCCTTGCCGATGGCGTCCTTGATCGACGTCATTGCAATCGGCGTGTCGCTCATGGCCGTACCCGGCGAGCCTTCATTCAGCAAGTAGCGGTAGTTACGGCGATTCAGCTGTTTCAACCAACTCATGCGTTCTTCGGCCGGCAAGCGGTCGAGGATGGCAATGGAGGTGGAAACGTCGGTTTCCAGATTGCCGAGCATGGTGTTCTTCGAGCTTTCGTAACGCTCGTAATACTGCGCGCCGAATGACAGCGCCTGCGCCAGAATCAGACCGATCAGAAAGATCAGCGACAGCCGCGAGGCGAGGGTGCGAGGCCAGCGCAGAGAGTATTTCATGATGGCGCACCGAGGACTTCGACCGGCAGGGAAAACACATAGCCCTCACTGCGCACGGTCTTGATGTAGGCCGGTTCCCGTGCATCGTCGAGCAAGCGCTGACGCAAGCGGCTGACCAGCAAGTCGATGGAGCGGTCGAACAGGTCAGCGTCGCGGCCCTGGGTCAGGTTCAGCAACTGGTCACGATTGAGCACGCGCTGAGGATGGTCGAGGAATACCCGCAGCAACCGATACTCCGCGCCGCTGAGGGCGACCATGGTGCCGTCGTCATCGAGCAAGTGGCGGGCGGAGGTGTCGAGGCGCCAGCGACCGAAGGCCAGCAGGCGCCCGCTTTCGGTGACCACCAGGTTCGGCGGCAGCATCCGCGTACGGCGCAACACCGCGTTGATCCGCGCCAGCAATTCACGGGCGGCGAACGGCTTGACCAGATAGTCGTCGGCGCCCATTTCGAGGCCGATGATGCGGTCGGTTTCATCGTTGCGGGCGGTGAGCATCAATACCGGGGTGGCCTTGTGCTTGCCGGCGCGGATCTCGCGGCACAGCATCAGGCCATCGTCGCCCGGCATCATGATGTCGAGCACGATCAGGTCCACCGGCGTGGACTCCAGGAACGCGCGCATCTGCCGGCCGTCAGCGACAACGGTGGTGCGCAGGCCGTTCTTCTTCAGGTAGTTGCCTACCAGCTCTCGAATCTCGCGGTCATCGTCCACGATGAGAATGTGATCGACGTGTTCCATGGGACCAAGCCTCTGAAAATGGGGGATGACGCACAGTCTATCGAGCCTTTGCCCATTCGCCCGCCACCTTTTGTATTGCAGTGTATCTGGTGTATCGGCGGATACACGCAGACGCAAAAACGCTGGATTTCAGTGGGTTTGTATCGCTGTGTATCCGCAGGCCCCTTTGATACGTACCGATTTACAGGCGCCGGTTTTCGACACAGACGAGATACCTCGCAGGCTTCTAATAGGTTCCATCGAGGCAAACCCAACCGCCTCGGCTCAATTGAACGACCTACTTATTGAAGCCTTGAGGAAACCACCATGAACACCAAAGCCATCTACGCCGCTTGCCTGTTTGCCGCCCTGAACATCTGCACCCTGTCGGCCCGTGCCGAAGCTGACGTCACCGCCAAGACCTACTCCTACGGCACGCACCTGGACATCAAGAAAGTGGTGTCGCTGAAACAGGATGCCTCGAATTCCTGCGGGATTGTGGACGCCCAGCTGACTTACCTGGATTCCCAGAACAAGACCCAGGTCCTGGACTACCGAAAATTTGCTGACTGCGACTCGGACAACTGAGTCCTTCGTTGACCGATTGCCAATCCCCTTCGATACAGGAAAACCATCATGAAAAACGTAACCCGCTACTTGACCGCCGCCGCCTTTGCCCTTGCCGGCGCCGCCGCCCACGCCAACACCGCCGTTGAACAAAGCACCTGCGGCAGCAGCACCTGCTTCCAGCTGACCCCGGTCAACGAGCAGGGCGCCAACGCCTTCCTGGCACAGGATGGCTCCAGCCGTACACCGCAAGGGCAGTTGTTGGCCGAGAACGGCAGCAGCCGCACGCCACAAGGTCAGTTGCTGGATGAGCAGACGGCCTGAGGCCGGACAGTGTTTCAGTCGTCACCCCTGATCCCATGTGCGAGCGGGCAAGCCTGCTCCCACAGGTCATGGGTGGTGCGTCGCCCTCCATCATTTCAAGGTGATCCTCATGTTTCTCATCGCTTTCCTGGGCGGCATATTGACCGTCCTCAGCCCCTGCATCCTCCCGGTCGTACCGTTTCTGTTCGCCGGCGTTGACCGCACTCGCTCGTCGATCCTGCTCACCCTCGGCGGCATGGTCCTGACTTTCGCCCTGATCTCCAGCCTGGCCGTGGTCAGCAGCGAATGGGTGGTACAAGCCAACAACACCGGTCGTCATGTGGCTCTGGTCGTGATGGGTCTGTTCGCCCTGTCGCTGATATCTGCACGGGTCGGTGGCTGGCTGGCTCGCCCGTTGGTCCTGCTGGGCAACCGCCTCGACCCGGAAACCCGGAAAATGTCCGGGCCTTTGGGGTCGGTGATGATCGGTGTCGCGACAGGTCTGCTCTGGGCACCGTGCGCCGGGCCGATCCTCGGGGTGATCCTCACTGGTGCGATGCTGCAAGGCGCCAATGCGCAAACCAGTCTGTTGCTGGTGGCGTACGGCCTGGGCAGCGCGTTGTCCCTGGGCACCCTGATTTTCGCCGGTCGCGGCCTGGTCAATCGCTTGAAAGCATCGATTCCGGTCACCGGTTGGTTGCGTAAGGGGGCCGGGGTTGCGGTACTGGCCGCCGCGGTGGTGATTTCCACCGGCGCCGACAAGACTCTGCTCGCTGGCACCTCGTCCGAAGGCGTCAGTACCCTGGAGAAAGGTGTGTTGGAAAGCGTACCGAAAGTGGTGGATTACCTGGTCAGCAAGGTCAAGGCCGACACGACCATGGATAACGCCCAAGGCGCCATGCCGTCGCTGTCCGGCGCCGTCGAATGGATCAACTCGCCAGCCCTGACCAATGACTCGCTCAAAGGCAAGGTGGTGCTGGTGGACTTCTGGACCTACGACTGCATCAACTGCCAGCACACCCTGCCTTACGTGAAAGACTGGGCGAAGAAATACGAGAAGGATGGCCTGGTCGTGATCGGCGTCCATACCCCGGAGTACGGCTTCGAACGCATCATCGGCAACGTCAAGGATCAAGTGAAGAAGCTCGGTATCACCTACCCGGTGGCCATCGACAACAACTACGCGATCTGGCGTAACTTCGACAACCAGTACTGGCCCGCTCACTATCTGATCGATGCCAAGGGGCAGGTGCGTTTCACCCACTTCGGTGAAGGTCGCTACGAGACTCAGGAGAAGATGATCCAACAGTTGCTGGAAGAGGCCAAGGCAGACGCCAAGGCCGCCACCGCACCCGCGGCGTAAGCCTGAACATCAATGGCTCACAGGTCTCGCACCATGAGCCATTGTTCTTTGTCCCACGCCCGAAAAGATTCCAGCGCCGTCCAGCCACGCTTGGCGTAGTAGTCGCGTTTATCCTGGGTGTGCAGATAAATCCTCGTCACACCGCGGGCCCTCGCTTCCTCGCAGATCCCCTCGATCAATCGCTCCGCCAGACCCTTCCCGCGCGCTTCAGGCGTGATGAAGACGCAGGCCAGCCACGGCCCCAGATCCGGGCGATGGGCCAGATCCGCTCTGGCCAACGCTGCGCCACCCTTCAATTGATTCCTCTCCAGCGCAATCAGGCATTTCCAGTGGCCGTTCAGTTGGCCTTCGGCAAACTCCTGTTGCCAGTCGGTCAGGGGTTGGTCGGCGTATTCGTAGTGGAATTGCCGATGAATCCAGGCCGCGAAGGTGTCGCTGTGCTGCGGATGGGCGGCGAGCCAGTCCAGTTGGGGTGTCATGGTTGAATCCTTTCAAAAGTCGGTGGCCCATAAGAGCCGATTCACGACGTCCCGGCAATCCCGAGGTGGCTCCGCGAAGCCGTCTGACCTCGTCGCCATGCCGCGGGCGGCGCGCCGAACTCACGACGAAATGCTCGGCTGAAGGCCGTGTCGGTCTGGTAGCCGACCTCTTCGGCGATGCGCAACAATGAGCTGTTACTGCTGCGTAACAGGTTCGCCGCCAGCAGCATCCGCCATTGCGTCAGGTACTGCATCGGCGAAATGCCCACCAATTGTTGAAAGCGTTCGGCCAACACCGATCTTGACGTGCCGGCGGTGCGCGCCAGTTCATCCAGTGTCCAGGCATGACAGGGTTTTTTGTGCAACGCGTTGAGGGCGGCGCCAACGATCCGGTCACCCACGCCCGCCAGCCATCCCGTTCGTCCTTCGCCCTGTTCGTGCATGTACAGGCGCAGCACCTCGATGAACAGCACCTCGGCCAGTTTGGCCAGAACCCCTTCGCCGCCGGGCCTCGGCGAGCGTGCTTCAGTCAGTGCGTAACGAACCGACGATTCCAGCCACATGCCGGCATTCGAATCCCGCACATTGACCCGCACCACGGCCGGCAACCCGGTCAGCAACATGCCCGCCAACCGCGTGTCGCACGCCAGATAGCCGCACACCAGCCGCGTGACTGTGCCGCCACCGCCGTAGCTCAACTGCCGCGGACGCCGTGACAGCACCACGTCCAGCCGCGCCCCTGTTGCCGGTTTGAGGCCGGGTGCCGAGCTCATGCGGTGCGCGTCTCCCTGAGGGAACACCACCACATCACCGGCCGTTAATTGAAGGGGCGGATCATCGCCGAGTTCGACAAAACACTCGCCTTCGGTGATCAAGTGAAAGATCACCACGCGTTCGGCGCCGGGCTCCAGGAACGGCGCTGCGGTATCGGCGCTCGGCGACTGGTAGCACCAGGGCGCGGTGAACCTGGCGTTGATGAAAATTGCGCCGACCAGGCGGACGACGCGCAGGGTCTGGGACAGGGCGTCCATGGTGGTTTTCCCCTGTGGGCGGGCAGCTTTTGATTGTGAGCCTGTCGCGGCGCAACGCAAAACCTCCGGACGATCGGACAGTGTTGGCCGACGATCGGGCAGGACGCCCCCGGCCAGCAGCGCGATAGTGGTCACACAGGGTCTGCCGACCCTGTCATCAATAACAAGAATGAGAGGTTGCCATGCCGAAGTTCGTCATTGAACGCGAGATTCCGGGTGCTGGAACACTGTCAGAAAGGGATTTGAAAGCGGCTTCGCAAAAGTCCTGCAGGGCGTTGCGCGATTTGCCGGAGGTGCAGTGGCAGCAGAGCTATGTCACCGGCGACAAGCTCTACTGCGTGTACATCTCCCCCAGCGAAGAGTTGATCAGGGAACACGCCAGGCAGAGCGGTTTCCCGGCCAACAGCATTTCCCGGGTCACATCCATCATCGATCCCACCACGGCGGAATGAGCCGGGGGTGTTCCACCCTGTATCGGAGCGGATTTAATGAGTACACCCATTGATCTCACTGCCCTGAAAAACCGCCAGATGGCCTCCTGGGCCAGCGGCGACTATGCCGTGATCGGCACCACCTTGCAGATTGTCGGCGAGCAGTTGGCCGAAGCCTGCGACCTGCTTTGCGATGAACGCGTGCTCGACGTCGCCGCCGGTAACGGCAATGCGACGCTGGCAGCCGCGCGCCGTGGCGCTCACGTCACCTCAACCGACTATGTCGCTGCCCTGCTTGAGCGTGGCGAAGACCGGGCCCGGGCCGAACGCCTGGAGGTCACTTTTCAAGTGGCCGACGCCGAGGCATTGCCTTTCGAGGATGGCAGTTTCGATGCCGTGCTTTCGACTTTCGGTGTGATGTTTACACCGGACCAGGCAAAGGCGGCTGCGGAACTGGCACGGGTCTGTCGCCCCGGTGGCCGGATCGGCCTGGCCAACTGGACGCCCGAAGGCTTTGTCGGCCAGATGTTCAAAACCCTCGGCCGCCATCTGCCGCCACCGCCAGGGGCTCAACCACCCTCGAACTGGGGCACCGAGGCCTGGTTGCATGCGCACTTCGATGAGCGGGATTTCCTGCTCCAGGTGACCCGGCGGTTCTTCAACTTTCGTTACCGCTCGGCGGCGCATTTCATCGACACGTTCCGCACCTGGTACGGCCCGGTCCACAAGGCGTTCGCGGCGCTGCCACCGGAAGGTGCCACAGCCCTTGAAGGGGATCTGACCGAGCTGATAAACCACATGAACCGGGCGGGAGACAAGTCGCTGGTGGTGCCGAGTGAATACCTTGAGGTGGTGATCACAAGGCGTTGACCGGTCCACGCAAAACCCCTTGTGGGAGCGGGCGTGCTCGCGAAGGCGGAGTGTCAGGCAACATCATTGTCGACTGAAAGACCGCCTTCGCGAGCACGCCCGCTCCCACAGGGATGTGGGGTGTCTGGTCGATTGATTACTCATCCAGCCGCTCGGTGTACACCACCCAGACACTGCACGGCATTTTGTACAGCAGGTGCTCCACCGTGCTGCCGATCAGCCGCCCGAGGCCACGATGGCCGATCCGGCCCATGACCAGCACGTCGACGTCGAAGGCATCGGCATAGCGGGTCAACACCTTGGCCGGGTTGCCCATGATCATGTGCCGTTGCTCCGGCGCGATGCCGTTACGTTCGACCAGCTCGTGGAAGGCTTCCTCCTGATAGTCGAATACGGTTCTGGCCTTGGCCGAAGAGAAAAACGCAGAGCCATTGTCGAAGCCGAATTCGTCGGCGCTGATGGATGACAGGTCGTAGGCGTAGACCACGTCCAGTTCGGCATCGCAGACGCTCGCCAGTTTCAACGCTTCGTGAAGGATCCGGTCGTTGAAGCTTTTGTACTGATCATCCCGATGAAAAGGATCGACCGCCGCAACAATCCTGCGGGGCAGGGCATGCACGGCATGGCTGACGAAATGCAGCGGCACCGGGCACTCACGCAGCAGATGCACATCAAGAGGCGTGAACATCAGCCTTGAGAGCATCGAATGCGGCTCCAGCGCCTTGATCAGCACGTCCATCGGTTGTTCTTTGAGGTGAATCAGTATTTCTTCCAGCGGACGTTCGACCCACGTCACTTCGGTGGTGACCTTCACGCCGATCTTGCGCAACGGCCGGGCCTGTTCCTCAAGCCATTGCCGGTGTCGATCGACATAGCCCAGGCGCATTTGCTCCAGCGCTTTTTCATTGACCAGGCTGGCGGTCGCCAGGCCTTCCAGATAATCGAACGCCACAATGTGCAGCGCCGCGTCTTCGGCCTTGGCCAGCGCCGCGGCCCGGTCGAAGGCGGGGCTGTGTTCCATCAGGGGCGAGGCGACCAGCATGAAACGTGATTGCTCAGACATGACAAACCTCCCGTGGGTGAACGAGCAGGTGATGGTCCCGTTGCAACAGCCTGGACATTGCCGCCCGGTGCGCGGTCATTCGACAGGCATTCAATCCTTCAAGTATTGACCATGTTCGACGTCCTGTCCGTCAGGTGGGCACAGGGGGCATTTGGCGTTCGCGCGGCCTATACCACTTTGGCGCCGCGTGCCTTTAGCAGTTCGCGCAATACGGAGCGATGGCAGTGCGCTTCAACCTCGCAATAGCACCCGATGGCCATCGAGGTTTGATGGGAGAGGGCCGCCAACAAATCGAGCAGCTGGCTGGCGGCAGGATGATTCATTTCAGCCTTGAACTTGCGCCGAAAAGCCTCCCAGGCTTTTTCGTCTTCTGCGGCTTTTGCTTCTGCAACCAGTTCCTCACTGGGCGACAACAGCGGCTGCCACACATCATAAAAATCACGGCTGGCAAACTCGGCTTTCGGCACACCCCGAGGCGGGCGGCGCGCCGTGCCTAAACGCAGGCCTTCATCGGGCAAGCGAGGTGAACCGAGTCGCACGATATGAATGGGCATGGCGACTTACCGGAGCCGCGACCCGTCAAACCACTCCAGCGCCGTACGCCAGATGCAGATCCCCAGAAAGTAGGCCGACATCAGCAGCCAAAGCCCCATGACCATCGGGTTGATCACCGGGTGGTTGATCACCAGCGACAAGCTGCACAGCAACCAGATGGCGGTCACGGCAATGTTGATCGGCATGAACTTGCGCACGCGGAACGGGTGCAGGAATTTCATCCGGGTCACGGTCAGCAGTGCCAGGCCGATGACGGTGAGCAGGGTGATCCACGGCGACGGTGCGATGATGTACAGGCATAGCGCAACCACGTTCCAGGCCGCGGGGAAGCCCTGGAAGTAGTTGTCCTTGCTTTTCATATTGACGTTGCAGAAGCAAAACAGCGACGAGACCAGAATCAGCGACACGGTCAACAGCAACGTGTAGTCCGGCAATGGAATGTAGCGATAGATGAACAGCGCCGGGATGAACACATACGTGAGGTAATCGATCACCAGATCGAGGATCGAACCGTCGAAACTCGGCAGTACCGACTGGACATTGACCTTGCGCGCCAACGCACCGTCCAGCCCGTCGACGATCAGGGCGACGCCCAGCCACAGCAGGCAGTTGGTGGGCTGGTTTTCCAGCAGGGCGAGGGTTGCGAGGAAGGCAGTGACCACGCCAGTGGCGGTAAAACCATGGGCGCCCCATGCTTTGAGCCTGGCGATGTGTAGAGTCGAAATCACGGGGGCGTTCTCCAGAAAGTGAAGCAAGCCAGTCATCACCCTCGTCGATCGAGGGCGGCGGCAAACCGGGTCGGGTTGCAGGTATCGACCGGAAATCCAGGAATAAGGTTCACCGTCTGTGAATCTTAGCTGCGCCGCCAAAAAATACTTCGGATTAATCCTGAGGCTGTTCGCTTGAGAAAACGCTTGAGTGGGACTGACATTCTTGACGATGGGGAATGTCCCCGGCGGACTGTGCTGGTACATATCCGTTTCTGCGGTAACGGCGGCTATGGGTTCCGCTCTGACAGCGGGTTACTTGGAAAAGCGCCAAGTAACCAAGCGCCAGTGCCCCTGACGTACGGCCTCCCGACGGGGCAGATCAAGATCAAAATCAAAAACAAAGCGAGGCGGCCTGATAGCCGACCTGAATTCCGTCAAGATCATCGGCGGTGAACACCCATGTCATGCCACCCGACAATCCACTGTGGGAGCTAGCCTGCTAGCGATGGACGTCCAGACACCGCATTGATTCAGATCGCCCGCGAAGTCAGCCAAACGGTGCTGGCGCAATAGCCTGCGAGGACTATTGTTGCCTGACCCAACCCATGAGGACGTCGTCATGAATACCAGCGATTTGCTCGAACAACTCCTGCGAGCCGGCCAGGGCTCGATGACACAGCAAGGTGGCGGCGTACCAGGCCAGGGCGGCATGGGTGGCGGTCTTGGCGGATTGCTCGGGGGACTGCTGGGCGCAGGGGGCAGTGCAAACAGCGGATTGGGCGGTTTGCTGGGAGGACTGCTCGGCGGCGGCTCCGGCTTGGGCGGTTCAACCCAGCGGCGCTCCGGTGGCGGCACCCAGTACGCGGCGCTGGCCTCCCTCGGCATGATGGCTTTTCAAGCGTATCAGGCCTGGCAGCGCAGCCAGGCGGCCGCGCCGCAACAGGCACCCCGCACCGTGGACTTGTTATCCGGCCCGGAAGTCGAGGATCACAGTCACGCCGTCCTGCGAGCATTAATAGCAGCGGCAAAGGCCGATGGCCGGATCGATGACGCCGAGAAACAGATGATCAGCACTGAACTCGGCCGCCACACCGATGACCCGGAACTCCAGCAATGGCTGGACAATGAAGTTGCCCGTCCGCTCGATGCCGCCAATGTGGCGGAGGCGGCGACGGACCCGGCGATAGCCGCGGAAATGTACCTGGCCAGCGTGATGCTGGTGGACGATCAGCAGGACGCCGAACGCAGCTACCTCGATGAACTGGCGGCGGCGTTGCAGATCGATCCGGATTTGCAGGTGCATCTGGAGCAGCAGGCCAAGAGCGGCGCGGCCTGACCGGTCGGCCTACACCAGAAACGTCACCCCGTGCGCTTCGGCAATCTCCAGTATCTGCGGCAAATCCTCCGGCACCCTTAGCCGGTCCACTGCCGCAAAGAACTGGCCGCCCCGTGGATCAGACACCACGCCGATCATCTTCGCCGTGGCGCTGATGTTCTTGTAGGCATGGATGGACCCACCGGGTATATGCACGTAACCGCCGGCCGAGACGGCGGTGGAAGTGCCCTCGACCGTCACTTCCACCTGCCCGTCAATCACGTAGAACGCCTCATCCCAAGGATGAAAGTGCAGTGGCGGGCCGCCTCCCTGCACGCCTTCCTGGATGTGCACCTCAAAGGGCTTGCTCAGATCACCGCCCGCGAGAATCGTGATCGCCTCACCCACGACATTGACCGGCCTGGGGGTTTTTCCAGACCCGATGACGTGAACCGTTCGCATGACTGCTCTCCCGAAGATGAGTCCACACCCGGTTGAGTATATTCACTCGAACCGCGCCGGGTGCGGCGGCGCAAGGCCGTCTGTCAGGGTAATTTCAACCCCGATTGAATTTTTCTCCGGGCAAATCGCTCTGCTGAATTAGAGACGTGATGATTCAGCGTCCTGCCACTGGCCATAGACCGAGAGATGCGCCCATGACTGCCCTGACACGACTTGAAGCCCAGCCTTCCCACGAGCACGCCATCCCGACTGCCGGCAGCCTGAAGCAGTGCTATGAACAGTTACTGCTGGGCGACGATGCCGAGCAACGCCGCGCACTCGGCAATACGTTCCTGAAAGCGCAACTGCAACGGTCCGCAGACCTTCCCGAAGAAATACCGGAGGACGTGTCGGCCCTGCAATCCTTCGTCGAGCAGCACAGCACCGAAGTGGCGCGCCAATATGCTGATTACCTGAGCGCCCGCAAGGAAGGCGGGCCACGGCAGTTCTTCAGCAACAAGGCCCACGCGCTGTTCTTCCTGCAAGCCGTCAGCCCGACCAAACTGGTGGACGGTGCCTGGTTGTACGGCCTGTTGCAGCACTGGCGCGACCCGCGTTTCGAAGGGCTGATCTGCACCTATCTGGAGGAGTTGGGCGATGGCAACCCAGCCCAGAATCATGTGGTGATCTACCGCAAGCTTCTCGCCGAACTCGGTTTGCAGGACAGCGGCGTCATTGCCGATGAGCATTACCTGCAAGGCGCGATTCAACTGGCGCTGGGCGAATGCGCCGACGACTTTTTGCCAGAAGTGATCGGCTACAACCTCGGCTACGAACAGCTGCCGCTGCATTTGTTGATCAGCGCCTACGAGCTCAGCGAACTGGGTATCGATCCGTATTACTTCACCTTGCACGTGACCATCGACAATGCCAGCACCGGGCACGCGCAAAAAGCAGTGCAATCGGTGCTGCAACTGCTGCCGATCGAAGGTGATCGCGAGGACTTTTTGCGCAGGGTCGCGCTGGGCTACCGGCTCAATGACCTGGGGCAGGGCAGTCGCGCGATTATCGAGTCGTTCGACCTTTACGCTGAAGTGTTGAACATGCTGGAACGCAAACGCCCGTTCGGCCAGCACATGCATTCCGACTATTGCCGGTTCGAGGGCAAGACCGTCAATCAATGGTTGACCTCGCCGGAGCAGTTGCCAGGTTTTCTCGATGCCATGGAAAACAAGGGCTGGATCAAACGTCATCAGGACCCGCAGGAGAGCCGCTTCTGGCAGTTGATTGATGGCGACGGTGCGGCCATGTTCGGTGTGTTCAGTCCTTACGAAAAGCAACTGCTGCACGACTGGATCTCGGGTGACTGGACAGCGGAGCGTTCAGCACCTGCGGCTCGCCGCCTGAGCAGTGGCTCGGTCGAGCCGGTGTTGCCCGCCAGCGACCCGGATATTCAAACCCTGCAAGCCGCGCTGGAAGGATTGTCCGCCGCCGAGCAAATGCCGGTGCTGATTCCGTGGCTGTCCGCCCATCGACACGCCCATCCTGCCGGCCTGATGGCCACGCGGCGATTCATCGAACTCAAATCCAGCCTTCGATAGGGTGCACGGCATGAATCAGGAAGAACAACTGGGGGCTGCGGATCTGGCCTTGCTGCAATTGGGGCGCCGCTTGCAAGCGGACGGTTACCGGTTTATCACCCCGACGCCGCTGACCCATCAGCGAGTCAATGACCGCGCGTTCGGCCAGAGTGCCCGGACCCTGCGCGAGGTGTTCGGTTGGTCGCGGCCATTCGAGCCGGGTCTGTTATCGGCGGACGAACAGCGGCAATTACAACAGGCGGGCGTTCTCGAAGAGAGCAATGGCCGGCTGAAAAGCCGAGTACGCTGGTCCAGCCTCGATGACCTGCTGTTCGTGCATTCCGGATTCCCCACGGACGCGGCCGACGCAGTGTTCTTTGGTCCGGATACCTATCGTTTTGCCCAGTTGATTCACGCCCATCTGCAACAGCGTCTCGCGCCGATCAGACGCGCCGTGGACATCGGCTGCGGCGCTGGCGTCGGCGCCATCGTGATTGCTCGCGCACGCCGTGAGGCCGAGGTGCTGGCGGTGGACATCAACCCAGCGGCGCTCCGCCTGACGGCTGTGAATGCAGCGCTCGCCGAAGTGGCCAATGTCAGTATTGAAACCAGTGATGTGCTGCAGGATGTCGACGGCACATTCGACCTGATCGTTGCCAATCCGCCCTACATGGCCGACCCGGCCGAGCGTGCCTATCGCCACGGCGGCGGGGCGCTTGGCGCGCAATTGTCGGTGCGCATTGTCGAGCAGGCGCTGAATCGACTGACCGCTGGCGGTTCGCTGGTGTTATACACCGGAGTGGCAATGGTCGACGGCTGCGATCCGTTTATCGCCGCGTTGGCGCCGTACCTGGATTCGGCCCGGTTCGGCTGGACCTATCGCGAGATCGATCCCGATGTGTTTGGCGAAGAACTGTTGATGCCCGACTACCAAAGGGTGGAGCGGATCGCAGTGGTCGCGCTGATCGTTACGCGTCTCGCTCCGGGCATCGGGGGCAGCGTTGAATCAGCCACAGGTGAGTGAGCCATGAACAAGAACCTGGATGACTACAACCGCATGCGCGACTTCTCGGCGACCTCTGAGCCGGCCGCTAAACATTCGGGCAAGAAAGCCGCGAAAGATCACGCCTTGCAGTTCTGCATCCAGAAACATGACGCCTCGCGCCTGCATTATGACTTTCGCCTGGAACTCGATGGTGCGTTGAAGAGTTGGGCGGTGCCGAAAGGCCCGTCTCTGGACCCCAAGGTCAAGCGCCTGGCGGTGCATGTCGAAGACCATCCGTTGGATTACGCCACGTTCGAGGGCAGCATTCCCGAAGGGCATTACGGTGCCGGTGACGTGATTGTCTGGGACCGTGGTGTCTGGATTCCGCAGGAAGACCCGGTAAAGGCCTACGCCAAGGGCAAGCTCAAATTCGAACTGCAGGGCGAGAAGCTCGGCGGCCTGTGGAACCTGGTGCGTACGCACATGCCGGGCAAGCAGGAGCAATGGTTCCTGATCAAGCATCAGGACAGCGCCGCCAAACCCGAAAGCGATTACGACGTGGTCGCCGCCGAGCCGGACAGTGTGCTCAGTGACCGGACAATCGTTGCGAAAAAACCGAAAGCAGCGGAAAAACCCAAGCCCATCAAAAAACCGGCGCGCAAAGTTGCGGCTAAACAACAGGCGGCGCAACTTACCGGTGCGCACAAAGCGAAAATGCCGGACCTGATGAAACCCGAACTGGCGACGCTGGTGGAAAAAGCCCCGGACGGTGAATGGAGCTACGAGATCAAGTTCGACGGTTATCGGATCATGGCTCGCATCGACCATGGCGAGGTCAAGCTGTTCACCCGCAACGGTCACGACTGGACCCACAAACTGCCGAAACAAGCCGAGGCGTTGGCTTCGCTGCAACTCGAATCGGCCTGGCTTGACGGTGAAATGGTGGTTGCCAACGAGCAGGGCGTGCCGGACTTTCAAGCGCTGCAAAACGCCTTCGACTCCGGGCGCAGCGGCAATATTCTTTACTACCTGTTCGACATGCCTTACCTCAATGGCGTGGATCTGCGCGAGGTGCCGGTCGAAGAGCGTCGGGTCGCGCTGGCGACGGTGCTCAAGCCGAATGAAGATCCGTTGTTGCGGTTCTCCGACGCGTTCGCCGAAGAGCCCGACGCCTTGCTCAACAGCGCCTGCCAGATGCAGATGGAGGGGCTGATCGGCAAACGCCTGGGCTCGCCTTACGTGTCGCGTCGCAGCAGCGACTGGATCAAGCTCAAGTGCAAGCACCGGCAAGAATTTGTGGTAGTCGGCTACACCGATCCGAAAGGATCGCGCAATGCGTTTGGCGCGTTGCTGCTGGGGCTGCACGACCGGGACAGCGGTCAGCTGCGGTATGCCGGCAAGGTCGGCACCGGTTTCAACGAGACAACGCTTAAGAGTATTTACGAGCAACTGAAACCGTTGCAGACCAGGAAGCCGTCAGTGGTCAATCCACCGACCGGTTTTGACGCCAAAGGTGTGCACTGGCTCAAACCCGTTCTGCTGGCTGAGATTGCCTTTGCCGAAATGACCAAGGAAGGCTCGGTGCGCCACGCCGTGTTCCATGGCCTGCGCGACGACAAGCCGGCCGAAGACATCACCGAGGAGCGCCCGAAAGTGGTGAAGAAAAGCACCGCAGAAAAACCTGCCACCCGCCAAAAGAAAAGCTCGGAAAAAGCCGCACCGGCGCCGTCACAACTCGGTCTGGGCGAGGGCAAGGTGCGGATCACTCACCCGGACCGGGTCATCGACGCCAGCAGCGGCACGACCAAAGTGCAGCTGGCGGAGTATTACGCCCGCGTCGCCGAATGGATTCTGCCCGAATTGAAAGACCGGCCCGTGGCGCTGGTTCGTGCGCCGGACGGTATTGCCGGTGAATTGTTTTTCCAGAAGAACGCCGAACGCCTGGCCATTCCCGGGATTACCACACTCGACAAGGAACTCACCGGTCAGCCGATCATGATCATCAACAGCGCCGAAGCACTGATCGGTGCCGTACAGATGAGCACCGTCGAACTGCATACCTGGAACGCCACGTCGGACAACCTCGACAAGCCCGATCGCTTCGTTCTCGACCTCGACCCGGACCCGGCGCTGCCGTGGAAAAGCATGGTCGAGGCGACTCAGCTGACGCTGTCGGTGCTGGATGAGCTGGGGCTCAAGGCTTTTCTCAAGACCAGCGGCGGTAAAGGCATTCACCTCGTGGTGCCGCTGACCCGCAAGCTCGGCTGGGATGAAGTGAAGGATTTCAGCCACGCCATCGTCAGTCACATGGCCAAACTGTTGCCGGAACGGTTTTCCGCGGTGTCGGGGCCGAAGAACCGGGTGGGTCGGATCTTCATCGATTACCTGCGCAACGGCCTCGGCGCCACCACCATTTGTGCCTACGCCGCCCGCACCCGCGAAGGGCTGCCGGTGTCGGTGCCGATCTTTCGCGAGGAGGTGGCCGGGCTCAAGGGCGGCAATCAGTGGAACATCCACACGGTGCATGAGCGCTTGGCCGAGGTGGGCGACGGGCCTTGGGCCGACCTGAAGAAAACGAAACAGACGATTACCGCCGAGATGCGGCGGCGGGTGGGGATGAAGAAGTAGCCTTTTCAGCCGGATTAATATGCTCTGATGTGCGCGATGGACAGGGTGGTGGCCCTTTAGTAGCATCGCGCGCTCTCCATAGCCTTTGCGCGTCAGGGACGATCCAATGCCGGTTTCCTTCAATCGCTCCACACGCGTCATTGCTGTCGCGGCGCTTCTGTCCGCTCTGCTCAGCGGCTGCGCCGTCAAAGACACTTACACCGATGCCACCGAACCCGACGCCGCCAAGGTGCGCTTCATCGCCAACACCAGCAATGCGAAGCTCTACTACTACGATCCGGAACATTGTCAGGGGCGCGTCACCGGTGAACTCAACAACCTGTACGCCCGTGATACCGAGCGTCGGGTGGGCATGAGTGTCGCGCCGCCGGCCGATGCCAGGGGCTATCTGGAGATCAAGGTCAAACCCGACCAGGATAATTACCTGCACCTCGCCACGAGTGGCAGCAACTGGGTGTGTGTCACCAGTTTGAGCCTGACACCCGAGCGCAATGCTGAATACGAGGTGACGTTAAATCTGCGCGACGGCCGTTGCGGCGTGCTGTTGAATCAGTTGAAGCGCATCGATGGCCGTGCGGTGCGGTTGCCGATGCCGGTCATGGACAAGGGCTTGCCTGCCTGTGTCGGTCGCGGCACGTCATTCCCGGCGCTTCCGCCCGCGCTCCCCGACACGCCTCAGCGGGTGATGTTGATAGAGCGGATCTTCGACGGTGCGACCATCGCCGGCATGAAGCCGGACCCGGCCAAGGACAGCAGCGAACGCTACACACCGGAAAAACTCGACAAGCTGATTGCCGAACGCAAGGCGAAGCTGGGCTTTACCCTGCCGGACGATTACTGGACCCTGTACCGCCAGAACCTGATTGCCTTCGACGAAGAAGCGGCGGGAAACAAGGCGGAAACGTTCAAGCGTTACAGCGACAAATACCGTCTGCGCCTGCAACGACTGACCGATCAGCAACTGGAACAATGGGCACATCCTGAGGACAAGGCGTCCAGGCCTACGCACTTTGCGGCGTCTGAAGAGCGCAAGACGATGGCGAAGTTTTACGTCCAGACCAGCCAGAATCTCTTGCTCGAAACCATCAATCACCATCTCGACCGAATGGCGCAAATGGATCGGCAGTATGGCGTGTGCGCGCGTTACGCAGAGTGCTGGAAACGCTGACAGGGTGCCGGGCGGCGAGCGGCACTCGCCGCCCCGAACGTTTATTGCTGGCTGACAGCCGCCGCCAGCAGCGGCCCGGCCTGATCATCGGTGAGTGCCGCATGCACCTCCATGTTCATCAGGTCATTCCATTCCAGCACCCACTTTTGAATCTGTACGACATCATCGGTTTCTGCGATGCCAAAACCGCTCGAGCCGCCGACGGCATGCCAGCGCCCCAACATCTTGACGCCGGCGGGTGGTGCCCCTTTGGTCTCGAGGAAACGCTTGATCACGCTGTTACGGTTTTGCGGACTGATCGACCAACTGACCATGAATAACATTTGCCACCTCCTGCTACGGACTGGCACCTGTTGCTCTTCGCGCGCCTGGCTGGCGCCGGGACCACGGCCACGCCTGTTTCCCGTGTCTCCCTGACAGGGCTGAAGCAATTGCTCCCATGAGAAGGCATAGCAGCGCGGAACGGTTCGCGTATGACCGCTGATCCTCTTTTATTGCATCTGGAATTGATCGCGGCGCCTGACCGTCAGGTATCGCGCAACAGGTCGTTGGCGTTGAGCAGTTCGTAGGCGATTTCCGGACGTTTTTCCAGACCGCGGCGAATGGCGGTCGGGATCGCCTGGCGGGTTTTGCGGCACAGGCCTGGCAGTTCGGCGATGGTGATGGCGATACCGCGCATGGTGCGGACTTCGTTGAAACCCGGGGCGACTTCTACCCGGATGCCCAGTTGCTCGTACATCCGTTGCTGTAACCGTTCGAGGTCGCTCAGGCTCTGGAGGTTTTCCAGGCGTTCGATCAGGCGCCTTTCCTCGGTGCGAGTCAGAAACAGGATGCGCAGGTCCGCGCCGGGTGTTTCCAGCAGCGGTTCACGCTCGCAGATGCAGGCACCGGGCGGGCAGGGTTGGCGGATCGGCAGCGGTGTTGTCATGGCGGCAATCATAGTGCGCTGTGTACTGATTTGCCCATAGGGATCGCCGGTGTGCTCGAGGGGGCATTGTTAAAAGCGCGGCGGTTTGGGGATGTATATCCGTTACCGCAGCAACGGATATGCACCCCAACAAAAATCCGTCGCCTCAGGCCAGCATCGATAACAAACCTCCCTGACGATCAAGCTTGGCCAGTTCGTCAAAACCGCCGACATGGGTGTCACCGATAAAAATCTGCGGCACGCTGCGGCGCCCGCTGCGGCTTTGCATCTCCTGGAATTTCCCCGGTTCTGATTGAACGTTGAATTCCTGGGCTGCAATGCCCCGACTGGCCAGCAGTGCTTTGGCGTTGCGGCAATAAGGGCAGGTGTCGGTGGTATAGAGCGTCACGGTCTTCATAAGCGGTGCTCCCGAATTGAAAGTCGTTCAAGCATCGATGGCCGGGAAATCAATCTCGGTCAGGGCAACGTTGTTGAGGTAATTGGTCAGGGTCTGCGACGCCACATGGCCGATCACTTCGACAATCTTGCTGTCGTCGATACCGGCTGCCCGTGCCGCCTCGATCTGCTCGCTGTTCAAGTGACCCCGGCTTTCGGTGATCTGTCGGGCGAGGGTTGCGAACGCATTGAGCTGGCCATCACGGGCGCTGAGGATGTCTTGTGCAGACAAACCGGCCTTGCCGGCAAACAGGGTGTGGGCCGCCAGGCAGTAGTCGCAACCATTCACCTGAGAGGTGGCGAGGAAGATCGCTTCTTTCTCGGTAGCGCTCAGGGATGTTTTACCGAGGGTCGCGGACTGTTGCAGATAAGACACAAGCACCGCAGGTGCATGGGCCAGCGTCTTGAAGACATTGGGCAGAAAACCGATTTTTTTCTGCACGCCTTCCAGCAGCGGGCGGGTGGTGTCGGTGGCGTGTTCAAGACTCAGGGTATTGATGCGGCTCATGATGGATCTCCGTAGATGACTGCGCGGTGTGCGCTGGGTACGGAGTCCATGTTATTGACGGACGCTGGTCTATTGGGTGCAAATCGTCGAGGATATACGACAGATCGTCCAGATTTTCCCCCGGGAGCCTGCCAATGGATCGCTTGTCTACGTTGCTCAGCCACTTCGGCGTCAGTGCCGGAACCTTCCACAGCGGCACGTTCTGTGGCACCACGGGTTTTGACGGTGAGCAGGCGTGTGGGCACCTTCATTTGCTAAAGGACGGTGACCTGACCCTTAAGCTGGCCGATGACCGCGATATCCAGATCAACAAGCCCACCTTGATTTTTTCCCCCCGACCCTTCCGTCATCGCTTGTTCGCTGCAGAGACGTCCGACACACAACTGGTGTGCGCCTCACTGACCTTCGATGGCGGTGCGGGCAATGCGCTGGCGGCCGCCTTGCCCGATTACCTGGTGCTGGGGCTCGACGAAATACCCAGCATGACCGGCACGCTGGACTGGCTGTTCAACGAAGCCTTCGGTGGCATTTGCGGTCGCGAAGCGATGATGGACCGCTTGTTCGAAATGCTCGTGATCCAGTTGCTGCGGCACCTGTTGACTCACCATCAGCAAAGCCCCGGCATGATGGCAGGCCTGGCCGACCCGCGACTGGCGCGTTCGTTGAGCCTGATGCATGACACCCCGGGCAAAGCCTGGACCGTGGCGCAATTGTCATCGGCAGCCAACATGTCCCGGGCCAGCTTCGCCGAGTACTTTCGCCAGGTGGTGGGGCAGACGCCGGTTGATTATCTGGTGAGCTGGCGCATCAGCCTGGCGCAGAAACGCTTGCGTGAAGGCAAGTCCATCGCCCTGATTGCCGAGGAAGTGGGCTACGAAAGCCCTTCGGCGCTGGCTCGGGCGTTTCGGCGCAAGACTGGCGTCAGTCCGCGGGAATGGATGCGCAACGGGACGCTGCGATAGTTTTTTGTCGCCGGCCTTTCGGCGGGGGGGGTGGAACGGGTCTATCACACCTTGGAAAGCGCCCAAAGCCCACGCTTGAGCCGTTTCATATGAATAGAGCGAACCGTATTCAACGGCATTTGTTGGCGTTTTTTTGACGCCATTCTCCGTAGAATTTTATTTTTATTTATTGTTGTGACGGACCATTGACGTAATGGCGATGTGCTTATAGGCTCCAAGCAACTGGGTAACGAATCCTTCATTCGATATCAGGAAAACCCTGTAGGCAGGGAGGCGGTCTTCATGCGTTCATCACTGGTTCTCAAATCCGTTTTGTTCTGTGTGCTCTTTAATGGTGCGGCCATTGCCACCGCTCACGCGAGCCATTTGGCCCATGAAATTAACCGCATAGCCGATTCTTGTGCAGCGTCCGGGCCAAAAGTGGGCGCGACAGCGGAAGGGCAGGCTGGCGCCCCTTCTACTGTCGAAAGCAAACTTGGCGCGACAGTCTCGCTGGGCGATATTTCTTCCGTTGATACTGCAAAAGATCAACTCAAAAACCTTATCACTTCTGTTGTCAAGGTGGGTGCCACCGTCAATAGTACTTCCTGTGACGGATTAATGGCGCAACTAAATACTGACAAGTTCACGGCAGATTTAGATGCACAGGCTAAAGTATTGAGTGGAGGAGCCGACGCGTTCGTTAATCAACCCAATGCAGTTCCGTTGTCTGCTGCAGCCTGGTTGTTTTCGTCGGCATTGTTCGGTTTTGTCATGGTCGCCAATCGGCGGAAGGTGTAACTAGCAGTTTGATTTTGCTGGCGATTAAGTGGCGCATTGATACTAGTGGTTGATATCAGTTTGATGTGTCAGTGGTTGGCGGTGTATTGGCTGAATGACGGACTCTATTGAAAAGAGTGCTATTAATTTGGCGAGTAAGCATCGGGGGTCATATGTTTAACGACAAGTTACTGTTAAATAAAAAACTTCCTTCACTAGAGGCCTTGCTGCAGATAATTGATACGTCGGGCCGACGAAAAATGGCCGCTGCCAGCCGCGAAAAAATGCTCGTTGAGCGGTTACCGAGCGACAAAAATTGCGAGCGTGATTTGCCTTGGTTTTTGTGTGAAACTCTTGGCAAGGCTACTTAGGCGGAGGGATCCCGATGTTGCGTTTCTGGTTACCTGTGGTCTGCGCGCTGGCTGTCCTGCCCAGCATTTCCAATGCCGTCGCAAACGAAGCGAACTACCGGCTGAGTCCGGGTGATACGCTCAATGTTTCTGTTTGGGGCGAAGACAAGCTCAATAAGGATGTGATCGTTCTTCCCAACGGAAGCATCACCTTCCCGTTGGCAGGGCAGGTTGATGTGGTGGGTCTCGATGCCACCGCAGTCGAAGAGAAAATAGCGGCCAAGCTTGTAAAATTCATACCCGATCCGCAGGTGAGCGTGGTTGTCACGGGCACCGCCGGTAATCTCGTGTACGTGCAGGGCAAAGTGTTGAAGCCCGGCAGTGTCCACTTATCAGGTCAAACGTCAGTGCTGCAGGTTTTGAGCATGGCGGGTGGCCTCGACAAATTCGCCGCCAAGAATGACATCAAGGTCGTGCGACTCAATGGATCAAAACAACAGATCCTGCGTGTCGACTACAACGAGTTGATGTCCGGCGATGACATGACGACCAATTTTATTCTTGAGGCCGGCGATACGCTGGTCGTGCCTTAGCCTTGCGCGATGCACTAGGGATTACCTTGCTTTCTCTTCGAACCACCGGGGTTGCCACGGCAACCCTGATCCTTTCGTGTTCCGGTGTGGCCTCTGCGGCGACCTGGCTACCGGCAATATCGCTGCCTTCGACGGTTGAGTACGACAGCAATCCACTGTTGCTCACAAGTGGCGAGAAGGGCGTGACCCGCGCCATCATCGCCCCCGACCTCAACCTTGTCGGCACCTCCGGACGAGATGAGTTCCAGTTCGGTCTCGGGGTGTATGTCGTGCGTTCGTCCGATACAGATATCGTGTCAGATCGTGAAGACCCCAGATTGAGGTTCCGGTGGAGTCGCGAGACCGAAACCGGTGGTTATGGACTCACGGCCCGCTATGAAGAGAGCTCCACGCTTTCCACCGAGGTCCAGGAAACCGGCGTAGTGGCTTCCGACGGCACGCAAAAGCTTTATACCGTGGGGGGCAACTGGCGTACGGCGCTCAGTGAGCGAACCACTCTGCTCAACGAAACTGACTACACTCATGTCACTTACGACATCCCCACCCTGATCAACTATGACGAGTTGGCAAGCCGCTTTAGCTTGACCTATGCATGGAGCGAGCGGGTCGAGCTCTTCACCCGTATTGGCGTGAGGCGTTATGAGCCGGATGAGGGAACCGTGGCGTCTTCCTCGAATAGCTACACTCCCACGGTTGGCCTGAATTTCCAGGTCTCCGAGGCATTCAAGGGGTCGGTGTACGCGGGCGTCAATCAAGTCTCCGGCACGGGTGACGGTCCCACAGGCGAGGGCGGGGTGAACTTGCAGTACACCGGTGAGCGCTTTGAAAGCATCTTCGATGCCAGCCGTAGCACCGTCGCCAGCGGGGACGGTGGGTTCGTCGAGGCCGATAACCTGAAGGGCTCCGTGAGTTACCTCATCGATGAAACCCGACGCACCGGTCTTGATGCTTCCTGGCAGGACACCAAGGGGCAGACGCCGAATACCCTGGTCAATTACAGCGCCTGGATCAGTCAGGAACTCTCGCCTTTTTGGAATGCCCGCCTATTCTTCACTTACAAAGAACGCAAGCAGGACAGCTTGCCGGATGCCAGCGCAAATGTCGTCGGGTTGACCTTGACTTATAGTTACCCCGGTCTCTGAAATTCAGCTTTGTGATGATCTATGACTACTGAATACGAAATGTCGGTCAACGACTACATTGCAATCATCAAGCACCACGCGGTGCTGTTGATCGTCAGTTGCGCAGCGATCCTTGGCGTGAGCATCGCGGTCGCGATGTCACTCCCGCCCACCTTCGAGTCCTCCGGCACGATTCTGATCGAGTCGCAACAGATCTCGCCTGAGCTGGTCGCGGCGAACAACAGCACCTTTGCCGATGAGCGCATCGAAGTCATTCGCCAGCGCGTGATGACCCGAGAAAACCTGGCCGCGATCATCGACAAATACAACTTGTTCTCTACTCAAGGCCGGAATTTGAGCGTTACAGAGAAAATCGATGAAATGCGCAATGCGATTGGCGTCACCCTGGTCAGCGCCGCGATCAAGGGGCGCGGGGAAGTGACGATTGCGTTTCGCCTTTCCTTTGAGCACCGCCAGCCAGAGATTGCCACCCAGGTGGCCAACGAACTGGTGACGCTGTTCCTCAATGAAAACATCCGGCAGCGCACCGAGCGCGCCAATGAAAACACGGAGTTCGCCAAGCAGGAGGCAGACAAGCTCGAGGTTGCCCTGAATGCCCAGGACAGTCGCGTGGCGGAATTCAAGGAGAAGCACAGTGATGCACTGCCCGAGAATCGGGAACTGCTCACGAACATGTTGACCCGCGCCGAGAGCGACCTCAAAGAGGTCGACCGTGACTACAAGGCTGCCCGCGAGGAGTTGCGTTTCAATGAATTGGAGCTCATTGCCGCCAATTCCGGCGTAGCGACCAAGCCTGGAGTAGCGGGAGCAGCCGCCGACAAACCGCAGGACCTCGCCAGCCTCAAGGCGGAGTACGCCCGTTTGCAGACGCTGTATACCGACGCCCACCCCGATGTGCGTTCCGTGAAACGCAAGATTGCGGCACTTGAGGCGAACAAAATGGTTGCCGGTAGCGCGGCAGCGCCCGTCAATATGGATGTATCCAGGGCTCAGACGCGGATCGCCGCCACCGAGGCGCGAATCAAGTCACTGGCCGATCAGAAGCAGCAGACGGTCCAGAAAATATCCGAATACCAAGCGCGAATTATTGAAATGCCTCAAGTCGAGCGCGGCCTGATCACGCTGATGCGCGACCATGACAACGCGAAAAAGAAGTATGAGGAAATGCGCGCCAAAGAGATGAACGCGAGAATTTCCGAAAGCCTGGAACAGGAAAACAAGGCGGAGCGTTTTGTTCTTCTGGAGTCGCCGCTGATGCCTGAAAAGCCGGTTCGGCCGAACCGCAAGAAAGTGGTCGCCATGGGCTTCGTGCTTGCTCCGGTGGGCGCTGGCGCGCTGGTGATGCTGCTCGAGATGATGAGTTCGCGTGTGCGCGGTGCTGAAGCCCTGGCCAGTGTGCTCGGTAGACGTGTACTGGTTTCCATCCCCTACATTCACACCATGGCCGAACTGGAGCGCCGCAAGAAGTGGCGAACGCGCCTGATCGTGTGTGGAATCGTGCTGGTCGCAATCCTTTTGGTGCTCGTGCACTTCCTCTACATGCCTCTGGATCAGTTGGCGTATAAAACGCTGGGCCGGTTTGCATAAGGAATATAGACATGGAAATTATCAAGCCCGATACCGAAAACACCGAGCCCAAGAACTCGTCCAAAGCCATGACACCTACCGCGCATTCTTCAGGCCTGAACGCGCTCAGCTATGTGCAAACCAAAGTTGTCCCTTTGCGGCCGGATCACCTCGAGCGCAATCGCATTGTGGCGTACAACAAGAATTCGAATATGGGTGGGGCGTTCGATCTGCTGCGTACGCAAGTTCTGAAAGTCATGGAAGAAAATGGCTGGCGCACGCTCGCCATCACCTCGCCGACACCGGAGGCCGGCAAGACGGTACTGGCGATCAACCTGGCAATGAGCATCGCTCATCACACCACCAAGACAGCATTGCTGGTGGATTTCGACTTGCGCCGTCCGACCGTGGGCGCCTGCCTGGGCCTGTCGATGGAGAAATCGCTGAATGAATACCTGGCCGATGAAGCGGAACTGCAAGAGGTTCTGGTTAACCCGACCTTGCCACGCTTTGTAGTCCTGCCGACCCGCAAGCCGATTCCGCTCTCCACCGAGGTGCTGTCTTCGCCCAAGGTAAGCCACTTGATCAGTGATTTGCGCGAACGCTACAACTCACGGGTCGTGATTTTCGATTTGCCGCCCATCTTGAGTTCGGACGATGTCATTACCGTCCTGCCTAAATTCGACTGCGTCCTGCTGGTCGTCGCCAACGGCATGAACAGCAGGAAAGAGATCGAGGAAAGCCTTCACCATCTCGGGACAGCCAATCTGATTGGCACTGTGTTGAACAAAGCCGAGCCGCAAAACCGCTCTTACTACTAGCGCGTCATTCTCAAACGATCGGCGCTGGCGGCCAGCGCCGACTTCACTGCCAGGGATGCTTCTTTTCCCAACTCCAGGCGTGCGTCACGATCTGTTCCAGCGAGGCAAATTGCGGTTGCCAGCCAAGCAGGCTGTACGCCCTTTGGGGATCAGCCACCAGCCTTGGAGGATCACCCGCACGGCGTGGCGCATCGCTGACGGAGATCGCCTGGCCAGTGACACGACGCGCGGTATCTATCACTTCCTGTACCGAGAATCCCTGGCCATTGCCGAGGTTGAACGCCGTGCTTGCACCGCCGGTCACCAGGTAATCCACGGCCAGTGCGTGAGCGGCCGCCAGATCGGCGACATGGACGTAGTCGCGAATACAGGTGCCGTCAGGCGTGTCGTAATCGCGGCCATAGACGGTGATGCTCGCGCGCCGGCCGGAGGCGGCTTGCAGGATCAACGGCAGCAGGTGGGTTTCCGGTTCGTGGCGTTCACCCAGCTGTCCTTCAGGGTCTGCTCCGGCCGCGTTGAAGTAGCGCAGGCAAACCGACTTCAGCCCGTACGCGCGATCAAAATCTTCAAGCATCTGTTCCACCATCCACTTACTGCGACCATAAGGATTGATCGCCGCCTTGGGATGTTCTTCGTCGATGGGCACATACGCCGGGTCGCCATAAATGGCGGCAGTCGAGGAAAAGATGAAGCGCTTGACGTTCGCGCGAACCATGGCCTGTAGCAGCGTCAGCGTGGCGGCCAGGTTGTTCTGGTAATACTTGGCCGGTTCGGTGACGGATTCGCCAACCTGTATGAACGAGGCGAAGTGGAACACGGCATCGAAGTGGTGCGTGGCAAACAAGGTGTCCAGGGCTTGCGCGTCGGCGATGTCCAGTTCAACCAGTGTTCCGCCCGTCAAGGCGTCGCGATACCCCGTGGAAAAATTGTCCGCCACCACCAGCTCGTGACCTGTGCGCAGCAGATGCTTGACCATGTGCGAGCCGATATAACCTGCGCCGCCGACCACCAAAAAATTCATCCTGTCCTCCTGGAAACTGTTGCTGTGCAAACGCAGATTGTACCGTCAGTGCGCAGCGCTTTTTTTCAAAAACAACCAATTGAAAGCCTGCACGCCGTCGAACTTGATCGTGTAGCGCCCGTCAACGTAGGTCGCGGGCACCTTCTTCAGTTGGGCCTGCGTGCCTTGGGTGTACAGCGTCAGGCCTGGCGGCCCCTGAATGCTGAGCGTGCCCTCGAGCGGCTCGACGTAAAAAGGTGTTTTGTCATCGTCTTTGGGGATAGCACGAGTGCCCAGAGAAATCAGCAGATCCTGCGACCGACCGACAGGTGCGGCGTCCAGGCTTTGCACCACCACGCTGGCATTGGCGGTCTTCACTTGAACCTGGATGTTGCCCAGGCTGATCGACTCGCCACCGATCCAGCCGGTGACGGCCTGGGTGCGCGGCGTATTGATGGTGTAGATGCCTTGTTTCCAGTTGCGCTTGAGTTCGCCCGTATCGGTCGTGGACTCGCTGGCATTGGCGTCCAGCAACGATTGGTCAGGATCATGAAACACCTGCGCATTGCTCGGGATAATGCCCGGCTGCAACCAGGGCAGTTCCGGCGTCTGTGGCATGGCGATTTGCAGCTTGCCTTTCTCCATGGCGGTACGCAGCAGAACCGAGTTGGCCGGTGAGACGGGTTTGTTGAACAGGGTGTCGGGTGTCGGTGCGAAGACGTAAGTCGTGTTGGCTTCGCTGACGTCGGCACGGCGGTAGAGCAGGGCGGCGGCGGGCAGGGTGGCCAGCATCGCAGGGTCGTTGTAGGCGTGCCAGTTGTCGGCCGTTACCCAGCCGCCGTCGAGCGGCTGCTGGCTGTAGGCATATTGCATCAGCGCGTCCCAGCCCTGGTGGCTGGCGGTGCCGGCGACATAGAGGGGTAACGAGTGGCGGTCGGGTGTCGGGAACGGTTCGTTGTTCCACTCGGTGACGGTCAGCGGTTTGCCGGTGACTTGGCCTGCGCTCATCCAGTCGACGATCCCTTCGGTGGTGAGCGGGTTTTTCTCCAGCTGCCCGGAGCCGCCATAGCTGTGAACGTCGATGACGTCGCCCGCAGTCAGGGCCGGCAAGGAACTCAGGCCATCGCCGCCCCAACTGCTGGTGGTGGCAATGGGTACCTTCACGCCCAATTCGCGAAGATGCTGGATCATCTCTACGTTGAAATTCCGTTCCAGATCGTTAAGGAACAGCTTGGCGGGGCCATGCTCCCACGAGCGCCAGGTGAGGCTTGCCGATAGATTGTGCTGACTGGCAAAGGCATCCGCCCGGTTCTTGTAGAGCTCCCAGTGCCTGGGAACGCCCTTGTCTCGCAACAGGGCGTTGCCAAAGTGTTGAGTGACGTCATTTTCGTTGGTGATCAGCACGGCGGCGATTGCCGGATCATCTTTATAGGCGAGGCCGGTAAAGGGATTTACATGGGTCATGTAGGCTTCGGCGAAGCGTTTCATCGCCTGCTGAATGGTGATGTTCACATACGCGAAGCCCTTGAGGCTGGCATTGTTCTGCTCGTCTTTTGGCAGCTCGTCGAAGCCGAAAATGTTGTCTTTCGCCATCAGGGCTCGCTCGACGTGCATGTCGAGCCATACATAAATGCCTTCGTCTTTCAGGCACTTGATCCACCAGTCGATTTTTTTCAGCGATGCTGCGCTGAGTTGCTGAGTGTTCTGCGTTTGGTCGCGGTCACCAAAGATGTTGGGGCTGACCCAGGGGGAGTCATGGTGGTGCAGGCGGACGAGGTTGAAACCGAGTGCCGACAGGCGTTTGGCTTGTTGCTTGATTGCATCGTCGGACGTTCGGAACAGCGCATAGGACGTGATGTTGGTGCCCCAAAAGCGCGCCGGGGTGTTGTCCGCGAACAGCAGTTGTTCGCCGGACGCTTTGACGAAGCCGCGCTTGCCCGCAGGTTTTTCGCCAGCGTTGAGGAAGGACAGATCGACCGGAGAGGTTTTGATGTCGACCTTGTCATCTGGCCAGGTCTTCGGGTCCGTCAGGCCAAAACGCTCTGTCGTGGTGGGGCCGAGAACAACGTCGCCAGAAATGCTCAGGGTCGCTTTGACGTGTTGCTCGCCGGGTTTGATCGTGTTTTTGTAGAAGAAAGCACGTACCTCGGATGGGCTGCCGGGCTCAAAGTACACGCTCGCCAGCGCCGGCTCGAAACGCATCTCGATGCGTCGGCCTTGTGCATTGCCCCACGACCAGCCGCGGTTGTCGGGCAGCAATTGCGGCTTGCTCATTTCACCGGCGAAAAGGGCCGGGTCGAAATTGAAGACGATACCTCCACCCATCACGCCTGACTTCACGCTGTGTGCATTCAGGTCAAAGTCCCAGGTCAGTGTCTTTTCGTCTTCTTTCTGAATCTGCGCCGTAAGGTCGAAGTCCAGTGCTTTGTTCTGGCCTTCCAGGGTGTATTTGTAGGGGGCGTCGACCTTGAATCGGGTGCCGAAGAAAGTCCAGTCCCAGTTACTCCCCCAGAAGGTAAATTTTGACGCCGCGACAGGGCTGCCGCCGCGCGTCAGCACGGGCAGGCCGCTGCGTTCATCGACACTGGCAACCCACTCCGAGGCCCAGGTACTGAACGGCCAAATGGCAACGCACAGGAGCGCCGGAAGCAGCATCGGAGTGCGGCGTAACAAAGTGGTCATTGGCATTACCGGAGTTGGAGGTGGGCACTCGCAGTGACTGCGATCGAAGTGTGCTTGAGCTTGCGAGCCATCTGGACATAGGCAACGCCCAGCCCGGCCACCGACCAATACACAATGGGGATGAACGTGATACTGCTGACCGTCACGATGGTCACCATGATCCCGGCCAGTGTCGCCAGGAGCGCGCGTCCGAGCCGGCGTCTTTCATCATCCTTGTCGGGGAACGAACGCATTGCCTTGCGGATACCCAGCAGAACCGTGACGAAAAAAGCCACGAACAGCGTCAACCCGACCAACCCGACCTGCAGCGCCACGTTGATGTAGGTGTTCACGATATCGATGATGCCCTGGCCCTGGATCATGGACTGCATTTCCGGCGTGCTGCGGAAGTCGAAAGCGCCGAACAAGGGGTTGCGCTGGATAACGATCATTGCGTTATCGAACAAACGTTGTCGGTACGTGATGTTCTCTACTTCGATGGTGCCGATGAACGGTAGCAGGTCCAGGAATTTTTGCCCGCCCGGCACGATGGCCAGCAAAGGAATAGCGAGCACGGCGGCGAGCGCCAGCAGCATCAAGCGTTTGGCAGCGCCGCGACCCGTGGCGATAAACGCTGTGATCATGACGACGGCGCCGATCCAGGGACCACGCGACAGCGGCGCGAACAGTCCGCCAGCCAGCAGGAGACCACCGAGCCGCCGCTGGAGCTTGCTGCGCACACCTTCCTGCAAAAACAGGTACAGGCCGAGGGCGACGCTGATGACAAACCCCAGCGCAATGGCCTGGCCAGTGGTGGCGCTCGCGCGCAATGAACCGCCACGGCTCAAGTACCCGGACATTTCCCATTGCATGCCCAGGGCGTCCGTCAGCGCGCTGTAGAGCAGCCAGCTGCGGGCAAATTCGAAGAGCCCGATAATGGACAGCACCATCGCGGCGAGGACAAACGCCAACAGGGCGTCCTTGAAGTCGCTGAGGTCTTTCAGGGCCCGGCTGGCGACGTAGTAAGGCAAAAAGACTTCGATGAACATGTAGGCCGTTTGGCGCAACGTGTCGGTGAGTGTGGTTTCGCGCAGCAACAGCAGGCTCGTCAGCACAAGGCCGGCGGTCAACAGTTTGTCAGGCCAGGTGCGCCCGAAAGGCAGCGTGTCCGATCGCCTGCGCAGCACGAAAAACGCGGGAAGCAAGACGCACAGGGACAGCAACCGGATATGGTTGAGATCAAAGAAATAGTTGATGACGCCCATGCCGGGAATCTGCGCCGACGCCGGCGGGACGAGAAACAGCAGCATGAAGAACAGCGCCATGGGATTGCGCTCGCGTTTCCGTGCGACCGTCAGCACCACAGCGGCAACCGCTGCATACACCCAGAAACTGTGCGCGAAAAAAACCAGAAGGGTCAAAACGAACCACAGATTGCGACGACGTGTGAAGTCGTTGTACGGAATCAGGTCCTTTGCCGGTCGACGGGCCAGGGTAAAAACGGTGCCGGCGAGGACCAGAATGACGATTAGCGCGCGAATGTGCTCAGGCATGAATTAATGCACTTATTGATTGGTGAGCGAAGCATAGTGGATTGCCTGATTGCGGCTATAGTAACGTTCGTGCAACAGAGTCCGGGATTGATGTTATGCCTTCAGTTGATATATCGCCATCGTTGAGCCTGCGCAAGCGAGCGATATTCGCCGGAGCCTGGAATCTCGGGGCACTTGTAACGTCTCAGGCCATGCGCCTGGGCGGCAACCTGATCATGGCTCGCCTGCTGATGCCGGAGATGTTCGGCATCATGATCATCGCCACCACCGTTTCGGTGATCATCCATTTGCTTTCCGATGTCGGCTTGCGCCAGAACATCATCCAGAGCCCGCGGGGTGACGACCCGGTATTTCTCAATACCGTGTGGACCGTGCAGATCGTGCGCGGTTTTGTTCTGTTTTCCACGACACTTCTGATCGCGGGCTTCGCCTGGTTTGCGCAGGCGATCCATCTGTGGTCGCCCGAATCCACCTATGGTGCACCCGAGTTGCCGCTGGTGTTGGCCGTTACCGGTTTGTCCGCGATCATCTATGGTTTTCAGTCGACAAAGGTCGACGTGGCCGTTCGCTCATTCCAGCAAAAGAAAGTCGTGCTCGCCGAGTTTGCGTCGCAGATTGCCGGCCTGGTGGTGATGCTGATTATCGGTTACTTCACCCGGTCTATCTGGTCGCTGGTGGGGGCGGGGCTGGTCTCCGCTCTGGTCAGCCTGCTTCTGGGACATTTCTGGTTTCCGGGGCCGCCTAACCGTCTGCTGTGGGATCGTAGTGCGCTCCAGGAGCTGGTCGTCTTCGGCCGATGGATATTGTTGTCTTCAGCAGTGGGCGTACTGGCCATGAATGGCGATCGCATCTGGTTCGGCGGCAGCATGTCGGCCGCCGAACTGGGTGTCTACTCCATTGCCGTGCTGATTCTGGGGGCTATTACACTCGGTGTGCAGAGGCTGGTTGGCGCCGTGGCGTTGCCAGCCTTCGGTGAAGCGGCAAGAAGCAATGACACCGCGCGGCTCCGCTCTTTGTATGACCGCTTCAAACTGATTTTCGACATCGCCTTGCTGTTTATCACTGGACTGTTGTGGGTCATCAGTCCTTTGATCATCCACTGGTTATACGACGAGCGCTATGCCGAGGCGGGCAGCATGATGGCCGTCCTTTCATTGTCTTTCTTCACCTTGCGTTATGGCATCGCGCATCAAGCGTGGCTGGCGCTGGGACTCACGAAGTACCAGGCCATGGATAACATTATTCGCGCCGTCTCGTTATGGGTGTTGCTGCCGGTGCTGCTGGCCATTGGCGGGGTGAAATACGCCATTTGGGGTGTCGCGCTGCATACGTTTCCTACACTTGTGCTAATTGTTTATGTGAACTGTCGTATAGGGCTGTTCGATCTCAAGCGTGAGCTGGTTGTGCTGCCAATGTTGCTGGTTGGGGTGTTGTGCGGGGAGTTGGTGCTGGGCATTGCCGAATGGCTTTGATTTGATCGATGTCACTTGCTGTTTTCAACGCCTTGGCGGAACGTCACCTTTCGGGGAGTGATGGGTTTGACGGGTCGCTGAAAATACAAACGCAATCTTAATGTCGTGGGGCTTTGAATCATGAGTGAACTTGATTTGAATACCTCTGTGATGGGGCGCAGAGACTTCCTCCAGGCGTTTGCGGTGTTGAGTCTGGGGGGGATGACATTTGGATTGTCCTCGTTCCTTGTTCCGCCTTCTTCTGAAAAAAACGGGTTTGTCGTCGTTAACGGCTGGGTGTTGCCTGCCCAGTATTTTCGGCAAACGCGCACATGATCAAAGATTACCAATCGCAGAAAGAACTGCGCGATCACTATGACTTCTGCATCATCGGGGCCGGGCCGGCGGGCATCACGCTGGCGTTGCGTCTGGCCGGTGATGGCCGGCGCGTGCTGCTTGTCGAGGGCGGGGGGCACGAATATTCACAATCCTCGCAAACCCTTTACAACTGCCCCTCGACAGGTCTGAATGTCTACGCTGAAGAAACACGCCTGCGGTTTCTCGGCGGCACGTCGAACCACTGGGCGGGGCGTTGCCGGCCCTTCGAAAAATCAGATTTCGACTGGGGCCCTCCGGTCAGCCTTCCTGGCTGGCCCATCAGATTTTCCGAGTTCGAACGCTATCTGCCAGCAGCCTTGGCCATTGTGGATCTCCCGTCGGATTCCGGATTCAAGACGATCAATGCGTCCATGGACGGCAACGACTTTGTAGCGGATCGTTTCCTGCTGAGTCCGCCGACGCGATTTGCACAAAAATACGCCAAGGATCTTCAAGAGACCGAGGGGATTGATGTCTTCATCAATTGCAACTGTGTCGATCTTGAATTTGATGACAAGACCGGCCGCATCGCCGCCATTGTTGTGTCCGATTACGACAGGCACCGAGAGCGAGTGAAGGCAAAACAGTTCATTCTGGCCACGGGCGCCATCGAGAATGCCAGGCAGCTGATGAACAGTGAGTCTTTGACAGCCGCCGGAGTCGTCAGCAAGGACGGTTTGGTCGGCAAATGTTTCATGGAACACCTGAACCTCGACCTGGGGACTTTCATCCTGGGGGAGGGGCAGAGTACAGAGCCTCGACAGTACTTCACGACCGATGCGTTTGTAGCGCAATATCAATCAGGCAAAGGAAATGTATCGGCATCGCTCCTGGCGCACGTGCAGGCCTATGGGCGAACGGCAGCCATCAAGGACTTTCTGGAGAACCTCGCCTGCGATGTAGGGTTGGCGCACAAGCTCGATTTCATTTCCCGCTTCAATTGTCCCGGGGATGGGGTGATCACCACGCTTATCGAACAATTTCCCAATCGAAACAGCGGCATCACGTTGCTTGATGAACGGGATGCATTGGGGGTGCGCAAGGTCAGCATCAATTGGGAAGTGGCACCCGAAGACAGGCGTACCATCAAGTGCATAGGGATGGAGGTGGCGAAGTGTTTTGCCGACACGGGGCTGGGCTTCGTCAAGCTGGAAGAGTGCGTGTATGACGTCTCTGTGCCACTGAAAGTGGCGCCCCACGCGCATCATATGGGAACCACACGGATGGCCTCGGCGCCTGAGTACGGAGTGGTCGACGAGAACTGCAAAGTGTTCGGCACCGATAATCTTTACGTCGCGGGCAGCAGTGTTTTCGCTACAGCCGGTGCGAGCAATCCGACCATGCCTCTTTTGCAGCTTGCCCTGAGGCTGGCAGACCATCTTAATCATCAAGCGGGCCCGGCGGGCAGGTATTCCTGATACTACAATCAAAAAAACCAGGGTGTTTCTGGCTCTGGCATGGATGAGAATCGCAGGATTTGTGAGGCTGACAGGATGATAAGGCTGGCAAGGCGTGCTGTAAGTTATTTCGTCAACAAAACGGGGCGGGGGCGCTGGATCTTTAAACGGTTTTGTAATCCTGACGGGTTCGAGTGGGCTCGATATCTGGCGCGCTGGGGATCGCTGCATTCCGTCGGCAGCAATGTGTGGATCAATGTCGGTTGCAATATCGCTGACCCTTCGCTAGTGCGCCTCGGCAACAACATCGCTTTATCGGATTGCACCCTGTTCTGTCACGATGGAGCCGTTTTCTTCTCCACTCTCTACAACGTAAAACTTGATTCTGTCGGCCCCGTCGACATCCGTGACAACTGTTTTATCGGGCATGGTGCGATCATCATGCCGTGCGTGACCATAGGTCCGGGTTCAATTGTCGCCGCAGGTGCTGTTATCAGGAAGGATGTCCCGCCGGGTGTCGTGGTCGGGGGCAATCCAGCGAGAGTTTTTTGCACCGTTGAAGACCTGATGAAAAAATTCGAGGCGCGTTGCAACGACTATCCGTGGATGGACCTCATCAGAGAGCGCACCGGTAGCTATGACCCAAGTCTGGAGTCGGCGCTTATGGAAATGCGAGTGGAATACTTTTTTGGCGAGCCACCAAAATGACCCGTACTCCCCTTGATGTACTGGTCGTCAACTACAACACGGCGACGCTGTTACAGCCGATGTTCGATGCATTACGCCAGGCAAACAGTGCGGATCCGACGCGCTATCTGGTCGTGGACAATGCCTCTGCCGATAATTCCCTGGAACGTCTGGAAAATGTTTGCCCAGAGGCATTGTTGTTGGCCAATGAAAACAATGTGGGCTTTGGCCGTGCCAACAATCAACTGGTTGAACACTTGCAAGGCAAGTACGCGTTGCTCATCAATACCGATGCCTTCGTTGCCGCCGACACCCTGAAAAAAACCCTCGACTACATGGAGGCGCATCCGGATTGCGGAGTCCTCGGCGTTCGGCTGGTTGGCCGGGAAGGCGATCTGCAACCCTCGTGTCGCTACTTTCCGACGCCTCTGAATGTCTTCCTCTCGCGCACCGGGCTTGAACGGTTTTTCCCTGTGGTGAAGAGGGTGGATGACATGGACTGGGATCACGCCTCGGTCCGTGAGTGCGACTGGGTACCGGGCTGCTATTACCTGATCCGCCGTGAAGTCATCGACCAGGTGGGCTTGTTCGATCCGCGCTACTTCCTCTATTACGAGGAGGTCGATCACTGCAAGCGCGTCAAGCAGGCTGGCTGGAAAGTGGTGTATTACCCGGACACCACGGTGGTGCATATCGGCGGTGAAAGTGCCAAAACGGTGGTTGAACTCAACGCGGTCAGTCGACAGATACCCAAGATGCAGATCGAAAGCGAGCTGTTGTATTTCCGCAAGCACCACGGTCTGTCCGGTCTGGCCTTGCATATGTTTCTGGTGTGCCTGGGTGATCTGATTCTGGCGCTCAAGGCGTTATTGAAAGGTCGTGGCCGAGCCGCCATCGACGCGTGCTGGCAGCATGCGCGTGCCACCTGGGCGCTGCTGCGCGAGACCAAATTCGCCACCCAACCAACACGGTAGAGCCATTCATGTTCGAAAACATACGTGCGGACTTGCGTGCATACGCGGGTGATTGGGGGGCTCAGGGCTTCTGGGTGATGCTGGTTTATCGCTTCGGACGCTGGCGCTACGGCGTGCGTCCGGCGCTGTTGCGCAAGCTGCTCTCCTTTATCTACAAAGTTCTCTACAAACTGGTGCAGATCCTCACGGGTATCGAGCTGCCCTGTGAAGTCGTGGTCGGACGCAACTTTGTCATCGATCATTTCGGCGGGATCATTATCAGTGGGTATGCGCAGTTCGGCGATGATTGCCGGATCCGCAATGGCGTGGTCGTGGGCCTGAAGAATGTGAATGAGCCGATCGCCCCGGTGATCGGCAACAACGTTGATATCGGCACCGGGGCCAAGGTGCTGGGCAATATCCGCATTGGCAACAATGTCGTGATTGGTGCCAATGCCGTGGTGCTGACCGATGTACCGGATGACTCGGTGGCAGTGGGCGTGCCCGCCATTATCAAGAGAAGGCAGTCGGCGGAAGCAACAGCATCCTCCCTGGACACTTCCGACTGCGACGCCAAGTGAACCCCATGGCGATCGGCATGGGGGTCGTTGTTATCGGTCGCAACGAGGGCCTGCGGCTTGAGCGCTGCCTGGTTTCGCTGGTGGGTGCGGCAGAGCAGGTGGTCTATGTCGACTCTGGATCAACGGACGATTCGGTGCAGATGGCAAAGGCGCTCGGGGTCGAGGTGGTCGAGCTGGATATGTCGATCCCGTTTACGGCGGCCCGCGCTCGCAATGAAGGATTTGCCCGCCTGCAACGTCTGCTGCCGGCGATGCGCTACGTACAATTTGTCGACGGTGATTGCGAGGTTGTCGAAGGCTGGTTGTCCCGGGCACAGGACTTTCTCGATACCCGGCCTGACGTGGCGGTGGTTTGTGGGCGGCGCCGCGAACGATTTCCACAGCGCTCGATTTACAACTTGTTGTGCGACCTCGAATGGGACACGCCGATAGGCGAGGCCAAGGCCTGTGGTGGCGATGCGTTGATGCGGGCGGATGCCTTCGCCGCAGCGTCAGGGTTTCGAGCGGACCTGATCGCCGGGGAAGAGCCCGAATTGTGTGTGCGCCTGCGGGCGAATGGATGGAAGGTCTGGCGTCTGGCCGAGGAAATGACTTTGCACGATGCGGCCATGACCCGCTTCGGCCAGTGGTGGCGGCGTACATTGCGCGGCGGGCATGCCTTTGCCGAAGGTGCTTTTTTACATGGGGCTGCACCGGAGAAACATTGGCTGCGGGAGTCGCGTCGTGCCTGGTTCTGGGGCTTGGGCGTGCCACTGGCGACGGTGATCGCACTGTTGATGCTGGGCTGGTCAGGGCTGCTTCTGCTGCTGGTCTACCCGTTGCAAGTCGTGCGCCTGGCTCGTCGAGGCGGTAGATCAAAGCGCGAAAACTGGCTGCTGGCTTTATTCCTCGTGCTGGGAAAATTTCCCGAGATGCTCGGGCAAGCCAAGTTTCTTCTGAACAGATTCGGCACCGGCAAAACCGCGTTGATCGAATACAAGTGAGACGTCCATGAATAATTGGCTGCTATTGAAGAGCGTGTTTAACTTGCATGCGGGCTATTCGTTAAGAGCCTTGAAAAACAAGCTTAAATTATTGGTTTTGATTGGGAAGAACTGGTCGGGGCTCAATGTGTTTTTGGGGCGCATGTCGAATGCTCTGGGCAAGTCCGGTATTGAGAAGTTGGGGGCAGATTGTATCGGTGTCGTTCATTGGCCCTACATCAGTAAAAACTGGAGCGCTCAGGACCGATTGGATGTGCTGGCTTCGCATTACGAAGTCATCACAAAAAGCTGCCCGCAATTATTGCTTTCCGGGCGAAGCGAACGTCTGGTGTTGAGTGACTTGTCGGAATACTCCGCAGGTTGTTTCCTGGTGCTGGACCGTCCTACATGGTTCATGCGGGAAGGGGAGCTGGTACTGAATTTGTTTCAGGGGGATCTGCGCATCGCCTCCATCGCGTTCTCCTTGTGCCGCACGGACACTGAGTTGTGTATTTTTATCGGCGCCGTTCAAGGGATACACAAAGGCGTGGAGAGTGATCTGTCGTTGAGCATCTACAGGGACCTGACAAAAGATTTTGAAGGTCTGCGGCCAAGAAGCTTTCTGATCGAAGTGATCAAATACCTTGCCATCAACCTTGGCGTTGAAAAAATCTATGCGGTAGGGGATGGGTATCGCCACCATCGTCACGCGTATTTCGGTACTGAAAAGGCTCAGGATCTGGCGGCAAATTACGACGTGATCTGGCTGGAGCACGGCGCGACGCCTTCGCAGCGCGAGGACTTTTTCGAGATTCCCATGGAGCCGTCCAGAAAACCGCTCGACAGTATCGTCGCAAAAAAACGTGCCATGTACCGCCGACGCTATGAGCTTCTGGATGACACCTTCAGAAGGATAGACAGCGTGTTGTCAGCCAGTTACAGCAAGCGCCGTGACGTACCTGATCGCTGTACGACGGTGGAATCACCTGCAGCAATAACCCTCCGCAACGACAACTAAGCCTGGGTTCCTATGCGCATTGCTTATTTCATCAATCAGTACCCCAAGGTCAGCCATAGCTTCATTCGTCGCGAGATTCTGGCGGTGGAACGTCAGGGTTTTGAGGTGCAGCGTATCGCGCTGCGTGGCTGGGATGCCGAGTTGGTGGATGCCGAGGACGTGTCCGAGCGCGATAAAACCCGGTATGTCTTGCAGGACGGAATAAAAGGGCTGTTGGGTCCCGCGCTGCAGGTATTGCGCGCCCAGCCACGCCGCTTCTTCTCGGCACTGTGGCTGGCGTTACGCATGGGCCGGCGTGCTGATCGCGCCTGGCCGTATCACCTGGTTTATCTGCTCGAAGCCTGTCGCCTGCTGACCTGGTTGCAGGCGTTCGGCGCGAGGCATGTGCATGCGCATTTCGGCACTAACTCCACCGAGGTGGTAATGCTGGCCAACGCGCTCGGCGGGCCAGCGTACAGTTTTACCGTGCACGGTCCGGAAGAGTTCGACAAACCGCAGTTCATTCATCTGGGCGAGAAAGTACGGCGCGCGGCGTTTGTCGCGGCCATCAGTTCTTATGGCCGCAGCCAGTTGTTTCGCTGGGTGGATCATTCGCACTGGGCAAAAGTAAAAGTGGTGCATTGCGGCCTGGAGCGGAGCTTTCACGATGTGACGCCGGTGGCGGTGCCTGCCGTGCCGCGTCTGGTTTGCGTCGGTCGCTTGTGTGAGCAAAAGGGTCAGTTGCTGTTGCTGGAGGCCGCGCGTCTGTTGGCAGCGCAAGCCGTGGAGTTCGAAATCGTACTGGCTGGCGATGGGGAAATGCGTGGGCAAATCGAGGCCCTGATTGCACAGTATGGCTTGCAGTCGAAGGTACGCATTACCGGCTGGATCAGCAGCGACCAGGTGCGTACGGAAATTCTTGCCGCGCGCGCCCTGGTACTGCCCAGCTTTGCCGAGGGCCTGCCGGTGGTCATCATGGAAGCCATGGCCTTGCGCCGGCCGGTGTTGACGACTTATGTGGCGGGCATTCCCGAGCTCGTGCGCCAGGGCGAGAACGGCTGGCTGTTTCCCGCCGGCGAAGTGGAGGCGCTGGCCGCAGCGATGGCGGACTGCCTCGCGCAACCTGTCGAGGTGTTGCAGCGGATGGGCGAAGCGGCCTGGCAGCGGGTGGTGGAACGCCACGATATCGATACCGAAGCAGCCAGGTTGGCTGATTTATTCAAGGCACAAGCATGATCACGTTACTGGGTTGGCTGTTCAGCGCACTGTTGGTGCTCATCGTCCCGCCGGTATTGGTGTTGTCTGCCCAGGTGTTGCTGGCCTGTCTGCCTGCGCGGTCACGTCCGTTGACGCCGGGACCGCGGCCGAGGGTGGCGGTGCTGGTGCCGGCGCACAATGAATCCTCACTCATCGTTGCGACGCTGGACAGCATCCGGCCGCAGCTGCGGGAAGGCGATCGCCTGTTGGTGGTGGCGGACAACTGTTCTGACGACACCGCAGCGCTGGCCCGCGCCGCGGGTGCCGAGGTGGTGGAACGTCGCAACGAACAGCAGCGTGGCAAGGGGTATGCGCTGGACTTTGGGGTGCGCCATCTGGCGATCGACGCGCCGGACGTCATGATCATTGTCGATGCCGACTCCCTGGTGAGTGAAGGCTCGATCGAGCGTCTCGCCGTGTGTTGCATCAACTCGGGGCGGCCAGCGCAGGCACTGTATCTAATGCATGCTCCAGCGGGTTCCGGGTTGAAAGTGCAGCTTGCCGAGTTCGCCTGGTGTGTGAAAAACCGAGTGCGGCCGCAAGGTTGGGCACGGCTTGGCTTGCCTTGTTCATTAATGGGCTCGGGCATGGCTTTCGTCTGGAAGGACCTGGCTTTGGTCGATCTCGCCAGCGGCCATATCGTCGAAGATCTGAAGATGGGCCTGGATTTTTGTCGAAGCGGCAAGCCGCCTTTGTTTTGTCCCGATGGGCTGGTCACCAGTTATTTTCCGCGCAGTGACGAAGGCTTGAGTATCCAGCGTAAGCGTTGGGAACACGGTCATCTGGGGGTCATCCTGGGGGATGCGCCAAAGTTGATGGTAGAGGCGATCACCCGGCGTAACGGGAGCCTGTTAGCGATGACGCTGGATTTGCTGGTGCCTCCGCTGGCCTTGCTGACGTTGGTTCTGGCCGCAGCCTTTATCCTCTCATGGCTGTTGTTTTTGCTGGGCGGAGCATTGGCGCCCGCAGTGATCGCTTCGCTGGGGATGGCGCTGTTGGGAGGGACTGTCCTGCTGGCGTGGAGTCGCTTCGGTCGGGGGATCATCGCTTTTTCGACTTTGTTGTATGCGCCGTTCTACGCGTTGAAAAAAATCCCCCTGTACATCGGCTTTATTCTGAAGCGCCAGGTTGAGTGGGTGCGGTCGAAGAGGGACGATAATTAATGCACGCTTTGTCCTGGCAACACCGTTGGCAAACGATTACCCGAAAACTCAGGGTGGTCAGCGACGTTGATGATGAGCAACGATTGATTGAGGTGTTGTCCAGACCTGAAGGGACGACCGTGCTCGGATTCGCCAATGCCCATGCCATGAACCTGGTGGCAGCCAATACCGATTACCATAGCGCGCTGCTCTCGGCGGACGTGCTGCTGCGCGATGGCTCCGGCCTGGCCATCCTGTTTCGTCGCCTCGGACTGGAACCGGGACTGAATATGAACGGCACCGATTTCATCCCCAAACTGCTGGCCGCGTACAAGGGCCGGCGTGTGGCTTTCTGGGGGACTGAAGAGCCTTTTCTGACCCATGCCGTGCGGCACAGCGAAGCGCAATTTGCGGTCAATGTTGTCTCTGCGCATCATGGCTTCGCGCCAGTGGACACCTACATCAACCTTGCCCGGGAGTTTCAGCCGGAACTGGTTGTGCTGGGGATGGGCATGCCCAAGCAAGAAGCCGTTGCTGCCAGGCTGGCCGACAGCGGCGTGCCCTGTCTTGTCGTGTGCGGCGGGGCGATCCTGGACTTTCTGGGCGGCAAGGTGACTCGCGCTCCGCAATGGGTGCGTCATATCGGTTGCGAATGGGTGTTCAGACTCATCACTGAGCCAAAGCGACTCTTCCGTCGTTATGTGATGGGCAACCCGCTGTTTCTACTGCGTACTTTGATCTTCAGGCAAGCCTGACTCAACAGGTCTTTTGATACCTGGCTCAAGCTTTTCCGGCGCCATAAAAACAGCGTCTGAAATATCTTGCAAAACTTCGGCGTTGCACCTTTACTCATGTTGAAGTTTCGACTTGACGGGTGTGCTTGAGGTTGTTTGCTTCATTAAGATTGGCGTCAACAAAATGTTGTCGAACAATCTTGAGTTCCAGGGAAGGAGTGGCGAGTTTTTCGCAAGAAGAAGGGTGGCAGGCTCAAAGTGGATGACGGATTGTATCGAGATTGTAATAACCGACCGGTTTGAACAATGTGCTCAGTTGTCGCGCTTTCATTTCAAGTCTTTGGTTTATTGATTTGAAACTAAAATGGCCCTTCCTTGAATTGTGCTAATAACCAAATGAAAGAATATATAGCAGAACCCATGCGTCGCTTATTAACTCCTTCAATGCGATTTGAGCTAAGGAAAGCTGTCGCCTGGCTGCGGGATATTCTCGGGCGCGCCTGTTTTTGGCGCTGGGAAATTGTCAGGTTCAAACTGCGGGAAGACAGCCTCTACGACATACTTTATGTGGGCAGGAAAACACAGCGGGAGTTTGTGAAGGTTTTACTGGGCGTCCAATCTCAAGGGGTTGATGGGCAGTTGAAGCTGGGCAAGTCAGACCGGACAGTGGTGGTCAGCGAAATGCCGACCCCGGGGGCCTTATATGTGCCTCAGTACTTGAGTGCTGTCGTGCCGCTGAGCAGGTCAATCGACGAGATCACCGCGAGATACAACACCGAGCTGCGTCGGAACCTGCGCAAGAATCGTCTGCGTTACCGCATGAAGCAAGCGTTGAACGATGACGAGATTGAAATCGCCGATCGGGAAATGCTTCAACCTTATGCCGCGGCCCGGCATGGTTCGGCCGCCTCACAAATTGAAGCACAGGAAGTTCATCGGGTGGCAAAAGTTGCCGGGCGACTCGATCTGGTGCTGCTGGAAGACGAGGTTGTTGCATGCCATCTTGGCTGTGTAGTCACCCGGGCAGGTAAGCGTTATTGGAGTACCGTGCGCTTCGGTTACCCAGATGTAGTGTTTTCGGATACAAAGAAATTACGTGAAGTTAACTCCATTACCACTTTCATGGCGCTGGAATGGGCGATTGAAAATGGTTTTGACTATTACGATATTGGAACTTGCCTGGCACGCCCGGACGACGGGCTTCTGGAATGGAAAAGAAGACGCGGTGGCGATGTCGATACGCTGGGTAACCACGGTTATTTGTTTGTTCAACTGCCCAAGGCAGGTGCAGCTCAGTTTCTCTGGGAGGCGCCGTTATTTGCGGTTGAGGGAAAAAACCTGACACTTCATCTTGGGTTGCCGGACGGGCCGAGTGATGAAGAAGTTGCCAGCCGATATCGCGAGATGGGATTTGGTGGTCTTTCGACAATATATATCCATTGTTCCAGAGTGCCGGGAGAAGCGCTTCTCGACACCTTGCGCAGTCGTTACGCTCATTTGAAGTTGCCCCCTGTCCTGGAAATTGTTGTATCCACCTGAACAAGTTGTTGTCTTTAAAAAGCCGGTTTTAACCAAGAACGCTTGTTGCTGTTTATCCATATCTGGATGGGGTGGCTATGTCTCAATTTAATGCATTGACGAGTGGCGGCCAATCGAAATGGAGCTTCGCGGCGTATAAGCACCTTTTCAACACGCGTGTCACTCGGACGCCGTCGCTGGCCCTTCAGAGTCAGGCCGTGAAAACCTGGGACATTGCCCCGGGCGAAATCGCGATGGCTCCGCCCGCGTTCTACCTGCCCGATCAACTGGAGCGTGTGACGGGTTGGGCCGAGGCGCTTTTTTATCCTCATGAGCATCCTCGACGCACAATGGAAGGTATCGGTCGTGTTGAACATAGCCCGACCCGAGGCTACTTGCTGAAGGATGTCTGGTTGATCGATGGCACGCTCTACAAAGGCAATGCCAAATCATGGTTGACCCCGGGTGCTGGCCGGTTACCGGGCATTCGCGTAGAAAACGAAATCGATCGCGGCGCGTTGTATTGCACTGCGGGGGGAAACAAATGGTTTGGCACCTGGCTGATGGATGATTGTTTGACCTATGGATTAGCCTGCGACGAAGGTGTCCCGGTGACCACGGCACCCTTTGCCGATAATGTTTCCATTGCCAGGAACGGCATACTTCATGCCCCCGGTTACGAGAACTGGCTGGACATGAGGCCCGTTCGTTTACGTAATGCTTTTTTCCGTGAACTCGTGATCTTTGACGATCTGAGCCAAAACCGAAACAAGCACCTGCGTTTTCGGGCGATGGGTGAAAAATTGCTGTCGCACGTCAACGTCAGCGCTCATCCGGGCGTGTTCATCCTGCGAGGCGGCAAGGGTGAGCTGCGATTGCTGCGCAATGAGAGGGAACTGGCAGAGCGCCTGCGTGACCGTAGAGGCTTTCGCATTCTCGACCCGGCGACATCCGATGTTCCAACCATTGTCGCGGCCTGTGCCGGGGCAAGAACCGTGATAGGGATCGAGGGGAGCCAGCTTATCCATGGGGTCAATGTGCTTCCCCCGGGCGGCTCGCTGCTCGTTTTGCAGCCGCCTGATCGTTTCGTCTGTTTCTTCAAGTACCTGACCGATCGTGACCGGCAGAACTTTGGCTTTGTGGTCGGCACGCCCGCGGGCACCGGTTTCACCATTGACCCCGATGAAGTGGAGCGCACGCTGGATCTCTTTCCGTCATCGTACGGCGAGGCTTAATCCTCGCCTTTACGCGTGACCGGTTAGTAGGCTTGTTTGCCGGAGAAGGCCGATACCGTCCGTAAAAGAATGATGAAGTCCAGCCAGAGCGACCAGTTGTTGATGTACTCGATGTCTGAGTCAACCCGCCGAATCATTTGTTCTATATCTTTCGTTTCACCGCGAAGGCCACGCACCTGAGCCAGGCCGGTGATGCCCGGTTTAATGTTGTGGCGCGCAAAGTAGCCCGAGACATCGGGCGAGTACTGCACGTCGTGCTGGATCGCGTGCGGACGAGGGCCTACCAGCGACATTTCCCCCATCAACACGTTGAACAACTGCGGTAGTTCATCCAGGCTGGTTTTCCGAATAAAGGCGCCGACCCTCGTCACGCGTGGATCATTCTTTTGTGCCTGCTTGACGGTGCCGTCCGACGCTTGATGGACCACCATGCTTCTGAACTTCCAGATCCGGAAAACTTCGCCACTCCACCCCATGCGTTGTTGACGAAAGAACACAGGGCCGGGGTTATCGATCTTGATCGCAAGGGCGACGATCGCCAGCACGGGCGCCGCAAAAAGCAGGATGAGAAAAGCTCCGACCTTGTCTTCGAGATTCTTCAGAAACAGCCGCATACCCATCAGCGGCGTTTCGGACAAGGTCAGCACGGGAATGCCGGCAATCTCGCGAACGCTGTGGTTGATCAACTTCAAGGCGAAAATGTCAGGCACCCAGTTAACCCTGACGTGTTTGTCAAACAGGCTTAGATAGACCTTCTGGATAACTTCGGAGCCGCCCACAGGGGTCACAAAATAGACGGTACGAATGGCGTGTTTGACAACCAACTCATCAAGATCGGAGATATTGCCCAGTATCGACAGACGAGTTGCGCCTTCCTGGCCTTCCTTTCCCCAGTCATCGTCCGCGCCAATCAACACACAGCCGACGATGCGTTCACCGAGCCAGGGGTTATTGCTGATTTTCTTGTGGAGGTAGCTCGCCAGTTCCCCTGAGCCGATGATCAGCGAATTTTCCAGTTGCGTCGGGTGAGCCAGAAACCGCTTCTGCATTTCCCGTGTGGCGAGGTGCAAAAACAACTGGGCAAAGTAGCCAAGAACAAATAACTCCCCAACCAACAGCCGCGAATACCGTTCGCTTGTTTTGGTCAGAAAAGCCATGGCCACGAGAAAACCAAAGGTCGCGGTCCACGCTTTCAGAAGCTTGAAGGCTTTGACGGTAAAACCGACATTGCTGCGGTAAATGGCGTAGTGGTCGTACACCACCGCCAATCCCCCCAGCAGGAGCAGGAGCAGGATGACGTAATCCTGGGAAATGAAGCCGATATGATAATTGATCAAAAACCACGCGACACCGGTTACCGCAACGCAATCGAGACCGGCCTGAATGACGATACTGGTGCTGCTTCTTCGCTGGAGAACGGAACGCGTACTGTTGGGCTCAAAAATCATTTTCAGACCTCATTTGCTTTCCCTTGCGCTCGATATGACAGGATTCAGGTCAAACAGCCCTCGCTTGAGAGCCTCAGCGCCACCGACAAGTTACTCATGCTTGTGACAGGTCTCCACCCTAAAATGTGTAAATCTGGTGAGACGAAGTCGGGTGCTATCACTTTAGCACCACTGTGCAAACATTCACTGAATCACTGCTGTTTCATACAACAATCAAGGCAAAAAATGAAGTTGGGCAGGAGGGGCCGAGCAAACACGGGGGGACGCCTCCGCGGTGTCTACCGCAGGCTTGTCTGATCAGCAATCTTGGGGACGGTAACTCGCGCGGGACAGACGTCTCGCAGGGCAGGGCGCAAGCGGCAGGGCGGGAACCGGGGTCCCCGTTTTCATCGTGGCGGTCTGGTTACACCGTTGTCAGTTATTCATCCCGTCGTCAATGGCGATGCCTTGCGCACGCATCTGCTGGATCAGTTCGGCGCGGGTGCCGGGAAGGTTGAGCATGGTTTTTGCGCGCAGGGCCGCCACTTCTTCCGCGCTGTAAGGTTGATAATCCGCAGGTGTGCTTTTGCCGGCCATGCCGTCTGCACGCATGAGCCAGTTCAGCAAGTCGGCCAGCTGCGCGTTGTCCAGCGCGGACTGCGACATGCCGGGAACACGCACGAGAAACTCGCGCCCGCCCGGCACCTTGAGAAAGTTGCCGACAAATCCCGCCATCCGCGGTGTGTCATTGGCGGGGGAGCCCATGCCATTGCCCAGGTGGCAACCGGCGCATTGCAATTGGTAATTCACGCCAACGCTGTAGCCGGCCTGGGCAATCGGTTTCTGCGGCGCTTCATTACCCGGCGCATGACGCTGCGCCGGGTCGGGGATGGCTCTGGCGTGTACGAGCGGGGCAGCCATGACGCAGGCAAGACCGAGGAATAGCAACTTACGCATGACAGACACCTTGTGCTGATGGCCGGTAACCGCAAATAAAGAAAACGACAAACCCAAAAAAAACCGCCGATTGCGTGAACAATCGACGGCAACTGCGCGTTAAACCGCCACGCCACGAATGATCGAAACGGTGCAGTGGTAGATGTGCGATTTGGCGGCCAGGCACCAGTTCACATCGTTGTTGTTGAACGGGCGATAGGCCGGTTCTTCACTGTCGTTACGGGTGCAGGCGCACTGGGCGCAGCTCTGTTTACCGCAGCAGTCGTTGTACGAAATGATGTAGTCCTTGCCGTCGGCCGGGTTGCGGCACGTGCCGATCCAGGTGACTTGAGACGCTTCGGTGCCCGGCGGGCAGGACGTCACCGACCCCCCGCAGCAGCTGCACAGAAAACCGTCGATCGAGCAGTAGCGCCAGTAGTCGCAACTGTTCGGATCACCCGGGTCACCGGCCTTCGGGTTGTCCGCGGCCAGGGCTTTGCTGGTGCGGTCCAGCGGCAACAGCAGGGGCAGCGCGGCGCCCGCGACCATCAGGGAACCCATGCGCGCCAGCAGTTTGCGACGCGAGGTGGTGTCGGCCACTCGACGGGTCGAGCGCTCGAATAACAGATCCAGCAGTTTCATAAAAGTCTCCCTGCCTTAATCAGTGGCTATGGCCGTGGCTGTGATCGTGAGCGTGCGGCTGGCTGTTCAGGTATTCCTGCAGCGTGGCGCTTTTCAGGTGTTCGACTTCGAACAGGCTGTCCAGGTGCTCGCGGGAGTTGACCAGGCCTTTGGCGCGCAAGGTGCCGGTCTTGTCGATCAGGGCGGCGTACGGCAGCTTGCCGATCTGATAGGTCATGCCGACTTCCGGCCCGACCACATAAGTGGCGTCTTCCAGTTTGTGTTCGCGGATCAGCGCTTGCTGGGCGTCCATGTCACCGTCGCTGATGAACACCACGTCGAGGCGATTCGCCTGTTCCCTGGCAATCGACTTGATCGCCGGCAGCAGGGATTTGCAGATCGGGCAGGTCGGCGAAAGGAAAAACAGCAGTTGGGATTTTTCACCGGCATAGCCGAAGTTGACCGGGCGACCGTGACGGTCGGAAGCCGTGACTTGCGGCGCGGCTTCGTTGACTGCCACGCCTTTGTCGACCATCAGCGCACCGGCCGGGGCCAGACGCCCGTGCAGCACACCAATCTGCCGGACCAGGCCCATGACGACAAACGCCACGGCCACCAGCAGTACCCAGAGCAGAACGTTGGAAACGATTAAGCCTTCCATTGATCACCTACCAATCAGTTTGAGCAGAAGAGGGGAGTTCGCCAGCAAGCCGTCGGCTGTGGCGTAAATCAGCAGCGCGACGGCGCTGGCGGCGACAGTGACGAAGCCGTCGAAAAAACCAAGGTCACGGGCGACCGGCGACACGCTGGCCAGCAGCGCCAGGACCACCAGCGCGCTGTTGCGCAACAGCAGAACCGGACGCAATGGCTGCGCCTGGTCCGGGCCGGCACAACCGCAGTCGATGTCGCCGCGACCGCGCCACAGGTTGATGCCGATGGCCGCGGCGTAGAGCGCGATCAGGCTGGCAGCACTGAGCGCCGCCCACGAACGGCAGGCCGGCACCAGCAGCGCAAAGGCAATCGCCAGTTCAATCACTGGAATGACTCGGGCGACAGGGCGCACGATCGCGCCAGGCAGCAGTTGGTAGTCGCCCAGTTGCCTGGCAAAACGTGCCGGTGCACGTAACTTGTGCGTCGCGGCACTGGCCAGCAACACCGCAATCGCGAGCGCGCTGGCAATGATGAAGATCGGATCGATATACATGGCCGAACCTCGTTTAGTAGCTCATGACCTGAGTCGCGGTTTTGGCGACTTTCGGCATGCTGCCAGTGAGCGTGTTGGTCTTGAGGTCGAAAATCTGCAAGCCGCCTTCAACGTCCGTGCCGAGCAGCAGCGGCTTGTCGTCGCCGGTGGCCTGCATGCTCCAGACCGGTACCGGTGCTTCCAGCGTCGCCACCTTCTTGTGGGTTTTCAGATCAAACGCCCAGATCAGCGGGCTCGGGTCTTCCCACTTCATCGGTTCGTGAGCGTCGTGCATCAGCACGTACAAACGGTTCAGCTTTGGCGCGACGGCCATCAGCTGCCAGCCACCGGGCGCCCATCCGGCTTTCTTTTCCTCGTCGCTGGTCAGTGACCACGCCGGCAGGATTTTCGGTGCATCGGCAGAGAAATCCACCGGGCGCACCGTGCCCGTCGTGGTGGTGAAGTAATAGGTGTCGCCGATGTTCACCGCGCGCTCATTGAGCTTCTCAGCATTGGGGTCGAAGAACGGCGTGCGGCTGCGCGCGGTTTCCTGGCCCTGATCGTTGAGCGTGATCACCTGCAGGCTGCCATCGCCGCACAGCGAGGCGAAGCGGCGGTTGCCGATCGGGTAGTTGAGTACGCAACCCGGAATCGCCAGTTCAGCGGCGACGGACTTGGCCTGGGTGTCGACCACGGTCACTGAAGTCGACGGCGTGAAGTTGTAGACGTAGACGAAGCGGTCATCGCCGCTGGTCTTCAAGCCGTAGCGCTGGGTCAGCGACTCGGCGCGCTTGGTCGGAATCAACAGCTCCCAGGCCGGCGACAGGGTCGAGCTGTCCCATGCGGTCAATACATCCGTGCGTGTGCCACGGGTGCCGCGTGAGTAAAAGATGTCGGCGCTGTAGAGGGTTTTCTGATCGTGGCTGAGCGTCGAAGGCGCCGCAAAACCGGTGGGTACCATGCCGAGGACGCGTTTTTTGTCGGGGTCGACCACGGTGACGCGGCCGGCCACGAAGCTTTCGAATTCGACGTCGACGATGAACGCGCGATGGACTTCCGGTGGAAATGCCAGAACGGTCTGGCCGATCGTGTCAGCGGGCAGATCCGCGCTGGCATTGTTCAAACCCAGTACCAGCAGGCTGAGACTCAGCGCTGACTGTACGGTGATCCTGGTGGCTCGCATTAGGGGGAACTCCCTGAATTATTGTTCACGCAAATCGCGGGTGCATTGGCAGATTTTTGCAGTTCGATTCTGCCTCGCCGGCCGAGGGGGTGAATTGCTGTGGCTGCCAAGTGTTTGTGTGTCTGTGCCAGTCTCAAGAAGCACATTTCGAAATCGCAGAAACTGCCGATCAACTGGGCGCAGGAGTCGGGTGAAAAACCTGTGGCAAGGGGGGTAAACCCCTCGCCACAGGTTTTGTGCTTGTCTCAGGTTTTGGTCGTAGCGAGTCTTCGAGTGTCAGGCGGGAGTGGCGAGGGGAAGGGAGAAGGTGAACACGGCGCCGCAGGGCTCAAGGTTTTGCGCCCAGATATCGCCACGGTGACGGCCGATGATGTTTTTGCACAGCGCCAGGCCGATACCGTTGCCGCTGACCTTGGAGGAGAAGAAGCCGTCGAAGAGCTTCTCTTGCGCCTGGGCCTGAATGCCGCGACCGCAGTCTTCGATGCGCACCAGCGCCAGGTGGTTCTCGGCGCTGGCCTGAATCCGCAACACCCGTCGTTCGACCGGCAAGTCGTTCATCTCTTCAATCGCGTTGAACGCCAGATTGAGAATGACCTGACCGATCAGCACTTTTTCGCAGCTCACCATCAGCGGCACCGGGCTGGCGACAATGTCGACGCGGACCTGACTCGGGTCGGCGCGCAGGCTGATGAAGTAACGGGTTTCGCGCAGCAACGCATTGAGGTCGATCAGCTCTTCGCTTTGCTCCAGCTTGACCACGTAATCGCGCACGCTCTTGATGATCAGCGACGCATGCTCGATTTGCCGCACGGCGTTTTGCAAGCCCCAGGCGACGCCCTGATCGGTGGCTTGCTCTTTGTTCAGGCGAATCATCGCGCCTTCGATGAAGTTGCGGGTGGCGGCCAGCGGCTGGCTCAGCTCATGGGCTATCGCCACGGCCATTTCGCCCATGGCGTTGTAGCGGGCCAGGTACTCGAGTTTTTGCTCGCTGACGCGCCGCGCTTCTTCGGCGCGCACTTGCTCGGTGACGTCGCGAAACAACAGCAGATGGCCAACCAGATCGTCTTCGATTTCGATAAAACGACAGGTCGCTTCATGCCAGCGCCACTCACCGTCGCGGCGTTGCACGTGGTAGTGCACGCTGAACGGTGCGTGTTCCGGTGTTTCGCTGGCCAACTGTTGCAACAGGCGCTGGCGTGACTCCTCGTCGCACCAGGACAGGAAATTTTCGCCGATCAGCGCGTGCTCTTCGCTGTTGAGCAAATGGGCGCCGGAGTCGCTGATAAAACGGATATCTCCCTCAGGACCAAGCACCGCAACACCTTCGGCCAGGTCCTGCATGAACGCCTTGAGCCGACTCTCGAAACGCTTGAGGTCGCGCTTGACCTTGTCTTCCCTGGAAATGTCGCGAAATTGCACCATCAACACATCGCGCCCTTCCAGATGCACCAGTGTGGCGACCGCCTCGGACAGAATTTCAACCCCCTGCTTGGAGCGATAACACCACTCGATGGCGCGCTGGCCCGTGCGCGCGGCGCCTTCGAGCCAGCGCAAACCCACCGAGCGCCGGTACTTCGGCGCATCGCGGGTCATGTCCGGGGCTTTCAGTGGCGTCAGTTCTTCCAGGGTGAAACCGAGCGCGCTCAGGGCGGCAGCGTTGGCCCAGAGAATCTCCTTGCTCTGTGCGTCGTGAAGAATGATGCACAACGGCATGGCTTCGATGAGGGTGAAAAAGTCGTGCGGTTTTGGCAGGTACATCGCGCAGCCCAGAGGAACCGGTGAAAGGGAAGTATGGCGTTTTATACCGTCTTGCGCGTGGGGATGCGCTCAGAAGTAACCAGGGGCGGGCTAGGGGATTTCTTTAGCCAAGTGGCTACACGCACCAATAGTGGCGACCCGATGCGGTTTTTACACTGAGCCCATCAACGGTCGCCACGCCGCCAGGCAGGCTCCGACCAATAACAATTAAACGGAGAGAAGCCCATGCTGCGCTCAGCTGTCGCGGAGAAAGACCCTCTGCCAGGCGTCGACGAGAACACCGTCCACAGCCAGGCCTTTGAGCAGGTGCTGGAGGAAGTGCGCCAGCGTCGTGAGGAATTCGACACCGGCTCCCACGTGCCGAGGGACATGATCGAACGCTTCAAACAGGTGGGCATCTACCGTGCCGCCACGCCGAAATGCTTTGGTGGTGACGCCCTGGCGCCGGCGCTTTTCCTGCGAATGATCGAACGCATTTCCGAAGCCGACGGCTCGGCCGGCTGGGTGGCCAGCTTCGGCAGTGCGGGTGTTTATCTCGCCGCATTGCCGCCAGAAACCCTCGCTGAAATTTACTCGAAAAGTCCTGACCTGGTGTTCGCCGGCGGCTTGTTTCCGCTGCAACCCGCCGAAACCGTCGAGGGCGGCTGGCAGGTCAGCGGCACCTGGAAATTCGCCAGCGGCTGCAAGGGCGCCGATCTGCTCGGCGTGGGTATTGGCGCTGCCGGCGGCAAACCACGCACCGCGGTCTTGCGCGCCGATCAAGTCGACATCGTCGAAAACTGGGACGTGGTCGGCCTCAAAGGCACTGGCAGCCACGATTTGCGCGTCACCGACCAACGCGTCGATGAACGCTGGACCTTCATCCGTGGCGGCGCTTCGACCATCGACGAGCCGCTGTTCCGCTACCCCTCGATTGCCTACGCCGCGCAAGTGCTGGCCGTGGTCAACCTCGGCCTGGCCCGCGCCGCGCTCGATGAAGTCAGCCGCATGGCGGCCGGCAGCGGCATCACCGGCGCGCCGAAAATGGCCGACCGTGCCTACGTGCGCATCGAGATCGCCAAGGCCGAAGCGCGTTTGGCCGCCGCGCGCGGTTTCTTCTACGGCGCCACCGAGCAGGTGTGGCATTCGATCCTTGCCGGCAACCCGGTTACCGCCGAACAAACCAGCCTGTTGCGCCTCAGCGCGATCCACGTTTCCCAGGCCGGAGCGGCCGTGGTGCAGAGCGCTTACAGCCTCGCCGGCACCACCGCGATTTACCTGCGCCATCCGCTGCAGCGCTACCTGCGCGATTCGATGGTGGTCACCCAACACGCGTTCCTCAGTGAAGGCCTGTACGACGGCGCCGGCTCGGTGTTCCTCGGCGTGCCGCCATTCCCTGGCTACATCTGAACCCATTATTCAAAGGATCAACCCCCATGTCCCAGACCACCCAAGAACCTCTGCGCGTCGTCTTTTGCATCGGTATCACCCAGAATTTTTTTGACCTGCCCACCGGCGAAGGCCTGAGCGTGTGGAAGGGTTTCAGCCAGATGATGGGCTCCCTCGGCGCCATGCCCGGCATTACCGTTCTGGGCGCGATGGACGATGACCGGCTGATGGTCGGCCCGTCCACCACCTCGCCGTGGACCGTCTACATCATGGCCGACGTCGACTGCCACCAGTCGGTGATCGACGCCTGCAACCTGTTTCGCACCACACCGGTGAACGAATACAGCCTGTGGCGTTACGCCAAGGTAGAAGCGCGCATCGGTCGCCCGCTGACCATTCCAGATGCGGCCAGGGTGTAAGCCATGAACGAGGCCTTGCTGCAGCGTCTCGCGACGCTCGAAGGGGAGAGTCAGGTGCGTCGCTTGATGGCGCGTTATATGGACTTGTGCGATGTGCCGAGGGCGGTGACTCAAGTCAGCGAGTTGGCGGCGTTGTTCTGCATCGATGCGATCTGGGAAGGCATCGGCAGCGTCACCGCGCAGACCTTCGGCCAGCACCGTGGGCGTGATGCGGTGGCGGCATTCGTCGGCAGTTACTTGCCGCCCTCGGAGCACTTTCGCCTGAACCTGCATTACCTCACCAGCGAGTCGATCACGGTCGACGGCAACACGGCTCGAGGGCAGTGGATCATGCAGCAGATATCCACTTACACCGATGGCCGCAGTGAGCTGTTCGGCACACGGTTGAATATCGATTTCCGCTGTGTCGACGGCCTCTGGCTGATCGCGCATTTGCGTACGCAACGCTTGTTCAACACGGACCTCTTCACCTCGGAGCCGGGCGCATGAGTACGTTTATCAGCGAATTTCGACTCGGTGGTGGCGGTAAACGGGTCGCGATCAAAGACTCGATCGACATTGCCGGCCATCCGACGCGTTCGGGCAGTCGTGCATTTGCCGATGCCAAACCGGCGGTGCGCAACGCCGACGTGGTGGACGCGATCCTCGATGCAGGCTGGCAAATCGTCGGCAAAACCAACCTGCACGAGTTGGCCTTCGGCGTCACCGGCATCAACGACTGGACCGGCACCCCGATCAATCCGCAGGCGCCGGACCGGGTGCCGGGCGGTTCCTCCAGCGGTTCGGCCGCAGCCGTCGCCGCCGGTCTGGCGGACATCGCCATTGGCACCGACACGGGCGGTTCGGTTCGCGTACCGGCGGCGTGTTGCGGCATTGCCGGGTTGAAGCCGACATACGGGCGGGTCAGCCGGGTCGGCGCCCATCCGGCGGTTTCCAGTCTTGATTGCGTCGGGCCGTTTGCTGCCGACATGGCGGATTTGATTGCTGCGATGCAGGTGATTTGCCCTGGCTTTCAGGTTCAGGGTTTGCCAACGAGTAACGCGTCAGTCGGTTTCCTTGAAGTCGATTGCGACCCGCTATTGCAAGCCTGCCTCGACACCGCCGCCGACCGTGCCGGCTGGCGTCGCAGCCTCCTGCACCTGAGCGAGTTCGAGGCCGCGTTTGCCGCCGGCCTGACCGTCATCAACGTCGAAAACTGGGCCGCGTTCGGTCACCTCACCGGTAAAGGCCTGATCGGCGCGGATGTCGAGCAACGTCTGTTGGTCGCCAGCCGCACCAACGCCGCCGAGCTGGCGCAGGCTGAAAAAGTTCGCGCACGTTTCACTCAGCAAGTGGACGCCGCCCTGGAGGAGTTTGCGGTGCTGTTGTTACCGACGATGCCAAGCCTGCCACCGACGCTGATTGATGCGCGCAGCGCGAGCAAAGCCGTGGCCGGCATGACGCCACTGGTTCGGCCTTTCAACCTCAGCGGCCATCCGGCACTGACGGTGCCGGTGGAACTGGAGTGCGGCGGGCTGAAAGTCGGCCTGCAGATTGTGGGCCGTAAAGGCCAGGACGAGCTTGTCTGCGCCTTCGGTGCGCAGTTGCAACAGAGCATGGCCCTTGAGCGGCCAACCCCTGAAAAGAAGTCATAAGAAAAGCCATGAGGAGAACCGCATGAGCACTCATGAATACCGGCTGATCGCATCATCGAAAAGCCCGGACGAATTGGTCAGCCACGACCGGGTCGACGTTTCGCTGTACAACGACCCGGCACTGTTCGAAGTCGAGCTGGAAAAGATTTTCTACCGCACCTGGGTCTGGGTTGCCCACGAAAGCGAAGTGCGCAACAGCGGCGACTTCAAGACCGCGACCATCGGCCGTCGCCCGGTGATTGTGGTACGCGACAAGAAGGGCCAGATCAACGTCCTGGAAAACCGCTGCCGGCACCGTGGCGCCACGGTGTGTGAAAAGCACAAGGGCAACGCCACCGGTTTCACCTGTCCGTATCACAGCTGGTCGTATGGCCTCGACGGCAAACTGCGTGCGCTGCCTTATCCGGATGGCTACGAAGGCATTCTGGAAAAATCCGAACTGCCGCTCACCCGCCTGCGCGTGGAGAGTTATGCCGGCATGGTCTTCGCCAGTTACAACGACGAGATCGAGCCGTTGGTGGATTTCCTTGGCGGTGCAAAACACTGGATGGACCTGTTCATGAAGCAGGGCGCCGGTTACCCGATCAAGACTCAGGGCGAACACAGGTTCAGCTTCAAGGGCAACTGGAAGATCCAGCTGGAAAACACCACGGACGGCTATCACTTCCCGATCGTACACAAGTCGTTCATGTCGTCGGTGGACGAAGAAACCTCGGAAATGCTCTCGTTCATGACCGACGAGCAAGCCGTCACCCATTCGCTGGGCAATGGCCACAGCGTGATGGTGATGGTCCCGGAGCACGTCGATCTTGATCACGACGACGGCACCGAACAATTGCAGGAACGCTTCGCTCACGTCACCGAAGAACTGTCGAAAACCATGGAGCCTGCGCAAGTACGCCGCATCGTCCGTTCGCTGCACGGCGCCGGTTTCAACCTGAACCTGTTCCCGAACGTCGCGATGTCGATGTCGTTCTTCCGCGTGCTGCGTCCGGTCTCGGTGACTGAGACGGAGATCCGTCACGTCGCGCTTGGCATGGATGGCGGTCCGGAAATCGCCAACCGCGAACGCTTGCGTATTCACGAGCATTTCCAGGGTCCGTTCGGTTTCGGCAGTCCGGATGATGCCGAGGCCTGGGACCGAGTGCAGCGCGGTTCGTACGCCGGCGTCAATGCGCCGATTCTGGTCAACCGCGGCCTCAATCGCGAAATCATTGCTGAAAACGGTGACAAGGTCAGCCACGCCACCGATGAGGGCGGCATGCGCGGTGCCTATGACATGTGGAAAAGGATGATGAGCCAATGAGCAATCACGACACCCTGAACGGTTTTTCCGGCCCGTTGGCCCAGGCCATCGAGTTCATCTGGCGCGAAGCCGAACTGCTCGATCACAAGCGCTACGCCGAATGGGCAACATTGTGGAGCGACAACGGCCGCTACATCGTGCCGATCGACCCGGACACCGAAGACTTCGAGGCCAGCCTCAACTACGCCTATGACGATGCACGCATGCGTGACTTGCGCATCGAACGCTTGACTGCCGGCTACTCGCCGTCGGCGGTGGACGCGGCGAAAACCGTGCGCAGCGTTTCGCGCTTTCGTCTGGTGGAAGCGGCGGGGGACGTGGTTGACGTGAATTCCGCGCAGTTGCTGTACGCCTACAAACGCGGCGTGCACACGCCGTTCGTGGCTGACCTGAACCATCGCATTCGCTTCACCGACGGTGTCGCGAAGCTGGAGCGCAAGGTCGTGCGCCTGATCAATTCCACCGACAGCCTGAGCGCGCTCGGTTTCCTGCTGTGAGGGTCAACACCATGAACCGAGTAGCCTTGGTCACCGGCGCGTCGCGCGGTCTTGGCGAATGCATCGCCCGTCGTTTGCACGCGGCGGGGTATCGCGTGGGTCTGGCGGATGTGCGCCTCGACGGCGTGCAACGTCTGGCGGCGCAGCTGGATGGCAGCGGCGCGAGTGCCGTCGCCATCGAACTGGACGTGCGCAACAAAGCCGATTTTGTCCGTGCCCGCGACGTGCTCGCCGAGCGGTGGGGCGGCACCGACATTCTGGTGAACAACGCCGGTGTGTCGAAAGTGGCGGCACTGATGGACATCACGCCGGAAGAGTTCGATGAGTCGCTGGCGATCAACCTGCGCGGCACGTTTGTCGCGTGCCAGGTGTTCGGCGCGCACTTTGCCGAGCGCGGGTTCGGCCGCATCGTCAACATCGCCTCGCTTGCCGGGCAAAACGGCGGCACCGCCACGGGCGCACATTACGCGGCGGCCAAGGGGGGTGTGGCGACGCTGACCAAAGTCTTCGCCCGTGAACTGGCGCCGCAAGGGGTGACGGTCAACAGTCTCTCGCCGGGGCCGCTGGACTTGCCAGTGGTGCGTGAAACGGTGGCGCCGGAGCGTCTGGAACAGATCCTGAAAATGATCCCGACGGGCACCCTCGGCGATCCCGGGTTCATCGCCGACACGGTCCTGCTGCTGATCGCCGATCACGCGGCCTCGGTAACCGGCGCGTGTTGGGACATTAACGGCGGGTTGTTCATGCGCTGATTTTTCGGTGCGACGCGGCCCGTTGTGGCGAGGAAGCTTGCTCCCGCTGGGCTGCGAAGCGGCCCCGAATCTCGCAGTTTTTGCGACTGCTGCGCAGTCGAGCGGGAGCAAGCTCCCTTGTCACAGAGGCTCCCAGACCACAGGTCCGTGTTCGACTTGAAGGCTCCTTAATAAAAACAACCGTATTTCAGGTGACGCAATGATGAAGGTGAAGATCGAAAGGATCGTCGACGAAGCGCTGGATATCCGCTCCTTTCGCCTCGTGCGCAGTGACGGTCAGCCGCTCGACGCCTATGAACCCGGTGCCCATGTCGACCTGACCGGGCCGACCGGGGTCACTCGCCAGTATTCGCTGTGCAGTCCGCCCCAGGACCGTCGTGCGTATCTGGTCGCGGTGAAGAAAGAAGCGCAGTCCCGGGGCGGCTCGGCGGCGCTGCACGAGGTGGAAGAGGGCATGGAGCTGGAAATGGGCGCGCCGCGCAACCTGTTCCGCCTCGACCCGACGGCCACCGAGCACGTGTTGTGCGCAGCCGGTATCGGCGTCACGCCGCTGCTGAGCATGGCCTATCGGCTGGCGGAAACGGGCCAGCCGTGGCGCTTGCATTATTTTGCTCGTTCGCCGCAGTACGCGGCGTTTGCCGAGCTGTTGGCGAGCACGTTCGCCGGGCATGTGCAGTTCCACTACGGACTCGAGCCGGGTGATATGGATGCCGCGTTGAGCGAATGCCTGAACCAGGCGGGCAGTGCGGCACATGTCTACACCTGCGGCCCTGCGCCGTTCATGAACACAGTGGTGGACGTCGCGGCGCGCAGCCGGTCTGACGACGCTATCCACCTCGAACACTTCCAGGCCGACCCGTCGGCCAATGCCGGTCCGAGCGGCGGATTCGAAGTGGAGCTCGCCAGTTCCGGCGTGGTGCTCCAGGTCCCGGCCAACGCCAGTCTGGTCGATGTGTTGCAGGCCCACGGTTGCGACATCGACACCGAATGCCGCGAAGGCATCTGCGGCACGTGCATCGTCGAGGTACTGGACGGCGTACCGGAACACCGTGACAACTGTCTCTCGAACAAGGAGAAGGCGTCCAACAAGCAGATTTGCGCCTGCGTTTCCCGGGCCGTTTCCGCTCGTCTGGTATTGGACATCTAACGCAAGGGAAGGCTGGCAACCCAGGGCCGGAGCCTGTTGAATAGCGCTCTGGCGGCCGTCAACGGAGGAGACAGCCAGGTACGTAATATTTGCCGAACCGCTCGACGAAGCGGTCGAAAAATAACAATAAAACAGGCGTGAGGCTTTGCAGTGATGATGACTTCTTCGGCGGTTCGCAATGAGGCGTTCGAAAACTGGTTGAGCCAGGTCAACCAGGCCTGTGGGCGTTTCGATGCCAGGGCTCTGGATACGGATTTCTACGGTGAGCTCGCGGAATACCGCAGCGGTGCCATCAACCTCAGTGTGGTCGACATGGCGCACGTGCACCTGTATCGCACCAGCAAAGACGTCAGCGTCAGCCGCGACGGCCACTATTACGCGGTGTTCCAGATGCGCGGCAGTTCACAGCTGGAGCAGGGTGAAAATCGCGCTCGACTGGGGGCGGGCGACATCGCCCTGATCGATGCCTGTCGCCCAAGTGACATGACCTATAACGAGGACTCCCGACAGCTGTCGCTGATCCTGCCGCGTCAGGTGGTCGAGCGCGGTTCGCATTTCAATACGGTCAACTGCGCCACCCGAATCGCGGCCAGCACGCCACTGGCAGCGATGGCCAACAAACTGGTCATGGACACCCGGCAGCAGGAAGGCCTGGACATGCAAGAGAGCGAAGCGGTGCTCGATGCCCTGGTCAGCCTGCTGTTGCCGGGGATCAGCACCCGCGACAGCGGCGGCGATGCCCACGAGCGGCAGTTTCGCAAGATCATCGCCTACATCGACGAACACATCAGCGCCGAAGAGCTATGCCCCGAGCTGATCGCCCGGGAGGTGGGGATTTCAGTGCGGGGGTTGTACCGGATGTTCTCCAAGCGCGGCCTGGTGGTGGCGCAATACATCAAGCACCGGCGCCTGGATTTCTGCGCAGAGAACCTGCGCCGCTCCAACGTTGAACAGAAGCTTTCGGCGCTGTGTTATGCCTGGGGATTCTCTGATTCCAGTTACTTCTCGTCGGCGTTCAAGTCGCGTTTCGGCGTGTCGCCGGGGGTGTACCGCAAGCGTTATAGCCAGAACTGATTGCTTGATGGCGCTCTGACAGTCCCCGAAGCGCCTCAATGCCGCGCCGGCTCTTCCGCCGGCAAATGCAGCACTTCACGCACCAGCATGGCAATGCTGGTCACGCCCATTTTTTCCTTGATCTTGGTCCGGTGCACATCAACGGTTTTCACGCTGATGTTCAGCTCCCGGGCGATGACCTTGCTCGCCTTGCCATCGATCACCAGCATCAACACTTCCCGCTCACGACTGGTCAGCAAGGCCAGTTTGCTTTGCAGGTGCTGGCGTTGCTCCTGATCGGCCTGGGCATGCACGGCTGTCTTCAGCGCCGCTTGAATGCGGTCAATCATTTGCTGCGGGTTGTAGGGCTTCTCAACGAAATCCAGCGCACCGTTCTTCATCGCCGTCACCGACATCGGAATGTCGCCATGCGCGGAGACGAAGATGGTCGGCAGGGTGCTGCCGCGCTGGTTGAGGATTTCCTGCAGCTGAAAGCCACTGGTTTCCGGCATGCGCACATCCAGCACCAGGCACGCCGGTTGCCTGGGGTCGTACTGACTCAGGAACTCTTCAGCGCCGGCAAAGCACTGCGCCTGCACGCTGACCGACTCCAGCAACCAGGCCAGCGACGTGCGCAAATCCTTGTCGTCATCAACGATATAAACAATCGGTTTGCGGGTTTCCATCAGGGACTGCCACGAGAATTTCTAATTATTGTTTTCGCACGCGTGCACGCTGCGGCGGACATCGGCGCCTGTGTTGACGCACATCAGCAGAATACCCATTGCGGCAGGCCCTGACGATAAAGAAACCACCTAGTCGACTAGCGGAAAGCCCACCTCGCCATGGGATTCGTCAGAATGGTTGCGCGCCGCGCCGGGCTTTAGTCTTGTTCCATCACCTACGGGCCGCGAACGCGCGGTCCTCATGAAGGAAGGGGCACCGACATGGCCGACCTGAGCCAGCAGCAAATTGACTTTCGCAACGCCATGGCGCAGTTGCCGGCGGCGGTGAACATCATCACCACCAACGGCCCCGGAGGGCGCTGCGGCATCACCGCCAGCGCCGTGTGCTCGGTGACGGACTCGCCGCCGACCGTGCTGGTGTGCGTCAACCGCAACAGCGCCACCCACGATGTGTTTCGCACCAACGGCCGGCTGTGCGTGAACGTGCTGTGCGGCGAGCAGGAAGAGCTGGCCCGGCACTTCGCCGGGATGACCAAGGTGTCGATGGAAGAGCGTTTCGCCTGGGATCTGTGGGACGGCGGCGACACGGGCGTGCCGGTGCTGCGGGATGCGCTGGTGCAGCTGGAAGGGCGCATCAGCGAGTGCAAGGAGGTGGGGTCGCATTCGGTGATGTTTGTGGAGTTGTCGAAGGTCGGGGTGCGTGGAGAGGGGGATAGCCTGGTGTATTTCAACCGGCTGTTCCATCGGCTGGAGCATGCCGGAGCGCATTGCTGAGAGACCGCGTTATCGTTCATCGCGGGCAAGCCAGGCTCCCACAGGGCTTGCCCGCGATGGCGGAAGATCAGGCAACGCTCATTTCAGATCCGAAAACTCCCCACCAAATGATTCAACCGCCCAACCTCCCGCTCCAGTTCGGTACAGGCCTGCAACGTCGATTGCAGGTTCTCTACCCCTTGTTGGTTCAGTGTGTTGATCTCGGTGATGTCCACGTTCAACGCCTCGACCACCGACGTCTGTTCCTCAGTCGCCGCAGCGACCGACTGGTTCACATTGTCGATCTCGCCAATACGCTGGGTCACGCTGCCCAGCCGCTTGCCGGCGAGGTTGGCGATGTTGACGCTTTCTTCGCTGTGTTGCTGGCTCTCGGTCATGGTCGTCACCGATTCACGCGCACCGATTTGCAGCGCTTCGATCATCTGCTGAATCTCCGCTGCCGAGGTCTGCGTGCGCCCGGCCAGGCTGCGCACTTCATCGGCAACCACCGCAAAGCCACGGCCTGCTTCACCGGCCCGCGCCGCTTCGATCGCTGCGTTGAGCGCCAGCAGGTTGGTCTGCTGAGAGATGCCCTTGATCACTTCGAGAATCTGCCCGATGTTCACAGTTTTACTGTTCAGCACTTCGATGTTGACGCACGACGCACTGATTTTTCCGGACAGTTCGTTCATCACCTGAATCGTGCGCTCGACCACCTGACGCCCGTCTTCGGCTTGTTGGCGCGCGGCGGAGGCTTGCTGTGAGGCGTCGGAGGCGTTGGTCGCAATTTCCTGGGCGGCGGCGCCCAGTTCGTTGATGGCCGCCGCCACGCTGTTGGTTCGGATCGATTGTTCGTCGAAGTTGCTCATCGATGAATGGGTTGCCAGCAGCACGCGTTTGGCACCTTCATTGACGCCGGTCGCCGCTGAAGACACTTCGCGGATCGAGTGATGAATGCGCTCGACAAACCGGTTGAACGCGGTTGCCAGTTGGCCGATTTCATCCCGTGATTGCACGGCCAGCCGTCGGGTCAGATCGCCTTCGCCCAAGGAAATGTCCTCCATGACCCGCGTCAGTAATTGCAGTGGCCGGGTGATGCGATAGGCCGCGTACCAGATCAACACCAGCCCGAGCAGGGCCGAACCGCCGCCCAGCAACAACTCCAGCGCCGTGCTTTGCACGCCTTGCGCGTCCAGTGCCTTTTGCAGCGTGGTGACAGGCGCGAGCAGCACATCCTGCGGCACGCCGACCAGGACGCCCCAAGGCACTGCACCGGCAATTGGCGCCAGCGGTTCGAGGACGTTGATCTGTTGCCGGTCGACGAACACCTTCGGCTGGCCCTGACGCAAGGTGTCCATGACCTCGGCATTCTCCAGCGGCTGGCCGAGGCGACTGACGTCCTGGCTGTTGGCGGAGATCACGCCACGGGGGCTGACGATGCTGATCTGCCCGTTGCCATCGAACAGTTGGAGCGCACTGGCTTCGCTGTTCTGTTGCAGGGCGGCGAGGTTGATGTCGAGGCCGACCACGGCGATGACTTTGCCATTGTCGATCAGCGGAAACGCAATGCTGGTCACCAGTTTGCGGCTGCCGGACGCCTCGTCGAAATACGGCTCCAGTACGCAGGCTTTGCGGCTGTCGCGGGCGCAGGTGTAGAAGGCGTTGTACGGCGCGCCGCTGGGACCGGGCGAGGTGTTGGCGAGCAGCGCTTCGTCACCGATCACCGCTTGCAGTTCGCCGGGTTTGCTTTGCACCCAGTACAGGGAAAAGCGCCCGGTCTCGTTGCTGCCCATGACGGCCTGATCGACGAAGCTGGCGTCGGCACCGTCCAGGGCATCGGGTTCGAAAATGACATAAAGCCCGAGCAGGTCGGGCTTGTCGATCAGGGCCTGATGCAACTGGGTGCTCAGCGCCTGGCGCAGTTGTGGGCGGGTCAGGTTGCCCTGGTGTTGCAGCTGCCTGAGGTAAAGCAGATAGCGCGACAACCCTTGGCCATATTCGTGAGTCTGCATGAAGGTGCGTTGCACTTGCATCGCCTGCACTTTGCCCAGTGCCTGCATGTGTTCCCTGGCGGCATTGGCGAGCATTTCGCTGCTCGCCCGGGCCACTTGCTGGCTGCTTTGATGGGTCTGGTACAGCGACAAACCCATCAGCAAACCCACCACCAACAACAGGCAGAGGCCGGCGAGGAGGGCGATCTTGCTCTGAATCGTCAGGAATTTCTTGTGCATTGGAAAGGCCTTTTTCCATCGGGGCAGCGGATGCGCCACCGCCCCGGTCTGGCTTAGAAAGTGGTGGCGAAAATCACCTGGCTGTAGAGGTTCCTGTCGTTGTTGCCCAACTGCGTGCCGCCCTGATCGGCGCTCTTGTCCGGCTGGAACAGACCGATCAGCGGCATCACGCTCAGGTGCTCGTTGACGTGCCATTCGGCGTACAGATCAACCTCGTGGCCATCGGTATTGCCGAGGTTGCGGTCGATGGTGTCGAAGTTGAAGTACAGGGCGCCAACCGTCAGGTTCTCCAGTGGCGAGACAGAGAACTTGACGTTCTGGATCCGCGAGTTGGCGTTGAACGGACCCGTGTAGTTGCCCGCCACTTCGCCCTGGAACCAGGTGCCGAAACCACGGCTGAAACCGTAGAACAGCGTGTCGTAGCCTTCCGAGAAACGGCTGTAGCGGTAGCTGACATACGGCGACCAGGCCACGTCGGAAAAGGTCCAGCCGGCTTCCAGGTACCAGGCGTCTTCGGTCGAGGTGTGAGGCTTGTCCTGTTTGGCGTATTCGCCGGAAAGGAACAGGTCCTTGACCCCGGCATTGCCGGTAGCGCGCAGGCTGTAGGTTTTCATGCCGTCGCGTTCGAGTTGAATCGGCGAGGCGTACTGTTCGTCGATATCGGTGGTGTCGATGTAAGTCAAACCGACGGTGCCGACATCGGACACGTGTTCCAGGGTGCCGACATACATCTCGGTCATGGCTTGGGCGCGGTTGTCCGATTTCAGCCACATCAGGTCGCCACGCCAACCTTCCTTGCCTCCAATGCGCAACACGGCCGTCTCGTCGAACGCCTTGCGCGCCGCCAGCCAGTAAGCGCCTCCGCGGTTGAATTCGCCGTCGGCCAGGCCGTTGCCCAGGTTGAGCGCGTCACCATTAATCAGGAAGCCATCACCGACCACGATGTTCTGACGGCCGAAGGACAGGTCGACGCCATCCTCACCCAACACGTCGAACAGCTTGCCTGAACGCCAACCGAGGTAGGCGTCTTCGAATTTGGTGGTGCGTTCCGAACCGTCGGTGAAACCCGCGGCATCGCCGTCGCCCCAGGTGCCGGAGCTGAGCATATTGGCCGCGCCGTACGCGGTGCCCACACCGGCCAGGCCCTTGTCGAAGCTCAGGCCATATTTGACGTAGCCTTCGCGCCACGAAGAAGAACCCTGATCGAGACGGCCGGACAGCGCGTAGTTTTCCTGACTGTGAAAAATACCGAATACCGCTTCCAGCGTGGCGTTCAGGTGACTGTCGTCATCGGCGTAGAGTTCATACGCGCTGGCATGGCCAGCACTGATCATCAGAGCAAGCGTAGAGAGACGAAGCAAGGGGGACTTGAGCATGGTGTGGCATCCGTTCTTGTTCTTGAGCGCAGGTTTGCGGTCTTTTTCGATACTAAGGCGCGGAACTTTTCCGGCCTTTTGTGTGGTTGCCAATTAGTTGGTTGTGCATGCCAGATTTTAGGAAGGGGGCACCTGACAGGCTGTTTCACGTTTGTTTACACCCTCGAGTGGAGTTGCCAAAGGTATCCACACAGAGCGTGAGCCATGACCTCCGACTTAAGTGGCGAGCCCAAAATTGCGCGGCGAACCAAGCATCACAATCACCCGGCTATCAATAATAACTACTCTGGTTATCGCTACCGTTTGTCGTTTTTTTTTTGAAAAAAACTCGAGTAATCAGCAGGTGTTTTGAAAAATGCGGAAACTTCTTACGACGCTCCTACAGATACCCGAGTCGAATATTACTCCGTTTTCGCCAATATCTATGATGGGTAAATCGAGGGTTTTTAATAGCTTATAAAGTGGTGTTATAAATTCGTTTGAACTTAAACATTAGTTGAATAGAATTGGCTTCTCTATTTTTTGCGAGAACTTTCCTAGGGGCTCGTGAGAAGTGTCCTACATGCAAAAAAATCTCTCCTTGCTGTCTGGCCAAAAAATGAATAAATATAAAGCGCCGCCAGCATCTGGAGGCACTTCCTAAAATAGCGAGTGAAAAATAATGAAAATCTTGTTAAGTCAGGGAATTGGCTGTGTTAGATATATCGGATTGCGACTATCCGGGTTCATGTTTGTTGACAGTTTACGGTCAGGCTGATGAAAGCCGGAATGTGCATTATTGTGCTGGAATGGCATACGCAGGGTCATTAGCGTCGGCATTAGAGAAATCGATATATGAGCTTTGGCAAACATATAGGTTCTTGGATTTGTTCGCTGCTACGGAAGGTGGTGTTGAGGAGGTTGAAGACTCGTATTTACGATATTTTATTGGTTGTAATAAGTATGAGACGTTTCGAGAGACAACTTCGATAAATATCAGTGGTCGCGCCCCAAGGAAACCAACATTTGATTTTAGTTTGGACGGGCTTTTGACTGTGCTGAGCGCTCAAGAAATCGACGGTTATCTTTACACTGAAACTATCAACATGGAAAGCTCTCAGTATCATTTCTGCAAATTTTTTTCTCCAGATTTTTTTCTTCATATGAACAACTCAAAGAATATAAATATCAAAAATAGATATTCCCGCAGGTTTTTCGATTCGATATTGGCTGGTCGAAAAAGAGTAATGATTCCATTTCCTTAGGAGATTAAAGATGTCATCTTCTATAATAAAAAGATCTGTAATGTTGATGCTTTTATTTGTAAAAGAACAATTGAAGGAGCCTGTTGCGCTTTTTTGGATGATTGTTTCTCCAGCAACGACATATTATTTGTTGGCCTATTTGCGAGGAGGTGTTATTGATTCAGGGGTGGGTTACTGGGAACGTACTTCCTGGTTTTATGCGTATATTTCTTCGAGTGTAGCTCTGTTTGGTTTTTCTTTTTACATAGTTGGGAGGAGGGAAAGTGGTTTTATCAGGTCCTTCATATATACGTTTGAAGCAAAACTAGTATTTATGTTGGCGCAATTTTTATCTTATTCCTTGATCGCTATCATTTATTGTAGTGTCTTTTATGCGTTGATTTATTTTTCTATCGGTTCTTCTGATGTTCCTGGACTTTTGTCAATTGTTTTTCGTTTTTTCTTGTGCTACGTGCTGTTTAGCGTGCTCGGGATTCTATTGAGTTTATTGCCTATAAATTTCCAGAATGCGGGTACTGTCTTTTCGATTGCTTCGTTTGTAATGCTTGTTTTGGGTGTGGTTAGTATTCGTAGTACACACCCGATTGTTGAAGCTCTTAATGTTGTAAATCCACTATTTGTCGCTAACAAAATTATGACTGAAGGGGTTGAGTGTCACTTGATTTTTGTGTGTTGTCTGTTGGTGGCATTTGTGTTGGCTTTTTTGCTCTCGCTGCATTGTTTGAGGATTAATCCAGTATGGAGTCGTTATTAATGAACGCTCTGGAAGCGAAATTACTGTGTTTTAGTTATTCTGATAAAGTGATATTCAAGGATGCTTCTATGAATGTTTTGCCGGGGGTGATTACCGGCTTGCTGGGTCCAAATGGATCTGGGAAAACCACTTTTTTTGATATTGTTTGTGGTCTGAAGAGGGTAGATAAGAGTGAGTTTAATAATGGCTTCTCTAGTCAACTTTATCTTTCGCAAACAGTAGTTACTCCACCTGTGCTGCGGATGTTTGATATTTTCAAGATGACAGCGTTACTCAGTTCTGCCAGGCCTGTATCGCAAGAGCAAGCGCTAGGAAAGCTAGCTTCTTGGAGTCCCGAAATAGTGGAGCGCTTTAAAGAGATTTGGAATAAAAAATCTGCTGTATGTAGTTACGGTGAGAAACGGTGGTTCTTTACTCTTTCACTGTTGGCCGTGGAAGCGGATCTTGTTGTATTGGATGAGCCAACCGCTGGCGTGGATCCGGAGTTCAGGCATTATATTTGGAAGTGTCTACGTGGGGCTGCAAGTGAAGGGGCGGCGATTTTAATGTCGTCGCATAATATCGAAGAGGTTGCGAGTCACTGTGACAGTTTTTACATGATCAGTCAGAAACAATTTAAACCATTCTGTTCAGGTGAGGATTTCATGAGTCGTTATAACGCAACTTCGTTGGACCAAGCCTTTATCCACGCAGCAGCTGAATCCGTCTAAAGATCAGCCGATTTATCCCTTTCCAGCATTCCAGCGAGACTTTAAAGCGATTTGGCAGAACAGCCAAAACATCTGGCACGCAGGGCAATACCTGCGTGACGCCGACCATAGACAATCTTTTCAACCAACCGGGATGTTCCTGTCCCGGTTTTTAGTGTTGGCGTTCGTATTTGGCGAATGCGCAGATTTTTCAAGGTCGTTTTCCTATGTTTACCTCCCTGCGACTACCTCTTATCGGTCTGCTCTCTATCGTCCTGGCTGACACCACGTATGCCGCCGACTGCGCCCCGGATCAGGGCCGTGGCGCCCAGGTCTTCGCCAATGAGTGCGCGGTCTGCCACTCAGTGGCCAAGGGCATGACAGGCATGATGGGACCGAACCTGGCGGGTGTGGTCGGGCGCAAGTCCGGCTCGCTGGAAGGCTTCAACTATTCCCAGGCCATGCGCAACAAGGACATCGACTGGCAGGCCGAGAACATCGCGCAACTCATCACCCAACCCCAGGCATTCGTGCCGGGGACCTACATGCCTTACATGGGCCTGGCATCGGCGGACGATCGCCAGGCGGTCGTGTGCTTCCTCAAAGAACAACAGTAATCAGCCCGTTATCCGGCTGAACAATGCGTCTAAACCAAAGGTGATTTATGAGCAACGTTGAAATCCTGCCGCAGGTTGCTGCATTTCTTGACCGCCGCCATGGCTGTTTCATTGACGGCCAGTGGGTGTTTGCCGAAGGGCCGAGCATTGCCGTGGTCAACCCGGCCACCGGCAAAACCCTGTGCGAAACCCTTGACGCGCCGCTGGAAGTGGTCGAGCAAGCCGTGCAGTCGTCCCATAAAGCCTTCAAATCCGGCGTGTGGTCGGGGCTGCGTCCGGCAGACCGTGAACGCATTCTGCTGAACTTCACCGCACTGGTTGAGGCGCATGCCGAAGAGCTGGCGCAGCTGGAAACCCTGAGCCAGGGCAAATCGATCAACATGGCGCGCGCGCTGGATCTGAACGCCACCGTGGAGTTCATGCGCTACATGTCCGGCTGGGCGACCAAGATCGAAGGGCAGACCTTTGACGTGTCGATTCCGCTGCCGCCAGGGGCGAAATTCACCGCGTTCACCAAGCGTGAGCCGGTGGGTGTGGTGGTCGGGATTGTGCCGTGGAACTTCCCGTTGTTGATTGCGGCCTGGAAGTTGATGCCCGCGCTGGCTACCGGTTGCACGGTGATCATCAAACCGGCGATGGAAACCCCGCTGACCGCCATGCGCCTGGCCGAACTGGCGCTGGAGGCCGGCATTCCGGCGGGCGTGTTCAACGTTGTCACCGGCGGTGGCGCTAATGTCGGCGGCGTGCTGACGGCGCATCCGTTGGTGAGCAAGGTGTCGTTCACTGGCTCGACCGCTGTCGGCAAAAGTGTCGGCGTGGCGTGCATGGCACACATGACGCGTTTCTCGCTGGAGCTCGGCGGTAAAAACCCGATGATCGTGCTGGCCGATGCCGATATCGACAAAGCCATTCAGGGCGCGATCCTCGGCGGTCTGCTGAACAACGGCCAGGTCTGTGCGGCAGCTTCGCGCTTTTATGTGCATCGCTCGATCCACGACAGATTCGTCGAAGGCCTCGCGGCAGCGGTCTCGGCCATGCCAATCGGTGCGGGCATGAACTGCGAAGCGGCGATCAACCCGCTGGTGTCGCGCAAGCAGCAACAAGGCGTACTCAAACACATCGAACTGGCTCGCCGGGAAGGTGCGCGCGTGGTGTCCGGTGGCGAGTTGCTGGAAGGCGAGGGCTTCTATGTGCAGCCGACGATACTGGCGGACATCGACCACAGCATGACGGTCGCCCGCGAAGAAGTGTTCGGTCCGGTGTTGGGGGTGATGCCGTTTGACGATGAAGACGCCGTGATCGCCCTGGCCAACGATAACCGCTACGGCCTGGCGGCCAGCCTGTGGACCAATGACCTCGGCAAAGCCATGAACCTGGTGCCGCGCATCGAAGCCGGCACTGTCTGGGTCAATGCCCACGTGTTGCTCGACCCGGCGATGCCGTTCGGTGGCGTCAAGCAATCCGGCATGGGCCGCGAGTTCGGGCGTGCAGTGATCGAAGCGTACACCGAGCTGAAATCAGTGTGCATTGCCCACTGATTCACACCGCGGGTGCCGGCTTCGCCAGTTCGATGCCCGCGGCACCCAGGCGCTTGAGAATCTCGAACAGCAGGTCGCTCTTGGTCACGCCGACAATGCGCGGGCTGCCGACATAGCCGGTGACGGTCAGGGTGATGCCTTCGGGCGTCAGTTTGCTGAAGCGCACCATCGGTGCCGGTTTGTCGAGAATGGTTTCGTGCTCGCAGTAGGTGTTGTAGAGCAGGTCTTTCACCTGTTCGGGGTCGATGTCCAGGGGGAAGGTGAGTTCCAGTGTCGCCACCCCTTGGGCGCTACCGCCCAGGGTTACGTTGCGCAGGTTTTGCGAGATCAGCTGCGAATTGGGCACGATGACAATCGAGCGGTCACTGAGCTGGATTTCGGTGGCCCGCACGTTGATCCGGCGGATGTCGCCTTCGACCCCGCTGATGCTGATCAGGTCGCCGACCTTCACCGGGCGTTCGGTCAGCAGGATCAGGCCGGACACGAAATTCTTGACGATCTCCTGCAAGCCAAAGCCAATCCCTACCGACAACGCACTGACGATCCAGGCCAGGTTGGTCCACTGCACACCCAATGATGACAGCGCCATCAGGATCACCAACGCATAGCCGATATTGGCGAACAGTGTGGTGATCGAAGCGCGCATGCCCGGGTCCATTTCGGTCTTTGGCAGAAACTCCTTGTCCAGCCAGCGGCCCAGCGTGCGTATCAGGTAAATGCCGATCAACAAGGCCAGTGCGGCATTGAGCAAGTGCCCCGGGATGATGTTCAGCTTGCGCAACCCGGCCCCGCCAAGGATGGAAAAGACGTTGTCGAGCAATTGCCCCAGGGTCGTGCCGACCCCCCCTACAAACAGGATGACGATCGCCAGCAGCAACAGACCGGCGCGGCCGACCCCTGACAGGATGGTCGAAATCTGTTCCAGGCGCCGATCTTCAATGCCCAGCAGTTGTTTCAGCGACTTGCCGCTGGAACTTTTGACCGAGAACAGGTATTCGCAGGCATCCTTGAAGCATTGCATCAGCACATAAAAGCCGCAGAGCACGAGGAAGCCCCAGACCAGTTCATACGTGATGAACCGGGCCAGGGACACATACCCTGTCAACAGAGATAACAGTGTTATCCCCATCGAGAGGCTGGCGATTGTGTAAAGCACGCCAGCCACCGTCCTGCCTGCCTCGGGGGCCTCTCCCGCGAGCACGACGGCCCTTCGGACCTTGCCGGTGCGCAACAACATGTCCAGCAGTACAAAACAAATCACCAGCGCGATGATGCCTCGACCGGCGATCACCACTTCGCTGCTCATTCCGGTTGCGTTGATGATCTGGTTCATTGTCATCAGCACCAACAGCACCACGGCCAGCGCTCGGGGATAAGGTTCCAGTGACAGCGCCACCGGGTCGGCGAGCGCCGGAAGTCGCCAGGACGGGTGCTTCGTGGATAACAGGGCGCGACTCAGCGAGGTGATCAGGACGCAGGTGTAGGCGACTTTTTCGAACTCCTGGGAAAATGTGGTCAGCATCGGCGTCAGCGGAGTCTGGCGTGTGAAGGTATAAAACAGCAGTTGCAGGGCGACCCCGACGGTCAATACGGTGGCCAGTACAGAGGCCAGCGCGAGGGAACTTCGGCGCAGGCGTCCTTCCGGCATCCGGTGAATGCACAGCCAGGTCAGCCCGCGTTCGGCGAGCCGGCGACCCAGCGTCCAGATGAGCAGGGCCAGCAACAGCAGCGCGCTGGTTGTGAGGCGCAGGCCCGGTTGCCACGCGGCTCGGGTGACCGCTGTCGCCTGGTCGAAGAACGTTTTGGCGCGCAGTCGATCGTCCAGCGAAGGGGCCAGGACCGGCGACCAGAAGTCGGGGTTAAGGATGCTGCGGGTGCTCAGGGTCAGTTCGCTTTCCAGCATGTTGCGACGGATGCCGGCGATCTGGGTAATGAGGTCGGAGGCACTGGTTTTCAGAGTGGCCAGGGTTTTCAGGGTGGCGTCGACTTTGTTTTTTTGTTCGGTGAGCGCTGTTCGCTGCGCGGTGATATCGGATTGTTCGGCCGCACCCTCGTCGAGGGGGACAGGCCCCAACACGCCCAGTTGTGTACGCAGTTGGGTTTGTAGCGGAAGCAGTGAGGCGGTGAGGCGATCGACATCCAGCATGAACATCTGGACCAGGTCTTGCGGGCCTTCCAGCTGGTTGAAGTTATCGACCAGCGAGATCTGCTGTTTGAGGTTGTCGAGCCGAACCTGCAGGGTCTGGAGATCGCTTGGGGAAACGGTGAGGGTCGCAGCGCCCGCCCTGGGCATTGAAATCTCGGGTTGGTCCGCCGCCGACAGCATTCCGGGTCCCGCCCCGAAAAGCGTGAAAGCAACGAAAATCATGGCTTTCAGTGCATGACGCATAGGAGTGCCTGACTCTATTGTTAGTCATTCAGCCTATGAGGTTAGGTCATCAGGTAAACCTTCGAGGAATAGTTTGGTCGCCTGCCCCCCGCTGGGCGAGGGGCAGCGGACGTGTCAGATGCGTTCGAACAACACGGCGATGCCCTGGCCGCCGCCGATGCACATGGTCGCCAGGGCATAACGGCCCTGGACCCGGTGCAGTTCGTGAATGGCTTTGGTGGCGATAATCGCGCCGGTGGCGCCCACCGGGTGGCCCAGCGAGATGCCCGAACCGTTGGGGTTGACCTTCTCCGGGTCGAAACCCAGTTCCTGGGCCACGGCGCAGGCTTGCGCGGCAAAGGCTTCATTCGACTCGATGACGTCCAGGTCGGCCACGGTCAGGCCAGCTTTTTTCAGCACCAGACGGGTAGCGGGAATCGGACCGAGTCCCATCAGTTCAGGCTCGACCCCGGCATGGGCGTAACCCACCAGCCGGGCCATCGGCTTGAGGCCTTGGGCGCGCACCATTTCACCGGTGGCCATGATCAACGCACCCGCGCCGTCATTCAGGCCGGAGGCGTTGCCGGCGGTGACGCTGCCGTCTTTTTTGAAGGCGGGCTTCATCTTGGCCAATTGTTCGGCATTGACCTCGGCGCGCACGTGTTCGTCGGTCGCGAAGGTCACGGTGCCTTTGCGCGACGCCACTTCGATCGGCACGATCTGACCGTCGAAGCGGCCTTCGGCGATTGCCCGTGCGGCGCGCTGCTGGCTGAGCATGGCCAGTTCATCCTGAGCCTGGCGGGTGATGCCGTAGCGCTCGGCGATGTTCTCCGCGGTGATGCCCATGTGGAAACCGGCAAACGGGTCTTGCAGCACGCCGAGCATGTAATCGATGGCTTGCATGTCGCCCATGCGCGCGCCCCAACGCGCTTGCGGCAACAGATAAGCACCACGGCTCATGGACTCGACGCCACCGGCCAGCGCCGCGCCCGCATCACCGAGCATCAGGCTTTGCGCGGCACTGACAATCGCCTGCAGACCGGAACCGCACAGGCGGTTGACGTTGAAGGCCGGCGTCTCTTTCGGCAGGCCTGCATTCATCGCCACCGCCCGGGAGATGTAGGCGTCACGCGCTTCGGTCGGAATCACATGGCCCATCACCGCATGGCCAATGTGCTCAGGCGCCAGCCCCGAACGCTCGATGGCGGCGCGGCACACGTCGGTCGCCAGTTGAATCGGCGGCACATCCTTGAGCGAGCCGCCGAAGCTGCCGATGGCGGAACGGACGGCACTGATTACGAAAATGTCGGATGGGTTCATGAGGGTTTCCCTGGTTCAGTCGGGGGCGCGTTTGGCGCTTTTATTGGGGGAAAGAGTCTAGGGGCGGCAGTGTGGTTGGCCTATGTCGAAAGTGCTCAAGGGGGGTGGTGTTTTTTGCCATTTCAGAGGAAGGGTGTTTTAGATCGGCTTATAGGGGGTGGGCGATGTTTCGGATTCTTTGGGTTGTTGACCGGGGACAGATCCGTTGCTGCGGTCCTGCTCCGTGGGCCTGCCGCCTGAAGGTCATCGCGGTGAACACCAACGACATGTCCGCCATCAATCCCCTGTGGGAGCTGGCCTGCCAGCGATGAACGCCCAGACACCGCGATCCTTCAGACAGCACGCGTCATCGTTGACGACCATCGCTGGCAGGCCAGCCCCCCACAGGAGAATGCGTACACATGGCCGGTAGGCCGCCTCGGTTGCATTGGCGGCAGTCGCCCCCTCAAGCCCCGAGCCTGTCCGTCAACCTGTGATGACCTCCATCGGTGCCTCTACCAACGTCTCACTCACCCACCCGCCGTTCCGGAAAAAACAACTCAAAACACGTCACCCCCTCACTGCTGCTGACGCTGTACCTACCGTGATGCAATTGCATGATCGTCGCCACAATCGACAACCCCAAGCCATTGGAATGCGCCGAACGCTCGCGGGATTCGTCGACCCGGTAAAAGCGTTCAAACAACCGGGGCAAGTGTTCGGCAGCAATGGTCGGCCCCTGGTTGCGCACGATCAACCGGATACCGTCAGCCGCAGGCGTGGCGCGAATGAACAGCTCGGAATGCGGCGCCCCATATTTGATGGCGTTCGCGCAAAGGTTGGCCAGCGCACGGCGCAGCAGCATCGGCTCTGCCCAAATCACGCCGCTGCCCTGGGCGTCGATGCTGATCCCGACGTCTGCCGCCGGCCCTTCGAAGTAGTCGGCCATGCGTTCCATTTCGTCGGCGGCGTCCAGTTCCTGGCGTTGGCTCAAGGCACTGGCCGGGTCAGTGCGCGCCAGAAACAGCATGTTGTCGAGCATCCGCGCCAGGCGCTCAAGCTCTTCGACGTTGGAGGCGAGCAGTTGTTGATAGGCTTCGACGCTGCGGTTCTGCTGCAGCGCGACCTGGGTTTCGCCGAGCAGATTGTTGATCGGCGTGCGCAGCTCATGAGCCATATCGGTCGACACCTGACCCAGTTGCACAAAGCCCTTGCCCAAACGGTCGAGCATGGCATTGAGCGCCTCGATCATCGGCAGCAGTTCCCGCGGAGCGCCCTGGCCATCGAGGCGCTCGGTGAGGTTGCCGACGCCGATACCGTGGGCGTGCCGAGCCAGGCGCCGCACGGGCAGCAGGCCGCGATGCACCAGCAGGTAACCGGACAGCGCCAGCAGAATCGCTGCCACGCTGGCGAAGAGGTACACATTGAGCCGGTAGCGGGCGAGCACGGCGGTGCGCTCGGTCATCAGGCGCCCGGTGACCACTTGCAAGCTGCCCATGTCGCCGGAATCGATGGTCGCCGCCAACGCCGCGAAAGGCACGCCATCCACGCCGGGGTAGTGCTGCACGTCGGCCAGGCTCAGCGGATGGTCCATCGCCACCGGCGCCAGCGACGGCATGGCCAGGTTGCCGGGATTGACCACCAGCAAGGGTTTTTGTCCCGGCGCGCCGATGCTCAACAGGGCTTCGCGATTACCCAGCATGTTCTGGAACAACGCCGGTTTGGTCCTGATGAGCTCCAGCGTATTGCTGTCGTTGAGGAAGGTGCGCAACTGATCGATGCGGTTCACCAGGGCGGCGTCGTCGCGACGGATCAGCTCGTGCTCCAGGTCGCGGTAAAGCGCCACGCCCAACAGGGTCAGCGAGACAAACGCCAGCAAGGCAAACACCAGCGCCAGGCGCAATGTCAGGGAATGGCGAAGGCGGCTCATGGCTGTGTATCAAAGCGGTAGCCGATGCCGCGCACGCTGTGGATCAGCTTGAGCTGGAACGGGTCATCGATTTTCAGGCGCAGGCGGCGCACGGCGACGTCGACGACGTTGGTGTCGCTGTCGAAATTCATGTCCCAGACCCGTGAGGCGATCATCGAGCGCGACAGGACCTGGCCCTGGTGCGTGGCGAACAGGTGCAGCAGGGCGAATTCCTTGTTGGTCAGGGTGATCTTCACACCCGCGCGAGTGATGCGGCGCTTGAGTACGTCGATTTGCAGGTCGTCCACTTGCAACTGTTCTTCTTCGCGGGTGGGACCACGGCGAGTCAGGGTGCGCAGGCGCGCCACCAGTTCGGCGAAGGAAAAAGGCTTGATCAGGTAATCGTCGGCGCCCAGTTCCAGGCCCTTGATGCGGTCGGCGATGTCATCCCGGGCGGTGAGAAACAGTACCGGCGTGTCGGCTTCCTTGCGCAAGCGGCGCAGGACTTCCCAGCCATCCATTTTCGGCATCATCACGTCCAGCACAATGACGTCGAAGTCGTGCTCCAGGGCCAGGTGCAAACCGTCGGCGCCGTTCCGCGCCAGGCTGACGGAGTAACCGAGCTCCTGCAGGCCGTTGAGCAGGTAATTACCCGCTTTGGGTTCGTCTTCGACTACGAGGATGTTCATGGGCGTGTGCCTCAGACAATTGGCGCCAGTGTAGCCGGATCAATGATCATTGGTGCAGCCGCTGCCGTTGACCTGGTAATCCAGCACATGCTCGCGACCCTGGTGGTCCAGGTAGTCGAGCCGCGCCGGAATCAGGCCGCACTGCTGCGAAATGTCGGTGCTGGACAGGACTTTATCAACGTCCATGTGCACGAAGAAACCGGTCTTGTCATGGATCACTGGCGCCGAGGTTGTCTGCGTATCGGCAAACGCCGAGCCGGTGGCGAGGAGGGCGGCGAAACCGAGGATAAACATTTTCATGATAAGTCTCTCTATTCGGGGTTTTGGCTGTCGGCGGGTGGCCTGGCAGTGAGTTCAGGTTAACCAGGCGATCCGGACAGCCGACCAACAGTTCAATGACAAAGCTGTAATGAAGCGGCCTCGGCGTTATGGCTGGCGGCCGGAGGCTTCGAGGATCAAGTCGGCGATCTCTTTGGAGTGGGAGACCAGCGACAAGTGGCTCGACGGCAGCTCGATGGTGGTCGCGCCCATGCGCTTGGCGAGGAAGCGTTCGAGGTCCGGATTGATGGTCTGGTCGAGGCTGGAGACCGCGTACCACGACGGTTTGCTGTGCCAGGCGGCTGCGGTGGTGCGATCGGTGAACAGGGTCTTGGCGATCGGTTGCTGCACGGCGAACAGTTGCATCGCCTTGTCGTGGGGCACGTCGCTGGCAAAGTACTTGAGGAAGGCGTCCTGCTTCAGGCTGACGAAACCGTCGTGTTCTTCGGTGCCGGCGCGCACGGGCATGGTCGGGTATTTACCTGATAACGCGACGAAATCTTCCCCGGCGTCCGGCGCGCGGGCGGCGACGTATACCAGCGAACTGACCTTTGGATTGACCCCGGCTTCACTGACCACGGTGCCGGCGTAGGAGTGGCCGACCAGCACCGTCGGGCCGTCTTGCTGATTGAGTACGCGCTGGGTCGCGGCGACGTCGTCGGCCACCGAGGTCAGCGGGTTTTGTACGGCGGTGACGTGCAGTCCGGCGGCCTGCAACCGGGAGATCACGTCCGCCCAGCTCGAGCCATCGGCCCAGGAGCCGTGCACCAGCACGACGTTGTTGGCCTTGACCGGCGCGATGTTGCTGGCCATGGCGGATCCGGTGCCGAGCATCAACAGGCTGGCGGCGATCAGGCAGAGTTTGCTCAATGGTTTCATGGTATCGACCCTTGTCATCTTCAGTGGGAGGCGTCACCCGGTGTGGGTGACTGACGACGTCACTGTAGGAAGCGAGGGTGCTGGCAACGCTGACAAGTCGATGACAAGTTTGTAATGCAAGAGCTGCCGTATGTCGGGAGCCCGGAACGGTCATCCGCTCGAACACTTCCAAACGAAGACAATTCTTGGGAGTTAGACCATGACCGATGATCTGAGACGAGATGCCCTGGCGGCCTGGTACAAACTCCTCGCACAACCCGAAATTCGCATGGATGTGGAGGAGCAGTACGACGAGTTGCTCAAGGCCGCCGATGAGATGGAGCGCCAAGGACTGATCAGCAGCGCGGAATGGCGAACCCTGGTGCGCGAGGCCGGAGTGGCTTTTTCCAGTGCGACAGAAGGGGTGGGCAGAGGCACGTAGGGTTCAATCAACGCGCAATGGCCTGTTTCGGCCTGCTGTGCGAACCATTGCAGAACCAGCGCGCAGGCCGGATCTTCAGGTGTAGGCCAGCAACCGACCGCACAACACCACGGTGAACCACAACGCGATCGATAGCAGCGCCTGGCATTTAGCAATGCCGGGCGCGGCGACGGCGGTGTTCCATTGATGGACTGACCGATAGACGCCGACGTGGAACAGCGCGGCATTGAGGCCGGCCGTCGCAATCAGGCAAAGCTTGAGGATGAAAACGCCGTTGGAGGCGAAATCATGTGGGTGGGCTGAAAACATCATCAGCCCCGCAGGCACGATCAACAGCAGTGCAGCGACTGACCAGGTCAACAGGTGCCGAGCAAGGTCAGTCACGGCAATGTTTTTCGACAACCCGAGTACCCTCAGATCAAACATCACGACCGAGCCGACCAACACGGCGAACCCGATGATGTGAACCACCTCCACCATCGGATACAGCCACAGGTCGCCGCGCATGGCGGCGCCCAGTTGCGAGTCACCCACCCAGTCCAGCCAGCTGTCCGCATCCGCTTCCACGCCGGTGTTGAGGGTTTGCATCAGCGTAACTCTGTGGTTTTGCCGCCGACCGTGATGCGTTCGGCGCGCAGTTCATCCGGTTTGTTGCGATTCTGGTAGCCGACCACGCTGACCGTGCTGCCGACGCTTAGCATCTCCCGGGAAAGACCACGGTTTTCCATGCGCGAGGGCGGCGCCAATACCACGTTCCAGGTCTTGTCCGGTGTTTTGAGGCGCACGAATCCATGGGGATGGGAGTAACCCGATTCTTCGATCGTGCCGTTCAACTGCAAGGGATTGTCGGAGTCGTATTCACTCCAGCCGTGATGAGCGAACGCTGCGGTTGCCACCAGTATCAGTGACAAACCAATGCCGCCGAGCATGCTTTTCATGACCTGTCTCCTGATGCACGCCATCAATAAACTCAAGTCGCGAAGTCCAGCTGGTTTTTAGAATAGCTCGCCCGTTTTCAGTGATGAATCGTGGGCTCGGGGATTAGTGTTTCTGAAAAAGTAACTGCGCGAAAATCAACCGGTTATTCCCCTGTTTTTGATTACCCGGCGCTCAACAGCCAACCCGCCACCCCGCAGCCAAGCACCACCAGCCACGGTGGCAGCTTCCAGAACATCAACGCAACAAGGGCGACCAGCGCCAGAGCGAAGTCTTGTGCGGTGAAAATCGCACTCGTCCAGACCGGTTGATAAAGCGCGGCCAGCAACAAGCCGACCACGGCAGCATTCACCCCGATCAACGCGGCTTGCGCGCCGACGTTGCGACGCAACCGCTCCCAAAACGGCAGAGCGCCCATGATCAACAGGAACGATGGCGCGAAGATCGCCAGCAGGCAGATCAACCCGCCGAGCCAGCCCGACGGCGCAAGGTTCATGGATGCACCGAGGAACGCGGCGAACGTGAACAGCGGGCCCGGTACGGCCTGCGTGGCGCCATACCCGGCGAGAAACGCTTCATTGCTGACCCAGCCCGAAGGCACCACCTCGGCTTGCAGCAGCGGCAGCACGACGTGGCCGCCACCGAAAACCAGTGAACCGGCCCGGTAGAAGGCATCCACCAAGGCCAGGGTTTGGCTTGGAAAAAGTTGATTCAAGATCGGCAGGCCGATCAGCAGTGCCACGAACAGCGACAACCAGATCGCCCCGGCGCGCCGGCTGAAGGAGATAGGCAAAGGATCGTGCCCATCACGCTGTGCGGGTTTGAACAACAGCAGGCCGGCGACACCGGCGGCGATTATCACCCCGACCTGCGCCCAGGCAGACGGTTCAAACAGGACAACGCCGGCTGAAATCATCATGAAGGTGACGCGCAGCCCATCCGTGCACAGGTTTCGCCCCATGCCCCATACGGCTTGCGCAACCACCGCGACAGCCACCACCTTGAGCCCGTGCAGCGCGCCAGGCGACAGGAGTGCACCGTACCGGGAAAGCCCTAGTGCAAACAGGATCAGGGCAACGGCTGACGGCAACGTAAAACCGGCCCACGCCGCGAGCGCCCCGCGATATCCCGCCCGAGACAGGCCCAGTGCAATGCCGACCTGGCTGCTGGCCGGCCCTGGCAGGAATTGGCACAGCGCTACCAAATCGGCATAACTGTGTTCCGACAGCCAGCGACGCCGTGTGACGAACTCATCCCGGAAATAGCCCAGATGCGCAATGGGGCCGCCGAAAGAGGTCAGCCCGAGGCGCAGGAAAATGATGAACACCGACCATGGGCTACTGCGGCTATCGGCACGGGGATCGTCCATATACGCGTCTTCCTGAAATGAAGTGATTCAGTGTTGTATGCCGCCATTCTAACCATGGCCTACGCTTATCCTGAGATGGATGTTCATTGATCGGGATATTTGCCCTGATCGACGTTCAACCGGTGCCCCATAAAAACAAAAGTCTCGGGAGAAAACGCATGTTTGCATTGTTACGTCGATCCACCCTTTTGCTCGCGGCTGTCGTCAGCACCGCTGTGCTTGCAACGCCTGCATTTGCGCTGGATACCGTCAAGTTCATGGCTCCCGGTTCGGTGGGCGGCGGTTATGACCAGACCGCACGCGTCTTGGGCAAAGCCTTGATTGAAGCCAACGCCGCCAAATCCGCCACCTTCGAAAACAAGGGGGGTGCAGGGGGGACGCTGGGGCTGGCGCAGTTTGCCAACAGCACCAAAGGCGATCCGAATGCGCTGCTGGTGGTCGGTGCGATCATGGTGACTGGCATCGAGCAGAACAAACCGCAGATTACCTTGAAAGATGTGACGCCAATTGCACGGCTGTTTACCGAATACAACGTGATTGCGGTGCGCAAGGAGTCCGAATTCAAAACCCTGGAGGACCTGCTGAAAGCCTTCAAGGACAAACCGACCAGTATTTCCTGGGGCGGGGGTTCCAAGGGGTCGATCGATCACATCGGCATTGCCGAACTGGCCGCGAAAATGGGCGTTCCGGTCAACAAGGTCAATTACGTTGCCTTCGCGGGCGGAGGGGAAGTGGTTGCCCAGGCATTGGGAGGGCAGATCAAAGTCATCACCGGCGGTTATGCCGAGCTGGGCCAGTACGTCAGGAGTGGTCAGTTCCGTGTGCTCGCCATCGGTGCACCGGAGCGCGTGGCAGGCATCGATGCTCCAACGCTTAAAGAAAGCGGGTATGACGTGATCATCGGCAACTGGCGTGGTGTTTACGGTGCTGCGAATCTCACACCCGGGCAGCGCAAGGAAGTGACCGACGCCGTGGTCGCCGCCGCCAACAGCAAAGTCTGGAAAGACAATATTGAAACCAACAAATGGTCGCCCAACATCCTCACCGGTGACGAGTTCGGTAAATTCGTCGACGCCGAGCACGTGCGGCTGCGGGCGATGCTGGTCGAGGTGGGGCTGGTCAAACCATGAGCCATTCGCGCGCAATCGTGCCAGTGCAACTGGCGATTGGCGTCGGTGTGATCGCCATCAGCGCCGTGCTGGCCTACGGCGCTTTTCTTTTCCCTGACGAGATGGGGTTCGTCATTCTTGGCGCGTACGTCTATCCCTATGCCGTGGCGGTATTCCTCGCGGGCGTAGGCGTGGTACTGAGCTATCAGGCCCTTACCGGCGGTTTTCGCGAACTGGCGGACCACGAAGACGAATCCGCCAAAGTGTTGCCTGGCGGCAAGGCCGGTGTGGCGTGGGTGACGGGGGGGTTGTTGGGGGTGGCCGTGCTGATCAATCTGATCGGATTCGTCCTGGCGGCCGCGCTGTTGTTCGCCTGCTCGGCGCGGGGCTTTGGCAGTCGCCATCCGCTGCGTGATCTCGCCATCGGCATAGCCCTGACGCTACCGATTTACTGGCTGTTCAATGCCGGGCTGGGGGTTTCCCTTCCGCCGCTTGTCAACGCCTGGATCTGATTCGGGCCGCAGGAGATCAACAGGGTGGACATTCTTGCAAGCCTGGCAATGGGTTTTTCCTCGGCCCTGACGCCGATCAATCTGATGTGGGGGTTCATTGGCTGCCTGCTCGGCACCGCCATCGGCGTCTTGCCGGGCATAGGTCCGGCGCTGACCGTGGCGCTGCTGCTGCCGATCACCGCGAAGGTCGATCCCACCGGCGCGCTGATCATGTTCGCCGGCATTTACTATGGCGCGCAGTTCGGCGGTTCCACGACGTCCATTTTGCTTAATACACCCGGGGAATCCTCGTCCATGGTCACGGCCCTGGAAGGCAACCTCATGGCCCGAAATGGTCGAGCGGGACCAGCCTTGGCCACGGCGGCCATCGGCTCTTTTGTGGCGGGTACTATCGCCACGGTTCTGCTGACTTTGTTTGCGCCCATCGTGGCAAAACTGGCACTGAAGTTTGGGCCTGCGGAGTATTTCGCGATTCTGGTGCTGTCGTTCACAACGGTGTCTGCGGTGCTCGGGGCGTCCATGTTGCGCGGCTTTGCATCCCTGGGGATTGGCTTGACCGTCGGATTGATCGGGCTGGACTCGACCTCCGGTATCGCTCGCTACACCTTGGGCGTTCCAGAGCTGGTCGATGGCATCGAAGTCGTGCTGGTGGCGGTCGGGTTGTTTGCGGTGGGCGAAGCGCTGTACAGCCTGCTGTATCAGAAGGAAGAGGCAACCGGTCGACACCGCATGTCCTCCTTGTGGATGACGCGCGCCGACTGGAAGCGCTCGGTTCCGGCGTGGCTGCGGGGAACGTTGATCGGTTTTCCCTTCGGGTCGATCCCGGCCGGTGGCGCGGAGATCCCGACGTTCCTGTCCTATTCCACCGAGCGCAAGCTCAGCAAATACCCGAAAGAATTTGCTGCCAGCAAAGGCGAGGGCGCCATCGAGGGTGTTGCCGGCCCTGAAGCGGCGAACAACGCAAGCGCCACCGGCTCGCTGGTGCCGTTGCTGACCCTCGGTATCCCGACATCGGCCACCGCAGCCATCCTGTTGGCCGCCTTCCAGAACTACAACCTGCAACCGGGGCCGCTGCTGTTTGAAACCTCGGGTGAACTGGTCTGGACCCTGGTGGCCTCGCTGTACATCGGCAACGTCATCCTGCTGGTGCTGAACCTGCCGTTGGTGGGGTTGTGGGTCAAACTTCTGCAAATCCCGAGGCCGTACCTGAACGCCGGGATTCTGGTGTTCGCCACCATCGGCGTGTACGGCATGCGTCACTCATCTTTCGACCTGTTGCTGATGCTGGCGATCGGGTGGGGCGGGGTGTTGATGCGCCGATTCGACTTCCCTGTCGCTCCGGTGATCGTGGGCATGCTGCTGGGGCCGATGGCGGAAAAACAACTGCGTAACGCGTTATCGATCAGCGAGGGCGACTGGACGGTGTTTCTGACGCAACCGATTTCCGCTGCGTTTCTGGCGTTGACGTTGCTGGTGCTGCTGGTCCCGCATCTGCTGCACGCGAGGGGCATCAAGTTGCATGAAGATGATTGAGCACGTCAGAGAGGCTAACGAATTCATGTGCGAATCCGGCGAACACCGATCGGTCCTGGTCGATGGAGGGGAACGCCGCTGAAAGTGCGTTCCTGGTAGTTCGAAGCTTGCGAAATCAGACGCGCGATGCTGGTCGGCTTCAACTTGCTGCATTCAGCGCTGGTTATGTCCTTTTGCCGATATCTACTGGCTTGTTAGCGTTAGTCGGCAATCCGCTGGCGCGTTAGAGTCGGGGCACCGTTCCTCGCCACCGCTGGATGCCACCGATGACTCGCCCCCGTTTTTTGCCCGACAACTTCACCCTGACCCTCATCGGCGTGGTCGTTCTCGCCAGCCTGCTGCCTGCCAGCGGCCAGGTCGCGGTCGGTTTTGGCTGGCTGACCAACCTCGCCATTGCCCTGTTGTTTTTCCTGCATGGCGCCAAACTGTCGCGTGAATCGATCATCGCCGGTGCCGGCCACTGGCGCCTGCATTTGCTGGTGTTCAGCCTGACGTTCATCCTGTTTCCGTTGATCGGCCTGGCGCTCAAACCTTTGCTCTCGCCGCTGATCGGCGACGAGCTGTACATGGGCATGCTCTACCTCTGCGCGCTACCCGCCACAGTGCAGTCGGCGATTGCTTTCACGTCCCTGGCCCGCGGGAATATCCCGGCAGCCATTTGCAGCGCGGCGGCCTCCAGCCTGTTCGGGATTCTCCTGACGCCGTTGTTGGTGACGTTGCTGCTGAATGTGCACGGCGAGGGCGGTTCGACGCTCGATGCGATTCTGAAGATCAGCGTGCAACTGTTGCTGCCGTTCATTGCCGGGCAGATCGCCCGACGCTGGATCGGCGCCTGGGTGGCGCGCAACAAGAGCTGGCTCAAGTTCGTCGATCAAGGCTCGATCCTGTTGGTGGTCTACGGTGCATTCAGTGAGGCGGTGATCGAAGGCATCTGGCACCAGATTCCGCTCTGGGAGCTGGCCGGGTTGGTGGTGGTCTGCTGCATCGTGCTGGGCCTGGTATTACTGGCGTCCACCGTGCTGAGCAAAGCCTTCGGCTTCAATCAGGAAGACCGCATCACCATCCTGTTCTGCGGTTCGAAAAAGAGCCTGGCCACCGGCGTACCGATGGCCCAGGTGTTGTTCGCCGGCAGCACCATAGGCGTGTTGATCCTGCCGTTGATGCTGTTCCATCAGATTCAGTTGATGGTCTGCGCGGTGCTGGCGCAGCGTTATGCCAATCGCCCGGAAACGGTTCCTGAACTCATGGCCCAGGTCGATCCTTGATTTCCGGGCTGGATTGCAAGCTATTGCCCGTCGATAAGGCGAGGCAGCTTCAGCGGGTTGAAATCACGCAGTGCCTCAGGCAACAGCGCATCCGGAAAACCCTGGTAAGCCACCGGGCGCAAGAAGCGTTCGATCGACGTCATGCCCACCGAGGTGAAGCGGCTGTCCGAAGTGGCCGGGAACGGGCCGCCGTGGACGGTGGCGTACGTCACCTCCTGGGGATGGGCAAACGCGTTGACAACGATGCGCCCGGTGCGGCGTTCCAGCACCGGCAGCAGGCGCCGGGCCAGTGGCAAGTCATTTTCTTCCAGGTGCAGCGCGGCGCTGAGCTGGCCTTCGAGCGAGCGAGCAATGGCGAGCAGTTCAGCTTCATCCTCGACGGTCACCAGCAGCGCGGATGGACCGAAGACTTCCTGCGAAAGTACCGCTTCGCTCAGGAAGCGTTGGCCGTTGACCTCCAGCAGCGCCGATTGGCCGTCAAAGTCTGCGCTGGGGGCCGAACCTTCGGCGACGCGGCGCGCACCGGCGTCCTCCATTGCGGCCAGACCGTTGAGGTAGGACGCATGGATCCCCGGCGTCAGCATTGTGCGCGCCGAGGCCTCGGCCACGCGTTTCACCATGGCGTCGCGCAGTGCTTCAAGACCCGCACCTTTGATCGCGATCTGCAGGGCGGGCCTGAGGCAGGCTTGCCCGACATTGACCAGCATGCGCTCGATAAAGCCGTCACCGATCTGCGCACCGCGCTCGGCCAGTGCGGCGGGCAGGATGAACGTGGGATTGATGCTGGTCATCTCGGTGAACACCGGAATGGGGTCGGGCCGTAGTTGCGCACGGCGATACAACGCCATGCCGCCCTGTTCCGAACCGGTAAACGTCACGGCCTTGACCAGCGGATGATCGACCAGGGCTTCGCCGATCGTGTTGCCCATGCCGCGCACCATCGAGAAAACGCCCTCGTGCAACCCGTGGTCCTGCACCGCCTTCTGGATAGCCCGCGCCTGGATTTCCGAAGCGCCCGGATGGGCGTTGTGCGCCTTCAGAATGACGGTCGCGCCAGCGGCCAATGCCGACGCGGTATCGCCACCGGCCACTGAATAGGCGATCGGAAAGTTGCTCGCCCCGAAAATCGCCACCGGGCCGATGGCGATTTTTTGCAACCGATGGTCCATGCGCGGGCGAGGCTGACGATCAGGCTGCGCCGGATCGATGGCCAGTTGCAGGAAGCGGCCTTTGCGCACGACCTCCGCGAACTGGCGAAACTGTGTGGCGGCCCTTGTGGCCTCACCTTCCAGTTGCGCTTGCGGCAAGCCCGTTTCAAGCGCGGCACGGGCCCCTAACTCTGCGCGGACTGCTTCAAGATTGTCGGCAATGCTTTCGAGAAACGCCGCGCGCGCAGCGAGCGAGGTGTGGCTGTAACTGTCGAATGCCTCGTCGGCGAGCGTTGCCGCCCGGTGGACTTGCGCCACGCCACCCAGCGCAAAATCCGGTTCGATCAACGTGTTGGTGGCGGGGTTGAGCGCTTTCATCGTCCCTTCAGTGGCAGGGACATCGTGGGCGCCGATCAGCAGGTTTCCTGTCAGTTTCATCAGCGGTTACTCCTGCTGTGCCAGCGTGGCGACGAGTTCTTCCGTGGTCACAATGGCGTGAGCAAAGGTAGGGCCATTCAGCTCGTGGGCAGCGTGCATCATCTCCGGGCGGAAGGCAGCAGTCGCATCACGCACCAGCGTGACGTGGTAACCCAGTTCCGATGCATAGCGGGCAGTCGCTTCGATGCAGGTGTTGGCCAGCAGGCCGACGATGATCACGTGAGTGATGCCTTTCTGCTTCAGGCGAAAATCGAGATCGGTATTGGCAAAGCCGCTGGAGCCCCAATGCTCCTGGACGACGATGTCACCGTCCTTTGGCGCGAAATCCGGATGCCATTCGCCGCCCCATTCCCCGCGAGCGAAGTGGTGCATGTGCATGATCTTGCACTGGGTCGGTGTCGGATGGTCCCAGCCTTCGTAGTCGCCGTGTTCCCAGCGATGGTGCGGTACGATGACCACCGGAATGTCGCGGGCGCGCACCGCGCGGTCGAGGGCGCGCAGGTTGTCGAGCAGGCCGACTTGCTCGGCGATCGGCTTGATCAAGGGGAAGACCTTGCCGTTTTCCGACAGGAAATCGTTGTACGGATCGACCAGCAGGTAAGCGGTCCTGTTGAGCGGATACGGGGCGTTCGACATGACGATGTTCTCCACGAAAAGTTGAGTGACCGGTGCCGGGGACTTGCCTGGGCATCTTGTTGATATGATAATCATAGTAACTGTGAAAGAGGCAAGTCCTATGTCGATAAATACCAGTGTTCCCGACACCCTTTGCCCGATTTCCCGGGCCGAGGCGATCGTGGGCGACCGCTGGACCGTGCTGGTACTGCGTGAGTTGATTATGGGGAGTCATCGCTACGACGAGATCCAGGCGCAGACCGGCGGCACCCCGCAAATGGTCGCTGCACGCTTGAAGAGTCTGGAGGCTGACGGCCTGGTCGAGCGCCGTCTCTACAACGAACGCCCGCCACGCTACGAGTACCACCTGACCGAAAAAGGGCAGGCCTTTTACTCGGTGATACTGGCGCTGCGTGCCTGGGGGGAAACCTGGTGCAAGTCGCCGGAGGAAGGCCTGGCGGTGGTGTACACCCACAAGACCTGTGGCGAGCCCGCAGGGTTAGGACCGCTTTGCGAACATTGCGGTGAGTTGTTGCGTCGGGATGAGCTGAGCAGTGAGCAGAGCGAAGCCTACGCCGCAGAACGACATACGCGGCGTGAGGCTTTCAAAGGGAGTCGGGGCCAAGCTTAAGGAGGCTGTAACCGCCCTCCCTGCGCTTGCGAACGAGGAGGGCGTTGTGCAAATGATCAGCGGTGTCAGAACTCCGGCGTGTATTTCACACTGAACATCACGTTGCGCGGATCACCGTAGTTATTGTTGCCATTGATCTGGTTGTACGCCGCCGCAAAGTAGGTCTTGTCAAACAGGTTGTTGGCGTTCATCGCCAGCTCGATTTCCGGCGTGAGCTGGTAACCGACACGGGCGTTCCACACGGTGTAACCCGGTACGTTGACGGAGTGGTCGTAACCAATAGTGTGGATTTGAGAAACGAAGCCCAGGCCAGTGCTGACACGGCTCCAGTCGCCACTCAACTGGTAGTTGCCCCAGACGCGCAGCATGTGTTTCGGCGTCCACCAGCTGAAGACCTTGCCTTCGTTGTCCGGGTCCTTGAGGTACTTGGTGGTGTTGTAGGTATAACCGGCAAACAGTTGCAGGCCGTCCAGCACTTCGCCGCTGATTTCAGCGTCGAGACCCTGGCTGCGTACTTTGCCGGAAGCCTTCGAGCAGTACCAACCGTCGCAGATTTGCCCACCATCGGTATCGAGCGTTGCACGGTTTTCCTGGTCGTAACGGAACAGGGCCAGGGACGTATTGACCCGTCCCTCCATCAACTCGCCCTTGAGACCCACTTCGTAGTTCGTACCGATAATCGGTTTAACGACCGAGCCGCCGGTATCGCGTTCGGTTTGCGGTGTGAACACGTCGGTGTAGCTGGCATAGACCGCCCATTCGCGGCTCAGGTCATAGACGATGCCAGCGAAAGGGGTCACTTCGCCGTTTTCGTTGCTGGTGCTTTCAGGATCGGCGGTGATGCTGGTCGCGTCCTGGCGCCACGATTTGTAGCTGTAGTCGTACCAGCTGACCCGCGAGCCGAGCACCAGGGTCAGCGGATCGATCGGCTTGACCCGCCAGCTGCCGTACAGGCCCTTTTGGCGGATGTCATATTTGCTCGGTGTCCCACGACCTCCGGGGCTATTGAGCAAACCGTCGTAGCTGATTTCGGGACGATCGTGATCAATGTCGAAGAGAGTGTCGGTACTGTTATTGAAGGTCCGAGCGAATTTGTCATCCGAGGTGTACTTGGAGTAGTTGCCGCCCACCATGATTTCCTGCTGCATGGACAAGGCTTCGAACTTGCCGTTGAGGTTCATGTCCAGCGCGACTTTGGTGGAGTCCAAGTCAGTTACGAAGTCAGCGTATTGCACGCCGCTGCCATCGGCATTGATGCCATTGCCACTGGATTGCACCCGTTGGTTCTTCGCCTTGTTGGTTTCAGTCATGCGCACAGCGCCAACCTTGAAAGCCCAATCGTCATTGAAACGGTGCTCCAGGTCGGTGTAGAGCGTGGTGACATCGATGTCCGAATGGTTCCACTTCGCCCCGGTGTAAGTTTTGCGCGGCAGGTCGACGGGTTTGCCGTCGGCGTAGCGCGGGAAGCCGCGGACATTCGAGCGCGATTCACCGTCGGACTGGCTGACCGCAAAACCCAGGGTCGTGTCCTCGCTCAGATCGAAGTCCAGCGCGCCGTACAGTGAGGTGGTCTCATACCATTCGGAATCGACGAACGAGTGGCTGTTGTCCTGGTCGGCCACCAGGCGGCCGCGCACGGTGCCGGCCTGGTTCAGCGGCCCGCCGGCGTCCAGTTGCAGACCGTAGTGATCCCAGGAGCCGGCCTTGCCGGTGAGGGTGACGGTCGGTGCGTTCTGGCCGCGTTTGCGCACCAGGTTGACGGCGCCACCAGGGCTGCCGGTGCCTTGCAGCAAACCGGACGCGCCACGCAGCACTTCCATGCGATCGAAGAAGATCAGGTCCTGCGTGGCCCAGTTGCCCAGCGCGTAGGTGTTGCGCGGGATCGGCACGCCGTCGTATTGCCAGTCATCGATCTGGAAACCGCGCGAACTGAGGATCAAGCCTCTGCCGACACCTTGAGCACCGACCAGGCCGGTGGTCTTGTTGGCCGCGTCCTTGAGATCGACGATATCCTGATCGTCCATTTGCTTGCGGGTCATCACCGTGACCGACTGCGGGATTTCCTTGAGGGTGTGGGTGCCCTTGCCGATGGTCACTGCTCGCGCGGCGTAAGAGCCTGAGCCTTCGGTGGTGGCGTCGGTGCTGCGTTCGACGATGTTGGTCACGCCCAGTTGCAACGCTGCGCCGCTGTCGGCGGCGGGCTCGACGCTGAAGTTACCTTGTCCGGTCACTCGCAATTGCAGGCCGCTGCCCGCCAACGCCTTTTGCATCGCTTGTTCCACGGGCATCTGGCCGATCACCGCCGGTGCCTGTTTGCCCCGCACCAGCGAAGGCTCCAATGAAACGATATGGCCGCTCTGGCTGGCGATGGCATTCAGTGTGCTGGCGAGGGGGCCGGCCGGCAGGTTGAACGTCAGGTCTTGGGCCTGTGACAGGGCAGGGCTCGCCAGGGTTGCCAGGGCGACAGCGGCGGAAAGGGCGTGGGGCCATGGGTTGAACACAGCGTTCTCCTGAAAATGTGAAAGTGTCAGGAGATAGGTGGGACGAGAAATGAAAACCGGACACGAATGAGAGCGATTTGCAAAAAAAGTGGTTCAGCCGGGTTATTTCGGACGAATCAGCGTCAGCCACGGGCTGTAGCGATCCACGCGAATCGGCAGTGTTTCTGCCAGCGCCGTGAACACCCGATCGGGATCGTTCAACGGGAATACGCCCTGGACGCGCAAACCGCGAACCTCGGGCGCCACTCGGACGAAACCCCTACTGTAAGGACGTAGCGCGTCGACCACTTGCTCCAGAGGTTCGTCCAGCACATTCAATCGGCCGCTGAGCCAATCGGCGCGATGACGCTGATCGCCAGCCACCGGGGCAATTTTCCCTTCATACAACAAGGCCGATTGGCCTTCCTGCAGGTCAAGCGTCGCACCGTCGAACAGACGGGCTTCGACCGAATGCTGCAGCACCACGACGCGAGTCGCGTCTTGTTCCTGAGCCACCAGGAATCGGGTGCCCAGTGCACGTATTTCACCCTGGGCAGTGCGCACGCGCAGTGGACGCGTGGGGTCGGCTGTGACCTGAATCACCAGTTCGCCGTGGCGCAGAATCACCAGCCTTTGCTGGTCATCGAAGCGCAGATCCACCGCACTGTCGGCATTCAGGCTCAGGCGGCTGCCGTCGGTCAGCGTGAAGTCCTGGCGCTGGCCGCGGACGGTGTGCAGGTCCGCCAGCAGCGAGTCACCCAGCGGGCTGCGAACACCCAGCCATGCGCCGCCGCCCAGCAGGCCCAGGCCGACGATCACGCGCAGCGCATCGCGGCGTGAACCGTGGGGTTGCAGCAGCAGTTGCCGTGCTTCGTCGGCCTGACCGGGCAGGCGCCGATCCAGCGCACGAATGGTGTTGAAGGAAGCCCCGAGGCGCTCTTGCAATGTTGCCCAGGCCCGGGCGTGGGCGGGATCCATCGCCAGCCATGCGTTGAACCGTTCTTGCAGTGCGGCATCGGGCTTGCCGGCACGAAGGCTCACCATCCAGTCGATGGCCTGCTCGCTGACCGGATCGAGACGCGGCGTGCTCATGGCGCCAACTCGCTCAGGTAGCACTGACTCAATGCCTGTTTCATGTAACGGCTGACCGTGCGCTCCGACAGCTCCAGTTTTTGTGCAATCGCCACGTAGCTCAAACCGTCGAGCTGGCTGTAGAGGAACGTGGCTTTGACGACTATTGGCAAGCCGTCGAGCGCCCGGTCGATGGCAACCAGGGCTTCGATCAACTGCAACTGTTCTTCAGGGGAAGGGGCGAACGCTTCGGGCAGCGTGGACAGGCGTTCGAGGTAGGCCAGTTCCAGCTTGCGCCGGCGATGACGATCAAAGATCAGGCGTCGGGCAATGGTCGAGAGGTAAGCGCGAGGTTGTTCGATGCTGTCCGGGTCTACCCGGGCAGTCAGCATCTGGCAAAACGTATCGGCGGCGGTGTCCTCAGCGTCCGCGTGATTGCGCAGTCGCCGCTGGATATGCTGCAGCAGCCAGCGATGATGGTCGCTGAAAAAGAAGCCCAGCTTGCTGGTCGGAGGAGGTTGCACCGGTTGGTTTTCCAGATGTTAGTGTGAATCGTTCTCAATACTACCTTTGAGATGATGGCCACTGCAATCTCTGACTTCGCCAACGGAGCGGGCACTTCTTTGGTTCAACGATCCGCCAGTTCTTCCAGCAGGTCTGCTGAAGGAACGAAGAACAGGCCTCCGGTGACCGCCGTGCTGAAATCGAGCAAACGGTCGTAATTGCCCGAAAGTGATGGGCGTTTTGGATGCCATCAATAGTAGGTGGTGCAGGGGAACGATGCATCTTGCGGGTGTGCCGGCCGACCCGGATTGGGGCATGCGAAGAGAGATGATGAGTCAAAGCTTCACGACGCGGGTTGATCAGCTTTGGACAGTGTATTGCCGGTGGCTCGTATCGCCCGTTAACTTCGTTCGATTGCCCTGACTAGCCTAATGGCTCAGCAATAATTATCGCAGGGACATATTTTTGAGGGGGGTAACTCACATGAGAGCTAGCGGCACTCTCTGGAGGTACCAGTCCGCATAGGGTGTATTAGTAACCTAGTATCTATCGAAATCAGGGCTGCCTTCCTTCTACCTCACCGGCCCACGCTAGCGCATAAAAACGCCGGTTTGTTAGATGTGTTTGCTCGCACGAACATCATCAACAAATCGGCGTTCTTGTTTCTGTGTTTCCCAGGATTCCGTTAAGAACCAAACAATATTAGACATCGGTCGATTATGGCCGAGCTTTCAACCGCGAATGAACGCCAGGATGTCAGCGTTGATTTCAGCGGCATTGGTGGTCGGCATGCCGTGTGGGAAGCTTGGATATTTCTTCAGGGTGCCGTTTTTCAGCAGCTTTACTGCCAAAGGTGCTGAGTTCTCGTAAGGCACGATCTGGTCATCACCACCGTGCATCACGAGTGTAGGTACTTGAATCTTTTTCAAATCTTCGGTGAAGTCGGTCTCAGAGAAAGCCTTGATGCAATCGAATTGAGCTTGGGCGCTGCCCATCATGCCCTGACGCCACCAGTTATTGATTGTGCCTTGAGAGATCTTGGCTCCTGGGCGGTTGTAGCCGTAGAACGGGCCCGATGGCACATCGACGTAGAACTGCGCGCGGTTTTCGAATAGAGCCTTACGCAGCCCGTCGAAAACGCCGATGTCCTGGCCACCTGGGTTTTTGTCGGACTTGACCATAATCGGCGGTATGGCACTGATCAGTACAGCCTTGGCCACACGACCTGGTTTGGCACGCACGACATAGTGGGCAACCTCGCCACCACCGGTAGAGTGGCCGACGTGGATGGCACCTTTGAGATTGAGCGCATCGGTCAGCTCAATCACGTCAGCGGCGTAGGTTTCCATGTCGTTACCTTGCCACGTCTGCGTTGAGCGACCGTGACCACGACGATCGTGGGCAATGACGCGGTAGCCTTTTTGCAGGAAGTACATCAGTTGGTTGTCCCAGTCATCAGCACTGAGCGGCCAGCCATGGTGGAACATGATGGGGATGGCGTCTTTCGGGCCCCAGTCTTTGTAGAAAATCTGGGTGCCATCTTTGGTTTTAATTGTAGTCATTTCGAAATTACTCCCTGCTGGATGTGATTGAACCTTCTTTTGCGTTGCTGCCATGACGCCAAAGGGCACGCTCGCAAGTATGGTCACTGCGGCAACACCGGTGAGGAAGTCCCGCCTTGGCAGTGAAACGCCCTTGTTGTCAGTTATCGTCTCGTCATCGGAATTTCGCTGCATAGCCTTATCCTCACTAAAAAAACCCATTTCATAGTATTGATAGAGAGGTGTTCAGCTATTGAACGGCATTGCTTAGTTTTGTACGTCCCTGCTTTCACGTAACAGCAATCTCACCGCAACAGCGCGTGTAATCAGTACAAAATCAGAAATATTCGCACCAACTTGATGCGACGCGGAAAGCGATAACTCCAAAGATATAGCTGAACTCTAGTCGTGGGACTTCCCGACCTCTGTAAAAATGAGTCATGGGTGGCCTTTTGTGGGGATAGTCGCCAGCTGGCAGTCCATCTCGCTATCACTGAGTGTGGCTGCAGTGATAATAGTGCTGGGTGTCCTGTACTGAGCGCTGAAGACTTGGCACCTTCACTGTATTGGCCCTAATCATTCCTTAATGCGGACGTCGATGTTCAGCGTAGGCCGGTGATAATCATGGTCGAGTGTGGAATTGATACGGCCGACATCGAGGGATTCAAGGCTGCCATACATAGTAGAGGCGCGCCATATGTGACACTTCAATGGTTTTTCTCCTGGCAGCTAATGCAGGACACTGAAAATCCGGGACTGTAGATTGAACTTTTTTTTTGAGTCCTGGCTCGACCATTTACGATCATTATGATCGAGTGACGCGCGGGGTGTTGAAGACTGAATTGGTTGTTCGGCATTTTCTGCTGGCAGGAAAATCTGTTCGTATTCGCCATCTGCTAAAAGGCTAAATAGCGTTTCGTTTACACTGATAAAATTGACTTATATCGCTCATGGCTGTACTAATGAACTAGATATGGTTAAATATAATTATGCGCTGTTAGTTGATAATTATAATTCTACAATAGTCGTTTTCCGAGGTTTTCATGTATAAGCTTGCGGCATTTCTCAACTCAAAAAGCACTTGATAGAGCAGTCCAGACCCTTGATGCGGTGAAAGGTGATGCCGGTCTGAAAAAGAAATTGAATTTGAAACCAAACTTCGTGAGCTTATCGCCAAGTATGACTATCGCTTGAAGTACGTCATCAACTTGCTTGATCCACAGTAAAACCATCTGGCGCGAAGCCTGTGACCTCTAGCGCCAGCACTCGTAAAACTCGGAAGCTGAAAGTGTATAAAAATCCTCACAGCGGTGAGGTCGTTGAACAAAGCGGTAACCACAAAACGTTGAAATAATGGCAGACGAAGCATGGTGCGAGCACAGTTGAGTCCTGGCTGACCAATTAAATCTCATTGTAAAAATGAGCACGGGCTCTTAGTTGGGCCTTTTTGCCGGGCAGCGCAAAGCCTGTTGAGAAAATGGGGTACGCTATCATCCCACTAGGGAGTTCGCGGATAGGCAATCGAAATGACGACATAAGCCAAGAGAGCGCCGGCGATTTCTGCCGCGACATAGAAGGTCGCCGAAGAGACAGTAAGTTCAACCGGGCCAGAGGCAAGTATGGCCGCCAAGGCAATCGCAGGATTGGCATACGATGCTGAGGGTGTGGCTACGATTGCTGCCAACAACCAGGCGCCCACACCAAAGGGCCCAGTCAGAGCCTTTTCGCTGTGGATGCAGCCAAAGACGACGATCATCAGGCCGCAGGTTGCGACTATTTCGCTGAGTATCCACTTGGAGTTCAACACCACCGGTGACGGTTCACTTGCCAAACTGTCAAATAGAATGTTGGCCAAGAGGGCTCCCAGCATCGCACCAGTGATCTGAGCCCCTATGTAACTCAAAGTACACTTGAGTGAACGCTGACCCGCGAGCCATTGCAGTGCGGTGATGAGTGGATTGAAATGTCCCCCAGAGACACTACCAAGGGCCAAAATCAAACCCACAAGAGAGCCGCTGGTGGCGAACGCACTGACCAGCAGTCCGAGTTCGTGATTACCTCCGGATAAGCGTTGCCCTGTGAGGGCCGACCCTGTCACGGCCATCATCAGCAGCAACGAACCTACACCCTCAACGAAGGCCCGGCGTGAGAGTACCAGAGAAGGATTTTTTTCATAGAAACAAGACGCAGGTTGCGGGGGCGGGGTGCTCATATGCTTCGTTGCCCCTCGTTTTGAAAGCGGATATTGGTAAAGACCGCAATCCAGCGTTCGTAGTAGGTAAGCTGGTCACCCATCTCCTGGCCAAGCGCTTCGATACTCCGGCATTTTTCGGCGCTGTTGATGAGGCTGTGGCACTCAAGGACGTCACCGAGTGCGTGGCAGCGTTTCTCCCAAGGTTGGAATTCATGCTCGGTTTGTACGATAGGGACAGTTTGCCCCCCGTTTTCTGAATCGCTCATGTTGCGCTCCTTTCAAGGGAGGGGTGTAAGTTACTCAGGTAATCACCCGTTTCAATAAAAAAGTTACCAAATCTAGCCACTGCGGGGGGTGGATCGAAAAGTCGCGGATTTATTCGCTCAATACTCGCACTAATGTGCCAATAGATTCTTGATAGATTTCCAGCAAATTTTGACCAGTTCAGTGTTATGTGTCTTCTCTAGCGATGTCGAACGCAGCCATGCATAGCAGCCACTTAGGATTTCAGAAGAAAACGTTCTAATTTTGCAAGAAAGCGTCAATACGTATGTGTCGTAGGATTGGATAATTTGCAATGGGTTTTCCGTTTTGAAGTGTATTGATGTTTTGTAAGAATTAATTGTTAAACAATTACAGGAAATGGAAAAGGTGTTGTGAATACTCAAACTCAGCCATTAGCGAGCAATGTAACAAAAAGTCGTTTCGTCTTGCCTTCGTCCTCATTTGGCATTGTGCTGGGCATGGCCGGGCTGAGTAATTGCTGGCGCACGGCGCAATCCTATTGGGATATTTCTCATTGGATAGCGGATGTGCTGTGTGCGTTAACGGCGATAATATGGTTCGCGTTAATTATCGGTTTTGTCTATAAGTGGATCGGTCAACTAGAGTTCGCTTTTGCTGAACTTAACCACCCTGTTCAATGCTGTTTTATTGTGCTTGTGCCTGTATCGACATTGCTTGTTAGCACATGGATTTACGCATTATTTCCTACGTTAGGGGTGGCATTGATCGTGCTCTCTGTGATTGGGCAACTAGGGTTTTCAATGTACAGATTTGCTGGGATGTGGCGCGGAGGTCGCCAACTGAAAGACACCACCGCAGTCATGTACTTGCCAACGGTTGCAGGGAATTTTGTTTCAGCCATTGCACTGACAGGGATTGGTTATGTTGATCTCGGTAAACTGTTCTTTGGTGCTGGTTTGTTTTCATGGTTGGCACTGGAGTCGACGTTAATCAATCGTTTGTTAATTGAGGATGAGCTCGCCACTGCTATCCGGCCGACGTTAGGTATCCAGCTGGCGCCGCCTGTCGTAGCGGCGGTCGCCTACCTTAGTGTTTCAGGTGAACAGGTTGACTTGTTGTTCTTTGGCCTGATGGGGTATGGGTTTGTACAGCTATTGTTCTTAATACGCCTGATACCCTGGTTTTTCAGGTCGGGATTCAACCCCTCGTTTTGGGCGTTCAGTTTTGGTGTCACTGCCTTAACCCTCGCGTGCTTGCGGGCAGGAATTATTGCCCCGCATAGTTTCTTCGCGAGTGCCGCGCCGTTTATTTTTCTAATGGCAAATGTGGTTATTATATCGCTGTTCGTTCTAACCGTTCGGCTTCTGATGTTAGGCAGGTTATTCAAACAGCAAACTGTCGCTTAGTCACTTCGAAAAAGTCGCTGGCTGGCCCCGGAATCGGTAGCTTTTCGGAGGCAAGGATTCGAGTGTGGACGCGACTATTTAATTATCATTATGCAGCATTGCGTTTAATTCATCTACCGAGCGAGCCCAGTCCGCATCATTTAGTAGTTCTTCTTTGAGGAGTAATTTTTGTTCAGTTGTCCAAAATGAAGCCTCGGACAAAAGAACGCCCCGGGGTATTGGAGAATGCATAGCGACGAATTGATCGATGCTCTTCTGATCAGAGGGAAGGCCCAGTTGTTCAAATAGACTGAGCAAGGTTTTTCTCGAAAGTTCCATAATGTTTCCTTAGTAAATGACTGGCTTTTCATAGGACGATGACTGTGGGACGCGCTTTGCCGACTGACCGATTTCGCTTTGCTCGCAGCTTGACGCGATGCTTAATTTAAAATACCTGTCATTTTGATTATTGAACATTTCTATCGGATTTTTATTTTTTTGAGATCGGCAACACATTCTTTTCTCAATGCATATGTCGTTGCGCATTAGGCCAAAAAGAGCATAGATATCCAATCTCTTGATTGGCGGAGGTTTTACTATGCCCCTGGTAAGTAAAAATCAATAATTTAGGAGTGAGTGTCAATCTTTTTTTTTGCCGAGGGCAGACATTATTCGTGGGAGATTTTTGATGACCCGGTCATCCAGCACTGAACTTGTAACATTAGTAGTCAAACACAGGATCAAAAAAGGTTTAGAGCGACCTTATGAAGTCTGGCTGCACCATATCGTGGGCGTGGCGAGCGCCTTTCCTGGTCATTTAGGGGTGGACGTGGTGATTGGCAAGAACCAAGGGCTAACCTCTTATACCAGCGTCTTGCGGTTTGAGAGTGCGGTGGCCATGCAGCGTTGGCTGAGTTCGACTGAGCGGCACAAGCTTGTAGATGATGCCACATACATGCTGGCAGACGGTGACTTAATAGAAGTGGTGCCAATCAAGGAGTTCTGGTTTTCCACGTTGGATGAACAGGCTAATCCACCGCGCTGGAAGCAGGCGGTCGTTACGATGACGGTTATTTTACCGTTGACCCTGTTGGTTCCTTTGGCGTGGGGGCCAGTGTTCTCCATGTTTGCCTGGTTGTCAGGTTATGTGATCAGTACTTTTTTAATAACCCTCACCATCGTGATTTTTGTCGTTTATTGGATGATGCCCTTTGCGACGTGTTTATTTTCTGTCTGGCTGTCACCTGACCCACAGAACTATTTCCGTGAGTCCTAGATGAGTTGGATGTCGGAAAAAGAACGTTTAAAATTTTATAAACACCCGAGATGGAGTATGAGATATGAGCAATTCAGTCTATAGGCGCGTTAATAAGGATGAAGCAGTTTGCTTGATGGTAGATCATCAAACGGGCCTGAATGCGTTAGTGCAGGACTTTTCTCCGGTCGAGTATCGGAACAATGTGCTGGCGCTTGCGGAAACTGCAAAGTTTTTCAAGTTGCCGACAATTTTGAGCACCAGTTTTGAGAACGGCCCTAATGGCCCGATCGTTCCAGAACTCAAAGAAATGTTTCCGGATGCGCCGTATATTGCTCGACCTGGCCAGATTAATGCGTGGGATAACGTTGATTTCGTTAACGCAGTCAAGGCAACAGGTCGTAAGCAACTGATCATTTCTGGAATCGTGACTGACGTTTGCGTAGCCTTTCCTACCCTGTCAGCGTTGGCTGAAGGGTTTGAAGTGTTCGTGGTAACGGACGCTTCCGGCACCTTCAATCAAACGGTACAGCAAGCGGCGTGGACACGAATGACCGCTGCCGGGGCGCAGATGATTAACTGGTTTGCCCTGGCTTGTGAGTTACAGGGTGATTGGCGTAATGACATCGAAGGGCTGGCCAACCTACTGGCGGGTAGGATCCCGAGTTATCGATACCTTATGAACAGCTATTCGGCCCAAGCGCCGAAGTAGCTCTCAGGAGGCTAGGGAGTGGCCTCTTTCTAATCTCATTCTGATCGCAATTCCGAGAATTCAATATTTCTATGCTGCGTTCACTTGTGCTTGACACTAGGTGGTATATTTGAATAGCAGTCGTGCGCCAAGAATAGCTACTTTCTAGTTACAGATTCTAAAAAAAAGGACCTATTTTGAGAGTCTTCATCGAGAGAAAAAGTAGAATAAATTAGCCTGAAATGTTCTATTTTAAAGTTTGTGGTTGTGGGACATTGCCACCTGTCGTGCCGTTCCGAGCGCGAAATTAAGGAAGTTGCCTCATGGCTAAAATTCTCGTTCTCTACTATTCCTCTTATGGTCATATCGAAACCATGGCTCAAGCCGTAGCCGAAGGCGCGAGAAACGCCGGTGGGGAAGTTGATATTAAACGCGTGCCGGAGACTGTACCCGAAGATATTGCGCGGATGTCCCACTTCAAGCTCGATCAACTGGCCCCGATAGCAATGATTGATGAGCTTGAGCACTACGACGCTATTATCATTGGCACAGGTACTCGTTTTGGGCGCATGAGCGGTCAAATGGCGGCTTTTCTAGATCAAGCGGGCGGGCTGTGGGCTCGTGGTGCGTTGAATGGAAAGGTGGGCGGGGCGTTCACGTCTTCAGGCACTCAGCACGGCGGCCAGGAAACAACTCTGTTCTCCATCATCACTAACCTGTTCCATTTTGGCATCACTGTCGTAGGCCTCCCTTATAGCCACCAGGGTCAGATGAACGTGAGCGAAATTGTCGGTGGTGCGCCTTACGGAGCCACGACAGTGGCTGGCCCTGATGGGTCTCGTCTGCCGTCCGAGATCGACCTGGATGGCGCTCGTCATCAAGGTGAACTGATTGCCAAGGTAGCGATGAAACTCACCAGCTGATACTGAGTAAAAGGCGCTTTGCAGCGTCGCCCTGGTTGCAATACTGCGTTTTCGACAAGGTAAAATCCCATCCTAAAAAAACCGCCAGTATCAACACCGGCGGTTTTTTTATCCCTTGGCTAAGCGGATAAACCAAGCAATTAGCTTTTTCTTGCCGATTCAAAGAGAAACCATACGCGCTGTTCGGTTTCATCCAGCCAGTTTTCTAACAGGCTCGCAGTCGCCATGTCGCCGAACTGATCACATAGTTCATGTGTCATCCTCATGAAACCGGCCAAGAGGATATTGTCGTCGCGCAGTTCAGCCAACATATCGTCTGGCGCAACAAAGTCGGCATCGTTGTCTTTCAGACGCTGGATGCGTTTGATGTGGCCAGCAGAGCGAATGGTGTTCCCGCCAATTTTCCTGACCCGCTCAGCGATGGCGTCGGTGGACGCGAAAATCTGTTCTGCCTGCTCGTCCAGTAGAAGATGAAAATCCCTGAAGTGAGGCCCTGACATATGCCAGTGGAAGTTTTTCGTTTTCAGGTAGAGGGCAAAAACGTCTGCAAGCAACACGTTTAATGCATCGGCTAATTCCAGAGTCTCGTTTTTGTCCAGGATATAGGGCGTGTTTAGCTCTGGCTGAAGACGCGATTTTCCATTTACATCATTTTTCATGATTTTTCTCACTGAAATTTGTTGTTGATTGAGTTCGGGGGGCTTAATGATCGCTGTATCTGTTAGCTCTGGCATGACGGCGAGCTCTGCAAATTTTCTCATCATTTGGCTAATTGCTCGTATACGGTCGCGATGGCATTCGAGACCGTGTCGATTGGCCAGCCATTCAGGTTGGTTATAAGAGACGTTGGTCGTCCCCGATTCATCCTGCCAGACGAGGATTTTAAGGGGGAGTTCAAGTCCTATCGTTGGAGCTGATTGCATCAATAATGTACCGACTGCTGGATTTCCGAAGATAATGACTTCAGAGGCAAGTAAGGGAAGGCCAGCTTTATGAGCATCTGCAGCGTGATTAATTCGTGCAATAGGTTCTATGCCAAGTTGTCTCATTGCTCCAAGGAGGCGATCTACTGTGTCGGCCCAAGTATATTTGCTCGCCCGTGTTATTAAGCCATCAATGTCCATTTAAAAAGTCCTGGTTGTCTAAGTTTAAAGCGATCGCGCCGGTTAAGGCGCTGCACGTAATCGCTAGAATTTTAGGAAGTACTTTTGTTTTTAATAGCGGCAGCGTATAGCGCCGTAATTTATCGAAAATAAATATTTGGCATCTTTCAATGCGAAGGGATTTGCTGCCAGTCGCTAAATTGTCCGTTGAGTACATCGACCGCACCGATCGATAATACCGATGGCTGAGCCTACTCAAACCATTAACTTATATCTCTTGTTTCTACCTCTGCCATTTTCTTTGCGAGCTCAGTAGGTGTGAGAATTCCTTTCTGAAAGAAAATATTGGCAAATGCGACGATCCAGCGTTCGTAATACGACAATTTGCCGATCATCTCGCTTCCCAATGCTTCCACACCACGACGCTTTTCTTCGGTGTTAAGGATCTTGTGAAAGTCGAGAACGTCCGCAAGTGCGTGGCAACGTTTTTCCCAAGGCTCCAGCACATGCTCCACCTGAACGATAGGGTCAGCGGGCATGCCGCCAATGTCATTGGGCAGACGTTTCATCAATTCTTCAGTGCTCATTTCTTCTGCTCCTCTGATGGATCAAGGGCACGGACGACACCAATCATGGCGTCACGCGTCACAAGTGCGGCGAGCTGCTCTTCAGTGAGATTCTCAGTACCGTCGGGACGCATGGGCAGAACGAGGTACCGGACGATAGCGGTGGAGTCGCTTACGCGGATCTCCACATCGTCAGGGATGGTAGTACCGAATTCTGCCAGTACAGCGCGTGGCTCATAGATGGCCCGAGCTCGAAATGGTTTTAGCTTATACCAGTCCGGTGGTAAACCAAGTACAGGACGTGGATAGCAAGAGCACAAGGTGCAGACGATTAAATTGTGCACCTTTTTGGTATTTTCCAACACAATCAACTGGGTATCGTCGTAGAAGCTGATACCTAACTCTTCGCAGCCTTTTCGTCCGTCCTCTATCAGGCGGGCTTTGAACTCCGGATCCACCCATGCGTGGGCGACTACTTTAGCGCCCAAGGCTGGAGTGCGTGAATCGAGCACTTCAATTTGACGTCGTATTTCGCTTGAGTGGATTATTTGCTTTTCACACAGAAGCTCCCTAACCGCAGTCTCCATGATTTCGTAATAGCCAGGTTTGCTCGTTTCGCTGATCTCTTCGTGTAGATGATCGTGCGAGTGCTCATTTTTTTCAGTGTGGCCGTGTCGTTTCATTTTGAATCCTCTTCTAGCCAAGTCTCATAAATTTCAATGCGCACACTGTCCGTTGGAGCACCCACGTAATCGTGCCAGATTTCAGTCATAGGAATTGCTATGCGGTAATAGTGAAGTTTTGATCCGGCATTTTGGCCGAACCCTTCGGTTTCATTGTCTACAGCAGGTGAGGCAATGATCGATTCTACAATGCCTGTTTTACCGCGTAGGTAGATTGGCACTCGGTAGTGCCCTACGGGAAAACGGACTACAACACGAACTGAGTCGCCTACAGCAAAGGCGGGTCGTTCATTCAGTGCTGAAGCGACATCAAGCAAGTAGATTGGGACTTTTTGAGTAATAAGCGACATGTGTCGGCCCCTCCAAATGGCTTGTCCTTCGCAGGTAACGGCAGTCATGCGTCTTTAGTGCTTCACCGCTTAGGATCAGTTTTTCAAGATAGCTGGTACGGAATGGAATACTGTCACTAGGACGTTCCTGTTTCTTGTAAAAATTCAGCACATTTGACTTCTATAGCGCTGCGCTGGAGCAAGGCATTATTAATGCTTCGCAATCTGTGTTTTTCAGCCACCAAGACTCGAATCGGCGACGATGCTCAAGGGTCTAGGTCGGTGGCGTGGAACTCTTCGAGGCTCGATCGACCAAGAAGCTCATTGCTCAAGCCCATCGGAGATCATCCGGCAGACGAATCTTGCTGCCACCAGTCCCTTGTGTCAGCGCCCGGCCAGTTATGTCATAGGGAAATGCAGGCGAAGCCCTCCGTGTGCTTTTTCGGGGTGGGGAAAGCCCTAGCCCCTGGCACATCTTGGCAGGATCGATAAGCGACCTTGTGACATGGCTCCCCTACGCAAATCAGGGTATATCGGTGATTGTGTGGGGTATGCCAGAGAGAAAGTGAGTTTTCACAAGGGGACGCCTAGAGTGCACCACGCAAAGTGTCAACTTTACGCAAAAACGATCAATACGGTCTATTCGCCAGGCTTTATTATTTTTAAACGAAAGGTCGCAAGGTGAATTTTACCTATCCATCAGTATCGTTACGGTTCAATGGGTGGGTTGGGTTTTTGATGATCTCGATATTTTCTGAGTAAGGGGAACTTGAAGTGCCGATCAAAAGCATATTAAAACAACAGTTGCAGCAATCCGCCTTTGCAAGCTTGGCCGTAGTGGTATCAAGCGTGTCCTTAATGGCTGGCAGCGCTTGGGCTGAGAGCCCAGTGAACATAATTAATGCCGAAGCGGCTATATCCCCAATTACCATTGTGCCATTAAGAGACAACATCAGTGTTCTCGAAGGCTCCGGTGGCAACATTGGTGTCATGGATGGGCAGGACGGGAAGTTCATGATCGACGCGGGGATCGCGGTATCTAAGCCGAGGATCGAAGAGGCGCTGGCAAAAATCAGCTCCAAGCCCGTTAAATATGTAATCGATACGCACTGGCATTGGGATCACACCAATGGCAACGACTGGTTGCATGCCGCTGGGGCGACTATTGCGGGTACTCCAAACACCGCAAAGCATATGTCTACGGCCTCCCGTGTCGACGATTGGGATTACACGTTTCCACCGGCCCCTAAAGGTGGTGTTCCTTCGGTGTTAATTACCAAGCCGAAGACCTTCAAGTTCAACGGACAAGACATCATTGTGACCCCGGTCAAACCGGCGCATACCGATGGGGACATGTTTGTTTACTTCAAGCAAGCCGACGTTTTGTTTATGGGAGATCTTTACTGGAATGGTGTTTACCCATTCATTGATAACAAGCATGGCGGTAACATCGGCGGTGCGATTAAGGCCGTTGATGTGGCGCTGAAAGTGGCGGGTGATAACACTCAGATCGTACCAGGGCATGGTGAAGTGAGTGGGCGTAAAGAGCTGGTTGAGTTCAGGGATATGCTTTCGAGTATTCGTGACAACGTAGCGACTCTGAAGAAACAAGGGAAAACACTGGAGCAGGTCATTGCTGCTAAGCCAACAAAAGAATTTGACGCTAAATGGGGTCAGTTCGTAATCAATCCAGACCTCTTCACTCGACTGGTCTATCAAGGCATGTAATTTTTTCAAGTTTGAGTGCTTGCGGTGTGAGGAGATTATCTCACGCCGCAAGGGTGTGCAGGCCTTATTGACGTCGAGGATACGTAAGCGTTCGGCAAACACGCCTTTCTGACCCCGAGGCTTATTGTAGTGGTCAACTAATTCCGGACACGACGTTAATTTTTTCTTCGGCCCTATCTTACGCCAGCCAATCGTTGAATTGATGCGATCGAATCCAGTTGTACAGATGCATCAAGAAAAGTCTGAGATCGCGCCGGGCTTCTTGGGCAGTTTTATAACCCAGAGTCGGTATGCATTCGGTTTTCTCGCTGCAGAACAAGCGATCCATCGTTGACGCTAATATGTCAACCTAATCGCCTCGACTCACTCAATTCGACCAAAATCATAGGGTATAAATTTTATGTGGCGCTTAGAGCATTTACTTGCACCTCTAATTTGGCGCTGGATGCTCAGTTGATTGATCAGCGTGTACGCTTGTGATCTTCCGATATAAAGAGCGCGGTAGATTTTTCTATATCGATTTTTCCCGTTCAAGGCGGACGAGGCTTCCCGCTCCTTGATTCTACTGTTCCGGGGGCAACGCTTTACTCTGGAGAGTGACGCTTTGGCGCTCCTGCTGAACCTGATCAACCCAGCGCCGCAGGGCCGACTCGACGACGCCTAGTGAACGGCTGGCTTCGATGCAACTGTAGTTTTGCTTGAGTACGAGGTCGGCAGCCTCATGTTTTGAATTCAGCGGAAAAATGGCGTTATTTGTTCATCTGACACCTCAATCTGGCGAGCATTCTCGCCTAAAGGGATGTCCAGAATCATCAGGCTAATAAAGTGTGTGGCCTTCAAGCGAGGTACTTACAGTGCCAATTTCTCTCCTTCAGCAGTCCTGGCCAGTATCCACTGACAGAATTTTTGTACTTTCGCTGAATCTTGATCGCGTGTTCTATAGCAGAGGAAGTGTAAGTCACGTTTGATGCTGTGCACGCTGTCGCCGCCAAATCGAACGAGACTTCCGTCATCAACTTCCGCTTGGGCAAAGCGCAGTGTCTCAAACGCAACGCCAAGTCCTTGTACGGCGGCGGCCACCACTAGCGAGCCACGATCAAAGGAAGGTCCATTGCGAGAGGTAGGCAACGGCAGCCCGTTCAACGCAAACCAGTCCGACCAGCGAACCGGGCTGAATGACGAGTCCAAGCAAATCACTTTTTCCAGGATGCTAGCGTCAGTCGAGTCATTGGACTGAGCGAACTCCGGTGAGCATAGGGCGACCAATTCTTCCTGACCGAGTGATTGGGTAGTGAGCCCGGGTCTGTGGGGAGCAGTACCGTAGGCAATAACAATATCGATACCCTCATGTCGCATGAGGTCGAAGGGTTCTGCATTCGAAGAAAGTCGTATGTGGATTTCGGGATGTTGCGCAATGAAGCTCGGCAGCCTTGGGCCCAGCCACTTGGCGGCAAAGCTCGGTGTGCAATGGACTGATAGCCCTTGCGCTTGTTCGGGTGGGCTTAGTTCCGCACAAATTCCATGGATCGAACTGAACGCTTGTGTCAACACTACGAATAAGCGTTCCCCGTCGGGCGTGAGTGAAACCTGCCGATTTGCACGCACGAACAGCGCCCGGCCAAAGTGCCGTTCCAGCGCGCGGACTTGATGGCTCACCGCGGATGGACTGAGGTGAAGTTCCTCGCTGGCTCGGGCGAAACTACTCACGCGGGCGGCAGCCTCAAACGCGCGAAGCGCGTGTAGGCTAGGAGAGCGGCTCATGGCGAATTGTGCTCGGTGAGGAATCTGATTCATGTATGCGTGAGAATGCACCTTTTGTCAAAGGCGGGGAGACCATCGATGATTCGTTTAGCGTCTTATTGCCCCTTCCAAGGGAGGTGAAGGGCGAGTTCAAAAATAACAAGATGAGGAAACTGGTAATGGCCCTTGATGTTGCCGCCCCGCATAGGGGTCTTATAGATGAGGCAACGCGACTTTACCGTAAGGTCACGTGGCGTTTAATTCCCTTTTTGTTTGCCTGCTATGTGGCCGCGTATCTGGACCGGGTCAACGTAGGTTTTGCCAAATTACAGATGCTCACAGACCTGCAGTTCAGTGAAACTGTCTACGGCTTGGGTGCGGGGATATTCTTCCTCGGTTATTTTCTCTTCGAAGTCCCCAGCAATATTATTTTGCATAAGGTCGGGGCGCGCCTGTGGATTGCCAGGGTGATGTTTACCTGGGCCATCATCTCGGCGTGCATGATGTTCGTTAGCTCGCCGACGATGTTCTACGTAATGCGTTTTCTGTTGGGAGTTGCGGAGGCGGGGCTGTTTCCTGGAGTGATCCTGTACCTGACCTACTGGTATCCGGCAGCCCGTCGAGGTTCCATAATAGCAATGTTCATGACCGGTATCCCTATTGCAGGGTTGGTTGGTGGCCCTTTGTCCGGATGGATCATGCACAACCTGTCTGGGGTGCAAGGGCTGGCCGGTTGGCAGTGGATGTTCCTGATCGAAGCGTTGCCCTCATTCATCCTGGCGTTTTGTGTACTGGCTTTTCTCGATAACGGGATCGCCGAGGCGAAATGGCTGTCGGCTGACGAAAAGGCCTTGCTGATCCGCAATATCGAGGCCGATAACACAGGAGCCACGGAGCACCGCCTGCGTGACGGCTTCACCAGTCCGTGGGTGTGGCTGCTCAGCGTCATCTATCTGTTCTTCATCATGGGTTTGTATGGGGTTGGCTTCTGGCTGCCCACCCTGATCAAGGGGGCTGGCGTCACTGACACATTGACCATCGGTTTCCTCACGACCATCCCTTACGGTGCGGCGGCAATCGCAATGATTCTGGTCGGACGCATGTCGGACGCAGCTCGTGAACGGCGCTGGCATATCGTGGTGCCTGGCGTCATTGGCGCCATCGGCTGGCTGGTCAGTATCCAGTTCAGCACACATCTTGTGATCGCCGAGTTGGCCTTGACCGTTGCCACTATCGGCGTGCTGGTGACGATTGCGCAGTTCTGGTGCCTTCCGACCGCAGTCCTGGCAGGTGCGGCAGCAGCCACCGGTATTGCCGTGGTGAATTCCGTCGGCAACTTAGCAGGCTTTGTCAGCCCGTACCTCATTGGCTGGATTATCGATTCGACCCATTCAATCAGCCTGGGCGTTTACACCCTCGCCGCCTCTTTGCTGATCGGCAGTTTCCTCGTGCTGGCGATGCCCAAACGCCTTGTAAACCGCTGAATTCATCGCTCCAAAACCTTGTTGCAATGAGGAATAATCATGTCAAACGTGAAAGATCACGCAGTCTCGCTCGCGCTCGCCCCCGACAACCTAGGGCACCCGCGGATATCGCTTTATCAGCCAGAGCAGACAGGACTGGCTTTCCCTGCGCTACCCGAATTTTCCAACCATGGACAAGAGCGTGAATACCGTAAAGAGCACTTGGTTGCTGCGTGCCGCGTATTCGCCTTGCATGGTTTCGACTATGGTTTCGCCGGACACCTCACGGTTCGCGATCCAGAGCGTCCAGATCTGTATTGGACTAACCCCATGTGCGTACATTTCTCGCAGGTGAAGGTCTCGAATCTGATCCTCGTGGATCATAAAGGCGACGTCATTGAAGGTGATTACGCGGTCAATCGTGCGGGCTTCGTGCTGCATGCTGCGGTTCATGACGAGTATCCGGACATCATGGGCATGTGCCACGCACATACAACATATGGTACCGCATGGTGCGCCACTGGCCGTCCATTGGACATGATCAGCCAGGACGCCGCTGCGTTCTACAACAGTCATGCCGTCATTGGCGCTTCCGCCGGAGCGGTGGCGGTGGAGAAGGAAAGTGGTTCGTCCGTCGCCAGACAGATCGGCCGCAATCGTGGCGTACTGCACCAGAACCACGGCCTGCTCACCATCAGCCGCCACAGTATCGACGATGCCGCGTTCTGGTTCATCGCGCTGGAACGAGCTTGTAAGCAGCAACTGCTGGTAGAAGCAACGGGTATCAAGCCGCAACTGTTGTCGGAAAATACTGCTCAGTACAGTCGCGAGCATGTAGGTAGTGACTACATTGGCTGGTTGCATTTCCAGACTCTCTACAGCCACGTTGCAGCGACCCAGCCGGACATGTTCGACTGATCGATTGCAGCCCGCACTCGACCCTTAGTTATCCGGCTTGCCGGCAGTAGCTGCCTTTTTCGCTGACGCTTGTGAGCCGGACTGCTTCGGGAGGATGTGTCCAAAACATTTTCTTACTTAGGGAACATTGATCATCGGTTTGTTGGTTCTATCCAACATGACGGTCATGAGCTAGTTATCTTCCGATACCGTAATTTTGTACGTAAATTTTTCACGGATACTGCTAAATGGACATGCTGGACGCACTACTTATGTTGGTGAGCACAAGTGAGGTTGGTAGCCTTTTAGGTGCTGCACAACTGCAGTCGTTGGCGGCATCGACGGTGACGCTCGCCTTACAGCAGTCGGAAATTAGTGCCGGTGGGATGTTAATTCCTACAGTTTTCTTTAGTTGCACGGCGTTATGCGCCGAATGTAGACGGCAGTATCAGCGATACGCTGCTCTACCAAAAAGGCTGACGGTGGAATGTGACCATTTGTGCAGCTCTAAATTAGCGCCAGCCTTTGGCGCGTGGTGATAACAATGTCTAATGGAACCCTTACTTCAATCAACCCCGCGCAAAACGCTCACGCAGCCCTAAGCGAGTTTGCTAGAGAAGTTCATCAACAGGAATATGAGCCTTCGGTCTTCGATCATGGCTCCGATCGTATGGAGTTCGAGTCAATAGCCCCTAGTAAAAGAACGGCAGTGCTCGTCGCCGTAAAACTGAAAGAGTTGGCCTCCCATCAACTTTGGTTGAATACCAGCGCGCTTTTGGGGGAGGTTATTCCTAAGGGCGGTATTATTTTTATCGACCTGGATGGGGAGCAAAGCCCTTACCTGGTTAGCTATATTGAGGTCGATGTGTCGCCAGCAGACACGGTTTTCGGCAGGTTGAAAAATCCGAGCAGTCAGATCACCTTAACTGAACTGAATTGCTTTCATTGCGAAGTAGATCCCGTTATAGAAGGGCTGATCAAGCTTGCATTGCTCGCGTTGGAAAAGCCTGAAAAGCTCACGCCATTGTTCGCCCAGCATCTGGCTGCTGTGCTCCATGCTCACGTTTCGGGGCGTGATGAATTTTCTCCTAGGAGAATGATTTTGCCCGGTACACTCGCTCGGTGGCAGGAGCGACGAGCCAAGGAAATGATGAGTGCGCAGCTAGAAGGTGAAGTCTGTCTAGAGTCGGTGGCGAAGGCATGCAATTTGTCCATTGCCCACTTTTCTAGAGCCTTTGCGTCTACCGTCGGTACACCTCCACATCGATGGCTAGTTCAACGGCGAATTTATCATGCCTGTGACCTTTTGCATGGCTGCCACTCACTGACGCTTGCTGGCGTCGCCGGCCGCTGCGGCTTTGCTGATCAGAGTCATTTCACGCGAGTCTTCAAAAAAGTCATTGGTGTTTCGCCAGGTGTTTGGCGCCGGAAAGTTACTGCGCCTTGAGCGTCGATCTCAAGACGCGGATGTTGTAATCGTCAAACAATGAGTGAAATGTTCAAGATTCGAATTTGTGAATCGAGGTATTTTCATTCATGGATTAACACGCGCGATGGGATTCGCGTGACCAGTCGCCCTCGACGCCTGAGGTGTCCTAAATGCCTTCAATTATGTAAAGCTCACCAGCGATAGCTTCACTCGCAAAGAAATGCATGCGATGGCCAGAGACTTAACTGAAGTGATTGTTAAGTACGAAAGGTCGGACGCTTTTCGTGAGGTCTCTGGGTGATGGCTGAGGAGTTGCAGTTGGATAACTGGTATATAGCAGCGCGTCCATTCTGTGGCGACTAAATCATGCGGAATATTGGTAACTTGGGAAAGTTTTTAGAAGTGATAAGCGGAAATCCAAATTTTGGAACTGAATTTTCTAGTGCGTTGTCGGTTAAATGGTAAAGGCTTTAAATAATAGGGTTGTTATAACTTTGTCGTTTTTGCAAAATGCCTGGTTCGTATAATGAGACAGAGTAAGAAGTCTTGTTTGTTGTACTAGAGTTGTGGCGTTCTGAGACTGAATTCGCCTTAGCGAAACTTATAGAAGTGGTGTGAAGGAGATAAGTTATGAAAAGTAAGATTTTTTCCGTGCTCGCATTATCAGCAATTGGAATATACGTCTTAGGCCCTCTATCGCCGTTGCGTTTACACGCACAAGCGGCTTCGGTTGCCCAAGCGACATCCTCGTCCGTTGCTTCAGATGGTGCCGATCATATAGGTGCAGGTGCACTGGCTCGCAGTGGTGCAGAGCACGGCTCTGGACAAGTAGCCGCGGACGGTTCCGATCACGTCGGCGCCGGTGCATTGGCTCGCAGTGGTGCAGAGCACGGCTCTGGACAAGTAGCCGCGGATGGTTCCGATCACGTCGGCGCCGGTGCATTGGCTCGCAGTGGTGCAGAGCACGGCACTGGACAAGTAGCTGCGGACGGTTCCGATCATGTCGGCGCCGGTGCATTGGCTCGCAGTGGTGCAGAGCGCGGCACTGGACAAGTAGTCGCGGGCGGTTCCGATCACATCGGCGCCAATTCTATAGCGTCCGATAGTTCCGATCATGTGGGTGCCGGTGCAGTAGCGTCCGATGGTTCCGATCATGTGGGTGCCGGTGCAGTAGCGTCCGATGGTTCCGATCATGTGGGTGCCGGTGCAGTAACGTCCGATGGTTCCGATCATGTGGGTGCCGGTGCAGTAGCGTCCGATGGTTCCGATCATGTGGGGGCCGGTGCAGTAGCGTCCGATGGTTCCGATCATGTGGTTGCCGGTGCAGTAGCGTCCGATGGTTCCGATCATGTGGGTGCCGGTGCAGTAGCGTCCGATGGTTCCGACCATGTGGGTGCCGGTGCAGTAGCGTCCGATGGTTCCGACCATGTGGGTGCCGGTGCGGTAGCGTCCGATGGCTCCGATCATGTGGGTGCCGGTGGCTTGGCCTCTGACGGCTCTGATCACTTGGGTGCAAACCAAGTTGCCTCTCACGCAACCAAGATCAAGCTTGGTGGCATTGGTTCAGATGCAGTGGCCTCTGAGTAATTAATCCATTCTTGGGAGCGATGCAGTCGTTCCCAGGAACATGCATCTTTGAAGTCGGAACTCTCTTCCGATGTAGAGTGAAATTAAAAAAAGTTGAACCCGGGGGCTGCCAGGCCTTAGGTTCTTGTTTGATGCAAATTCGAAAATTGGCAACAGTTAAAGTAGTTATCTATCTGCGTTGCGGCTCTGCGCGCGTCTTTTGTGAGGTGTATATGGTTTTTATTTCTGCTGTGAACCCATTGAAGTCAAGCGTTTCACTACCCAAATTCTCACTAGCTGAAATTTTGCCATGGGCCATTTTTATTGGCTTGCTGCTCATGCTGGGAATTTACTTTGTGGGCGTGGAGCAAGGTGCGACCGCTATATTTAAAGGTGCTTACGTACACGAATTCGTGCACGACAGTCGCCACATGTTGGGTTTCCCCTGCCATTGATTTAAGGATGTTCTCATGATTGGTCGACTGCTCCTGGGGGGAATGTTTGCAGGCCTATTGGCAGGCATCCTGGCTTTTGGGGTCGCAAAGATATACGGAGAGCCTCCGCTCTCACGATCCATTGCGGTTGAGGAGAGTGCAGAGCATGGGCGTGGAGATGCGGTTCCTCTGCACGTGCATGGTGCTGCAGAGCCGGCTCATGTGCATGGAAAAAAAGACTCGTCGGATGAACCGGAATTGGTCAGTCGGCAGGTACAAAGCAGCTTTGGTCTATTTACTGGCATAGCGGTTTACAGCGTTTCCTTGGGCGGTATTTTTGCCTTGGTTTTTGCCTATTCGTTGGGTAGGTTCGGGCATATGAGGCCGCGCAGTTTGTCCGTGTTGTTGGCACTGGCGGCGTTTGTTGCGGTGATTTTAATTCCCGCATTGAAATACCCACCTAACCCACCCCCTGCGGGATTGTTGGAGACGATTGGAAAGCGTACGACACTATTTTTTCTCATGTTGCTCGTTTCTTTAACGGCAATGGTCATCGCGATGTCGGCGGGGAAAAAATTTGTGGTTCGTTTTGGTCGAGTCAATGGCTCAATTAGAGCCGCGATCTTGTATTTGATCATTGTCGCGTGCGCGGGCTATCTCTTTCCAAGTATTGACGAGGTTCCCGAAAGTTTCTCTACATCGTTACTAATAGAGTTTCGAGTGGCGTCAATGGCCGTGCAATTAGTGCTCTGGACTAGCTTGGGGCTTATTTTTGGTTGGTATGCTGATCGAGCGCTCAATTCATACAAGTAATTATTATTGATGATTTGATCAATCCATGTTGAGTAGTCCCCGTTCGCCGATTTTTTCAATCGACAAGTACAAATAACCCGCAAAGGAGCTAATGGTATGTTCTATAACTGGAGTGAGTTGCTGCCTAATATTCAAAAGGCATTCGGGGGTTTGAGTAAGAGCAACCCGAAGATGGTGAAGGCTTATATGGCCTTGGGTGAAGCCGCTGCCGAAAATAATGTATTGGACGTCAAGACGCGTGAACTAATTTCCATCGCGGTGGCGATCACAACCCGCTGTGATAGCTGCATTGGGGTTCATACCGATGCGGCCATCAAAGCAGGTGCAACTCGCGAGGAAATCGCTGCCACGCTGGCCACCGCAATTTCACTCAATGCCGGTGCTGCCTATATCTACTCGTTGCGCGCTTTGGAAGCACACGACGCGCTGAAAGTGTGATGCATTTGTCTTTACCTATTGCCGAGCAATCGGCGTAATTAGGTGCCTGATTGAACTGACGGCATGGTGTTCTACCCTTTTTCCTGAAAGGGGGAATCCGCGGCGATTAAGGTCGAGGCATTCTGATTCTTAAAGGCGGTGACGTGACCTGCCTGCTAATGCACGTCCTCGATTTCTCGACTATTGAGCAGCAGGCCGGTGACGTACTCTGGTAGCGGGTGTTTGTCTGCCGTATCGAATACCGGGGTTTCCGAGATCATTTCACTGAACACCAAGTTGGTGCGGGGAACTCGCCGTTTAAAGGTAACGCTTCCGCTGGAGTAATTATCTTCGGCGCCGGTAGTAACCCTGTTCCGGAATGCCCTTTGCCACTGTTGAGTTTCAAATCGAGAAAGGCATGGGCATCGACACCTAAGCCAACAGTGCCTGCGGTAAACCAGACTCAAACGAGGTAAAAAAACCTGAGCCAATTCTTGGGTGTAGCTCTTGCCTGAGGAGGGGAAGCTGATCGGTAGGCATTGTTGGGGTAAATGTTCGACTGAGCACCTCAAGCTTTGAACATTCCAGAAGCTCTTGTGAATCTTGAAAAGCCTCGGATGCCAATGTTGTTCCACCGGAGCCAATCAGCAGCAAAAGCGGTAAGTAAATGGAGCAAGATTCCAACACTGTTTTTCATCCTGAAACCACATCGGCGCCTTTGGATGCACGCAGCATAGGTGAACTTCCCTGCGCGCTTAGAGGGATAACTAGCGTTAACCGTCGACTCCCGCATGAATAGAGGAATCGTTGAGAATTACACAGAGCGGAGATTGAACGATCGTGCGTATTTTTTGAACATCTGCGCGAAACACTTTAATTAGAGCTGCAGATGAGTCGATCTTGTTGCGTATCTGGCTGTTCATATTAAAAGCGTGGGCCTACGATTGAACTCCGAACTCTTTTCCCTTTCGCAGTACCTAGTTGTTGGAGTATCCGCATGCCTCATGAAGGCAGTCTTTTGCAAGCCGCTGTCGTGTTTCTGCTCGCGGCCGTGCTCACAGTCCCCCTGGCAAAGCGCATGCAACTGGGTGCGGTGCTGGGGTATCTGCTGGCTGGGGTAATCATTGGCCCCTCCGTGCTGAGCCTGATCGGCAACCCGGAGAGCGTGGCCCACATCTCGGAACTTGGCGTGGTGTTGTTGTTGTTCATCATTGGTCTTGAGTTGTCGCCTCGACGCTTGTGGGTGATGCGCAAATCAGTTTTTGGAGTCGGCCTGGCGCAGGTGCTGCTAACGGGAACGGTGCTGGGCATGCTGGCACTGTTTGTGTTCGGGCAGCCGTTGAACAGATCGATCGTGCTGGGCCTCGGCCTAGCCCTGTCGTCCACCGCGTTTGGTCTGCAAAACCTGGCCGAGCGCAAGGAGCTGACCAGTCCCCATGGGCGACTGGCTTTTGCGATCTTACTGTTCCAAGACATCGCCGCGATTCCACTGATTGCCATCGTGCCAATGTTGTCGGGTGGCGATCAGAACGTCAGCGCGGCCCAGGATGTGAGCTACAGTTTGCGCGCACTGGTAAGCATCGCGATCGTGGTGATTGGAGGTCGCTATTTGCTGCGCCCGGTGTTCCGCGTGGTGGCCAAGACCAAACTGCCGGAGGTATCTACCGCTACAGCACTGCTGGTAGTGATGGGTACAGCATGGCTGATGGATCTGGCGGGCATTTCGATGGCCCTCGGCGCATTCCTTGCCGGCCTGCTGCTGGCGGACTCCGAATACCGGCATGAGCTGGAATCGCAGATTGAACCGTTCAAGGGGCTGTTGCTTGGACTTTTTTTCATGAGTGTCGGCATGGGCGCTAATCTGAGCCTGCTACTGCATGAGCCTGTTGCGGTGCTGGGGTTTACCGTGCTGCTGATCGCCGTCAAGATGCCACTGCTGTTTATGTTGGGACGAATGGCCGGGGGCTTGAAAAAGGTCTGTGCCATTCGCCTAGGTCTTGTGCTGGCAGCCGGGGGTGAGTTTGCCTTTGTGGTGTTCAAGATTGGCCGTGATCACGGAATGTTCGATTTGCGCCTTTACGACCTATTGGTGTTGGCAATTACCCTGTCCATGTCCCTCACGCCATTGTTGCTTCTGGTGAGCACATGGTTGGTGAGATCCAAGGTGCAACCGGTAGTAGTGCTGCAGACATACCGAGAGATAGATGCTGACGAACCCCGTGTGGTGATTGCAGGAATGGGGCGTATGGGGCAGGTTGTTGCCCGCATTCTGCGCGCCCAGAAAATCCAGTTTGTTGCGCTTGATACGTCGGTGGAAACCATCGAATTATCGCGCAGTTTTAGCGGAGTACCGGTGTTCTATGGCGACCCGATGCGACAGGAAATTCTTAGCGCAGCCAAGGTCGAGCAAGCCGAGTTTTTCGTGATTGCCACCGATGACGCAGACGCCAACATCAAGACTGCCGAACTTGTGCACAAGCTCTACCCGCATATTAAAATCATTGCCCGCGCCCGTAATCGTCAGCATGTGCATCGGCTGATGGACATCGGTGCTCATGCGGTGCGGGAAACCTATCATTCAAGTCTGGAAATGAGCCGGCATACACTAATCGCGCTGGGCTTGACTCAAACTCAGGCTGACGCGAGGATCCATCGTTTCACGCTTCACGACGAACAGCTGCTCAAGGCCCAGCATGCGGTCTACGATGACGCGACGAAGGTGATGCAGACGGCGCAGGAAGCGCGCGCGGATCTGGCGCGGCTGTTTGAGTTGGATGAGGCTCAAGAACACACTGCCGGAAAGTAAGATGGCAGATCCATGGCGAAAGCCGTGTTCCCATCTGCAATGCACTGCTGGTGGGTGAGGCGAGTGTTCGATCGTCCTCAATGCGACACACCCGTCAAGCTATCTCGGCAGCCTCATCCTTTACGGTACTGCCGCGCACCGGTCACTCGATACTAACTGATTGAGTGATTCTGCTGGCCGACAGGGCGCAGGTGCTCGACCGGCGCCTCTAAGGCGACTTGAAGCCGACGTACCTGTCTTGGATCATCACCTGTCGGAACAACGCTCAAACAATGTCTGAGCAACGATTCTGCGTCATTGGTGTTCGAATCGAATTTAATCATGTGTGCGACGCTCCCTGTGTGAAGCGAGGTGCCGCATGTCGTGAACCCAACCGCGCAGAAAAGGCGCCAAGTGCTTGCGTAGCTACCCTGCGGCAAACGCGTGGACAGGGCGTTTGCGGCTTCGAATCTCGCATGCCAGGGTTGTGGGATGTGCTGGTCGAGCACAATCACGAAAGGATAGCCATCGGTACCCGTAAACTGAATTTCGGGCACGCTTTCGCGAAGTTTATCCAATCGACATCGAGCAATCTTCACCGCGAGAATCTTCCCGATCTTGGTGATCGATTTCATCGAGGATGGCCAGATACGGTTTCGCCTGCTCGTTGCCAGGACACAGGCCCTTTAGATCCACAACGCTTTCCTACGTGTGCGTTCTCTCTGCCGAAGGGCTTTTAAATCAGTGCTCATTGGTGATTCCCTAACGCGCAGTTGAAATTTACTTTCCCATCGATAAAACGACTCGACCCTTGCGATGCCAGCTTAAATGAAGTGCTTCAATACAGTCGACGCCCCGGTCATTGTCTGCGCAATGATTCAGCAATGTGTTGATGAAGCAGATGAGCCATCAGGTTGCTGATCAGAGACTTGTTTTCATGAGTACCAACATTTTGGGAAACCTCCTTCGAAAGTCGATTTTTTAACCACTTATCATTTTCCGCGTGGGCTTCTGGTACACAAGTCGTGACGCCAAAGTTTGCTCGTACGCAATCAAACGATAGGTGACCAGGTGAAGAAGGGAGGTTTCAAAAGTGCAGGTCAATGGCTCATTGAGCAGGTGCTAAAGGCCGCCATACGATGAACCTTCAGACTGCTTTTCGGCAGTGGTGGGGATGACCATCAGCGGGCTGGTGGTACGAAGGAATCGCCAGCTATAGGGCTAGCATGCGCCAGATCGATATTGATTAGGGGCTTAGGAATTTCATCCATCGATCAACTCCAAGCAGGCTCTAGAGTGCCCGATGGAGTTTGCGGTCATCATCAGGCGCAGGCAGCGCGGGGGCACTACGAGAGTGAGTTCCCACGTCTGCTCAGCGGGTGGAAGCGAGCGGCAGATGCGCCGCTCGATGGCGTTTCCGCGTGGAAAAGATGAGTCCCTATACCCCGCTAGTTCAATAACCCAAGGCCTCATCGGTGCTGGTGCCGTCT